>JBBRTF010000049.1:0-35550 GCA_038244725.1 Burkholderiales bacterium
CGAGCGTGGGGCGCACTAACCTTCAGGTTACGTGCGCACCAAAACCGGCAACAGAAGCGATTGTGGGTTGATGTCTTTCAAACGGAAGGTTGGCCGAGCGGTTTAAGGCACCGGTCTTGCCGCTCGCCGCTTTTGGCGAGCGTGGGGCGCACTAACCTTCAGGTTACGTGCGCACCAAAACCGGCAACAGAAGCGATTGTGGGTTGATGTCTTTCAAACGGAAGGTTGGCCGAGCGGTTTAAGGCACCGGTCTTGAAAACCGGCAGGGATGCGAGTCCCTCGTGAGTTCGAATCTCACACCTTCCGCCACCCGATCAGCGCGTGGACGAAACAGCCACCCCGACCATCATGTCACGGCCCACGTCCGCGGCAAGCTGTGCCTCGCTCCACGCCTCGGTGCCCGAAGGGCGCAACGGCAAGACCAGATAGCGCATGTCCGCGGTGGAGTCGTGCACCCGCACCGTGACACTGTCGGACAGTTCGAGGCCGAACTCGCGCAAGACTGCGCGCGGCTCGCGGACCATCCGGCTGCGGTAATTCGCGCTCTTGTACCAGTCGGGTGGCAGCCCCAACAACCAGCGCGGATAGCATGAGCACAGGGTGCAGACGATGACATTGTGGACATCCGGAGTGTTCTCTACCACGACGAGCTTGTACGGACCGCGGTCCAGCCCGATCTCTTCGATTGCCGCGTTGCCATCCGCCAGTAGGCGCGTCCTGAACGATGGATCGATCCACGCCCGGGCCACCACTGCGGCGCCCCGCGCGGGCGTTCGGCTATCCATGTTCTCGACCTGGCGGCGAATCTGGTCCGGCGTGAGGATGCCCTTGTCGATCAGCAACTCCCGGACAGCTATCTCCATTACCTGGTAATAAGTGAGCTTGTCATCCTGGTCCGGTCGCATCGGATGAGGCGGGTGATCGTCGTGATCGTGGAAATGCGTCATCGTCATCACCTAGGCGGCTTCGAGCCAATGCTGGTAGATCTCGACATCGAGGGTGTCGGCGGCGGCGCCGCTGTATCCGGGCCAGACATCACGTTGAAGAAAGCGCACGCGGTACAGGGGCTGCGCGGGCCGGCCGGGCCGCCCGTAGGCCAGCTCCTCCGGATTGGGATAGAAGCCGCATAGCCGTTCGATCACGCCCTGGCGGCCGCGGATGTAGTAAGGCGTGCGAACATGCCCGGGAGGGTGGGCGAAGCGGACGCGTACCG
Organism: Burkholderiales bacterium; assembly: GCA_038244725.1. Classification (GTDB taxonomy): domain Bacteria; phylum Pseudomonadota; class Gammaproteobacteria; order Burkholderiales; family Usitatibacteraceae; genus Usitatibacter. The sequence continues at coordinate 1,214 of JBBRTF010000049.1, forward strand.
GGTCGCCGGTTTCGAAGCGAGCGTGCAAGGAGGGTTCGATCACAAATCACCCCTCGCGGCGCGCTGCTCCACATCGGCCATCCTTCGGCCCAGCTCCTCGGTCGTGACCACGCCGCGCTGAAGCAGGGTCTGCGTGATGGCGTGGACCCACCGCTCGTAATAGGTCAGGTTGTCGTAGGCCGCAGCGCCGAGGCTCTCGATGTTTCGGCGCAGCTCGTCCACCGTCATCTGCTGGCAGTCCTTGCTGGACAGCAGCACCATGAGCGCATCGACGCGCTTTTCCCACATCGCGTAGTCATGTTCGGCCGGCACGACCGTTCCGGCAGGCTGGCCGCCCATGTCGTGGTGCGATCGGGATGGATCATGAGCCATGGTCGAGAAAGTATAACGGGAGTACGCGGCGCGGACACCCGCTCGCGTAGCTCAAGACAACGGAGCGCGCGCAAATCGCGAAGTCGATGCCGAAGACGCTTCGGCTCTCCCGGGCTTGCACAGGGACTTCGGCCGCCGAGAATTTGAGACGCCTTGACCTTCCCATCGTGGGAAGGTGCACACTGATTCCTTTGCCACTCATGGAGCGCTTGAATCATGACCGAGGGCAACGCGAAGCTTCAGCTCCAGATGCAGGCCGAGATGACGCAGAAGATGGGAGAAATACTCGGCAGATACGCAGCTCAGATCGGGGATGACACGAAGTAGCGGGCTGCGATGGGCGCGCGAGCGCATTCCACCCGCTGGCTTTCGAAGCCGGAGCCGGCCGGACACCATCGACTCCTCGATCCAGCTCCAGTCTTCGATGAGCTCACCGTCGACCGGCACCTTGTCGCCCCGGGCGTACTGCAGTCGATCGTCGCTTCGTCGTTCATGACGGTCCCCGGTGTCCTTTTGGCCAAAATTCCTCGGGGGTAGCCTCCGCTCGGGTGCGGATCAAGAAGAACTTCTCCACGGGAACGACGGCGACGATCCCGGCCCCCGGCGCATCCGTGTGCGCACCGTCCATGATCGCTGCAACGACAACGTCGATTTCGTCCGCCCTCGTAAAGATGTCCAGCCTCACTTCGTCGACCATCCAGTCGCGCGTGTAGCAGTTGGGATACTCGCCGTATCCGCGGACCCTGGAGACATCGACGCGTTCGATGTGTATCTCGCGCAGCTTCTCCTCGACACTCTCCAGACGCTCGCGCGGGAACATCGCGATGATGTGCTTGATGTCCATGGCTTCCCCCATCGGTTTGGTCCGTAACGGAGCCTACGTTAGTCGTGGCCTGGCGTGCCGAGCAAGCGAATGTCATCGGCCCCTCGGTCTTCGAGTCCTCGCAGGATAGGGCAATCGGGCCGCGTATCGCCGCGGCAAAGTCGGACAAGATCGGCCAGCGCCTTGCGCATCGCGCGCAACTCCTCGATCTTCCGATCGAGCTCCTCGACGTGCTGCGCGACGAGTTTCTTCACTGCAGCGCTCTTGCGCCTCTTGTTGCGCCAGAGGTCGAGAAGATCGCGCACTTCCTCGACGGAAAAGCCGAGGCCGCGCGCTCGCTTGATGAAGGAAAGCGTTTGCATGTCGAGGGGTGAATAGCTGCGGTATCCGTTGGCTCGACGCTCCGCGGGTTGGATCAGGCCGATGCTTTCGTAATAGCGAATGCTCTTTGGCGGAACGCCGGACCTGTCGGCCACGGTGCCGATGTTCATGTTGTCGATGCTCATGGGTTTCCTTGGCGCTCGGTTGCGCCTGCATCATGATAAAGATTCCATCCACTGGAATGTCAAGCTCCGCGGCCGAGCGCAATACGCGTCCGATACGCGCTACAGTTTGGGGCACGACATTTCCCCGGTTGCGCGCCGACCGCGGCCTCGGCTACGGATCCAATGCCAAGGCCATGGATGCGAGCGTGTGCCAGGAAATGATGAGCAGGGCAGAAGGCGCAGGGCGAAGCCCGCGAAGCAGGCATGGATCCGATTACGTCATCACGTCGATCAAGCGAGTCGCCGTTGACTTCGGTCAGCGGATCATGAATCGGCGCGAGTTCGCGTTGGGCGCGGCGGCCTGTCTGACCGTAGGCACCTCCCACGGGGCCGGCCGCGCCAATGCCGACGTAGCGCTCGTGCTAGGCGGCGGTGGTTGCCGCGGCTACGCGCACATCGGTGTTTTGCGAGTGCTCGAGAAAGAGGGCTTCAAGCCCAGCCTTATCGTCGGCTCGAGCGTCGGGGCGCTCGTCGGCGCGCTGTACGCCGCCGGTGTTCGCGTGGATCAAATCGAGCGCTATGGTGAGGGACTCAGCATGAATCTCCTGCGCGACTGGATTGTCCCACGGCTCGGCGTTTTCGGAGGCGAGGCGATCGCACGCCTCGTCCGGGAGCATATCGGCCGACGCGCGATCGAGTCCTTGCCCGCGCGCTTTGCGGCGGTGGCGACCGATCTGCGAACCGGCGAGCTGGTGCTGCTCGACCGCGGCGAGGTCGGCAGGGCGGTTCAGGCCTCGAGCAGCGCGCCGGGCCTGCTGGAGCCGGTCAGAATCGGCGCGCGGCTGTTGGTCGACGGCATCCTCGTGTCCCCCGTTCCGGTACAGGCCGCCCGTGACCTCGGCGCTCGCCGTGTGATCGCGGTCGACGTGAGCTTTCCCCCGGAGCAAGCAGACCTGTCCAACGCGATCGACGCGCTCTACCAAGGCTTCTCGATTCTCACGCGCAGGATCGCGCTTGAGGAAGGGCGGACCGCGGACGTCCTGATCGAGCCGAAGCTTCCGCAGCACAACGACATGTCGCCTTCGACAATACGGGCTCTCATGAAAACGGGCGAGCAGGCCGCCATCGCGTCTCTTCCCGCGATCCGCAAGATCCTCGGCCCGGTAGGAGTCTCGTACAAGTGAGAAGGATGCAGTGATGAATGGCCCGCCGCTCACCGCGAGTACCACTCTGGAATACTCCCAAACTCAGTAACAACAGGAACCCTGCACCGCACTGCGGACAAGTGAGCGCGCTTTCGAGGACGACGCTCGGCGGAGCGCTCATTTTATTGGCGCAGCCGAAGGCCTTCGTGCAAGGCCGGTCACTTCTTCGAGTCCCGGCAATCAGCGCCGATGAACGCGCTGATCTCCGCGGGTTTCGAGAAGACAACAGAGGCTCGGTCGCCCTGCATGCCCGCGCCAATGATCGCCGGCTTTCCTTCGAGCGGTCCCTGCTCGCTGGAATCGGTCTTCAGGCGCAGGTTGAACTCCCAGACCTTCTCGGCCTTGCCATCCGCCGTAGTGACCGTGTAGGTGTCGCCGCAGTGGGTGAGCGATGTGACACGCCCCTCCCGCGGCGCGGCCCGCAGATTCGCCTTGCGGCCGCCACCCATCATGCCCCCGCTCATCATGCCGCCCATACCGCCACCCATCATTCCGCCACCCCCATTTGGGCTGGCCGGCGCCCCGCCCTCGGATACAGCGTGCAGGTATGCGGTCACGTCTTCACGGTCACGAGCGCGGGGCAGGCCGGGAAACATCATGCTCGTGCCATGAATGAAGGCATCGGGATTGGTGAGCCACTTGTCGAGCGACGATGCGCTCCATGTGACGCCCGAGCGTTTCAGGGCCTCGGTATAGCGCTGGAAGCCCTGGGCGGTGCCCGCCTTGTGCCCCCAAACTCCGGCGAGACTCGGGCCGGTGAGGTGCTCGCCCGGCTTCGTCGAGTGGCACGCCGCGCACGCCTGGAAGACGCGGGCGCCGTGCTCGGCATCTCCTTGCGCCGATGCGGATTGAGCTTGGACAGGCGCGGCCGCGAGCGCTACGCAAGCCGCGATTCGAATGTTTGTGCTCATCGTTCCTCCTTATGCGTTGAAGCCTCAAAGTGATGACGATCCGCTTGCCGGGTCACGGATGTCACAACGGCAGCAAATACGACACTTGGGTACGCGCTAGACTCCCTCCGCTCCAGCCAGCGGCGTCGACGGCTCCTGGGGCAAGCGGGCTTGCTTGGCGAGCCGTCGACGGCGCATGAGAAAGTAAGCTGCGGGCACCACGAACATCGAGAGCAGCGGTGCGGTCACCATGCCGCCGACCATCGGCGCGGCGATGCGCCGCATGAGCTCCGAGCCGGTGCCCGAGCCCCACATGATGGGCAGCAGACCTGCGATGATCACGGCGACCGTCATGGCGATCGGACGCACCCTCAGGGCCGCCCCCTCGATGATCGCTCGGGCGAGCTCGCGTTCGCTTTCGATCCTTCCTTGCGCCTCGTGGGCGGCGACCGCCTGGTTGATGTAGACCAGCATCACGACGCCGATCTCGGCCGCGACGCCCCCCAGCGCGATGAAGCCCACTGCGGAGGCGATCGACATGTTGTAGCTCAGCAGATAGATCAGCCAGAATCCGCCCGACAGCGCGAAGGGCAGTGTGGCCATGATGAGCAGCGCCTCGTCGAAGCGGCGAAAGGTGAGAAAGAGGAGAACGAAGATGATGACAAGCGTGAACGGGACGACGACTTTCAGCTTCTCCTTGGCGCGCTCGAAATATTCGAACTGGCCCGACCAGGAGATCGAGTATCCGGCGGGCAGTTTGACGTCCTTCGCGACCGCCTGTTGCATGTCGCGCACGGCCGAGCTCAGATCGCGCCCCTGCAGGTCCACGTACACCCAGCCCGAGAGGCGGGCGTTCTCGCTCTTGAGCATCGGCGGTCCGTCGGCAATGCGGATGGCCGCTACGTCCCCAAGGCGGATCTGCGCGCCACGCTCGGTGAGCACCGAGAGGTCGCGAATCTTTTCGACCGAGTCGCGCACTTCCCGCGGGTAGCGCAAGTTGATGGGGAAGCGCTGCAGGCCCTCGACGGTCTCGCCGATATTGTCGCCCCCGATGGCGGCTGAGACGACGCTCTGCACATCGCTGATATTGAGTCCATAACGTGCCGCGGCATCGCGATCGATCTTCACGTCGATGTAGCGCCCGCCGGACAGGCGTTCGGCGAATGCGGAGCTGACCCCGGGTATGTCCTTGACCACGCGCTGGACTTCCGCCGTGATACGGTCGACTTCCTGCAGGTTCACTCCCGCGACCTTGACGCCGACAGGACTCTTGATGCCGGTGGCGAGCATATCGATGCGGTTGCGGATGGGCGGCACCCAGATATTGGAAAGCCCCGGAACCTTGACGATTCGGTCGAGCTCCTCGACCAGCTTGTCGGGAGTCATGCCGGCGCGCCATTGCTCCTGCGGCTTGAACTGGATCGTGGTTTCGAACATTTCCAGCGGCGCGGGATCTGTCGCGGTTTCCGCGCGCCCCGCCTTGCCGAACACGGTTGCAACCTCGGGCACCGTCTTGATCAGGCGGTCGGTCTGCTGCAGCAGCTCGGAGGCCTTGCCGGCGGAAAGGCCGGGCAGAGCCGACGGCATGTAGAGCAGATCGCCTTCATCGAGCGGCGGCATGAATTCGCCGCCGATGTGCGTCGCCGGATAAAGGGTCGCGAGCAGGATCAGCAGTGCGATAGCCAGAGTGAATTTTGGAAACGTCAGGACCTTGTCGAGCAGCGGCTGATAGAGCGCGATCAGCCCGCGATTGAGCGGATTCCTCTTCTCGTCGGGAATCCTGCCGCGGATGAGATAGCCCATCAGCACCGGAATGAGCGTAACCGCGAGCCCGGCGGCCGCGGCCATTGCGTAGGTCTTCGTGAAGGCGAGCGGCGAAAACAAGCGCCCTTCCTGCGCTTCCAGCGTGAAGACCGGAATGAAGGAGAGCGTGATGATCAGTAGAGAGAAGAAGAGTGCCGGCCCCACTTGCGCCGCCGCATCGCCGATCACTCGCCATTGCTCGTCGCCCCCAAGCTTTTCTCCCGGGTGAGCGTGGTTCCACGCCTCGATGTGCTTGTGCGCGTTCTCTATCATGACCACCGCGGCGTCCACCATCGCCCCGACCGCGATGGCGATGCCGCCGAGCGACATGATGTTCGCGTTCACGCCCTGGTAGTACATGACGATGAATGCCATGAGGATGCCCAGAGGCAACGACACGATCGCGACCAGCGCGGAGCGCAGGTGAAACAGGAACACCAGGCAGACGACGGCCACGACGATGAACTCTTCGATGAGCTTGTGCTCGAGGTTCGCGACGGCGCGCTTGATGAGGCTGGAGCGGTCATACGTGGGAACGATCTCCACGCCGGGCGGCAGGCTCGACTTCAATTTTTCCAGTTTCGCCTTGACCGCCTCGATGGTCTCCAGCGCATTCTTGCCCGAGCGCATCACGATCACGCCGCCGGCGACCTCTCCCTCGCCATTGAGCTCCGCGATGCCGCGGCGCATTTCCGGTCCCACCTGGATGCGCGCAACGTCACCCAAGCGCACCGAAACTCCGGATGCGGTCGTCACCAAGGGAATCTTGCGAAAATCGTCGAGCGATTGCAGGTATCCGGAGGCGCGCACCATGTACTCCGCCTCTCCCAGCTCGAGCACCGAGCCGCCGGTCTCCTGATTCGCCCGTTGAACCGCCTCCACGACTTTGCCGTGGGTGATGTTGTAGGCGCGCAGCTTGTCGGGATCGAGCACGATCTGGTATTGCCGCACCATTCCGCCCACGCTGGCGACTTCCGACACGTTGGGCACGGTTTTCAGCTCGTACTTGAGAAACCAGTCTTGAAGAGCGCGCAGCTGCGACAGATCGGATTTTCCCGTGCGGTCGACGAGCGCGTATTCGTACACCCAGCCCACGCCGGTCGCATCGGGTCCGAGAGACGTCTTCGCTTGCGGCGGCAACCGCGACTGCACCTGATTCATGTATTCGAGCACGCGTGAACGCGCCCAATAGGGATCGGTGCCATCCTCGAAAAGGATGTACACGAACGAATCGCCGAACATCGAGTAGCCGCGCACGGTCTTGGCGCCCGGCACCGAGAGCATCGTCGTGGCCAGCGGATACGTCACCTGGTTCTCGACGATCTGCGGCGCCTGGCCGGGATACATCGTGCGGATGATGACTTGGACGTCGGACAAGTCGGGAATCGCATCGAGCGGTGTTCGGTGGAGCGACCACACGCCCCATGCCGACACCATCGACGTCGCCAGCAGGACGAGAAAGCGGTTCGCGATCGACCAGCGAATGAGAGCGGCGATCATTTGTTCGTTCCGCCTTTCGTATCCATTCGCGCGGGCATCGGCTTGATGGCCGTGATCTCGAACTCCCCGTTGCTGCTCGGCTTGAATTCGAAGCTGACCGTGCCGCCTTCACTGATCCCGCTCGGCAGCCCGTCTTTCGGCAGCTTGAACCCCATGGTCATGGGTCCCCACTGCAGCGTCGCGATCGGGCCGTGCGAAATCGTGATGCTGTCCTTGTCGACCTTCTCCACTCTGCCTTCGCCGACGTGAGTCTTCTCGGCCACGCCGGATGAGTCGGACATGCGCGCCGTCGTCGCCCTGAGGCTCGATTCGGAGTCGATCAGGAATTGTCCGGAGACCACGACTTTCTGCCCGCGCTCAAGACCCTTGCGGATTTCCGTCATGCCGTTCGCCTCGGTGCCGAGTTCGACGTCGACCGGCAGAAATTGCTGCCTGCCGCCTTGCGCCGCCTCGGCCACGACAACCACGCTGCGCTGCCCCGTCTGGATCACCGCCTCGGTGGGGACGAGCAACATGTCTTTGCGAGCCGCCGGCGTGAGATTGACGGTCGTGAACATTCCAGGAACGAGCCGGCCGCCCGGGTTGGCAAGCTCGATGCGCATCTTCAACGTACGCGTCGCCGCGTTCACCTCGGGCAGGATCGCGCTCACTTTGCCCTTGAACACCGAGCCCGGTAGCGCGGGCGAGCGCGCCTGGACCGGGCTACCCGGGCGCACCTGCGCCGCCAGGTTTTCCGGCACTTCGGCATTGACCCAAATGGTGCCGAGCCCGTTGATGCGGAAGAGCGGCGCGCCCGACATCACCGTCATCCCTTCGCGCGCCGTGAGCTCCGAGACCACGCCGCCGATTGGCGCGACCAGAGTCAACCGCGGATGCACTTTCCCGGTCGATTCGACCAGGCGAATCTGCTCTTCGCTCATGCCGGCGAGGCGCATGCGCTGGGCCGCGCCATCGCGTAACCCCTGCAGCCCGGTGTCCCCCATTCGCTTGACCGCGAGGTATTCCTCCTGTGCCGCCACCCAATCGGGAACGTAGAGCTCGGCGAGCGGTTGTCCTTTGCGAACGGGATCAAGCGGCGCGCGCACGTAGAGCTTCTCGACAAATCCGTTGGCGCGCGCCTGGACTACCGCCACATCGCGTTCGTTATAGGCAACGCTGCCTACCGCCTCAACAACCGCCGCGAGACTTCCCAAGGCGACTTCAGCTGTGCGCACGCCCAGGTTCTGCTGCACGCGCGGGCTGATGGTCACTTTGCCGTCGTCACCCTCGCCGTCGGCGTAGACAGGGACCAGCTGCATATCCATGAAAGGCGACTTGCCGGGCTTGTCGAACTTTTGTCCAGGCACCATCGGGTCGTGCCAGTAGAGCACCTTCCTGCCCTCGTTGTTGCCACCCGCCGCCTGCGCGGCGCCGGAGGGGGCGGGTGATCCCATCTGCATGCCGCGGCTCATTCCGAGCCAATAGGCGCCATAGCCTGCGGCCGCCAGCAATACGAGGATCGCCAAAGCGGCCAGGATTGTGTTGCGTTTCATTTCGTCTCTTTCGTCACGAGATCCACGGGATAGAGGAAATTCAGCTTCGCCCACACGCGCGCCGTATCGAGATCGAGCTGCAGCGCCTGGAGCCGCACGTCGAGCTCGCCGCGCCGCGCCAGAAGCACATCCGTGAGCGTGCCCTTGCCGCCCCGATAAGCGCCTACGGCCGCCTGCGTTCGCTGTTGTGTCAAAGGGAAAAGCTCCGTCTGAAGCCGCCGGCGCCGTTCCAGACCGTTTTGCCATTCCGTCACCAGGGTCTTCACCTCAGCGGTATGCATCCTGAGAATCTCTTCGCGCTGCGCTGCCACCTGTTCGGTGAGCGCGAGCTTGGCGGCGACCTCTCGGTCCTGCTTGTTGGCGCGATCCCAGGGAAGCGGCACGGAGACGCCGATCGATACCATGTCCGAGAATGGCGAGCCCCTGCGGCTATAGGCGAGCTCCCAAGTCCAGTCGGGTTGCCGGTCCGCTTGCGCAAGCCGCGCTTCGACTGACGCGATCTGTTCCGCCTTCGCAGACACCTGGATTTCAGGATGGTGCTCGAGCGAAACATGATCCTGAGCGAGCTCGTCCGGAATTCGGTCGAATGAAGGGGCGCCCGCCAGCGGATCGTTGGCGGCCGGCCCGATCCAGCGCGCCAGCGCGGTTCGTGAGGTTGCGATACGCCTTTGCGCCTCGCTCATGCGATCTTCCAAAGCGACGACCGCGGCGCGTGCCGCGAATACGTCCGCTTGTCCCGCCCGGCCAGCGCGATAATACGCTTCGGCCGCGTCGACTTCGAGTAGCGACTGGTGACGCTGATCCACGATGGCGTCGGCCATGGCTTCGGCGTAATACCGTTCAAACCATGCAATGGCAGTCTCGCGCTCCACGGTCGCGATCGCCGCGTTCATCTCGGCCGCGTTCTTCTCAGCTTCCCGTTCGTAACGCTCGGAGCGCAGGGCCAGTTTGTCCCGGCTCGTGGCCTCCTGCATGAGGCCGATGTGGCGCATCGTCATGAAATCGTTGCCGATGGTGAACCGGTCCGGTCCGTTGATCGGCAAATTGTCGACACCGAGCTTCAACACCGGGTCGGGCCGGCGCCCCGCAGCGACCGCCATCTGTCTCGAAGCTCGGACCGCGGCGCTTTGGCCGGCCACCAGGGGAGCGGCCTCGACGGCTCGGCGCTGCGCCTCCGCGAGGCTCATCGGTCCTTCTGCGAAGGCGGGGCAGGAAAGCCATGGAAGCGCGGCGGCGAGGCCGAGGATTGCAATTTTCATGTTTGCTTTCGTTGCATCGAATGATCACTGATTGAGATGGCGGGCTGGACCGGCTGAAACAGAGGGCGAATACCGTTGATCGCGGTGAAATCATCAGATCCGCACGGGAAAGCTCGAAGAGTCGATTCACGGAAAGGGCGAACGTCGACCGCGGTCACTCTGTCCCCGCTTCCCGGCAGCTTTTTTTTGGAACCCGCGAATTTGTTCCATTCGATATAGCCAGTCGCCGCCGAAGCTTGGAGCGCAGATAGCGCAAACTCTCGCGCTGACGAGGGTCAAGATCAGATTTTTCATGTCGGTCCTCGTGAGTCACGGCCCTTGCGGGCGTAACCCTCAATCGCATCGTGGGAAGGTTGGTTCGGCGGGACGGAGCAAGGACCGGACACGCAAAGAAGCGCGCACAACCCAGTCCGCCGGCTACCGCCGGATCAAATGCGAAGGACCGAAAAGCGGATCGTGGGGGGCGGTTCCGGGGGCGGCGGAAGCTCACAAACAGAGCGCCGCATGACCTGAGGGACGAGATACGGTCGATCGATACGCAACGCGGGACCCAGGGTGAGGTCGAGCGCCGGCAGAGGCTTTCCGTGATCAAAGGCCAATTGACCGAATTGGCAGTGCGGTAGACAAATTTTCGGTGAGCTTTGACCGTCAGGGCAGGGCGCAGGCATATCGGCCGACACCGTCGCGCTCACTGAGCTCGCCATTCCGCAAACATGCGCCGACACGGCCAGTTGAGACACCAGCAGCACAAATATGGCGACAAAAGTCGCGGAAAGTCGACGCCAGCGGCGGATCATCATCGAACTATACCCTCGGTGGGAATTTGGCTCCAAACTTGGAATGCGGCTCTACTCGGCTCGAGGCCGAGCGCCGCGAGCGCGCTGTGCCGCGCATGCGCCCGAAGGCGATGACGGTCGCGGTGATCGTCGCGGGGCTCCTGCCGATCATGTTCGGCTCGGGAGCGGGCTCCGAGGTGATGCAGCGCATCGCGGCGCCCATGGTGGGCGGCATGGTCACGGCACCGCTCCTTTCGATGCTGGTAGTGCCGGCCGCGTACCTCTTGCTCAGGCGCAGGCGCAGGCGCACGGCCAAAGGGCTGTAGGAGATTTCCGACAGCGCAGCGCGGGAGCGGGAAGGAGAATGGCCTATGGCCTCCGTCATCCAGGCTCACGATTGGCGCCGCGTGTTCACTCGCGCGGCGCAGCTGCTTTCCGAATCGACGAGCCACGTCGCGACCCTGGAGAAGACGCTCGCCGCGTGCTTGCCCGAGCTGGGCGACTGCGGCTTCTTCGACTCGCGCGACGCCGATCAGGTGGTCCGCGTCGCCCAGGCCTACGAAGACGAGGCGGTCGAGTCGATCTTGAGGCCCACGCGCTGGATGCGCCAGGAGCGCGGCGACCTCAATCTCTGCGCGCTGTCCACGGGCCAGCCCGCGCTCCACCCGGACACGAACGACGAGTGGTACCGGAAAGTCGCGACGAGCGCGGCGCACCTGGAGATCCTGCGGCGCCTCGCCTTCAGGTCGATGATCACCGTGCCGATGCGCCATCGCGGCGAGCTGATCGGCGCCCTCACGCTCTTCATGGGCCGCTCCGGGCGGCGCCACGACAAGGAGCACCTCGCGCTTGCGCTCGACGTGGCCGGCCTTGCCTCGCCGGTTGTCGCCAACGCGCAGCTCATGGAGCGCAACGCCCGCGCCGAGCGGGCGCTGCGGGCCTCGGAGGAGCGGCTCCGCGTCTCGGTGCGCGCGGCCTGCATCGGCGTGTGGGAATGGACGCTCGAGGACGACGTGGTCTACTGGTCGCCGGAATATCGCGAGATCTACGGCCTGCCCGAGGATGGCGCCCCGACCTTCACGGCGGGAATGTCGGTGGTGCTCCCGCAGGACCGCGATGCGGTGCAGCTCGCGATGAAGGACGCGCTCGAGCACGGCGGGGAATTCCGCACCGAGCACCGCATCACGCACCCGACGAAGGGGCTGCGCTGGATCCAGTCGATCGGCCGTCCCGTCGTGGACGCGGCAGGCCGCGCGGTTCGCGTGACGGGGATCGTGATGGACATCACCGAGAAGCAGACGACCCACCGCGAGCTGCAGGCGTTGCGCGACCGCCTATCGGAAGAGCTCGACGCCATGCGGCGCCTGCAGAAGATCTCCGCGCGCGTGATCCGCCATGACGATCGCATCGAAAGCCTGCTCGAGGAAATCCTCGACGTCGCGCTCGCCATCACCGGGCGCGACCGCGGCGCCATCCAGCTCGTGGATGCGGAGCGCGGCATATTGAGGCTCGCGGCGCAGCGTGGCTTCCAGCCGGCGTTCGTCCAGCGGATCGCGCAGGTCCACCGCGATGACCCGTTGCCGAGCGCCAGGGCCTGGCGCCAGGGCCAACGCCTCGTGATCGACGATATCGCCGGCGATCCCGGAGTCGACGCGCCGTTGCGCGAGCTGATGCTGGCCGAAGGCATCCAAGCGGTGCAGTCCACTCCGCTCGTGAGCCGCGACGGGCGGATCATCGGGATGTTCACCACGCACAGCGGCACGCCCCACGGCCGGCCCGAGCGCGAGCTTCGCTTGCTCGACCTGCTCTCGCGCGAGGCCGCGGACCTGGTCGAGCGCGCGCAGGCCGAGGCGTTGCTGCGCGACGCGGACCGCCGCAAGGACGAGTTCCTCGCGATCCTCGCCCATGAGCTGCGCAACCCGCTGGCGCCGATACGCTATGCGGTGTCGATTGCGCGCGAGCCCTCGAGCACGCGGGAGCAGCGGCGCCGCGCGGAAACGGTGATCGAGCGCCAGGTGAGCCATATGGGGCGCCTGCTGGACGACCTCCTCGACATCTCGCGCATCGCGCGCGGCACGGTCGAGATGAAGCGCGAGTGGATCAGCGTGGAGAGCGTGCTCTCGGCGGCCGTGGAGGCGGCAAGGCCGCTCGTCGACGCGCGGGGGCACTCGCTGTCGACCGAGTTGGGCGGCGAGCTCATGGTGTACGCGGACCCGGTGCGCATCACGCAGATCGTCACCAATCTGCTGACCAACGCCGCCAAGTACACCGACGCGGGCGGCCGGATCGAATTGGCGGCCCGCCGCGAGGGCGACGGGCTCGTGATCTCGGTGAAGGACACGGGGATGGGAATCGCGCCGGAGATGCGCCCGCGCCTTTTCACGCTCTTCTCCCAAGCCGACGGCGTGCTGAACCGCTCGGAGGGCGGGTTGGGAATCGGGCTCGCGCTGGTGAAGGGCTTCGTCGAGCTTCACGGCGGAACCGTCGAGGTACGCAGCGACGGACACGGCCGAGGAAGCGAGTTCCTGGTGCGGCTCCCGGGCGTGAAAGCGGTCGAGCCACGCGACGCCCGGCAGTCGGCGCCCGAGCCCGCAGCGCCCAGCGCGCTGCGCATTCTCATTGCCGACGACAACCGGGACATTTGCGAGACCTGCGCGACCCTGGTGGAGCTATGGGGGCACGAGCCCCACGTAGCGGCCGATGGGATGGAAGCGCTCGACCTGGTCGACAAGGTCCGCCCGGACATCGCCCTCATCGACATCGGAATGCCGGGGATGAACGGATACGAGGTGGCGCGCAGGATAAGGCAGTCGCCGCACGGCAAGGACGTCGTCCTCATCGCGGTGACGGGTTGGGGGCAGGAAGAGGCCAAGGCGCAGGCCGCGGTCGCGGGCTTCGATCACCACCTCACGAAGCCCATCGACACGGCGCAGCTCGCGCGCATCCTCGGGGCACTGTGAAAACTCCATGACGCCGCACCCGCTGCGATCCCCCGCCTTCCTCTCCGGCGGTGGAGAGATGGGCGAGCTCCCGCGAAGGTCGGCCCTGCATCGCTTTAGGGCGGCTCACGCACCGACGTGTTCCGGGAATGATCGGCCCGGGGTCGGTAGAGGCCGCGCGTCTCGGCGAACAGCCGCGTGAGGCCCAGCAGCGCGTCGATGTTGGGCGTGGCGATGCCGACGCGCACGCCGATCTCGCGCACCGATCCCACGATCGCGTCGATCTCGAGCGGCCTGCCCGCCTCGGCGTCCTGCAGCATGGAGGTCTTGAAGGCGCCGAGCTTGCGCGTCACCGCGTGGCGCGCCGCGGGAGTCTCGTCGATCCTGCAGCCGATCGCTTCCCCAATCGCCGAAGCCTCGGCCATGGCCGCGCGGCAGAAGTCGCGCACCAGCGGATCGTCGAGCACGCGGTCGGCGGTGGCGCCGGTGATCGCCGAGACCGGATTCATCGTGAGGTTGCCCCAGAGCTTGTACCAGATGTCGTAGCGGATGCGGCTGGAGCGCGTGACGTCGAAGCCCGCGCTGGAAAGGAGCGCGGCGAAACGCTCGAGCCGTGGCGTGGAGCGCCCGTCGGGCTCGCCCACGATGAGGCCGTTGCCGTTGCGATGCTCGACGATCCCGGCCGCGGCACGCGAGGCGCTGATGTGCACGACGCATCCCAGGGCGCGCGCGGGCGCGATCGCGCGGCTCACGGCGCCCGCGGGGTCGATGGTCTCGATGCGGGCGCCTTCGCAAGGGCCCCCGAGACCGTCGAAGAACCACCACGGAAGCCCGTTCATCGCGGCGGTCACGGCCGTGTCCGGCCCCAGCAACGCGGGAATGCGCTCGGCGACCGCGGCCATGTCGGTCCCTTTCACCGCTAGGATCACCAGGTCCTGCGCTCCGAGCTCCGCGGGGTCGTCCGAGGCGCGCACCTTGCAAGCGATCATGTCGCCGTCGCGGCGCACGCCCAGGCCGCGCTCGCGGATGGCCTTCAGGGAGTCGCCGCGCGCGAGGACGCTCACCTCGCATTCACCGCGCGCCGCGAGCCGCGCCGCGATGAGCCCGCCGATGGCGCCCGCCCCGTAGATGCATGCCTTCATGCATCGCAGTATCGCAAAACGGGCGCTATCCCGCGCGGCTGGCCTTCTCGTCGAGGAAGGCCTTCACTTCGCGCGCGGAGGGGCCCACCGCGGAAATCGCGGCGAGGAGCTCGTCGCGGGTCGTGCCGAGATACTTCACCCAGTAGTCGATCTCGCTCAGGTCCTCGACGGCGATCTCGCGGGTATCCCTGAAAGGGGGAGGGCTCATGGCGTGCACAAGGGTGGCGCGTTTTGTGGAGGTCGTTGTTTCGTTTCGCGTAACGAAAAAAACTAGGCGAAATCGGCAACCCCGTCAAATGACGCGAACGCGTGTTCGGTATCGTACAAAGTTGCCTCCCGCTCTCGATGGTGCTACCAATCGGCATCGGGTTTTGGATTGGGGACCAATGGGCTGGAGCGCATTCACCTCGAAATCTGGCGATGCCGTCGCTTCGCAGCTCCTCGAGCTTGCGAACGATCCGTCGACATGGAACCTGGAGAACCTCGGAGCCATGGTGATCCGTCGCCGCGAAGAAGCCGCCGACGTCTTCTATTTCTCGCCACACGCCGTGGGCATCTTCGCCAAGGTGATCGAGCTTCACGAGGGAAATCCCTGCGATCCGCCGCGCGCGCGTGAGCTCGTGCCCGCGCGCACTTCGCGCATGCTGCTCGGCTTCAAGACGCGCTGGGAGTCCTTCGAGCCGCCGCGCATTCCGGCCAAGGGCATCACGTCGCCCTCCGGCGCGCCGGGCGTAGGCCGCCTGTGAGCTCGAGGCGCGAGGCGTTCGCTCCGCTCGAAGGCGCCGAGCACGCGATGGCGATCGAGGCGATCTCCGGCAACGGCTTCGAGCCCGCGGAGTTCGCGCTCGAAGAGCGTTGCAGCGTGAACCGCCTCCCCGGCGGGGTGCAGCGGATCCACAAGCTCATCAGCGTGAAGCGCCTCACGGTGGGCTTCCAGCGCCAGTACAACTGCGGGCCCGGTGGCGGCTGGCCCTACGAGTTCGCGCGCGACCTGCGCCTGCTCGTATTCGGCAATCCGACGTCGGAGGCGGTCGCGCGCCGCGACGGCGCCAAGGCCGCGCGGCGGTGAGAATCCCGCCGTCCGCCTAGCGGGCGGCGCGGTTCTGGAAATGCAGGGATTGCGCCCCCATTTCCCCCGGATGAGACCTCGCACGTTGAATCCCATCTTCCTCATGCTGGCGCTGCTGCATGCCTACATCGGCCTGAGGCTCCTCGCCCCCTTCGGCATCGCGGGCGAGGCCGTGGGGGCCGCCGCGCTTGCGGGGCTCCTTGCGCTCCTGCCCAAGGGCTTTCGCGCGCGCAAGGCGAAGAGCGTTTGGGCGGCGATCGTGCCGTGGCTCGCGATGGGCTTCTTCTCATGGCTCCTCGTCCTCACCCTCGCGCGCGATGCCGGCCTCGCGCTTGTCGCGATGGCGCTCGCGCAACCGCGGCTCGACGCGTGGGCGCGAATCTCGGCCCTCGCCGTCATGGCCGCCACACCTCTCATCACCGCCGTGGGATTCTTCATGGCGCGGCGCGTGGCCCCGGTGGTCGAGGTGCGGGTGCCGCTCGCGGACCTGCCCGCCGCGCTCGAGGGCTTCACCATCGCCCAGATCAGCGACATCCACGTGGGCAGCACCATCAAGCGCGCCTTCGTGCAGGCCATCGTGCGGCGCGTGAACCGGCTCGGCGCGGACATGGTGGCGATCACCGGCGACCTCGTCGACGGCAGCGTGCACGAGCTCTCGCAACATACCGCGCCGCTCGCCGACCTCGTCTCGCGCCACGGCACCTACGTCGTCACCGGCAACCACGAGTACTACTCCGGCGCGAGCGCGTGGATCCGCGAGCTGCGCAGGCTCGGCGCGCACGTGCTCCTCAACGAGCACGTGGTGCTCGCGCACGGAGAAGCGCGCATCACCGTGGCGGGCGTCACCGACTATTCGGCGCATTTCTTCGATGCCACGCAGCGAAGCGACGCGCACGCCGCGGCCGCGGGCGCGCCGGCGGGCGTTCCCAAGGTGCTCCTCGCGCACCAGCCGCGTTCGGCGCCTTCGGCCGCGCATGCGGGCTACGACCTGCAGCTCTCCGGCCACACGCACGGCGGGCAGTTCTGGCCGTGGAATCTTTTCGTGCGCCTGCAGCAGCCGTTCACCGCGGGGCTTCATCGCCTCGGGCGCATGTGGGTGTACATCAATCGCGGCACGGGCTACTGGGGGCCGCCGATGCGCTTCGGCATCCCTTCGGAGATCACGCTCCTCAGATTGGTGAGGGTCTAGCGCTTTCCCCTATAGTGGGCGCATGGACACACCCACCTTGCTCGGCTTCGCCGCAGGACTGCTCACCACGCTCGCCTTCGTCCCGCAGGTGGTGAAGACGTGGAAGGCCAGGTCCGCGCGCGAGCTCTCGCTGCACTCGTTCGCGGCATTCACTTTCGGCGTCGCCTTGTGGCTCGCCTACGGGATCCTGAAGGGCGAGGCCCCCATCATCGTCTGGAACGCGGTCACGCTGGCTCTCGCCGGCTCCATCCTCGCGATGAAGGTGAAGTTCGGCTGAGCCCGCGCCGCCAACCTTTCCCATCGATGTAGGCGCGCTCCTACATCAAATATGTTCTATAGCGAACATAGTGGAGAAGGCTCCCTGGGGAAATACCAATCAACCCTTTGGCATCCGCAGTTCAACACGGTCGCATCAATGGAATGGCGAGGCAGCATGTCAGCCATCGAGTGGCAGGGTCGCCTGAGCGAGTGCTCCAGCGCGCAGGGACTCGCCGACATATGCAACGAACACATCGCGTCGCTCACGCGCGCCGAGGTGGATGAGCTGCCGGCCGCGAGCCGGCCGAGGCCGCCCCTGCGGACCGACGACGTGAACCCGTACCCGCTTGCGTTGATTCGCCAGCTCGGCGTGGGCAATCGCGCGAGCGCCCCGGCCCTGCACGCGCTCACCATCTTCTTCACGAAGGCTGCCCTGCGGCTGGCGCAGATGCGGGAGCAGGAGGTCGCGGTCGGCGCCACGCGCAGCACCGCCGAACGATAGCGCGAGCGGGTGCCGTGGACGACCCGTTCGCACAGATCGGCAAGAAGCTCGACGAGGTCGTCGGGGCGCGCTACCGCGAGCCGGGTGCCGGCGAGAGGATCGCGAAGTGGCTGTTGGCCGGCGCGTGCGCGGTCGGCGCGATGTGCGTGGTCGTGTGGATGATCGAGTCGCACCGCCTGCCGCCCGAGGGCGCCCGTGCGCCGGCGAAGAAGCCGGTAATGATCGAGATACTGCCCGCGCCGTCGAAGCCCTGAGGGGTCTTCAGGCGGGGGTGTGCGCTCCCAAGTGCGCCGAGCCGATGGTGAAGGCGGCGCGCCGGCCCTTCAGCTCGAGGCGCAGCCGGTCGGCGGTGCGGGTGAGCTCGACGGGCGCGTCGGCCACGTGCCTCAGGTTCTCCTCGAGGTCGTGCAGCGCCGCAAGGAGCGCAGCGATGCGCGCGCGATGGTGCTCGATTTCCTCGACGAGAGCCTGGCGCTGCTGGTCATCCATGAACCACATCCACGATTGGCGATTGGCAAAGTTTCGCCGAACGCGCGCTGCGTGTCTGTGCGAAAACTCACAGCCCGCGGACCGCCGCATTACCGGCGTCACGGAAGCTGGCGTGTGCCCCCCATGTAGCCGGTGAAGGAGCAGGTCGAGCCCACCGTCTGCAGGATGTAGCGCAACGAAAACCCGATCTGCGAGACGTGCACCTCGGTCGCCTTGAAGAAGTGGCCCACATGGTCGTCGCAGACGGCCTCGCCCACGATCTGCGCGAAGCGTCCCGCGGGCTTCACCTTGCCCGTGTAGTTGCACGTATAGCGCGTGCCGGCGTCGCGGATCTGGATGTCGTCGCCCTGCTGCGAGATGCCGATCTGCGAGAACGAGTCCACGCGGCCATTCAGCGACGCGTCGCAGCCGCTCCACGTGCCTTCCCGCGCGCCGAGGTAGAGGCCGGCGAAGTTGTCGGTGCGCCACGTCTGCCGCGCCACGGTGTTCACGATGACGAAACCGCCCACCGCGTACGTGAGCTTCGCGCTGGAGGCGTCCGCCGGCTCGAAGGTGAGCGAGCCGATCTGCGACGTCTGCACGGCGGCGGGGTCGAACTTGCCGCCCGCGTACCACGGGCCCTTGGTCGCGTACATGGGCCCCGTGAATTTCGCGTTGCCCTGGAACGTGGTCGCGGGAGCCACGTACCAGACGGGATTGAACTGCGCGTCGTAGACGAAGAGCGTGACGAAGAGCGTGTCGCCCTGCTGCACGATGTTCGCGCCCCAGCCCGATTCGTCCGCGTTCCACCACATGTCGGTGTAGTCGGTGGTCGCGGTGGTGGCGGCGGCGAGTGCGGGCCAGACGAGGAGGAGGAGTGCGCTGAAGAGCCGTCTCATGGGGTGACTCCGGTTGTTGTCCCGAAGTCTGGGGACAGGGCGGCGGAAAGTCAAAAGAAGAGCCTCAGCACCCCCCGCGTTCACGTGGAGCGAAGCAGCCCGCCGGCCGGGTGCGGGCGATCCGGTAGAGGGCCGTGTTAGTTTAGGAGGATCGGATATCGCGTACGGCAGGAGGCGGTGATGCTTTTCTCGCGAATGTGGATCGTGGCGTCGTTCGTGCTCGTTGCGGCGGCGCCCGCCCTCGCGCAGGATGCGGCGGCGTGGCTCGAGAAGGAGGGGCTCGAGAGCGTCGATGCGAAGGCCTTCCAGGAGTTCGAGGCGGTGGTGGCGAAGTCGAAGGCCGGCGGCGAGCAGCGCGCCATCGTCTTCAAGCAGGGCAAGCCCGCGTGGCAGTCGACCCCGAAGGACACCGAGCCCGGCTCGAAGTGGACGATCGTCTCGATCGGCCGCGACCTGGACGGCAACGGCCACCCCGATGTGCACTTCTCGACCAACACCGGCGGGGCCACGTGCTGCACCACGCACTACGTCTACCAGCTGAAGCCGCAGGTGAAACGCCTCGCGATCTACCAGGCCGGAAGCATGGGCGGTGGCGACTTCATCGACGTGCCGGGGCGCAAGGCCGCGGTGATGGTGTCGGCCGACGATTCCTCCGCGAACGCGTTCGCGCCGTACGCCAACTCGTACTTCCCCCTCCTCATCCTCGAGGTCGGCCCGAAGGGGCGCCTGCAGTTCGCGCAGGACTTGATGCAGTCGCGCCTGCCGGGGCAGCCGCCGCCCGTGTGCGCGCAGCCCCTCGCCGCCGCCAACCCGTGGCTGAAGGAGCGCTGCGCCGAGTACACGACTTCCCGGCGCCAGGCGCGCGCCGCGGAGATCAAGTCGCGGCTCGCGTCGATCAAGTCGAACCGCTCGGCCGACAAGCTGAAGTGGGAGGACTACTTCGAGAACGGCGTGCTCGCCGCCGTCTCCGCGGAGATCAACCGCTACGCCTACACCGGCCATGGCGCGGCGGGCATGAACTGGCTCGAGACCGTCTGGCCCGGCAACGACTCGGTCAAGGCCAAGTTCATCGCCACCCTTCGCCAGACCCAGGCGAAGAGCGTCTTCGCCGAGGACCTGAAGGCGATCGCGACCAACTGAAGGTGAATGTGGTGTCAGGTACGACTTTTTATGTCGTACCTGACACGACTTATTTTCAGGCGGGGGACGGCGCGGCGAGGCGAGCGAGGAAGCGGGCGACGCCCGCCGCGGTCATGGGGCGGGCGAGGAGGTAGCCCTGCGCGCGCGTGCAGCCCAGCCGCGTGAGCTCTTCCAGCTGGTCCTCGGTCTCGACGCCCTCGGCGACCACCTCGACGTTCAGGCTCTTCGCCATGGCGACGATCGCGGTCACGATCGCCTTGTCGTCCGGGTCGATGGTGAGGTCACGCACGAACGACTGGTCGATCTTCACCGTGTCGATGGGCAGGCGCTTCAGGTAGGCGAGCCCGGAATAGCCGGTGCCGAAGTCGTCGATCGCGATGCCCACGCCGAGGGCCGCGATCGCGTAGAGCGACTCGCGCGCGTCCCCGGCGCCTTCGATGATCACGCTCTCGGTCACCTCGAGCTCCACCAGCGAGGGATCGACCTCGAGCTCGGCGATGGTGCGGCGCAGAGTCTCCACGAAGGTGGTGCGCGAGAGCTGGTTGGCGGAGACGTTGATCGACACGCCCACCCGGCGCCCGGGCGACTGCCACGTGCGCGACTCTTTCAGCGCCTCGCGCAGCACCCAGTCGCCGATCGGAACGATGAGGCCCGACTCCTCGGCCACGCCGATGAACTGGCCCGGAGCGACGGTCTCGCCGTCGGGCGTATTCCAGCGCAGCAGCGCCTCCAAGCCGGTGACGGAGCGGTCGCGCAGGTCGAAGAGCGGCTGGTAGTGCAGCTCGAACTCGCCCTGGTCGAGCGCGCGCCGCAGCGAATTCTCGAGCGTGAGGCGCTGCTGCGCGGCGACGTTCATGTGCTGCGTGAAGAACTGGAAGTTGCCGCGCCCCGAGTCCTTCGCGTGGTACATCGCGGTATCGGCGTTCCTCATGAGGGTCTCGGCGTCGGAGCCGTCGGCGGGATAGAGGCTGATGCCGATGGAGGCGGCCACGTGCAGGTCGTTGCCGTGCAGGTGGAAGGCGTTGGCGAGCACCTCGAGGATCTTTCCGGCCACGGCGGACGCGTCGCTCGCCGAGCCGATGCCGGGGATCACGATCACGAACTCGTCGCCGCCCACGCGCGAGACGGTGTCGCCCTCGCGCACGCACACGAGGATGCGGCTCGCCACCGATTGCAGCAGCCGGTCGCCGAGCTGGTGGCCGAGCGAATCGTTGATGGTCTTGAAGCGGTCCAGGTCGAGGAAGAGCACGGCGAGCTGCGTGCCGTTGCGGTGCGCCTGCGCGATCGCCTGCTGGATGCGATCGCGCAGGAGCACGCGGTTGGGCAGCCCCGTGAGCGCGTCGTGGTGCGCCATGTGCGCCACGCGCTGCTCGGCGATCTTCCTCTCGGTGATGTTCATGGCGACGCCGATCACGCGCGTCGCGCGGCCGGCGGCATCGCGATGCACCTGCCCGCGGTTGGCGACCCAGTGCACGGAGCCGTCGGGCCAAACGACCCGATGGTCGATCTGGAAGACGTCGCCGTGGCGCACGGCGTGGCGCAGCGTCGCCTCGGCATGCTCGCGATCCTCGGGGTGCAGGCGCTCGTTCAGCACGCGGTAGTGGACGATGCCGCTCTCGGCCGGCCGGCCGAAGAGCTTGTTGAGCCCCTCCGAATAGGTGAAGCGATCGGTGTCGACTTCCCAATACCACATGCCGAGCTGGGCCGCGTCCATCGCGAGCCGCAGCTGCGCCTCGCTCTCGCGCAGCGCCGCCTCGGCCTGCTTGCGCCGCGAGATGTCGGCGATGGTGACCATGGTGCCGTTCACCTTGCCCTCGCCGCCGTAGATGGGTGCGACCGTCATGGACACATCGACGAGGCTCCCGTCTCGGCGCATGCGCTGCGTCTCCTCGATCCAGATGGTTTCGCCCGCCAGGGCGCGCTCGCGCAGCTCGCGCGTGGCCTCGGTGAGGTGCGCGGGGACGATGGAAGTGGGCGTGCCCACGGCCTCGGCCTCGGACCATCCGAACATCTTCTCGGCGGCCGGATTCCAGGTGGCGATCACGCCATCCGGGTCGCGCCCGATGATGGCGATGGGCGCCGCGTGGATGAGTGCGCCGAGCCGCTCGCTGCTCTCGAGCGAGGCGGCCTCGAGTTTCTTCCTCTCGGTGATGTCGAACATCACGCCCACCAGCCCCGCCACCTCTCCCGAAGGACCGAAGAAGGTCGCCTTGTTCACGAGCATCTCGTAGGGCGATCCGTCGTCCGTGTGGACCGCGGTCGTCTCGTAGGTCTGCGAGCCGGGGTGCGCGAAGAGCTCCTCGTCATGGCGCGCTGCGCGCCCCGCCAACTCCGCGGGCATGATCTCGCCCACGGTCTTGCCCACCATGCGCTCGCGCGTGAGGCCGACGTACTGCTCGAAGGCGCGGTTGCATCCGAGGTAACGCCCGAGCGCGTCCTTGGAGAACACCGGGTTGGGAAGGGCCTCGATAAGCTGCTGGGAAAGCGAGAGCTGCGTGCGCAGTTCGCGCGTCGCCTGCGCGGCGAGGCCCACGGCCTCGCTGCGCGCGCGCGTGGCCGCGTGGAAGAGGCCGAAGAGAAGGAATGTCATCATCGATCCCGCGCCGAGCGCGAGCAGCGGATAGCGCCCGAGCCAGGGGCTCGTCTCCGCGTTTCCGGCGAACTCCAGGCGCCATTGGCGTCCGGCCACCGTGAGCGAGCGCTCGAGGATTTGCCGCGACTCGCTCCAGCCGACCGGCGGATCCGCGTGCGCCGGTCCGTAGAAGAGCGTCTGCGCGGAGATTGGCGCCGCGGACGAGCCGACGGGCCCGACGTCGTGGATACGCAGGCCCAGGCCGCTCACGAAGGGATCGGCGAGCATGCCGGCGAGGAGGTCGTCGATGCGCAGCACCACATTCACGAAGCCGCGCAGCCACGCCCGGCGCTGGTGCGCGTTGGCCGGGCGTTCCATCCCGTACACCGGCAGGTACATCACCAGGCCATAGCTCGTGCCGGTCTCCTGCGCGAGCTGGTAGCGGGCGGTGGCCATGGGTTCGCCCGTGTCGCGCGCGAGGGCCGCGGCCTCGAGGGCGGCGGGCCGCTCGCGGATATCGAGGCCGAAGACGGGCGAGGCCGCGTCCATGGGCTCGAGGAACTCGATCACCCAGTACTCGTCGCGCAGCCCCGGCGGGCTGATGTCGAAGCGCGGATATCCACCGGGCGCGAGCGAGCGGTCTTCGCGCACCTGGGAGACGAAGCGCCCGCGCTCGACGTCCGGGACGCGCTGGATGTATTCCACGACGGTCACGCCGGGGAAGCGCTTGCCCATCTCCAGGGCCGAGACGTAGTGGGCGAACTCGCGCCGCCCGAGGTGCTCGTTGTGGTAGGCGAGGGCCTCCAGGCCGTAGAGGACGTCGATGTATCGCTGGATGCGCCGCTCCAGGATGTTGGTGCCGAGGTTCGCCTGCGCGGCGAACTCGGCCGCCGCCTCGCGTTCGGCCTGGCGGCCCGCGAGGAACCATGCGAGCAGGGTCGCCGCCACCCCGCAGGCGAGCGCGACCAGGGCCACATTCCGGGGACGCAGGTACGTCTTCATTCGTTTTTCGGGGGGGTGCCACGCTAGAATAGCGGCTTTTCCCCGATTCACCTCCCCAGTGTCCCTGATCGTTCAGAAGTACGGCGGCACCTCCATGGGCAGCGCGGAACGCATCCGCGAGGTCGCGCGCCGTATCGCCCGTTTCGCCGGAGAAGGCCACCAGCTCGTGGTGGTCCCGTCCGCCATGGCGGGCGAGACCAACCGCCTCATCAGTCTCGCAAGGGAATTGAATCCAGATCCCCACCCGCGCGAGCTGGATGTGATCGCCTCGACCGGTGAACAGGTGTCGATCGGGCTTCTATCCATCGCGCTTCACGCGATCGGCCTGAAGGCGAGGAGCTACACCGGCTGGCAGGTCCCGATCGTCACCGACGCCGCCTATTCCAAGGCGCGCATCCTCGGCATCGAGGACCGCAACATCCGCGAGGACCTGGACGCGGGCCATGTCGTGATCGTCGCGGGCTTCCAGGGGATCGACGACGACAACAACATCACGACGCTCGGGCGCGGCGGCTCCGACACGACGGGGGTCGCGCTCGCCGCGGCGCTCAAGGCCGACGAGTGCCAGATCTACACCGACGTGGACGGCGTCTACACTACCGACCCGCGCGTCGTTCCCGAGGCGCGGCGCCTGGACACGATCACGTTCGAGGAGATGCTCGAGCTCGCCTCGCTCGGGTCGAAGGTGCTGCAGATACGCTCGGTGGAATTCGCCGGCAAGTACAAGGTGAAGCTTCGCGTGCTGTCGTCGTTCACGGACGTGAACTCGACCGACATGGGCACGCTCATCACGTTCGAGGAAGACGAGAACATGGAACAAGCCATCATTTCCGGCATCGCGTTCAACCGCGACGAGGCCAAGATCCAGGTGCTGGGCGTGCCCGACCGCCCCGGCATCGCCTTCGCGATCCTCGGGCCCATCGCCGAAGCCAACATCGACGTCGACATCATCCTGCAGAACGCGTCCTCCGAAGGGCTCACGGATTTCTCGTTCACGGTGCACAGGAACGAGTACAAGCGCGCGATGCAGATCCTCGAGACGCGCGTGAAGCCGGAGATCAACGCGCGCGGCGTGGTGGGCGACGATCGCATCGCGAAAGTCTCCCTGGTGGGGATCGGCATGCGCACCCACGCGGGCATCGCCGCGAAGATGTTCGGCGCGCTCGCCCAGGAGGGCATCAACATCCAGATGATCTCCACCTCCGAGATCAAGACCTCCGTCGTGGTCGACGAGAAGTACATGGAGCTCGCCGTGCGCGTGCTGCATCGCGTCTTCGAGCTCGACAAGGCGCCTTCCGAGGAGAAGATGAAGCCATGAATATGTCGTACCTGACACGACTTTTTATGTCGTACCTGACACCACTTTTGCTGGGTGCTTCGATGGCGCATGCCGAGGTGCAGATGGACGATCCGTACCAGTGGCTGGAGAACGTGACCGGCGACGAGGCGATGGCGTGGGTGAAGGGGATGAACGCCAGGAGCAAGGCCGAGCTCGAGGCGCGCCCGGAATTCAAGGCGATCCACGAGCGCCTGCTGTCGATCTACAACTCGAACGAGCGCATTCCCGAGGTGCAGAAGCGCGGGCCGTGGCTCTACAACTTCTGGCAGGACGCGACCTATCCGCGCGGGCTGTGGCGGCGCACGACGCTCGCCGAGTACCGCAAGAAGGACCCGGCGTGGGAGACCGTGCTCGACGTGGGCAAGCTCGGCGCCGAGGAGAACGCGAACTGGGTCTTCAAGGGCGCGAGCTGCCTTTATCCGGAATACCGCCGCTGCCTCGTCTCGCTCTCGCGCGGGGGCGCCGACGCGGTGGAAATCCGCGAGTTCGACACGGTCGAGAAGGCGTTCGTGAAGGACGGCTTCTTCCTGCCCGAGTCCAAGGGCGGCGCCACGTGGCTCGACGAAGACACGCTCTACATCGCGCGCGACTTCGGCCCCGGGACGCTCACCACCTCGGGCTATCCGCGCATCGTGGCCGAGTGGAAGCGCGGCACGAAGCTCGCCCAGGCGAAGGTGATCTTCGAGGGCAAGAAGGAGGACGTGAGCGTCTCCGCGCGCGTGGTGAACGAGAAGGACCGCAAGTACGAGCACCTGAGCCGCGCCATCACCTTCTGGGAGAGCGAGGAGTACATCCACGAGGGCGGCAAGTGGGTGCGCCTGGCGACGCCCCTGGACGCGCGCATCTCGACGGCCCACCAGTGGCTGCTGGTGAACCTGCGCACCGACTGGAAGCCCGCGGGCGCCACCTACAAGGCCGGTTCCCTCATCGGCATGAACCTCGACAAGTTCCTCGCAGGCGAGCGCGCGTTCACGGTGCTCTTCGAGCCCGCCGAGCGCGTGGCGCTGCAGGACTACACCGTGACGGGCGGCTCGATCATCCTCGACATCCTCGACAACGTGAAGAGCCGCGTCGTGGAGCTGCGCCGGCGCGGCGCGGCGTGGGACGCGAAGGAAGTCGAGGTGCCGCCATCGTCTTCCATCCGCATCTCCGCCTACGAGCGTAACGAGAGCGACGACTACTGGATGTCGGTCACGAGCTTCGTCGAGCCCACCACGCTCTACCTCGCCACGCCGGGCAAGGCCGCGCGCGAGAAGATGAAGTCGCTGCCGGCCTTCTTCGACGCGAAGGGCCTTGCGTGGCGCCAGTTCGAGGCGACCTCGAAGGACGGCACGAAGGTCCCGTACTTCGTGGTGATGCGCGAGGACGCGAAGATGGACGGCTCCAACCCCACCATCCTCTACGGCTACGGCGGCTACGAGATCTCGATGCTGCCCAGCTACAGCGGCACCATCGGCGCCTCGTGGCTCGAGCGCGGCGGCGTGTGGGTGCTCTCGAACATCCGCGGCGGCGGCGAGTTCGGACCCCAGTGGCACACGGCGGCGGTGCGCGAGGGCCGGCACAAGACGCACGAGGATTTCATCGCCGTCGCCGAGGACGTGATCGCGCGCGGCATCACCTCGTCGAAGCACCTGGGCATCATGGGCGGCAGCCAGGGGGGACTCCTCGTGGGCGCGGCATTCACGCAGCGCCCGGAGCTCTTCAAGGCCGTGGTGAGCCAGGTCCCGCTCCTCGACATGAAGCGCTTCAACAAGCTCCTCGCGGGCGCCTCCTGGATGGGCGAGTACGGCGACCCCGACAAGCCCGGGGATTGGGCCTTCATCTCGAAGTACTCGCCGTACCAGAATGTCGTGAAGGACAAGAAGTACCCGCGCGTGCTCTTCTACACCTCGACCCGCGACGACCGCGTCCATCCCGGCCACGCCCGCAAGATGGTGGCGAAGATGACCGCGCAGGGGCACGACGTGCTGTACTACGAGAATACCGAGGGCGGCCACGCCGCCGGCAGCACGCCGGCGCAACAGGCGTACATGTGGGCTCTCACGTACACGTTCTTCCTGAACGAGCTGCGCTAGCCCGATTCCCGCCTACGCGCGGGGGGCGACTCTGTTAAAATTCACCTTCGCCGGAGAGATGCCCGAGTGGCCGAAGGGGGCGCCCTGCTAAGGCGTTATATGGGCTTAAACCTGTATCGAGGGTTCGAATCCCTCTCTCTCCGCCAACTTCCCTTGAACGAGCTCAGCGCGCCGCTTGCCGTGGCGCGCGATACGCGTCGTCGAAGCCGTCAAGGCTCGCCTGGTAACAGTCGCACGCAACGGCCTCCAGGCGATCGGTGTCGAGGATCTGCACCTGCCCGCGGCGATAGCGGATGATGGCCTGATCCTGGAGCCGCTTGGCGGCCACGGTGACGCCGACCCGCCGCACGCCGAGCATGTACGCGAGGAAGACGTGCGTCATTCGAAACGACGCCGAGTGGCAGCGGTCCCCGACCATCAGCAGCCAGCGCGCCAGGCGCTGGTCCACCGTGTGGTACTTCGCGCATTCGCTCATGAGCGCGATGTTGCCGAGCGAGAAATAGGTGAACTTCTGCATCTGGGCGCGCAGCGCCGCGTGGCTGGCAAGTTCGCGCCTGAAGCGGGCAGCGGTGGTGCGCAGCGCGGTGCCGGGCCCCTGCACTACGGCGAGCACCTGCGAGATGGGCATGCCCAGGGCGATCGGCAGGCCGAACATGCCCTCGTCGCCGGTGAGCGCGATCTCGAGACCCGGCGTATGCGTCCGCGCGATCTGCGAGATGTAACCCTGCAGCGGGAAGTAGGCGTGCTTTATCGCATCTCCGGGCCGCGTGATCACGTCCTCGAACGTGAGCTCGACCTCTTCGCACGCCGTGATGAGCGATTGGCGCGCCTCGCTCGGAAGGCGCTCGACGAAGCGGCTGCCGCAGCCGGATGCGGAAGCGGTGCGGCCTGGCGAGCGTGTTTGGACTGATGGCATCTTCGTAGGGTGCGCCTTCGCCGCCCTTCGTACAGTACGGTGGCGCACATTGCGTGCCCCCGGCCGCCGATGCCCTCGGAGGCCTCCTACGCGGCCCTTCGCCTTCGCCCGGCATCCAAGGCCGGGGGAAAGCGGCATGCTCGACCCATGAAGACGATCGAATGGCTCGCGCGCCTCGACGCCGCGAAAACGTCGAGCGAAGTCCTGGTGGCCCTGGGAGAGTTCTTGGCGAGCTGGAGCTCCTATGATCGCGCGCAGCTTCCCGAGAGCTGCCGCGTGCCGAGCGCCCCGCGCCGCCATGACCTCGCGCGGCTTGCGCTCGCATTACCCCTCGAGATGGACCGCTTCGACCTCGACCGCACGCGCGCGCAGCTGCTGAAGCGCCTCGAGCTCTTCGTCGTGCGCGACATGGCGCGCGTCTCGCGGATCGCCTCGGAGCAGGGTCCCGCCTTCGTCCCGCCGCTGGGCGAGCTGCCGCGCGCGAGCTTCCTTCCCGTCGGCCCGCACAGCGAGATATCCCGGCGCTGACCCCGAAGCTCGCGCCGCGCACCGTGTGATAGATTCGCCGCGATGAGCGCTTCCGTCGGCGCGGCGAATTCCGCCGGTCCACTCTCCCGCAGCTTCCACTTCTTCCTGTGGACGCGGCTGCTGGCCACCGCCGCGAACCAGATCCTGCTGGTGGCGCTCGGCTGGCAGATGTACGACCTCACCGGCAGCGCCTGGGACCTGGGCCTCGTGGGGCTTCTCCAGTTCGTGCCCACGGTCGCGTTCACCATTCCCTCGGGCCAGCTCGCCGACCGCGTCGACCGGCGCCGTGTGATCAGCGCCGCGATCGCCGTGATGCTGGTGGCCGCGGGCCTGCTCGCGTGGGGGAGTGCCGGCCATTGGGTCGGCCGCGACCTGATCCTCGGGGTGAGCGTTCTCCTCGGTCTCGCGCGCGCGCTCCTCACGCCGGCGCAGCAGGCGATCGTGCCGGCGCTGGTGCCCCAGGACCAGCTGCCGCGCGCGATGGCGTTGAGCTCCGCGGTGATGAAGGTCGCTGTGGTCGCGGGGCCCGCGCTCGGCGGATTCGTCTACGCGCTGGGCCCGGCATGGGCGTACGGCCTGTGCGTGGCGGTGCTGGTCGCGGCGATCGTGTGCGTGCTCTCGATCCACCACGTGCCGCTCATCAAGGCCAAAGAGGCCGCGACCTTCGCATCGATGTTCGCGGGCTTCGGCTTCATCTTTCACAAGCCCGTGGTGCTGGGCGCGATCTCGCTCGACCTCTTCGCCGTGGTGCTGGGCGGCGCCACGGCGCTGCTGCCGATCTTCGCGCGCGACATCCTGCAAACGGGCCCGTGGGGGCTGGGGCTGCTGCGCGCCGCGCCCGCGGTCGGCGCGCTCGCGCTCGCCGCGTGGATCGCGCGCCGTCCGCTCGAGCGCAACGTCGGGCGCACGCTCTTCGTCTCGGTCGCGATCTATGGCGCCGCGATCCTCGTCTTCGCCTATTCCCGCAGCTTCGCGCTCTCCATGCTCGCCCTCGCGGTGAGCGGCGCCGCGGACATGGTGAGCGTTGTGGTGCGCCAGACGCTGGTGCAGATCGAGACGCCCGACGAGATGCGCGGGCGCGTGAGCGCGGTGAACGCGACCTTCATCAGCACCAGCAACCAGCTGGGAGAATTCCGCGCCGGCGCGACGGCCGCGTGGCTGGGACCCATCGGCTCGGTGATCCTGGGCGGCGTGGGGACGTTGATCGTGGTCGTCTTGTGGATGCGGCTTTTCCCGCCGCTCGCGAAGAGGGACAGGCTCGTTCCCTGATCGATCCCGCGGGGGCGTCGCGCCCGAGCCGCGGAGAACGCCGGCAAGCGTCAGTCCACCACGGCGCCCGACTCGCGCACCACCGTGCGCCACTTCTCGTACTCGCTCTTCACGAAGGCGCCGAACTTCTCCGGCGTCCCGCCCGTGGGGTCGGCGCCTTCCTCCACCATCCGCGACTCGATCGCCTTTTCCGCGATGATCTCGTTGGTGGCCTTGTTGAGCGCGGCGATCACTTCCGGCGGCGTGCCGCGCGGAGCGAAGATGCCGAACCAGGAGCCCGCCTCGAAGCCCGGGAAGCCCGACTCGGCGACCGTGGGCACGTCGGGCATCGAGCGCGAGCGCTTCGCGCTGCTCACCGCGATCGCCACCAGCGTGCCCGCCTTGATGTGGGCGATCACCGAGGGGATGGTCGCGAACATGAACTGCACGCGGCCGGTGAGTAGATCCTTCAACGCCTCCGCGCCCTTATACGGGATGTGCGTGGCGGCGAAGCCGGCGCGCGAGGCGAGCATGAAGCTCGAGAGGTGCGACGAGGTGCCGATACCGGTGGACGCGTAGTTGAGCTCGCCGGAATGCGCCTTCGCGTATTCGAGGAAGCCCTCCATCGTCGTCACCTTCAGGGATGCCGGCAGCACGAGGACGTTGGGCACGTCGGAGATCTGCGCGACGGGCACGAGCTCGGTGAGCGGGTTGCAGGCGAGGTTCTTGTACAGCGTGGGATTCACCGCCATGGGCCCCACGGAATTAACGATGAGCGTGTAGCCGTCGGGCGGCGCGCGGCAGACGACCTCGGTGCCGAGGTTGCCGCCCGCGCCGGGCTTGTTCTCGATCACGAAGGGCTGCTTGAAACGCTCGGTGAAGCGCTGCGCGAGCGTGCGCGCCATGATGTCGGTGGTGCCGCCCGCGGTGAAGGCCACCACGATCTTCACCGGTTTCGTGGGATAGGTGTCGGCGAGCGCGAGGCCCGCCGCAAGGGCGGCAAGCGCCGCGATCGTTCGCAATCCGTTCATGTATTCTCCCCGGGACGAGAGCGCAATTTACCGCAAGAACCGGAGAACCCCATGAAAATATTCCACGCCGTCCTCGCCGCGGCCGCCGTCGCCGCCATTCCCGCCGCGGCCGAAGACTACCCCGCCAAGTCGATCACGTTCGTCGTCCCGTTCGCCGCGGGGAGTGCCACCGACCAGCTCGCGCGCGGGCTCGGGCAGGCGGTCGCCACCGATTCGAAGCAGCCCGTCGTCGTGGACAACAAGCCGGGCGCGAGCGGCTTCATCGCCGCCTCGTACGCCGCCAAGGCGAATCCCGACGGCTACACCGTGCTCATCACCACCAACACCACGCACGCGGCCAACGAGCACCTCTACAAGTCGCTGCCCTACGACCCGGTGAAGGATTTCGCGCCGGTCACGCTCCTGGGCAAGGGGGGCCAGATCATGGTGGTGAACCTGAAGATCCCGGCGAAGACGGTGCAGGAATTCATCGCGCTTGCCAAGAAGGATCCCGGAAAGTACTCGTTCGGCAGCGGCAGCTCCT
Organism: Burkholderiales bacterium; assembly: GCA_038244725.1. GTDB lineage: Bacteria > Pseudomonadota > Gammaproteobacteria > Burkholderiales > Usitatibacteraceae > Usitatibacter. The sequence continues at coordinate 32,699 of JBBRTF010000049.1, forward strand.
CGTCGCGCATCGCCGGAGAGCTTTTCCAGCAGATGGCCGGCGTGCAGCTGCTGCACATTCCGTACAAGAGCAACCCGCTCGCCATCACCGACCTCCTCGGCGGGCAGATCGACATGATGATCACCGACACCGCGACGGGCCTGCCGCAGGTGAAGGGCGGGAAGCTCCGCGCGCTGGGCATGTCGAGCCTCAAGCGCATGCCCCTCGCGCCCGACGTCCCGACCATCGACGAGGCCGGCGTGAAGGGCTACGAGATGAGCTACTGGTTCGCCGCCTACGTGCCGGCGAAGACGCCCCCCGCGGTGGTTCACAAGCTGCACGACCTCCTCGTCGCGGCGACGAAGAGCCCGAGCGCGAGAGCCTTCTACGAGAGCACCGGCACCGAGCCCATCGTCTCCTCGCCCGAGGAGCTCGCGAAATTCCAGGCCGGCGAGTCGCAGAAGTGGGGCCGCATCATCCGGGCGGCCAAGATCCAGCCGGAATGAGCGCGGAAGCGGCCGCGCGCTTCATCGACCTCCTCGAAGAGGGTCCCGCCGACGCGCCGTGCGTCTTCAACCCGTGGCGCGACATGGACGAGCGCGACCGCGTGCCGCGGCGCGACATGCCGCGCTTGCGGCGCGAGAACATGGCGGCGTACCTCGAGTCGCGCCGCAACGAGGCGCGCGTGATGCTGCTGGGCGAGGCGCCCAGCCATCGCGGCTGCCGCTTCACCGGCATCGCCTTCTGCTCCGAGACCGAGCTTACGCGCAAGGCCGATCTCGTCGCACGCCGCACGCTCGCGCTCACCAGCCGCGAGGCGGAAGTCAAACCGCAGCGCGAGAGGAGTGCCGCGGTGATCTGGAGCGAGATCGAGCGCGCCGGGAGGCCCTTCGAGGTGGTCCTTTGGAATGCGTTCCCGTGGCATCCGTATGTCGACGATGACGGCTCGGCCGAGGGTCCGTGCGGTCCCTCGAGCAACCGCAAGCCTCGCCTCACCGAAGTCGCGCAGGGACGCGCGGTGATGGAGGCGCTGATGAAGTGCTTCACGCGGCGCCTGGAAGTCTTCGCCGTCGGCAAGGTGGCCGAGGGCGCGCTCGAGCGTTGGGAGACGGTGCGGTGCGCGGGATACATCCGCCATCCGGCGCAGGGCGGCGAGAGCCTTTTCCGCTCGCAGTTCCGGAGCCAGGTCGCGGCTCGTTTATAGTTTCGCGATGTTCGCGGATCTCGATACCCCGGCGCTCATCCTCGACGCCGCCACCGTCGAGCGCAATGGCCTTCGCATGCGCGAGCGCGTGCATGGGCACGGCGTGGTCCTGCGCCCGCACGTGAAGACCGCCAAGAGCGTGGAAGTGGCGCGGATCGCGCTGGGCGCGCCATCCGGAGCGATCACGGTGTCCACATTGCGCGAGGCGGAGTACTTCTTCGACCACGGTTTTCGCGACATGCTCTACGCGGTGAGCATGGTGCCTGCCAAGGTGCCGCGCGTGGCGGCGCTGGTGCGCCGAGGCGCGCGCATGAGCACCATCGTCGATAGCGTCGAGGCGGCCGAACGGCTGGTGGTGGCGAGCGCCCGGGCGGGCGTGCGCATCCCGGCCATGATCGAGATCGACTGCGACGGCCATCGCGGCGGCGTACCCCCGGGCGATCCACGGCTGCTGGCGGTGGGCGCCGCGCTGGGCGAATCGCTGCTGGGAGTGATGACGCATGCGGGCGACTCGTACAACTGCGACGGCACGGATGAGATCCGCGAGGCGGCGGCGCGCGAGCGCGACGCGGTGGTGAGCTCCGCGGCCGCGCTGCGTGCGCAGGGCCACGCGTGTCCCGTGGTGAGCGTGGGCTCGACGCCCACCGCGACCTTCGCCGATTCATTCGCCGGCGTGACCGAGGTGCGCACCGGCGTCTACGTGTTCAACGACCTCGTGATGGCCGGGCTGGGCGTGTGCGCGATCGGCGACATCGGCATCTCGGTGCTGGCCACGGTCATCGGCCACCAACGCGAGCGCGAGCGCATCCTCGTGGACACGGGCTGGATGGCGCTCTCGCGCGATCGCGGCACTGCGCGCCAGAAGGTCGACCAGGGCTATGGGCTCGTGTGCGACGCGAGAGGCGATCCCGTGGACGACCTCATCGTCTCCGAGGCGAACCAGGAGCACGGCATCGTCTCGCGGCGCGACGGCGGATCGATCGACTTCGCGCGCTATCCCATCGGGACGTGGCTTCGCATCCTGCCGAACCACGCCTGCGCCACGGCCGCGCAGCACGGCGAGTACCACGTCGTACGCGACGGCCGCGTCGCGGAGACGTGGGACCGCTTCGGCGGCTGGTAAGAGATAACCGCAGACCTCGGCTATCGCATGCCGATCACCGAGGTCTGTCCCCGGTTATCAGGAGCGGGTAGGGCATGGTGGCTTCGAAAGTACGGGAAAAACCGCTATAATTCGACCTCTTTTGCGCCCGTAGCTCAGATGGATAGAGTACCTGGCTACGAACCAGGGGGTCGTGGGTTCGAATCCTGCCGGGCGCGCCAGAACATCAGTGACTTATGGGCTGGTCTTAGGACCAGCCCATTTCCATTGCCACTCCATTGCAACCCTTTCCAGCCGAGTACAGCAAACTTCAGCAAGGGTTAGCGCACCGTGCCCACCAAACCCTCCAAGAAAAAGCCGGCTAGCTTTAAGTACTTTTGCTGCGGTGATTCCAAGGCGGAGTTGCCGCCGGCGATTCCAGAAAATAGTAGTGTGCTGAGTTGTGTGCAGAACCGTCTTTGAGTGCGAAGGGCGGTCATGGTATGAGGTTGATTGTCGAGATCTACCTTGAACCCTCGCGAAAGGGCACACCATGACCGTAAGGAAGCTTAAATCAGTGGCGCCGAG
>JBBRTF010000050.1:0-34824 GCA_038244725.1 Burkholderiales bacterium
AACAGCTTCATGCTGGTGACGATGGTGCTCGCCGCGCAGCTGGTCCTGTGCACGCTCGCCGCCTACGCGTTCGCGCGCTTCGAGTTCCCGGGCAAGGACATCGCTTTCGGCCTCGTGCTGGTGCAGCTCATGATCATGCCGGACGTGCTCATCGTCGAGAATTACCAGACCCTCGGGCACATGGGCATCCTCGACTCCATCCCCGCGATCGGGCTGCCGTACATGGCGTCGGCCTTCGGCATCTTCCTGCTGCGCCAGACCTTCAAGACCATCCCGCGGGAGCTGGACGAAGCCGCGCGCGTCGAGGGCGCGGGCGCGCTCGAGATCCTGTGGAAGGTCTACGTGCCGCTCGCGCGGCCCACCTACCTCGCCTTCGGCCTGGTCTCGGTGAGCTATCACTGGAACAACTTCCTGTGGCCGCTCATCGTCACCAACTCGGTCACCTCGCGCCCGGTGACCGTGGGGCTTCAGGTGTTCTCCTCCGGCGACCAGGGCATCGACTGGTCGGTGATCACGGCGGCGACGTTGATGACCTCCGCTCCGCTCCTCTTGGGATTCCTCCTCTTCCAGCGTCAGTTCGTCCAGTCGTTCATGAGGGCCGGGATCCGCTAGGCAGCGCTCCCGCTTCCGCGAGGATCGCGCGCGCGATCTCGAAGCGGTCGGCGTAGCGCGTCTTCGAGCCCGGCGTGAAGTTCATGGCAAAGTAGGCGCCGGGCCGGCCCTTCCTCTCGATCCATCCGACCCACCACGCGACCGGATTGCCGCTGGCGCCGGTCGTGCCCGTCTTCGCGTAGAGCGTGTACGCGGGCGTCTTCTCGAAGACCATGGCGTTGCGCACCAGGCGCTGCGAGCGCTGGGTCGCGGCGAGCGCGCCCTCGGAGAGCCTGCGCAGGAACTCCACCTGCTCCGTCGCCGAGATGCGCAGCCCTCCCTGCAGCCAGAAGAGGTCGATGCCGCCCTTCATGTCGCGGTTGCCGTAGTCGAGCCGGTCGAGCCACTCCTTCATGCGGGCCTTGCCGGTGCGCCGCGCGACTTCCTGGAACATCCACACGGTGCTCTCGCGCATGCCGGTCATGAGCGTCTGGTCGCGCTCCCACGAGGGCCGCAGCTTGGGCTTGCCGTCCCACGGGAAGACCTCGCGCTCCTCGGCGATCGAGCCCACCTCGAGGCCGATGAGCGCGTTGGCGATCTTGAACGTGGACGCGGGGATGAAACGCTGGCGCGCACGCGCCTCGTTGAAGACGAGGTAGCGGTCCTTCGCCGGGTCGAAGAGGACGAAGGTGCCGCGCACGCCCTTCGCGTCGAAATGCCGCTGCCAATCGGGGCGCGCCGCCACGTCGGCGGCCGCAGTGGAAAGGCTCGCGAAGAGCGCGAGCAGGGGAGAGACGAACTGTTGCATGGCATTTCCTCCGGCAGGGATCCGATCGTCGCCGGCGAATCTGTCAATATTCGGGCAATCACGAGGTCAATTCGGGCATGAAGCTCATCACCTGGAACATCCAGTGGGGCCGCGGCATCGACGGTCGCGTGGACCTCGAGCGCATCGTTCAGCACGCCCGCTCCATGGCGGATTTCGACGTGCTGTGCCTGCAGGAGGTGGCGGACAACTTCCCCGCGCTCGCCGGCAACGACACACGCGACCAGTTCGCCGAGCTCGCGGGCCTCCTGCCCGGCTACACCGCGATCACGGGCCATGGCGTCGACGTCGCCGGCGAGGGTGGGAGGCGGCGCTTCGGCAACGTGATCCTCACGCGCTACACGGTGCTTTCGGCGCGCCGCCACGCGCTGCCGTGGCCCGCCGACCCCGGCAAGGAGACGATGCCGCGCGTCGCCGTCGAGGCGACGTTGCGCTCGCCCATGGGGGCGTTGCGCGTGACCACGACCCACCTCGAGTACTACTCCGACGTGCAGCGCCGCGCGCAAGCGATCGGGCTTCGCGCGCTTCACGAGGAGGCCTGCGGGCACGCGATGCATCCGGGCGCGTCGATCGCGGACGGCGGGCCCTTCGACGCGACGGCGCAGGCGGCGAGCGCGATCCTGGTGGGCGACTTCAATTTTCCGCCCGAGAATCCCGCGTACGGCGACATCCAGGCAGCACTGGGCAACGCCGGCCCGGCCTATCGCGACGCATGGCGCCTCGTGCACGGACACAGGCCCCACACGCCCACCTTCTGCGTGCACAGCGCCGCCTACAGCAAGACGCCGTACTGCTGCGATTTCGCCTTCGTGAGCGCGGACGCCGCGCGTCGCGTGCGCGCGATCGACGTGGATTCGCGAACACTCCTCTCGGACCACCAGCCGGTGCTCGTCGACTTCGACGATCGCTAGCGCCAGGGCGCCGACTCCGATGTCCGACCGCACGCTCAACCTGGACGCCACTCTCTATCGCTATCTCCAGGAGCACTCGTTGCGCGAGCATCCGGTGCAGCGCGAGCTGCGCGAGGCGACGCTCGCGATGCCGCACGGCGGCATGCAGATCTCGCCGGAGCAGGGCCAGCTCATGGCGCTCCTCGTGCGCCTCATGGGCGCGCGGCGCACGCTCGAGGTCGGAGTCTTCACCGGCTACAGCGCGCTCAGCGTGGCGCTCGCTTTGCCGCCCGACGGGAAACTCGTCGCCTGCGACGTGAGCGAGGAATGGACGGCGATCGCGCGCGCGTACTGGGCGAAGGCGAAAGTCGCCGAGCGCATCGACCTTCGCATCGCGCCGGCGCTCGCGACAATGGACGGGCTCATCGCCGCGGGCGAGGCGGGCCGCTACGACTTCGCCTTCATCGACGCGGACAAGCGCAACTACCCGGGCTACTACGAGCGCGCGCTCGCGCTGCTGCGCAAGGGCGGCCTCGTCGCGGTCGACAACACGCTCTGGTCGGGCGCCGTCGCCGACTCCTCGAAGCACGACAGCGACACGGTCGCGATCCGCGCCTTCAACGACACCGTCCACCGCGACGAACGCGTGGACGTGTCGCTGCTGCCCATCGGCGACGGCCTCACCCTCGCCCTCAAGCGCTAGCCAAAATAACCGGGGACCCGGCGCAAGGTTTCGATGCTCAACGCAGATAGAGTCCGGCGGCGAGGAGCGCGAGGATCGCGGCGATCACCGCCATCACGAGGGTCTGGCGGCGCTGGGCGCGCTCGAGGTCGCGGATGGCCGCCTCGAGGCGCCGCGGCGCGTCGTCGGTGAGGACGCGGTGCATGAGGCGCGGGATCTGCGGCAGCGTGCGCGCCCAGAGCGGCGCCTCCTCGCGCAGCTCGCGCATCATGCCGCGCCAGCCGAGCTGCTCGCGCATGAAGCGCTCGAGGATCGGCTGCGCGACCGGGCGCAGGTCGAGCTCCGGGTCGAGCTCGCGCCCGAGTCCCTCGATCTGCAGCAACGTCTTTTGCAAGAGCACGAGCTGCGGCTGCACCTCGATGCCGAAGCGCCCCGCGACCTCGAAGAGGCGCAGCAGCACCTTGCCGAACGAGATGTCCTTCAGCGGCTTGTCGAACACGGGCTCGCACACGGAGCGCACCGCGCCCTCGAATTCATCCAGGCGCGTCGTCGCCGGCACCCATCCGGCGTCCAGGTAGGCGCGCGCGACGCGCCGGTAGTCGCGGCGGAAGAAAGCCATGAAGCAATCGGCGAGGTAGTTCTTGTCCTTCTCCGAGAGCGTTCCCATGATGCCGAAGTCGACGCCGCAATAGCGCCCGTCGCGCGCGACGAAGATGTTCCCCGGGTGCATGTCGGCGTGGAAGAAGCCGTCGCGGAACACCTGCGTGAAGAAGATCTCGACGCCATCGCGCGCAAGCCTCGGGATGTCGATGCCGTGCGCGGCGAGGCTCGCCACGTCGTTCACCCGGATGCCGTCGATGCGCTGCATCACCATCGCGTCGCGATTGCACCAGTCCCAGTAGACCTCCGGCACGATGAGCAGGCGCGCGTCGGCGAAGTTGCGGCGCAGGTGGCTCGCGTTGGCCGCCTCGCGCAGCAGGTCGAGCTCGTCGGCGAGTGTGGTCTCGAATTCGGCGACCACTTCCTTCAGGCGCAAGAGCGGCCCCTGCGCGAGCGTGCGCTCGAGGGTCCCCGCGAGCGTGTAAAGCAGGGCCACGTCCTTCGCGATCACCTCGCGGATGCCGGGCCGCAGGATCTTCACCGCGACCTCGCGCCCGTCCATGAGCGTGGCGAAGTGCACCTGCGCGACCGAGGCGCTCGCGATCGGCGTCCTGTCGATCGAGGCGAACACCTCCCCGTGCGGGCGCCCGTAGGCGCGATCGAGCGACGCCGCCGCTTCCTCCCACGAGAAGGGCGGCACGCTGTCCTGCAGCCCGGCGAGTTGCGCGGCGATGTCCTCGGGAATGAGGTCGGGGCGCACCGACAGGAGCTGGCCGAACTTCACGAACACGGGCCCCAGCGACTCGAGCGCGAGGCGCAGCCTCTCGCCGCGCGTACGCGTGAGGTCGCGCCGGAAGAAGTAAATCGTCGCGAACGCCCCGCGCACGAACGCGCCGCGCCGCGGCACGAGTTCGTCCAGGCCGTAGCGGCCGATCGTGTCGACGATTCGAAGGAAGCGCAGTGCCCGCATGGAAGCGCGATTCTACCGGGCGCGCCGCCGCCAAGGCGGCGGGCGGCGCCCATTACCGCTGTAGCTTTGCCTTCGCGAGGCGGCTACCGGTGTAGCGCCGCACCCCTTCAAGCGCACGATGGCGGGTGCTATTCTCGGCTCGCCCGCGGGACCATTTGCATTGCATGGCCGCGCGTCTCACCGGAACGGAAAACAACCAAGATGTCGTACCAGGCCGACCATCCCTTCACGCTCTACTTCGTGCGCCACGGCATCACGGAGCCGAATTTCCGCGGCTTCCGCTGCGGCGGCGACCTGGACCTGCCGATGATGGACATCGGCTGCGACCAGGCGTATCTCCTCGCCAAGCAGATCGAGCGCATGAACCTGCGCATCGGCGTGATCATCGCCGGCTCGCTCATCCGCACGCGCCAGACTGCCTCCATCGTGAGCGGAGTGCTCGGCACGGTCCCCGTGGAGATCGATGCGCTCTTCAACGAGCGCAAGCTCGGCCAATGGAACAGGCGTCCGATCGCCGAGACCGAGGAGATGCTCAAGCGCGGCGTGACCCCTCCGGGCGGCGAGTCCGAGGACCAGTTCCACGCGCGCGTGGAGCTCGCCCTGGAGCACCTGCGTCCGCACCTGGACCGCCGGCCCCTCATCGTGAGCTGCAAGGGCGTGGGCCGCATACTGAACGACATCCTCGGCGGGACCGATCGCATGACGATCGGCAACGGCGAGATCGTGGAATTCGCCGTCGCGCCCCACGCGGGGCAATCCTCGCTGCGGGTCACGCGCCCGCACCAGGCGTGATGGCCGTGCGCCCTCCCAAGGCGGCAGCCGAGTCGCGCAAGCGCCGCCACGAGCCCGACTGGGAGCCGGAGGTCCTCGGCCGGCGCCGCGTCCTCACGACGTGGGACGAGTACATGACGATGGCCAAGCGCATCATCGAGCGCTTCGACCACCAGTTCGACCTGCGCCACTTCGATTACCACCATCCGGTGCGCCTGCAGCGTTGCGAGCCGCGCTTCCGCAAGCCCTATCCCGTGAAGGTGGCGTACACCGATTGGGGCAATGCCACGGCGCCCATCATCGTCTGCGTGGGCGGCGTGGCCAACACCGCGATGCGCTTCAACTACCTCGCCTCGGACCTCGAGAGCCATTTCCGCGTCGTCTGCATGGACTGGGTCGGCCGCGGACGCTCGGGCTGGATGGCCGACCAGGGCGACTATTCGCTCGCGACCTACGTGGAGCAGCTGCGCCAGCTGATCGACCACCTGGGCGGCGGCCCGGTGATGCTGCTCGGCTCCTCGATGGGCGGTAGCGCCGCCATCGACCTCGCGGCCCGCCACCCGAGCATGGTGAGCCGCCTCATCCTGAACGACATCGGACCCTTCATCCCGGGGCCGCGACGCCGGCGCCGGTCCGCCACGCTCGCGCGCCACTACGTGTTCCGCGATCCCTCGGACCTCCTGCGCAAGATCGGCGCCTCGCAGAAGAACGACGGCCCCGTCTCCGACGACGTGCGCTTCAACGTGACGTTCCACCAGACCAAGTGGTCCGACGAGGAGGGCGGGCGCGTCTACCGCCACGACGTGCGCGCGCTGCAGGCTTTCCGCGCCGACGCGCAGTCGAGCCTGGACCAGTGGACGCTCTGGGAAAAGATCCGCTGCCCGGTGATGGTGATCCACGGGATGATGTCGGACGCGCTCCTCGCGCCGACGCTCAAGCGCATGCGGGTGAAGCACGACGTGGCGGTGATGCACGTGCCCGGCACGGGCCACACGCCGGTGCTCTCGGACCGCAACCAGAACTGGTTCATCCACGAGTGGCTGATGGACCACACCGGCTCGAAGGAATGGACCGTGCTGCACGCACGCTCGCGCGAGGAGCCCGAAGCCGAGAAGAAGTCCCCCGTGCGCCTGGTCGCTCTGCGCCGAAGCTGAAGTCGAGAAAGGATCCCCCGTGGCCACGCTCACAGTGCCGGCAGATCAGGGCAGCGACGCCCGGATGGTTTCTTCCACGCTGCCCCTCGTAGCCTACATTCCCAGCGTGCCCGGCGCGGCCCACGCGTCGGAAGGCATCTGGCGTTTTCGCGCTTCTCTCCCCGAGCTTCCCGAGATCACCCTGGGAGAGGGCTCGACGCCGCTCCTCGCGCTCATGCAGGTGGCGGCCGATGCGGGCGGCGGGACGCTGTTCGCGAAGCTGGAGAGCGCGAACCCGACGGGATCGTTCAAGGATCGCGGCAGCGCCTCGGTGGCGGCGGCCGCGCGCCGCGCGAAAGCGACGAACCTCGCCCTCGCGTCCACCGGAAACGCGGGCGCCTCGCAGGCCGCTTATGCCGCGCGCGCGGGCCTGCGGCTCACGGTGGCCGTCCCCCGCTCGACGGACCCCGGCAAGCTCTGGCAGATGCGCGCCCACGGCGCCGAGATCATGATGGTGGACGGCGAGTTCTCGCAATGCGACGCCGCCTACAAGTCCCTGGTGAGCTCGGGATTCTTCCCCGCCGGGACCGACAACCCCTATCGCCAGGAAGGCGCGAAGACCCTCGCCTACGAGCTCTTCGAGCAGCTGGGGGCCTCGATCCGCCGCGTCATCGCGCCGGTCGGCACCGGCGGTCTCATCACGGCCCTGGGCAAGGGCTTCGCGGAGATCGCGGCGTCGGTGCCGGGCTTCAGGCCGCCGGCGATCGACGCGGTGCAGCTCGAGGCGTTGATGCCGCTCAGCGGGCCCGATCCGTCGCGCAAGGCGGTCGCCACCGCGGCCACCGGAATCAACATCGCCAATCCCTCGATGAGGGAAAGGGTGGTGCGCGTCGTCCAGGATTCGGGCGGGATGATCCACTCGGTTTCCGAGGAAGAGCTCCTCGCCGCGCAAGGCATGCTCGCGAAGAAGGAAGGCGTGGGCGCCGAGCCCACCGCGAGCGTCACCGTGGCCGCCTACATCCGGGCTCGCCGCGAAGGGCGCATCGGCGCCGACGAAGTCGTCGTGACCATCGTCACCGGCCACATCCTCAAGGCGCCGGTGCAGGTGATCGAGCGGCGCGCCGAGCCTCGCGCCTGAGGGCGGATCGCGGCATGGCTTCCATGGAAGTGCAACGGCAGTCGCTCACGGTGCGCTCCGGCGGCGGCGATCTCTCGGTATTCAGCGTTCGGCCCGCGGATCACGCGGCCGGACCCGCCGTCGTCTTCGTCCACGGCAAGACGTTCCCGTCGGTGCCGGACTTCGACCTGCAGGTGCCCGGGGCCGCGAGCACGCACAGCTACATGGAGCATCTCGCGCGCCGCGGCATTCATTGCTGGTGCTTCGACCACCGCGGCTTCGGCGCGTCGTGGAAGCCGGCCGAGGGCTCGCTCTTCACGAGCCGCGTGCGCGCCCGCGACCTCATCGCCGTGCTGCCGGCCGTGCGGCGGCTCTCCAGGTCGCCCTTGACGCTCGTCGCGCTCTCGATGGGATGCGCTACCGTCGCCGCCGCGCTCGAGCGCGATCCGCGCATCGCCGAGCGCATCGTGCTGCTCGGGCCTTCCGGTTGGCGCCGCCTTGGCACCGACGAGGCGCGCTCGGATTGGCACGCGTCGCGCGTGAAATCGGGGTTGCGGCGATCGAGCTACGTTTCCGCGGATTTCCCCTCGCTCGAGAAGCGCCTCTGGGCCGGAGAGGAGGCGCGCGTGAGCCGCGCGGCGTTCGAGAAGTTCGTCCACGACGCGATCGTCGCCAACCCGGCGCGCCGCGACGAAAGCGTGACGGCGCTCATCTCCAACATCCTTCCCTTCTTCAGGAAGCCGGCCCTCGCGGTCCCGGTGCTCGCGGTGCGCGGCGGCGACGACACGATCGCCACCGACGAGGATATCGAAGCGGTGCGCGGGCTCATGGATCCCGCGCTCCTCACGACCCGCGTCTTCGCCGGCCGCAAGCACGACCTGCACCTCTACAACGAGCGCGAGGACGTTTTCGAGGCGATCCACGACTTCGTGAAGTCGTAGGCCGGCGCGCGGGCCTTCAGCGCCGCGTGAGGTCCTCGGCGCGGCCCTCGGCGCTCGCGGCGCCCGGCGCTTCGTCCTTCACGTAGCCGATCGACACCGCGCGCCGCCCGTCGCGCTCGCGTTCGCGCTGGCGCAGCACGTCGATCATCACGTTGAAGGTGCGGGCGAGCTGGCCCACCTCGTCGCTCGATCGCACCTCGAGGTTGGCGTGGGCGTAATCGCCGCTTTTCAGCGAGTGCGCGGCCGCCGTGAGCCGCTCGATGGGCTTCACGATCGAGCGCGCGAAGATGAGCGCGAGCGCGACGAAGATCACGCCCGCGAGGAGCACGCTCAGGGTCACCTTCCCGAACAAGCGGTCCAGGGGTGCGGCGAAGTAGTCGCGCGACTCGGTCACGCCCACGACCCAGTCGTTGCCCGGCACCGGCGCCACGCCCGCGATCTCCTCGCGCCCGGTGATCGTCGACTTGTAGGCGACGTGCCCGCGCCCTTTCGAGCCCACCATCACGCGGGCGAGCTCGGGCTGGCGGATCGACTCCACCGTCGCGCGGCGGAAACGCTGGTCGGCCACGATCTCCGCGAGCACGTCCTTGTCGAGCGGCATGAGGCTCTTGTACATGAGCTTTTCGTCGGGATGCCAGACGATCACGCCGTGGCCGTCGACGAGGAACGGGATGCGATCGTTGTCCACCTTGGCGGAGGCGAGGATGCGCGCGATCGGCTCGGCCTTGATGCGCAGCACGACGGCGCCCAGGGGCCTCGCATCGGGCCCCATCACCGGGCGCGAGTAGTACACGCCGGCGGCGCCCGCCATCGAGCCCACGATGATGCCGGTCATGTATGCGTGCCCCTCCATCGCCTTCCTGAAGTAGTCGCGAAACCTGAAGTTCTTGCCCATCACCTCGGGATCGGTCGCGACGACCGCGGTGCCCGTGGCGTCCATCACCATCGCAGACTGGATGTCGCCATTCGCGCGCGCGAGGCCCTCGAGCTTGGCGAGGATCGCCTTCGTTGCCTTCGAGCTGGGCGCGGCCAGGTAGGCCACGAAGTCCTCGTCGCGGCCCACGTAGTTGGCGAGGGTCTGGGTGTCGGTGATGAGCTGCGAGACGCGCCCGGCCGTGCTCAACGCGAGCTGCTCGAGGTTGCGCAGCTCGACCGCCGCGACGTGGCTCTCGGTGGCGCCCAGGTTGTAGTAGGCGGTGATCATCATCGGCGCGAGCGCCGTGGCCACCATCGCGAGCGTCATCTTCATTGCGAGCGGCCACGACACCGGCTTCCAGAAGACGCGGGAGAAGCGGTGCAGGCGCCGGCGCAGGAGCCGCGGCGAGCGCAACGCATCCGACCAGCTCTCGTGCGCGTCGGGAAGCGCGCCTTCCTCGTCGCCCCTCCTCAGGGCCTCCTGCAGGCCCAGCGCGCCAGCGTGGGAGGCGAAGAGCGCGGAGCGCAGCTCGGCCACGTTCTGCGGCCGGTCGCCGGGATGGCGGCGCAGCATCCAGTCGACGGCGCGCAGGAATTCGACGCTGTAGCGGCCCTTGCCGAGCGCTTCGGCCGTGGGCAGCGGGTCGGGCTCGCCCAGGCGGGAAGGCGCGTCGAGGGGCTTCCTGCCGGTGATGAGCCAGAAGAGCGTGGCGCCCAGGGAGTAGATGTCGGTCCAGGGTCCCTGGCGGCCGCCGCCCGCGTATTGCTCGACCGGGCCGTAGCCGGGCGTCACCACCATCCCGATCTCGCTCTTCTCGACCGCGGTCTGGCGCGCCGCGCCGAAGTCGAGCAGCACGAGGCTGCCGTCCTCGTCGCGCACGTAGATGTTGTCCGGCTTGATGTCGCGGTGCAGGTAGCCCGAGTCGTGCACCACCTCGAGCCCCTCGAGGAGCGGGGCGAGGAGCGCGACGACGGCGGCCTCGGGGATGTGCTCATGCTTCTTGCGATACGACTTGAGCGACTGGCCGCGCTCGTATTCGAGCACCATGTACGCGGTCTTGTTGGCCTCGAAGAAGCGCGCCACCCGCACGATGTTGGGATGGCGGAACGTGGCGAGGGTGCGCGCCTCCACGAGGAAGCTGTCGAGGCCGTTCTGGTAGAACTCCTGGTCGGTGTCGTCGCGCGCCTGCACGCTGCCGTCGAGCGTGCGGTAGGCGAATTCCTCGGGGAGGTACTCCTTGATGACCACCTTCGCGGCGAGGTTCACGTCGGTGGCGGCGTAGGCGATGCCGAACCCGCCCTGGCCGAGGATGCCGTCGATGCGGTACTCGAAGAGGCGGAAGCCCGCGGCCAAGGCGAGGGACGCGGCGGCGGGCCTGGGCTCCAGGACGCGGCGCGGGTCGTTGGGGGCGCGCTCGGCGCTGGAACGCGAGGGGATGGCGGTGGGGTCGACGACGGTCTTTTCCGCGCCCTCGGGGTGGATATCGAAGACCGTCGTCGACCGGGTCCTGTCGACCGTTTCGTCGATCTCGCCGCGGGCAACCGCGCCCGCTTCCGGAACCTCGTTCATTCCCGCGCCCCCTGGTTCCGGACCCCCTTGCCCGGACGCCATTAACCTACCACAAAAGCCCTTGCCGACCACCCGCGAAAAGTCCGCAATGACAAACACTTAACGTAAATACTTGAGGCATTTACGCAAGCTCCGTGATAATATGCGGCAAAAGGTGCCACTCAGGGGGAACGGGGTCTCGGGATGGGGACGATACGCGTCCGTTTCATCATCGTCGCGCTGGTGGTGAGCTTCTTCGCCGTCGGCATGGCGGCGTTCCTCAACTACTTCAAATACAAGAGCACGATTTCGGGCATCGTGAAGTCGCGCGTGCTCGTCATCGGGCGCAACATCGAGAATAGCGTCCAGGCATCCCTCTCCGTGGGCATGCAGTTCATGGAGCTCGGAACGATGAACCAGCTGCTGCAACGCGAAAAGGCAAGCGACCGCTTGATCCGCGGCATCGACGTGTTCGACCAGACCGGCCAGGTCCTCTACAGCACGGAGCGCACGCGCGTCGGCGAGAAAGTCGTCAACGCGTGGACGGAGGCGGCTGCGCGCTCGAAGAGCACCGAATGGGGAACGGAGGCCGCCGACGAATACGTGGCCGGCATCTCGCTCAAGAACAACTTCGACCTCACCGTGGGATATTTGGCGATGCGTTACTCGGCCGAGGAGGTCGATCGCGCGGCGAAGGTGGCCGGACGAGAGATCCTGCTTGCATCGATCTTCTCGTTCCTGGGCATCGCGCTCGTGGCGCCTCTCGCGCTCATCGTCGTGATCCGCCGCTTCGAGCGCGACCTGCGCGCCCTCGAGGCCGCGGCAAGCCACCTGGAGGACCGCACCGAGCCCGCGCTTCCGACGGGCTCCGCGTTCGACGGCGCGATCGGCAACCTTCGCTCGTCGCTTCGCGACGCCAACGGCGCGCTCGACGACCTGCGCGCCAAGCTGGACTCCGTGTCATAGGCGCCGCGGTGCTGGAAAAGAACTATCTCTGGCGAATCTACTGGCGTCTCGCGGGGGTGATCATGGTCTGCGTCGTCGTGGCGCTCGCCGTGGTTTCGTACTTCTCGCACCGCGTGTTCGACCGCGAGCTCGTCCCCGAGACCGAGCAGAAGGCGGCGACGGTGGGCGCCTCGGTGCGCGCGCTCGTGCTGAAGGCGACCGGCTACGGCATCGACTTCTCGCAGCTCTACGGGGTGGAGCAGACCTTCGCCGAGGTGTTCGAGGAGAACCCGGAGTTCGCCTACATGGCGATCACCAACACCGACGGCAACGTGCTCTACGCGCGCGGAACCGAGCCCATCGGCGCGCGCACGCACTTCAGGAACCCCGTCGTGCTGCAGATCGCGCACGAGACCACCGACCTGTCGAAGGCCGCGCGCGTGGGCCAGCAGTACATCGTCTCCATGCCGATCAACAACGACGGCAAGCCGCTCGGCGTGCTGCACGTCGGCATCGACGCGGCGTTCGTCGATCACGTGCTCCTCGAGGTGCTGCTCGACGTGCTGGTGGTGCTCGTCGTGTCGCTCTTCTTCACGCTCGAGCTGCTGAACTTCATGGCCGGCGCGCGGCTCGCCTCGGGCCTGGGCGAATTCGCGCGCCAGGTCGACCGCATGAAGGCGGGCGACTTCACCGCCACCGCGAGGATCCGCGCCAACGACGAGATCGGCCGGCTGCTGAGGCGCATCGACTCGGCGATCGACCACCTCAACGTGCGCTACGAGTTCCTCGCGGGCGAGCTGCAGGACAAGGTGCGAACCGCCACCGCGCAACGCCGCGAGGCGCTCAAGCCCGCGCAGGCCGCGCTCGAGGCCATCACCAAGCGCTTGCGCTTCGGCTCCGCCCCGCAAGCGGCCGACGGCGACGAGATGAACCTGAACCGCATCCGCGCGCCGCTCTTCGCGTTCATCCTCGCCGAGGAGCTCACGCGCTCGTTCCTGCCGAGCTACGTGAACCAGCTGATCGTCGCGATCCCCGGGATCTCGCCGCAGGTCGTGATCGGCCTGCCGATCATGCTGTTCATGCTGATCGTGGCGCTCGGCCAGCCCTACCTCGGCAGCTGGAGCGAGCGCGTGGGACGCAGGAAAGCGATGCTGGTGGGCGCGGTGGTCGCCACCATCGGCTTCACCGGAACCGCGCTCGCCTACAACCTCTACGACTTGATCCTCTGGCGCTCGCTCTGCGCGCTCGGCTACGCGATGGTGTTCGTCGCGGCGCAGGGCTACGTGCTCGACCGCACCGGGCAGCAGAACCGCGCGCAGGGCTTCGCGCTCTTCATCGGCGCCATCATGGTGGCCACGGTGTGCGGGCCCTCGATCGGCGGCATCCTCGCCGACAACATCGGCTTCCGCGCCTCGTTCGGGGTCTCGGCGCTCATGTCGCTCATCTCGATCCTCGCGATCGTGCGCCTGCCCGCCACCGAGGCCGTGCTTCCCACCGGCAAGCCCACGCGCGGCCCGCGCATGCGCGAGATCATGGCGCTCGTCGTGAACCGGCGCTTCATGACGCTCACGGGCCTCGCGGCGATGCCGGCCAAGATCATCCTCACCGGCGTGTGCTTCTACCTCGTCCCGCTCTACATCGTCTCCATCGGCAACACCTCGAGCATGGCCGGGCGCATGCTCATGGTCTACGCGGTGATGATGGTGCTCATCGTGCCGCTCTCCGCGAGCTTCTCCGACGCCACCATGCGCAGGGACCGCTATGTGTCGGTGGGCCTCATTATCTCCGGGCTCTCGGGGCTGCTCCTGCTCCTGTCCGACAGCTTCCTCGTGCTCTTCGGCGTGGTGTTCCTGCTGGGCCTGGGCCAGGCGCTGTCCATCGCGGCGCAAAGCGCCCTCGTGGCCGAGCATTGCCAGGAGGAGATCCGCATCTACGGCCACGACGCCGTGTACGGGGTCTACCGCCTGCTCGAGCGCCTGGGCAACGCGCTGGGCCCGCTCATCGCGAGCCTCCTTGTGATCCTGTGGGGCTACCAGGGCTCGTTCGTGGCGCTCTCCGCGCTCGTGCTCTTCTGCGGGATCGCGTTCACCATCGCCACCCACGGAAGCGAATGGCAGCCGGCCACTCCCGCCCATCCATGATGCGCGCCCTCCTCGCCCTCATCGTCATCGCCTTCGCGCTCGAAGCCGGCGGCGACGCGCAAGCCCAGGTCACCACGCGCCCGTACCGCATCTACGCGATCACATTCCGCGGCATGACTGACGTCGAGAAGGGGTTCCAGGACTATTTCGCCGCGCGCCGCATCCCGGTGCAGATCACCTTCCGCGACTTGAATCGCGACAGCTCGCGCATGCCCGGATTCCTCGAGGAGATCCGCCGCACCAAGCCCGATCTCATCTACACGTGGGGCACCGGCAACACGCTCGCCGTCGCGGGAACCTACGACAACGTCGATCCCTCGGTGAACATCACCGACATCCCGATCGTGTTCACGCTGGTGGCGGCGCCGGTCCTCGCGAAGGTTGTGCGCGACCTGAAGAACCCGGGGCGCAACGTGACCGGCGTCTTCCACGTGGCGCCCACCGAATCGCAGATCCGCGCGATGGCCTCCTATCGCCCGTTCAAGTCGCTCGGCATCCTCTACACGCCGACCGAGCAGAATTCGGTGGTGGTCGTCGAGGAAGTCCGCGAGGTTTCCAAGCGGCTCGGCTTCACGGTGATCGCCAAGCCCCTCAAGCTGGACGCGAACAAGAAGGCCACCGCCGAGGGCGCGGCGGACATGGTGCGCGAGCTGAAGCAGCAGAACGCCGAGTGGCTCTACCTTCCGCCCGACACGTTTCTCGGGACCATCGCGCAGAAGACGGTGATTCCCGCGGCGCTGGCGGTGGGCCTTCCCGCCTTCGCCTCCACCGAGCAACTGATGGAGACGGGCGCGGTCGCGGGACTCGTGAGCCGCTACCACTCGATCGGGCAGTTCACCGCCTACAAGGCCGAGCAGATCCTGGTGAACAAGGTCTCGCCGGCGAAGATCCCGGTGGAGACGCTCACGCGGTTCGCGCTACAGGTGCGCATGGACATCGCCGAGCAGCTGAAGCTTCCGCCGCCGCTGCCGATGTTCAACTACGCCGAGCTGATCGTGCCCAAGCCCGAGGAAGCGCCCGCCGCCCCGGCCAAGCAGTAGCGCGGCCTAGGGCTCGCTCTTCATGAGCGCCGAGAAGAGCTCGCCCACGATCTCCGCGGTCTCCTCCGAGCGCGACTTGAACCGCAGCAACGTGTTGCCCACGGTCCTTTCCAGCCGGATGCCGTCGCCGTAGAGGAAGATCTGCGCCTGCGGCCCGAAGCGGATGGCGGCGCTCTTGCCGCCCTCGGTCTTCACCACCAGGCGCTTGCTGGTGACGATGACGCTCGCCTCGCCCTGCGGCTTCGCGCCCGCCTCCGGCATCACGTGCGCCCTGGCCGAATCGCTCTCGTAGGGCTGGCCCCACTTGAGCTTCAAGCCGTCGGCCTGGCGCGTGGAGGGCTGGTCGAATACCTCCACCGACATGCTGTAGTGCGCGACCTCGCCGGGCTCGAGCTGCACGCCGCGCAGCGCCGCGTTGGCGGGCGGCACGGTCGGCAGGTTGCCGTGGCGGATCTCGGTCAACGTGCGCATGCGCGCCAGGTCCCAGCGCGTCTTCTCCACCTGGTCGTCGCGCAGCGCGAGGAATTTCTGGATCTTGGCGAGCTCGTGCGCGTCGGTGGCGGTGACTTCCCCGTCCTTGCGCACCGCGGCGACCGCCTCGTTGTAGACCTCGCGGCGCAGCACGGTGCGGTCGTCGCCCGCGCCCGCGAGGTCGAGCTCCTTCCTGTACTTCTCGAGCTCCTTCAGGTCTTGCGAGTCGAGCTTGCCGTCAGAAACCGCTTCCTTGATCTTGTCGCGGAACGCGGCCTTCTTCTTGTCGCCGCCGAACCAGTCCTTGATTCCCATGCGTCTCTCCGGGGGGTCGTCTCTAGTCTGCCAGACAATCGCTATTTCTTCAGGCGTTCGAAGTACTTCTTGCGGAACTTGGCGACCTTCGGGTCGATCACGAAGCTGCAGTACGGATTGCGGCCTCCCGTGCGCTGGTAGTACTCCTGGTGGCCCGCCTCGGCCACGTGGAACTCCGCGGCCGGCACGATCTCGGTCACGATCTTCCCGGAAAAGATCTTGTCGGCGGCGAGTTTCGCCACAACTTGATCTGCCATAAGATTCTGCTCGGGCGAGTGGTAGAAAATCGCGGAGCGGTACTGGGTACCGACGTCGTTGCCCTGGCGGTTCAGGGTCGTGGGATCGTGAATGGTGAAGAAGACGCCCAGCAGATCCTCGTACGAGACCTCGCCGGGATCGAAGGTGACCTGCACCACCTCCGCGTGGCCGCTCGCGCCGCCGCAGACCTCTTCGTACGTGGGCTTGGGCGTCTTGCCTCCCATGTAGCCCGATTCGACGCTCTCGACGCCCTTCAACTGGTCGAAAACGGCCTCGAGGCACCAGAAGCAACCGCCGGCCAGCGTCGCAACTTCCCGGGTCATTCGCGCCTCCAACAAAGTAAGATATTCATCATGGCACAGACCATCCAGCCCGCCAGCAAGCCCCGCAGCCGCGACAGCCTCGAGCCGCAGGAGATCTCGCGCGAGGTGCTGCTGGAGAAATACGCCAAGGATTCCGAGAGCTCTGTCGCCCACGTGCATGCCCGCGTGGCGCACGCGCTCGCCGCGGCCGAGCCTGAGGCGAAGCGCGCGCACTGGGAAGCGAAATTCCTCGCGGCGCAGGAACGGGGATTCATTCCGGCGGGGCGCATCAACTCCGCCGCCGGCACGTCGCTCACGGCCACGCTCATCAACTGCTTCGTGCAGCCGGTGGGCGACTCGATCACCGAAGTGGTCGACGGCAAGCCCGGCATCTACACCGCGCTTGCCGAGGCCGCGGAGACCATGCGCCGCGGCGGCGGCGTGGGCTACGACTTCTCGTCGATCCGGCCGGAAGGCGCGCACGTGCGCGGCACCAATTCGCGCGCGAGCGGGCCGGTGTCGTACATGCGCGTCTTCGACCAGTCGTGCGAGACGGTGGAGAGCGCCGGCGCGCGCCGCGGTGCCCAGATGGGGGTGCTGCGTTGCGACCACCCGGACATCGAGCGCTTCATCCACGCGAAGGACACGGGCAAGCTCACCAACTTCAACATCTCCGTCGGCGTGACCGATGCTTTCATGCGCTCGGTGGAAGCCGACGGCGAGATCGAGCTCGTGCACAAGGCCGAGCCCGCGCCGGACCTGCGCGAGGCCGGAGCGTTCCAGCGCGCCGACGGCCTGTGGGTCTATCGCAAGGCGCGCGCGCGCGACCTGTGGGACCAGGTCATGCGGTCGACCTACGATCACGCGGAACCGGGGATTCTCTTCCTCGATCGCGTGAATCGCGACAACAATCTTCACTATTGCGAAACCCTCGAGTGCAGCAATCCATGCGCCGAGGAATTCCTGCCCTCGTACGGATGTTGCTGCCTCGGCTCGATCGATCTCACGCGCTTCGTGAGGGACCCGTTCGCGGATGACGCACGCTTCGATTTCGATGCATTCGCGCCAGTGGTGGAGGTGGCCGTCCGCATGCTCGACAACGTCCTCGACGCGACTCCATGGCCGTTGCGGCAGCAGGATGAAGAGTCGAAGGCGAAAAGGCGCGTGGGCCTCGGATTCACGGGCCTGGGCGACGCGCTCGCGATGTTGCGCCTGCGCTACGACACCGACGCCGCGCGCGCCATGGCCGCCCGGATCGCCGAGTTCATGCGCGATCGCGCCTATGGAGCTTCGATCGACCTCGCCGTGGAGCGCGGCGCCTTCCCGATGTTCAACCGCGACCTGTACCTCTCGGGCGGCAATTTCGCCTCGCGCCTGCCCGCCGAGATCAAGGAGCGCATCCGCAGGCACGGCATCCGCAACTCGCATCTTCTCGCGATCGCGCCGACGGGAACCATCAGCCTCGCCTTCGCCGACAACGCGTCCAACGGCATCGAGCCCGCGTTCTCGTGGACCTACACGCGCAAGAAGCGCATGGCCGACGGCACGCACAAGGGGTTCCGCGTCGAGGACCACGCATGGCGCCTTTACCGCCACATGTTCGGCGAAGAGGCGAAGCTGCCGGACTATTTCGTGACGGCGCTCGAGATCTCCGCGAACGCGCACCAGGCGATGGTGGCCGCGGTCGCGCCGCTCATCGACACCAGCATCTCGAAGACGGTGAACGTCGCCGAAGACTATCCGTACGCGCAGTTCGAGGACCTCTACATGGCGGCGTGGAAGTCGGGGCTGAAGGGCCTTGCCACTTACCGGCCCAACGCGGTGCTGGGCGCGGTGCTCACGGCCGACCCGCCCGCGCCGCGCGAGCCGATGGAGGTCGCCGCGGGACCCAACCGCCGCCTCGCCATCAAGGCGCTCCCGCAGCCGGTGCTGACCAGCCTTCGCTGGCCGGGCCGCCCCGAGATGCCCGAGGGCAACCTCGCGTGGACGTACATGATCGACTCGCCCTTCGGACGATTCGCGCTCTTCGTCGGTCAAGTCGATGAAGCGGGCCGCACCTTCCCCTTCGAGGTGTGGGTGAACGGCGCCGAGCAGCCGCGCGGCCTGGGCGCTGTCGCGAAGACGCTTTCCATGGACATGCGCGCCGACGACCGCGCGTGGCTCAAGATGAAGCTGGACGTCCTCGCCAACACGGTGGGCGACGATTCGTTCGAGATGCGCTTCCCGCCCCACGGCGAGAAGCGCCGCGTGCCCGGCGTGGTCTCGGCCATGGCGCAGGCGGTGCGCTGGCGCTGCGAGCAGCTGAAGGCGTTCGATTCGCCGGGGCGCACGCCCGTGCTCGACCACATGTTCAGCGTCGACGAGCCGCGCACCGGCACCGACGGCACGCTCTCGTGGACGGTGGACGTGGCCAATCCCGCTTCGGGCGACGAGTTCGTGCTGGGATTGAAGGAGATCCAGCTCCCGGACGGCACGACGCGCCCCTATTCGATCTGGCTCTCCGGCCACTACCCGCGCGCGCTCGACGGCCTCACGCGCATCCTCTCCCTGGACATGCGCGTGGTGGATCCCGCGTGGATCGGCATGAAGCTGCGCAAGCTCCTCGATTACTCCGAGCCGCTCGGCGACTTCATGGCGTTCGTCCCCGGCGAGGGGCGCCAGCAGAACTGGCCTTCGACGATCGCGTACCTCGCGCGCCTCGTGATCCACCGCTACGCGATGCTGGGCGTGCTCGACGAGCGCGGCTATCCGACGCGCGAGATGGGCATCCTCGAGAGCCCGCGCGCGCAGGAAGAGCCCGCGCTGATGAAAGGCGCGCGCTGCAGGGAATGCGGCAACTACACGGTGATCCGCAAGGACGGCTGCGATTTCTGCAGCGCCTGCGGATGGACGGGGGCTTGCGGCTAGGCGGCGGGGATCACCGCGAACGCTCCGGCTTCACCAGGGGAACGACGTAGTGATAGAGCGGCATGGTGACCATCATGCCGAGCACGACGCCGCAGAAGGCGCCGGCGAGCGCGAACACCTTCGAGTTGAAGGCATCGCCCACAAAGTAAAGGCCGAGCAACGCCAGCAGGAAAACGGGAAGCGCGGCGAGATGCGCGCGTCCCCAGGGAACGCTCACGCGGCGCTTGCAGCCGACGCATTGCAGCGTCTTGCTGGGCCCCAGCTTCTGCTTCTGCCAGAACGAGAACGTCTTGCGGCTGCACCACGGGCATTCGTACATCGACACTCCCTTCGCGGCCGCTCGCCAGGCGCGGCTCTCTGACGCAATGATACGTGGAGGGGAGCGCGATTTGGCGCCCGGATTTCAGGTGTAAAGGAGCGCGGTCGGGGCGCTTACTTGAAGGTCCATCGGTACACGGCGTCCAGGCCCGGGAGGAACCCGGCGCGCACCAGCACCTGGAATTGCCGGGAGAGGGTCCAGGTGAGCTTGAGCGCGCCCTCGGCATCGGCGAGCCCCTGCTCGTAGGTGAGGTGCAGGTCCTTGTTGAGCCGCTTGCCGACGCTCACCACTTCCGAGGCCGAGGGCGTGCCGATGCGCCCGGCGACGGTGCTTTGCGGCAGCACCCCCAGGTTGCTCGACGTATCCGCGCGCCCGATATTCACCTCGTCGATGCCGAGCTTCTTGCTCAGGTCCGAGCCCGGGTTGTTGTTTCCCAGGAGCGCGCTCGCCGCGGCAAGTAGCACCGAGGCATCGCCGGGCGAAGCGTCCGACGCGCCGCGCCCAAGGACGAGCCACGACAGCTTCTCGGGTTCCGGCACGTCGGGCGAGGACACCAGGCGCACGCGAGGATGGGTGGTGGTGCCGAGAATCTCAACGCCGGCCTCCACCGGCAACCCCTTGCGCAGGGCCAGCACGTTCAGGCGCGGATTGTCGAGCGGCCCGCTGAAGGTGAGGATGCCGCGCTCGATCGAGAGCTTCTGTCCATAGCCCTCGTAGGTGCCGCCCACCGTGCGGATCACGCCCGTCGCGCGGAGCGTGCCGCCCAGCTCCCCGGTGATGTGCACGTCCCCGGTGAGGCGCGTATCCAGGCCGCGCCCCTGGAAATACACGCGATCGTTCAATGCGACCTTCACGTCCAGGCGCATCGGTTCCTTCGGCGCCGGCGCTTCGGCCGCGGGCTTCGCGGCGCGAATCACCACGACATCCTCCGACACGGTGGGCAGCGCCTCGGCGAGCGCGCCGATCCACCCCGCGTCGGCCTTGAATTCTCCGGTCGCGGTGATGCCGGGGTGCGCCGCCACGAGGTGCGCCTCGCCGGAAACGGCGACGAAGCGCTTCGGCAGCTGCGTGACCACCGCCTTGTCCGCCTTGACGCGAATGGCGCCCGTGCGCGCGACCAGATCGATCGAGCCTTCGGCGCTGAGGGTGCCGCCGCCGGCGGGAATCTCGCCGCGCCGGATATGGGCGAGGGCTCCTTCCGAGGGGTGCCACGGCGTCTTCGCGAAGAAGCGATCGATCGTGAGGGTGCGCCCGTCGGCGCGCAGCATCATCTCGCCCTCGGCGATCTCGAAGCCGCTCTGCGGCTCGCGTGCGACGAGTCCCTCGGCGCGCGCCACGCCCGCGAACCTCGGGTCCGCGCCGGTTCCCGAGATGGTGAAGTCCGCGTTCATGCTGCCGCCCAGCTTCGCGTCGGGGCCGAGCCATGCCGCGAACGATTCGAGCTTCGGCACGTCGGCGGTGATCCTGCCCTCGATGGCGGCGTCGCGGGCGAGTTCCCAGCCGGCGGCCCCGCGCACGATGAGGCCCGCGCCATCGCCGTGGATGCGGCCGATGCGATCGCCCGCGACGTTCAGCATCGCGCGCGCGCGTCCACGGACCGCATCGACGCGCAGGGCGAGATCGGAAAGGCCGAGCGCCAGCGCGGGCTCGCCCACGCGCAGGTCGCCGGACACGCGCTTCACCTCGAGCGTTCCCTCGAAAGTCTCCGCGGAGTGGATGTCCCACGCGCCGGCGATCACGAGGTCGGAGCGCGGCACGGTTCCCAGGCGCAGGCTCCGCGCGAGGCTGCGGATCTGCAGACCCGAGGTCGCCCCCTTCAGGTCGAGCGTTCGCGGCGTCCATCGCGTGACCGCCAGGCGCGCCTCGCCCCAATCGCCGCGCAGCGCCGCGTCGCCCAGCTCCACGCGCGCGGCGCTCACGTAAAGCGGCGCGGGCGCAGCGAGCGCGAAGGCTCCGCGTCCCGTCATGGCGAGGGATTCCACGCGGCCATTCCACGCGAAGGCGGTGCTCTTCGGATCGATGCCGCCCTGGAAAGCCGCGCGCAGGCGGTTGTCGCGCGTCATCGCCACGTCGAGGTCGATGCGATGCGCCGCGCGCGTCCCGGCGAGCTTCGCGGTCGCGCTTTCCGCAAGCGCCGTAGGCGGAGTGTCGGCGCCGCGCGCCACGCCGTGCATCGTGAGCGTGGCGTCCATGGGGCTCGAGGGATCGGCCCCCGCTTGCGCGTGGAGCGAGAGGTCGCGCACGTAAAAGCTCGACGGCAGCGCGAGGTTCGCGCCGGTGAGCGCGATGCTTCCGGCGGGCGACTGGAAGGTGCCCGTGAGCCGCGCGGTGCCCTCGGCGCTGCCGGCCAGCACGACACCGAAGGGCTTGGCCACCGCCGAGAGGTTGGGCGCGCGAAAGGCGAGCTGCATCGCGTCGCCCGGGCGCCCGAAGCTGCCCTTGGCGTCGAGGTGCGCCTCGTCCAGCGACACGGCGACATCGGCGCTCGCGATGCGCTTGCCGTCGCCCGCGACGTTGATGCGCCCCGAGGCCGGCAACCCCGCGAAGGTGCTCGGCGCGATGTCGATCTTCGCCTCGCCCGCGATGGCGCCGGCGAGCGCGCCCGTCGCGACGAAAGCGAAATTCAGGTCGCCCCGGGCGGTCTTCATGAAGGCGGAAGGATCGAAGTGGCGCCCCTCGCCCTCGAAGCGGAATTCCTTTTTCCCCTCGAGCGCGAGCGTGCCCTTGCCGGTGACCGCGCCGCCGCCGGTGCCGATGCGCACGGTCTCGACGTCGAGCCTCTTGCCCGCGAGGGCCGCGCGCCCCGCGACCTCGAAGCGTTGGTCCTTGAGCGCGAGCTCGAAGCGCTGCGTGGCGGCGTTGCCAGTGATCGCGATGCGCCCGGCGATGCTGGTCTTCTGCAAGCTGCCGTGCAACGCGTTCAGGTCGACGTCGGCCACACGCATGTCGGCCTCGACGCCTTCCTTCGCAAGGCGCGCGCTGCCTCTCGCGGTGCCCCCGCCGGCGAGCTGCACCGCGAGCCCGGCGAGGTCAGCGTGTGCTGCGTCCGCCACCACGCGCGCCGAGGCGGACGTGAAGGGAAGGAGACCTCGATCCCACGGGCCGGGCTCCGCGTTGGTGATGCGCACCGGACCGGCAAAGGCCGTGCCGTCGGGCTCGAGCGTCGCGTGCAGCGCGATGCGCGTGCGCGGAAGCGACGATGCGAGCTTCGACGCGTCGACTTCCGGCGCGTCGACGGTAATGGTCTTCACGGGGACCGCGGCGAAGGGCTCGAGGAGCGCGTGGGCGCTCGCGCGCGTCCCGGCCACCACGCCCTCCACCTTCGCGTCGAGGGCCTGCAACGTTCCGCCGACCTTAGCGCTCACCCGATAGTCGCGCTCCTCGACCTTCCCCGAGAATTCGCCGTCGAGCGCCACGTCGAACGGGCTCGCGTTGCCGATGGTTCCCGCGATGCGCGCGGCTCCGTAGACGGTCGAGACGCCGGCCTCGGCGATCTTCCAGCGCTCCTTGTCGCCCTCGCCCTTCAGCACGATGTTGTCGAGCACGAGATCCTTGTCGGGCTCGGGCGGGAGCGTCCCCAGGCGCAGCGTGCCGATGCGCCCGTCCTCGAGGCGCACGGGATAGGGCGGCTTGAACGACACCGGCAGCTTCGCCGCGTCCTTCGACGAGGCCGTGCGCACGACCACGCGTCGCGCGGCGAGTCTGTGCACGACGAGCGTCCCGCCGAAGGACGCGGACGAATCCATCTCGAGGTCGTCGATGCGCACGTACAGGCCGGGGCGGTCGATGAGGATCGACTTCACGCGCAGCACGCCGCCGAGGCTGCCTTCGACGCCTTCGACCTTCGCGCCCTTGCCGAGGAGGTCCACCGCGCGGCTCAGCACGAGCTCGGCCCCGCCCGGCGTAGCGACGATCCAGTAGACGACGCCGCCCGTGAACGCGATGAACGCGAGGAGCGTCACGAGAGCGACGAGGCCCCAGCGCCTGCGCTTGCGCGCCGCGGGCGCGGGCGCGGGAACGGCGGGATCGACGGCGCGCTCGTCCATAGTCAGAACGCCACCGTCACCGAGAAGGCGACGCGGAACTTGTGGTCGCGCCCGGCGTAGGCGAGGTCGATCGCGAAAGGACCCGCGGGCGTGCGATAGCGCGCGCCGACGCCATAGCTCTTCAGCGCCTGCCAGTCCGAGGGCGACGAGGAGGCGCCACCCACGTCGGTGAAGAGCGCCGCGCCCCAGCGCTCGTTCAGCCAGTGCACGTACTCGACGGTGCCGGTGGCGAGGAACCGCCCGCCGACGATGGCGTTGCCCTCCTGCACGCCCAGGCTCTGGTATGCGTAGCCGCGGTTGGAGCGCGCGCCGCCCGCGCGGAACAGGAAGTCTTCGGGAATATGCTCGCGGCTCCGCGCGAACGTGCGCCCGAGCTCGGTGCGCAGCAGGATCTGGTCCATGGCGCCCAGCGGGATCCAGTACTGGTATTGCACGTACGCCTTGAAGAAATCGTCGCCCGAGGCGAACGCCTTCGAGCCCGCGGCGAACTGCACGTTGAGGACTCCGCCCTTCCTCGGGTCGAACACGTTGTCCACGCGCCTCCACGTGACCGCGACGACCGGAGCCAGCGCGCGCTTGATGCGCACGTCGGCGCCTTCGGGGTAGGTGCGCTCGACCTGGTACGAAAGGCCCACGCGCAGCTCGAAATTGTCGAGGTAGAAATGGCGGTAGCCGGCAGCCGCGAAGCGCGTGAGCGCCAGGTTCTGGATGGTGTTGTGCTCGGCGAGGATGCCGAAGCTGTCCTTGTACGGGATCGTGGCGGAGCGAAGGCGCGTGAGGCCGGGCGGCAGATACACGTCGACGTATCCGATCTGGCGCTCCTGGCTCACGCGTACCGAGCTTTGCAGGTCGAGGCCGCGATGCAAGAGGTCGCGGTCGCGATACGCCGCCTCGCCGCGCGCGCCGTCGTCGGTGCCGTAGCCGAGCGAGAGCCCGACCTCGCGCGCGGGACGCTCCGTCACCGCCACCTTCACGGGAGCGAAGTTGGGCTTCATCGCGTCGTGCTCGACGTCCACCACCACGCTCGAGAACCACGGGCCGCTCTGCACGAGGTGCTGCACTTCGAGGAGCCGCGTGCGGCTGTAGCGCTCGCCGCGGTCGATGTCCACGAGCCGGCGCACCACCGCTTCCGGATAGCGGTCGAGCCCGACGACCTCCACGTCGCCGAGGGTGAAGGCGGGGCCGCTCGCGATCACGATCTTCAGATGCGCCTTCGCGGCCTCGGCGTCGACCTCGGCGCGCGTTTCCTCGAGCGTGGCGATCGCGTAGTCGACGTCGGTCGCGGCTTCCTCCAGGCGCGTCTTGGCGACGTCCCAATCGGGGCTGCGGAATGGCTCGCCGCGCTTGAGCGTCCACCGTTCGCGCAGCTCGCGCCGGCGCTTCTCGCGCCGCGCGCCCTCGCCGGCGATGTCGCCCTTGAACGAGATGTCGATCGTGTCCACCGTCGTGCGCGGGCCCGGCGTCACGGTGACGGTGGCATGGTCGCGGGCCTCGCCGTCGAACTCGATGTCGAGCGTCGTCGAGAAGTAGCCTTCCGACGCGGCGATCTCGGGCACGCGCCGGCGGATGTCGCGGATCCACGGGCGAAGCGAGCCGGCGCGGCGCTCGCCGGACTCGGGCTTGGGCGGCGGAAGATATTTCTCGAAGAGCACGCGCAGCGCGCGCGGCGCCTGCCAGGTCACGGTGAGAGGGCGCTGGGAACGTGTGGCAGCGGCGGGAGCATTCGCCGCGGTGTCCGTCACGTCGGGATCCGGGCCGGGGTCCGGGGCCTGAGACCAGGCCGCGGTGCAGGCAGCCATGGAGGCCAAGAGGGCGATCCAGCGCATTCTTGATGTCCTTGGTATTGCGGACCCCTCGCGGCGGCAAGAAGTTCCTGCGAAGGCGAAGCTAGCGGCGCGCAAGCCAGGCCGCGGAACCCAGCACCAGCGCTCCCCCGATGATCTGCACCGCCGCGAGCGATTCGCCCAGCACGATCCACGCGAGCGCGACCGTCACCACCGGCTCCAGCGTGGAGCCGATCGACGCGGCCGCGGGGCCGACGCGCCTCAATCCGGCGAAGAACGCGATCATGGCGATCACCGTCGAGACGATCGCGATCGCGGCGATGGCGAGCCATCCCCACCATGCGCCGGGCAGGTGCGGCTCGCGCACGAAGCTCGCGGCGACGAGCGTGGCCGCCGCCGCGAGGCACACGACCGTGGAGCTCGCGAGGGCGTCCGTGCCGGCGAGCTCGCGCGCGCCGACGATGATGTAGACCGAGTAGAACGCCGCCGCCGCGAGGCCGAGTGCGATGCCCGTCGCCGTGCCGTGCCCGCCGCCCAGCGTGAGCGCGATGCCGGCGAAGCTCAACCCGAGGAGCGCCATGCGCTGCCGCGTGAGGCGCTCGTGGAGGAACGCCGCGGACAGCAGGCACACGAGCGTCGGATAGGCATAGAGGAGGATCGCCACCAATCCGGCCGACGCGTAGTTCAACGCGGCGAAAAAACACGTCGCCTGCCCCACGTAGCCGATGGCGCCCATGGCGATCGCCACGCGCAGTGCCCGCCCGCGCGGCCACGGGCGGCGCAGCACGAGCATGATGAGGGCGAGGACCGCCCCCGCGATGCTGAAGCGCGCCGCGAGGACGCCGAGCACGTCCGCGCCGCCCGCGTAGGCGAAGCGCGCGAAGATCGCCATCGCGCCGAAGGCGGCGGCGGAGATCGCGATGAGTACCAGGCCTAGGCTAATCGCTCGACGCGCTTTTCGAGGCGCTCCACGGCATCGCGAAGCTCGGCCACGCCGTGCACGAACGTGTCCACCTTCACGCGCGTGGCGATGAGCGGGGACTCCTCGGTCCAGTACTCGGCCGCGCCCTGCGCGAGCTTCAGGCCCGCCGCGGCGCCCCAGTCGCGAAGCTCACGCGCGGTCGAGACGATGCGGTGCGCGGCGATGTCGCCCACGACGCGCGACAGATCCTCCTCCACGTCCCAGGTGAGGTTGCGCGCGAGGAAGGAGATCTCCTGCGCGAGCTCCATGTCGCCGCGCATGTCGATATCGCGGAATGCCGCTTCCTCGTGCATGGCGAGGCGCGGCAGGAGGAAGGGCGAGATGCGCACCTCGAGGTCGCGCGCCGCCCCTTCGACCGCCGCCGCCACTTCGCCGGTGGTCTGCACGGTGAAAGCGAGCGTCACCGGGCCCACGTGGAACGCGGCGGTGCGCCCGGCGTGCCGGCGCAGGCGCTCCATCGCGACGGGCGCGCTCCTCAGCACGTGGTTCAGCGCCCGCGCGGCCGGATGCGGAAAGAGCGCGCTCACAGCTTGTACCCGCGGTGCAGCGCCACCACGCCCGCGGCGAGGTTGAAGTACTCGACCTTCGCGAGCCCCGCGGCCTGCATCATCGACTTCAACGTCTCCTGGTCGGGGTGCATGCGGATCGACTCCGCGAGGTAGCGGTACGCGGCCTCGTCCTTCGCCACGTACTTGCCGAGCGCGGGCAGGATCGAGAACGAGTACGCATCGTAGGCCTTCGAGAGCGGCTTCCACGGCTTGGAGAACTCCAGCACGATCACGCGGCCGCCGAGACGCGCGACGCGCGTCATCTCGGCGAGCGCGCGGTCCTTGTGCGTCATGTTGCGAAGGCCGAAGGCGACCGAGACCACGTCGAACGCGTCGTGGGCGAAGGGCAGCTTCTCGGCGTCGCAGAGGGCGAGCGGGGGAAAGATGCCCCGGTCGATCATCTTGTCGCGGCCGACGGCGAGCATCGCCGCGTTGATGTCGGTCATCCACACCTGGCCCGTGGGTCCGGCGCGCCTCGCGAACGCGGCCGCGAGGTCGCCGCTGCCCGAGGCCACGTCGAGAACGCGCGAGCCGGCGCGCACGCCGGAAAGCTCGAGCGCGAAGCGCTTCCAGAGCCGATGCAGCCCGAGCGACATGAGGTCGTTCATCACGTCGTAGCTGGGGGCGACCGACTTGAACACGTCGCCCACGCGCTTCGCCTTCTCTTCCTCGGGCACCTGGCGGTAGCCGAAATGGGTGGTCTTGTCGCTCACGCGTCGCGGCCCTTGCCGGCGTGCTCGAGCCGCGCGAGGTAGCTCTTCCAGTTGCTCTCGTACTTCACGCCCAGCTCGTGGAGGTATTCCCACGAGTAGAGGCCCGTGTCGTGGCCGTCGCTGAAGGCGAGCTTCACCGCGTAGACGCCCACCGGCTCCACCGCCGTGACCGCGACCGCGCGCTTGCCGAACTGCAGCACCTCCTGGCCCGGCCCGTGGCCGCGCACCTCCGCGGAGGGCGAGAAGACGCGCAGGTACTCGACCGGCAGCGCGAAGCGGGCCCCGTCGTCGAAAGCGACGTCGAGCACGCCCGATTGCTGGTGCAGGGTGATCTCGGTGGGACGGGGGGGTTTGCTGTCCATAATTGGGGTCGGGTGCGGCTTCCGCATGGATAAATGGGGTTGGGTACGGGTTCTGCGTCCAACGTCGCGAGTGTGACTTATTATCCCAGACGATCGAGAATGCGTACCTGACCCCATTTTTCCACTTTCCATGATCGGTATCCTGATTGTTTCCCACGGAGCGTTCGGCGAATCGCTGATCCACTCGGCGAGCCACGTGCTCGGCAAGCGCCCGCTCTACCTGCGCCAGCTGGGCGTGACGGTGCATGACGACCCCGACGCGATCCTGCCGGTGGGCGAGGACCTGATCCGCTTCCTCGACCAGGGCCAGGGCGTGCTCGTGCTCACCGACATCTACGGCGCGACGCCCTCGAACATCGCCATGAAGCTGCTGCAGCCCGGGAAAGTCGAAGGCGTGGCGGGCGTGAACCTGCCGATGCTCATCCGCGCGCTCACCTATCGCGACGAGCCGCTCGACGCGGTGCGGGAGAAGGCGCTGTCCGGCGCGACCGAGGGCGTGATGCGCATGGACAAGGCATGATCAAGCGCGAGATCGCCGTCACCAACAAGCTGGGGCTGCACGCGCGCGCCTCGGCCAAGCTCACGCAGATGGCGTCGAAATTCCAGGCGAGCGTCTTCATCGCGAAGAACGGCCGGCGCGTGAACGCGAAGAGCATCATGGGCGTGATGATGCTCGCCGCCGGCAAGGGCTCCACGATCGAGCTCGAGGCCGACGGGCCCGACGAGGAGGCGGCCTTCGGCGCGATCGAGGCCCTCTTCAACGACAAGTTCGGCGAGGGCGAGTAGGTGACCCCGGAGGGCGCGCGCGCGCCGGCCTCGGGCGTCTCCTTCACCATGCACGGCATCGGCGTCTCGGGCGGCATCGCCATCGGCCACGCGCACCTTTTCGCGGGGATGCAGGCGGAGGTCGACCACTACGAGATCTCCGGCGCCGACGTGATCCGCGAGCAGCGCCGCTACGACCGCGCCATCAAGGAAGTGCGCGAGGAGCTGAACGAGCTCTCCGATAGCGTGCGCCACGGCCCGTCCGCGGAGCTCGCCCCGTTCGTGAACGTGCACATGCTCCTCCTGGAGGACGCCGCCTTCTCGGAAGCGCCGCGCGACATCATCCGCGAGCAGCACTGCAACGCCGAGTGGGCGCTGCGCACTCAGTTAGACGAGCTCCTCGCGCAGTTCGGCGAGATCGAGGACCCGTACCTCAAGGCGCGCGAGGACGACGTGCGCCAGGTGGCCGAGAGGATTCTCGGCGCGCTCGCCGGCTCGCAGCGGCGCATCGCCATGAAGTCCGCGCGCGAGGACTCTGCCATCCTCGTCGCGCGCGACCTCTCGCCCGCCGACGTGATCCTCTTCCGCGAGCATCCGTTCGCCGCCTTCGTGACCGACCTGGGCGGCGCCACGTCGCACACGGCGATCATCGCGCGCTCCATGAACATCCCGGCGATCGTGGCGCTGCACCACTCGCGCTCGATGATCCACGAGGACGAGCTCATCGTCGTGGACGGCACGCAGGGCGTGGTGATCGTGAATCCCGACCGGCGCGTCCTGGCGGAGTACCGCCTGAAGCAGAACCAGACGCGCCTCGAGCGCGACAAGCTGAAGCGCCTGAAGAGCGCGCCGGCAGCGACCCTCGACGGCACGCCCGTGCAGCTCTACGCCAACATCGAGCTGCCCACCGACGTGGAGAGCGTGAAGGCGAGCGGCGCCACGGGGATCGGGCTCTTCAGGAGCGAGTTCCTCTTCATGAACCGCCGCGACCTCCCCGACGAGGACGAGCAGTACGAGGCGTATCGCGACGTGGTGGAGGGAATGAAGGGCATGCCGGTCACCATCCGCACGCTCGACCTGGGCGCCGACAAGACATCCGATGGCACGGCGGACCACGACCACGTCACCGCGAACCCGGCGCTCGGGCTGCGCGCGATCCGCTATTGCCTGTCGGAGCCGCTCGTCTTCAACACGCAGCTGCGCGCGATCCTGCGCGCCTCCAAGCACGGCAAGGTGCTGATCCTCATCCCGATGCTCACCACCTGGAACGAGCTCACGCAGGCGATCGCCGCCGTGCAGCACGCCAAGGAGCAGTTGCGCGACGAGGGCGTGAAGCACGACGACCACGTGCCGGTGGGCGGCATGATCGAGGTGCCGGCGGCCGCGATCGCGCTGCCGATGTTCATCCGCAAGCTGGACTTCCTGTCGATCGGCACCAACGACTTGATCCAGTACACGCTCGCCATCGACCGCGCCGACGACAAGGTCGCGCACCTCTACGATCCGCTGCACCCCGCGGTGCTCGCCCTCATCGCCGGCGTGATCCGCACCGCGCAGCAGCACGAGAAGCCGGTGGCGGTGTGCGGGGAGATGGCGGGCGACGTGGAGTTGACGCGCATGCTGCTCGGCTTCGGCCTGCGGCACTTCTCGATGCATCCCGCGCACCTGCTGGCGGTGAAGCAGCGAGTGCTCATGACGAGCCTTCCGGACATCGCGCCGATCGTGGCGCGCATCCTCAAGGCCGACGATCCCGAGAAGATGCAGGCGCTCATCGAGAAGCTGAACGCCTAGCTTCACGGCTACACGGGGGTGTCGGAGGCTTGCGAGCGTTAGCGCGCTGGTCCTACGCCGGTCTTGCCGCTTCGCCCATGCTTGCCGGCCGGGCGCCGTGCGAGACTGGGATCATGGAAAAGGTCCGCCTGACCCCCGGAAAACTCTATGCGCGGCTGAGCGAGGAATTCAACCGCCGGCGCCCGCGCGAGTGCTCGTCGTGCCACATGCCGATGGTGTACGTGATCGAGCGCGAGATGGGCGACTGCGCCAACTGGATGGTGGACGACCTCGCGATGGGCTGCGAGCAGTGCCGCGACCTGGTGAACGAGATCGTGCGCGAGCACTCGTTCCGGTTCGACATCTTCGACCCCACGTGCACGTCGGCGCCCGCCGTGCGCCCGCGGGGCGCGTTCGTATACACGCACACCGGGCGCTTCATCTGAGCAACCGCCCGTCGAAAGCCCGCTTGCCCCGGGCTACCCGCGTTTTGGGGAAACGAGTAGAATCCATTCAAGCGCCGATTTGACTCGGCTTGCGGGCGCTCAACAAATACGGCTAAAGCGAGTGGCGGCGCCCCAGGAACCCGACACGACCTTTCAGTCCGTCGGGTTTTTTATTGCTCATGAGCGAATTCGATTCTCGCTCGGTGGGGGCGGCGGTTCCACAACGCGCTGGCTTCCTCGAGCCCCTCATCCTCAAGGCGGGGAAGACCCTCGCCTCGTACGAGCTCGTCTACGAGACCTACGGCACGCTGAACGCGGCGAGGTCCAACGCGATCCTCGTGTGCCACGCGCTTTCCGGAAGCCACCACGTCGCGGGTTACTACGCCGACGATCCCGCGAAGATCGGCTGGTGGGACAACCTGGTCGGTCCCGGCAAGCCCATCGACACCAATCGCTTCTTCGTGATCGGGGTGAACAACATCGGCGGCTGCCACGGCTCCACGGGGCCGGGCTCCATCGACCGCGCCACCGGCAAGCCCTACGGCGCGAGCTTCCCGCTCGTCACCTGCGAGGACTGGGTCGCCTCGCAGGCGCGCCTCATGGATCGCCTCGGCATCGACGTCCTCGCGGGCGCCATCGGCGGCTCGCTGGGCGGCATGCAGGCGATGCAGTGGACGCTTTCCTTTCCCGATCGCATCCGCCACGCGTTCGTGATCGCCGCGGCGCCGCGGCTATCGACGCAGAACATCGCCTTCAACGACGTGGCGCGCCAGGCGATCGTCTCGGACCCGGATTTCCACGGCGGCAACTTCTACGCGCATAAGGCGGTGCCGGCGCGCGGGCTCAAGCTCGCGCGCATGCTCGGCCACATCACGTACCTCTCCGAAGACCTCCTCATGGAGAAATTCGGGCGCGTGTTGAAGCGCACCGAGTACGGCTTCAACTACGACGTGGAGTTCGAGATCGAGTCGTACCTGCGCTACCAGGGCGACAAGTTCGCGCAGGTGTTCGACGCGAACACCTACCTGCTGATGACAAAGGCGCTCGATTACTTCGACCCGGCGAAGGAAGCGGGCGGCAACCTCGCGCGCGCCCTTTCCGCCGCGAAGGCGGCGTTCTTCGTGGCGTCCTTCAAGAGCGACTGGCGCTTCCCGCCCGAGCGCTCGCGCGAGATCGTGAAGGCGCTGGTGGCCTCCGACAAGGCGGTCACGTACGCGGAGATCGACGCGCCCCACGGCCACGACGCCTTCCTCCTCGACAATCCGCACTACCACCAGCTCATCGCCGCGTATGCGGACAACATCGCGGCCGGGATCGGCGCGGGCGAGCGCGCAGCGCCTCTGGAGCTCGCGCCGGCCGAGCTCGAAGAGATGCGCGGCTACGCCGGCGCGCGGCCGGGGGCGTGATGGAGCGCTACGACTACGACCTCATCGCCTCGTGGATCCCCGAGCGCTCGCGCGTGCTCGACCTGGGCTGCGGCGATGGCGTGCTCCTGGCCGGCCTCGCCGCAACCAACGCCACCGCGGGCTATGGCATCGAGATCGACGACGCCAACGTGCTCGCGAGCGTGAAACACGGCGTGGCGGTGATCCAGATGGACATCGAGAGCGGCCTCGCCAACTTCGAGGACGGCGCCTTCGACTTCGTGATCCTCTCGCAGACCCTGCAGGCGATGAGGAACGCCGAGAGCGTGTTGACCGAGATGCTGCGCGTCGGACGCGAAGGGATCGTGACGTTCCCGAACTTCGGCTACTGGCGCCACCGCCTCGACATCCTCCGGGGCCGCATGCCGGTGTCGAAGGCGCTTCCCTACAAGTGGTACGACACGCCCAACATCCACCTGTGCACGGTGAAGGACTTCGAGGACCTGTGCGTGAAGGTGGGCGCGGAGATCCTCGACGAGCGCGTGCTGCACGGCGGGCGCGCCAGGACCTTCATGCCGAACCTCTTCGGAAGCCTCGGCGTCTTCCGATTTCGAAGGAAACCGAGCTAGGCGGGTGCAAGGACGAAAGTAGCTTGGCTCGCCAATCGCAGGGCTAGTGCGCGTTGCCGTAGGCGATCATCCGGCCAACCCACAACCTCTGAATGTCGCTCGTGCGGGTCAGGGGCCATCACCACATCCAGATTGTTGCTACGGCACAGCAGCACAAGGAGATTTGCGCGCCCCTTTAGCGACTTATCTTGCGGCTGCGCGACGTAGGTATTACCAAGGCCCCAAATTTCCGCCTCTGTGATTCCCCCGATCCGGTATACGGATAATCGGAGATCACAGGGGGCATGAAAAGAGGGCGCTTCGCCGCCACAGGATTCGTTCCGAATTGACGCGAGCTTAAGCAAAATCGCGCAATAGGCTCCGCATCGGCGACCGCCTCTTCCATATATTCTGGCTATTGAAACTTCGAAATCAAATCCAGAATCGACGGCGGAAAAAGACCAGCAAACGAGCGCTTTCCCAGATCTTGGTCTACAGGGCCGTAGATAGCCGCAAACTCAAGGGTCTTCGTTCCATTCATGGACACGACAAGGGATCGGCCGTTAGCGAGTTGCCATTGAAATGCAATTCCACCATGAGGTTCAGCAACGACTTCCAATGGCAAAAGACTCTTGGGCAATACCTCAAGAAGTTGCTTTGCTTCGCGAAGGGCGAGAGGTGAGACCGGATGCGCTCCATATCCGTCCCGTCCCTGGACGATGCACTCTTGCATTATTAAGCCGAGTTGTTCGTCGAGGCTGCTAAGACGAAGTTTGTTGGCGGCGGCGCGTTGCCAATTTGATAGCGCCACAAAGAGCATTCTATCGAGAAAGGCAGCACTCGCGCTCGTCCCACCGTAGCTAGGATTGGCCGGAACAAAGAAAGGTTTGGTATTAGAAGCAGCGAATGCGGTCATATGTAAGCGCCAAGAGCCTTGTTGGTCAGACTATCGAAAAACGCCTTGTTTTTAAAATCCCGAAATCCATCAATTACATTCCAAATGGACTCTTCAGGATCAAGATTGGGACCCTCCCTTGAAATATCAATGTCGAGAATGACCGAGAGCATGTCCTTCGGACGCTCATCTTCAAGCGCGAGCGTAATTGTCACTGCGGTCCGATCCCCTTCAACAGGGACAACTATCTTTGAAAGAAAAGTAACAAGTGTTTGGGGCAGATTTGGCGGAATGCGAGGGAATGCGGTGAAGTAATCATCGAAGTCCAGAGCTTCTGTTGGGATAGCAATACGATTTATGAAGCGAGTTCCTATTCGGACAACGGATGTTGGTTTCCAGAGTTGTTCATACACCTCCCAATTCTCCCGCGCCTCTCCAATGAACGATTCCCATGTGTCATAAGGGCGAAGCCAGCTAAATGAGAAATTGTCCGCGTTAAATTGAACGACTTTGCCTTTTGGCTCCGTTTCGACACGATAGCCATAAAGCCAATGATTCAAGTTTTTCGAACTGCCCTCGCCTGCAATATTTAGATGAGCCTCGAATTGCCGATTTTCGAGTTTCTTCGGGTAGGTGTGCGAAAGCGGCTTACACAATTGATCAAGGTCTTCGACCTTCGCGTCCTCTCGCCTAGTAACACGAATCTCTAGGGAAGGCCTGATTTATTCCCGGGGTGTGCGACGGGTCGATTTCGGTGACGGTTCCAGGCGCCGAGTCCGACGCAAGGTAGGTCACCTTGCAAGGACGAGCAACGACGAAGCGGCCCGAAATCGCCCGTCCCTGCAGCTCGCAAGGGCT
>JBBRTF010000051.1:0-32678 GCA_038244725.1 Burkholderiales bacterium
CCGCCTTCGCCTTGAACTCCGCTCCGTGATTCCTTCTCGACCGCTTTGCCATTCTCGACTCCCAAAAATCGAGCGGTGCCGCCGCCCATTCGGGCCGAGATTACACTTAGCGGACTGCCTAGATTTCTGGGACCACCTCTTTGATTGTGGCGGTCGACGGTACGCCAGCAGGACAAATCTCGCTGAGCGACTGGCGACAATCGTTACGCGAGGGGAAGCCCGGAACGCGGATACATCTGGAAGTGCACAGAGTGGGCGCGACCAAATCCGTCGATCTGGTCCTTCGCGACCTGATCCCGAGAGCACGATGAGATGATGAGGGAACCTGTCGGTGTCCGTGCTGCGTTAGGAGGTCCAATGCATGCGCACGCGTATCGATTGACCAGCCTGATGAGCGTCAGGAGCAAGCTTGCTTGGCAGGTATTGTTTTTCACTTTGGCCGTTTGCTGGTGCAGCACCGCAATGAGCGCTGTCGTGACGGATCGTGGCTGGGTGCAAGGAGTCCAATGGGGCGATCTGACTGTCTACAAAGGCATGCCATTTGCCGCACCTCCCGTTGGCAAACTTCGCTGGCGGGCACCACAGCCGGCACAAGCGTGGTCTGGCGTGAAACTGCTGGATCACTTTGCTCCACGATGCATGCAACAGGGCATGTACCCTGCCGACGCTCCGGCAGAACCGATGAGCGAGAATTGTCTTGACCTGAACCTTTGGGTGCCCCCGCACAGCGCGTCGGATAAACTGCCAGTCATGGTGTGGATTTACGGCGGTGGCCTGGACAACGGCTCAGGCTCCACGCCGCTCTACGCCGGTGATGAACTCGCAAGTCACGGCGTCATTGTCGTCACCTTCAACTATCGCCTTGGTGTGTTCGGATTTCTTGCGCATCCGCAACTTGCACAAGAATCGCCACGACACAGCACCGGCAATTATGGGCTGCTCGACCAGATCGCGGCGCTGCGATGGGTTCACAAGAACATCGCTGCCTTTGGTGGCGACCCTTCCCATGTCACGGTGTTCGGACAGTCTTCCGGTTCGATCTCGATCAGTGCGTTAAGCGTATCGCCACTGGCAAAGGGGCTCTTTCGTTACGCCATTGGCGAAAGTGGCGGGCTGTTGGAACCGATGGAGATAGTTCCGGATCTGACCGAAAGCGGCGCGGAAGAGAATGGCGTTGCCTTTATGAAGCGTGCAGGCGCCACATCCATCGCAGCACTACGGCAAATGC
Organism: Burkholderiales bacterium; assembly: GCA_038244725.1. GTDB lineage: Bacteria > Pseudomonadota > Gammaproteobacteria > Burkholderiales > Usitatibacteraceae > Usitatibacter. The sequence goes on from JBBRTF010000051.1 coordinate 1,229, forward strand.
CCGCCGCTGCGTTGCTGAAGGTGCCATTCACGCCGGGAATCATCATGGACGGCACCGTGATCGACGAACCGCCCGCCGACGCGTTTCGACAGGGTCGAGTCAACCCATCGGCCTTCATGATTGGTTCCAATCATGACGAAGGCGTGATTTTTTTGACCGGAAAGCATGTCACGCCGGAAAACTTCGACAAGGTCTTGGACCACGATTTTCCTTCGTGGTTTGTCAAACTCGCCGCCCCATCTCCTGGTCAAACGGCTGCAACGGCCTACAACGCCGCCAAGCGCTTCGAAGGCGATTTGCGGTTTCATTGGGACATGTGGACTTGGGCACGACTGGCTACACGCGCGGGGAAACCCGTATATCTTTACAACTTCAATCACCCAACGCCATGCACGCTCGAGGAGGGTTGTGTCGAAGCCACTCGACACGGGGACGAAATGCCCTACGTGTTCGGACACGACTTGGGAAATGTTTGGTCCCGGCAGGATCGCGATTTGTCACACTTGCTGGCTGGGTGCTGGACGCATTTCGCCAAGACAGGTTCGCCCAATGGCTGTGGACTTCCCGATTGGCCGAGCTACGGTGATCGAGCAGCCATGATTGTGCTTGGCAACCATCCGCATCTCTCGCAGATGCAACCTGACCATACGTTGCGTCGTCTGGATGAAATCTACTTTTTGGCCAAAGCGATCGCGCCGCATCCGGTTGTAGTACTTATCGTCGCGCTGCTGATACTTTGCGCAGTAATTTGGATGCTCGTAGTACTAGCGCGATGGTGTGTGCGCGGCGCACGTCCAGATCGGGGGCACTCGGATTCAGCCTGACTTGGGCTCCGTCTGTACACAGCGGCTGCCGCGCGTTCGTGAGTAGTCTTACGCAGGTCGAAAGTCTCTGCGCCGAGGCCGAAACCAACGTCCGCTATCCGGCGACTCGGTGTAAATGATGTTTTTAGGCCGCACGGCTAATCGCGGGTTCTGATTGATACGCCCACGGCAGAAGATCGTCGATCCGGCTGTTGGGATGTCCGTTGACGATCTTTACGATGACGTCGGTGAGGTAGTTCTGCGGGTTGATATCCGCGAGCTCACAGGTCTCGATCAGCGAAGCGATGATGGCCCAATGCTCGCCGTCGCCGTCCGAGCCCGCGAAGAGTGCGTTCTTTCAGTTGAGTGCGATGGGGCGAATGGCGCGCTCGACGGTGTTGGAGTCGATTTCGATACAGCAGGCGCATGTCTCGTTGGCGACATCGAGAACGATGTCCTCACGCTCCAGATGTTCGGGCAACGGCCCGCGCCGCGTCTGCATGCTGGCGTTCAGTTCCCCTGTCGACACCATGCCGCCCTGATTGGCCGCTGCCGCCGCCAAATCGGCCGTCAGATCGTCGAGCGCGAGCGCAAACTGATCCGGATCGAGTCGTTCGGAGCGTCGCCCAAATTGCGCACGTTGAAGCTGACGAATGATCAGGCGAAGGCGCTCGATCTCGCCATCGCGGTGTTCGACGACTGCCGCCATCTCGCGAACCAACCGATGCAGCACGCTCGCGTCGGATGGCAAATTATCGAGGTCGATTCGCATGTCCCGATGCTCATCCTCGCGAGTCGGCGGCACAAGAATCTTTTTCTTAAACTTTTGAATCGTTGTCGATCAACCCGCAATGGCGGGACGCCATACGCGTTCGCGTGTCTGTCAAGCCGGCTTCGACCGGTTCTTCCTTAGCACCAGTGTTAGAGGTGGTCCCAGAAATCTAGGCAGTCCGCTAAGTGTAATCTCGGCCCGAATGGGCGGCGGCACCGCTCGATTTTTGGGAGTCGAGAATGGCTCGGCGCAGAGTGACGATGACCCCCTCCTTGACGAACTGAAGGTGTTCAACGTCGAGTGCCACCAACTCCGCACGCCGTAGCGCCGATGCAAATCCGAGAAGGAGCAGGGCTCGGTCGCGGGTCCCTCGCCCCGGGAGCCCGTGCTGTTGTATCGACTAGTTGGCCCACGGATGTGCGCGTATCGAACGGAGTCTCAAGCGACATTATTGGCGTCGCTTATGTCACGCTCTGACCGCTAGCGCTGCCACGGCGTCCAATGTGCCCCTTATGGCTTGTGGGTAGGCTTGTGGGTAGAGGGTAAGGCGGGAGCCCTGAACACCAAGAAGTTCAGCGTCTTAGTCTAGCTTTCTGGCGGAGAGGGCGGGATTCGAACCCGCGTTAGGCTATTAACCTAAACACGCTTTCCAGGCGTGCGACTTAAACCGCTCATCCACCTCTCCGTGGCACTGCAACAGCAGACTGGGACTCCCGCTCACGCGGGAATGACGGGCCCGCGGGAATGACAGTGGGTGATTGGATTCCGGCCTACGCCGGAATGACAATTCCGGGCGAAATTATACCTTGGCCGGCACCGTTCTCCCCGTCGCGAGCCACTGGAATCCGTAGAGCTGCTTGTAGAAAAGCAGCGCCACGATCGCGACCATCGTCACGTGCACGGGCCATAGGCCCAGCCACCCGGGGATGCGCTGGGAGGCGGTCCACGCCTGGAAGATCGACAGCAGGTTGTTGTAGACCGCGTAGATCAGCACCGCGAATATGAGGTTCCACGAGCGCCCGGAGCGCGGGTTCACGAAGGAGAGCGGGATCGCGAAGAGCGCCATGATGACGACGGCGAGCGGGAGCGCGATCCGCCAGTGCAGCTCCGCGATCTGCTCGGGCTTCCTCTCGACCAGGAGCTCGAGGGTTGTCATCGCCTTGGTGCTGGGCGCCATGCGCTTCGCCTCGCGCGGCTCGATGCGCAGCAGGTACTTCTCGAAGTCCACGGTGCGGTAGTCGAGCGCGCCGGGCGTGCCCTCGTAGCGCCGGCCGTTCAAGAGCACCACGAAGCGGTCGCCGTTGGCCGCGGTCTCGATGTAGCCCTTCTTCGCCACCATCACGCCGAGCTGGTCGTTCTGCATGGACTGCACGAAGACGTTGTTCACCACGTCGTCGCCCTCGGAGAGCTTGTCGACGAAGAACACGCGGTCGGAATTCTTCGACTCGCGGAAGATGCCGGGCGTGACGCTCGACACTTCGTCGCGGCTCTCCAGCAGGCGCTGGTACTCCTGGCTCTGCGCGAGCGACCACGGCGAGAGCACGAGCGAGAGGAGCGCGCAGATGAGCGCCACGGGAAGCGCGAACTGCAGCACGGGCTTGACCCACGAGGCGATGGAGAGCCCCGAGGTGAACCACACCGTCATCTCGCTATCGCGGTAGCTGCGGGTGAGCGCGAGCAGCACCGCGATGAAGACCGCGATGCCCAGCAGGATCGGCAGGTACGTGAGCACGCCGAACGCGATGAGGCCCAGCACCGCCTCGGGCAGGATCTCGCCGCCGGCGGCGCGACCGAGCATGAGGATCAATAGGCGCGTCAGGATGATCGCGAGCAGGACGCCGACGACGGCGATCGCGATCAGGCTGAATTCGCGGACGAGGCTTCTCTGGAAGATCATGGGCGGGGTTCGGTGAGCGGCGGGGTGGCGCGGCGTGAGATAATCCGTGTCTTTCGCCGCCCTCCAAGCCTAGGAAAGCAAATGGAATTTAGCATAAAGAGCGGGAGCCCCGAGAAGCAGCGCACCGGCTGCGTGGTCGTGGGCATCTTCGACGCGCGCAAGCTCTCGCCCTCCGCGCAGGCGATCGATGGCGCCTCGCGCCACTTCATCAACGAAGTGCTGCGCCGCGGCGACCTCGACGGCAAGCTCGGCGCCACGCTCATGCTGCACAAGGTCGCGCAGATCTCGGCCGACCGCGTGCTGCTGGTGGGCCTGGGGCGCGAGCGCGATTTCGGCGAGGCGCAGTACCGAACGGCGATGCTCGCCGCGGTGCGCGCGCTGCGCGCCACCGGCGCCACCGACGCATGCATCTGCCTCACCGAGCTGGTGGTGAAGCGCCGCGACGTCTCGTGGAAAGTGGAGCACGCGGTGCTCGCGGTGGCCGAGGGCTTCTATCGCTTCGACCGCATGAAGAGCAAGGCGCCGGAGGCCAAGCGGGCGCTGCGCAAGGTCTCGCTGCACGTCCCGAAGCGCGCCGACATCGCCGAGGGCGAGATCGCGGCCGCGCGCGGGCAGGCGATCGCCGAAGGCATGGCGCTCACCCGCGATCTCGGCAACCTTCCGGGCAACGTGTGCACGCCCGCGTATCTCGCCGAGCAGGCGATCGACCTGGGCAAGCGCCACGGCATGAAGGTCGAGATCCTCGAGCAGAAGGACCTCGAGAAGCTCGGTATGGGCTCCTTCCTCGCGGTGGCGCAGGGAAGCCGCCAGCCGCCCAAGTTGATCGTCATGGAATACCAGGGCGCCAAGCGCGACGCGCCGCCCGTGGTGCTCGTCGGCAAGGGCGTCACCTTCGACAGCGGCGGCATTTCGCTGAAGCCGGGCGCCGAGATGGACGAGATGAAGTTCGACATGTGCGGCGCGGCGAGCGTGCTCGGCACCCTGAAGGCGATCGCGCTCATGCGCCTGCCGCTGAACGTGGTGGGCGTGGTGCCCGCCACGGAGAACATGCCCGACGGCAACGCCATCAAGCCGGGCGACATCGTCACCACCCTGTCCGGCCAGACGGTCGAGATCCTCAACACCGACGCCGAGGGCCGCCTCATCCTCTGCGACGCGCTCACCTACGTGGAGAAGTACAAGCCCGCGGCGGTGGTGGACATCGCGACCCTCACGGGCGCGATGGTGATCGCGCTGGGCCACGTCGCCACGGGGCTCTTCAGCAACAGCGACCCGCTCGCGCGCGAGCTCCTCGCCGCGGGCGAGAGCTCGTGGGACCGCGCGTGGCACATGCCGCTGTGGGACGAATACCAGGACGCGCTCAAGTCGAACTTCGCGGACATGCCCAACATCGGCACGCGCGCCGGCGGCGCCGTCACCGCGGCGTGCTTCCTCTCGCGCTTCACCAAGGCGTATCCGTGGGCGCACCTGGACATCGCCGGCACCGCGTGGAAGTCCGGCGCCGAGAAGGGAGCCACCGGCCGCCCGGTCGCCCTCCTCTCGCATTTCCTCATCAAGCGCGCGGCGTGACGCGGATCGACTTCTACCGCTACGCCGGGGACAAGCAGCGCCTCGCCTGCCGCCTCGCGGCGAAGGCCTACGCGAAGGCCGGCAAGCTCGTGGTCTATTCGCCGGACGCGAAGGTGCTCTCGGACTTCGACCGCAACCTGTGGACCTACCAGGCGACGGGCTTCGTGCCGCATTGCTTCGCCGATTCGCCGCTCGCGGCGCAAACGCCCGTGGTGCTCGCCACCTCCGGCGATGCGCTGCCGCACCACGACGTGCTGTTGAACCTCGCCGACGAATGGCCGCCCTTCTTCGCGTCCTTCGAGCGGCTGCTGGAGATCGTCGCCACGGACGACGCGGACAAGGAGCGCGCCCGCTCCCGTTACGCGTTCTACAAGAAGCGCGGCTACGACATCCAGGTGAACGACATCGAAGGCTGAAGGAGAAGGCGTTGGATCCCGATAGCAAGGATGTTCTGGACAAGGCGGATGCGCTGCTGCGGCGCCGCTCGCCGGTGGGCACCGAGACGAGCGGAGTGCCGGTCCTCACCGATCTCGTCGACGACCCGAACGCGGCCAAGGCCACGGGCGATCTCGCGCGCGACGTGGTCCATCGCGTGATGGCCGAGGTCGAGGGCCACCTCGCGAAGGATCTCGAGGCGCGGCTCGCGCAGCGCATCGTGCCGCAGGTGCACGCGGCGGTGGTCGAAGCCATCGGCGACCTGCGCAAGGACCTCGCCAACGCGATCAACGTCGCCATCGCCGACGCCTTCAGGAACCGCCCGCCCCCCTGAGCACTTCCATGGAACTCGCCAAAGCCTTCGATCCGCACGCCATCGAGTCGCGCTGGTATCCCGTGTGGGAATCGGCGGGCTACTTCAAGGCCGGCTTCGATACCGAGCGGCCGTCCTTCTCGATCCAGCTGCCGCCGCCCAACGTGACCGGCACTCTGCACATGGGGCACGCGTACCAGCAGACGCTGATGGACATCCTCGCGCGCTACCACCGCATGAAGGGCTACAACGTCCTCTGGCAGCCGGGCACCGACCACGCCGGGATCGCGACGCAGATGGTGGTGGAGCGGCAACTGGAGGCCGAGGGCACGTCGCGGCGCGCGCTGGGCCGCGAGGAATTCGTGAGGCGCGTGTGGGCTTGTAAGGAAGAGTCCGGCTCCACCATCACGCGCCAGATGCGCCGCCTGGGCGCCTCGTGCGACTGGTCGCGCGAGTACTTCACCATGGACGAGCCGCGCTCGCGTGCCGTGCTCGAAGTGTTCGTGCGCCTCTTCGAGCAGGGCCTCATCTATCGCGGCAAGCGCCTGGTGAGCTGGGACCCGAAGCTCCAGACCGCCGTCTCCGACCTCGAGGTGGAGAGCCGCGAGGAGAACGGCACGCTCTGGCACATCCGCTATCCGCTCGAGGACGGCTCGGGCCATCTCACCGTCGCCACCACGCGTCCCGAGACGATGCTGGGCGACGTCGCGGTGGCGGTGCATCCCGAGGACGAGCGCTATGCGAAGCTCGTCGGCTCGAAGGTGCGCCTGCCGCTCGCCGATCGGCTAATCCCGGTGATCGCCGATACGTATGTCGATCGCGAGTTCGGCACGGGCGTGGTGAAGATCACGCCGGCCCACGACGCCAACGACTTCCAGGTGGGCGTGCGACACGGCCTGGTACCGCTCAACATCTTCACGCTGGAAGCGCGCGTGAACGAGAACGCGCCCCTTCCCTACCAGGGCCTCGATCGCGTCGAGGCCCGCAAGCGCGTGCTGGCGGACCTCGAATCGCTGGGCCTCATGGAGAGCGCCCGGCCGCACAAGCTGATGGTGCCGCGCTCGGAGCGCAGCAACGCCATCGTCGAGCCGATGCTCTCGGACCAATGGTTCGTGCGCATGGACGGCATGGCGAGGGCGGGCCTCGACGCGGTGGCCAAGGGCGAGACACGCTTCGTCCCCGGGGAGTGGGCCAAGATCTACGGCCAGTGGCTCGGCAACATCCAGGACTGGTGCATCTCGCGCCAGCTCTGGTGGGGCCACCAGATCCCCGCGTGGTACGCCGACGACGGCACGCCCTTCGTGGGGCGCACATTCGAGGAGGCATTGAAGCACGCCACCGCCGCGGGAAAGACCATCAGGCCCGAGGCGCGCGATCCCGACGTGCTCGACACGTGGTTTTCTTCGGCGCTGGTGCCGTTCACCACGCTCGGCTGGCCCGACGAGAAGGCGTTCGAGCGCGAGCGGCGCTTCTACCTCCCATCGACGGTGCTCGTCACCGGCTTCGACATCATCTTCTTCTGGGTCGCGCGCATGATCATGACGACGCTCCAGTTCACCGGCGAGACCTCGTTTCGCGACGTCTACATCAACGCCATCGTGCGCGACGCCGAGGGCAACAAGATGTCGAAGTCGAAGGGCAACACCATCGACCCCCTCGACGTGATCGACGGCATCGCGTTCGAGCCGCTGCTGGAGAAATCCACGCAGGGGCTCATGCTCGCCTCGCACAAGGAGACTGCGGCCAAGCGCATCAAGCGCGAGTTTCCGGCGGGGATCGACGCCTACGGCGCCGACGCGCTGCGCTTCACGTTCGCTTCGCTCTCCACGCTCGGGCGCACGCTCAACTTCGACCTGAAGCGCTGCGAGGGCTACCGCAGCTTCTGCAACAAGCTCTGGAACGCCTCGCGCTTCGTGCTCATGAATACCGAGGGCAAGGACGTGGGCCTCGACGAGTCCCTGCCGCTGGAGTTCTCGGTGGCCGACCGCTGGATCGCGAGCCGCCTGCAGCGCGCGGAGAAGGACGTGGTCGAGAGCCTCGCCGAGTATCGCTTCGACGTGGCCGCGCGCACCGTCTACGAGTTCGTCTGGGACGAGTACTGCGATTGGTACGTGGAGCTCGCCAAGGTGCAGCTCGCCGGCGGCAACGAGGCCCAACAGCGCGCCACGCGGCGCACGCTGATGCGCGTGCTCGAGGCGACGCTTCGGCTCGCGCACCCGTTCATCCCCTTCATCACCGAGGAGCTGTGGCAGACGGTGGGCCCGCTCGCGGGGAAGAAAGGTGCGAGCATCATGGTGGCGACCTACCCCGTCCCGCAGCTCGAGCGCATCGACGAGGGCGCCGAGGCGGAGATCGCGATGGTGAAGGAAGTCATCAACGCCGCGCGCAACCTGCGCTCCACCATGGGCGTCTCGCCCGCCGCGAAGGTGCCGCTCTACATCGCCGACCACAAGCCCGCGCTCGTCGCGCACGAGGCCGCCATCGCCGCCATCGCGCGGATCTCGGAAGTGCGCTTCGTGGCGTCGCTGCCGCGCGAGGACGCGCCGGTGTCGATCACCGGGAGCGCCAAGCTCATGCTGCACGTGGAGATCGATCGCGACGCGGAGAAGATGCGCCTCGCGAGGGAAGCCGAGCGCCTCGCCGGCGAGATCGTGAAGGCGAAGGCCAAGCTCGGCAACGCGTCCTTCGTGGATCGCGCGCCGCCGGCGGTGGTGGAGCAGGAGAAGAAGCGCCTCGCGGATTTCGAGGCCAAGCACGCGGACGTGAACACCCAGCTCGGGAAGCTCGGATAACGCGGCGTGCCGCTACCCCATAGCCTCAGGGCGCTCGCCTCCCCCAACTTCCGCCGCTACTACACGGGCCAGGCGATCTCGATGATCGGCACCTGGGTGCAATCGGTGGCCGTGATGTGGCTCGCGTACCGGCTCTCGGGCTCCACCTGGTTCACGGGCCTCATCGGCTTCCTCAACAACGCGCCGCACCTCTTCCTCGGCCCCTTCGCGGGCGTGCTCGGCGACCGCGTGAGCCGTCGCAAGATGCTGATCACGGTGCTCACGCTCCTGGGTGTGCAATCGGCGATCCTCGCGGTGCTGACCGGCATGCACTTGATCACCATGTGGCAGCTCGCCGGGCTCGCCTTCTTCGGCGGCGTGTGCAACTCCTTCGAGACGCCGACGCGCCAATCGATCTTCGTGCAGCTCATCGACAAACGCGAGGACCTTCCCAACGCCATCGCGCTGAATTCCATGCTGATGAACGGCACGCGCTTGATCGGCCCCTCGATCGGCGGGCTCCTCATCGCCGCGTTCAGCGAGACGGTGTGCTTTGCGGTGAACTCGGTGAGCTACATCGCGGTGGTGGCGGCGCTCATGAGCCTCAAGGTGAGCCCGCGCGCGAAGCGCCCGCCCTCGCATCCACTGCACGATCTCGCCGAAGGTTGGCGCTACGCCATGGGGTTGCTGCCGGTGCGGCGCATGCTCTTCACGCTCGCCGCGGTGAGCTTCTCGGTGAGCCCCTACGCGACGCTCATGCCCGCCATGGCGGTGCGCACCTTCGGCGAGGGCGCGGCGCTGGTGGGGCTTTTCATCGGCACGGTGGGGCTGGGCGCGTTCCTCGCCGCCATCGGGCTTGCGCGGCGCACCAGCGTGCGCGGCCTCGGGCGACGGCTCCCGGTCGCGGCGTTGGCGGCGGGCGTCGGCATGATCGGCTTCGGGCTCTCTCGCAACATCTGGCTCTCCGCCTTCCTCATGGCGATCACGGGATACGGCATGTTCATGACCGGCGCCTCATGCAACACCATCCTGCAGACCGTGGTGGACGAGGAGAAACGAAGCCGCGTGATGAGCTACTACACGATGTTCTTCATCGGCACGGCGCCGCTGGGCCACTACACGGCGGGCTGGGTGGCGGACCACATCGGCGCGCCGAAGACCTTCATGCTGCTGGGCTCCATCGCGCTCGTGACCGGCATCGTCTTCTTCCTGCAGATGCCGACCTTCCGCTCGCACCTGCGCGTGCTCTACGTGAGCCGGGGTATCATCCCCGCCTCGGAGGACACGCGGACGGGCAACCCATGAAAACGCTGGCGGGCAGGACACTCTTCATCACCGGGGCCTCGCGCGGCATCGGTCGCGAGATCGCGTTGAGGGCGGCGCGCGACGGGGCCAACGTCGCGGTGGCGGCCAAGACTTCCGATCCTCATCCGAAGCTCTCCGGGACGATCCACACGGTGGCTGCCGAGATCGAGAAAGCCGGGGGCAAGGCGCTCGCGATCCAGCTCGACGTGCGCGACGAGAACGCGATCGTGGAGGCCGTGAACCTCACGGCGAAGACCTTCGGCGGGCTCGACATCCTCGTGAACAACGCGAGCGCCATCAGCCTCACGCCGACGCTCGCCACGCCCGCCAAGCGCTTCGACCTCATGCTCGGCGTGAACGCGCGCGGGACTTTCCTCTGCTCGCAGGCGGCGATCCCGTGGCTGAAGAAGTCGTCGAACGCGCACATCCTCACGCTCTCGCCGCCGCTCTCGATGAAGGCCAAGTGGTTCGCGGGGCACGTCGCCTACACCATGTCGAAGTACGGCATGAGCATGTGCACGCTGGGGATGGCCGAGGAGCTGAAGGCCGACGGCATCGCGGTGAATTCGCTCTGGCCGCGCACGACCATCGCCACCGCCGCCGTCGAAGTCCACTTCCCCGCGGCGATCCTGCGCGCGAGCCGCAAGGCCGACATCATGTCCGACGCCGCCCATGCGATCCTCACCAGCGACGCGCGCACGCACACCGGCAACTTCTATATCGACGAGGACGTGCTGAAGGCCGAGGGCGTGAAGGACTTCGACCGCTACGCCGTCTCTCCCGGCGTGCCCCTCTTCCAGGACCTCTTCCTGGACTGAATAACCGGGGACAGACCTCGGTTATTTATCGCATGTCGAAAAGTAACCGAGGTCTGTCCCCGGTTATCCCCAGTTATCTTTTCTTCATGAAGAAGGTGAACTCGGCGCCCTCGCTATGCGAGAGGAGCTCGTTGCCGGTCTGCTTGCAGAAGGCCTGGAAGTCCTTCACGGAGCCGGGGTCGGTGGCCACGACCTTCAGGACCTGGCCCGCGGTGAGATCGCCCAGCGCCTTCTTGGCGCGCAGGATGGGGAGCGGACAGTTGAGGCCGCGGACGTCGAGGTCGCGATCGAATGCTTGCATTGTCTGGGGTTCTCCGGCGGGACCTCGATTTTAACATGCGGGGGCCCGCCATTTTAGGGGCGCTTCAGGCGTGCATCTCCAGCTCGCCCCCGATCGCCTTCCACGCCGAGTGGCCGCCGGCGAGGTAGCGGGCATCCAGCCCTCGAGCCCTCAGGTCCCGCGCAGTGCGGCATCCCACGTGAAAGCCGTAGGCGCAGAACACGACCACGGGCTTGTCGGGCGCGATCTCCCCGATCCACTCCTGCAGGCGATCCGGATCGCGCCACACCGCGCCCGCCATGATCTCCGGGGTCCGAGTGAAGTAGTGCCGCGGCCGCGCGTCGATCACCTGCACCGGCGCCCCGGATTCCCGCATGGCCTTCACTTCCTCGACGCCCACCGCGGGAACGTCGGCGAATTCCTCCTGCTCCAGCGGCCGCGGCGCCGCCGCCTTGCACGCATCTTCGTAACGCAGCCGCACCGCATTCCAGTCGAGGTTGCGCATGAACGTGTCCGAGTAGGCGGTGGCGTTGGCGCCGAAGTCCATGTGGTACGCATGCTCGTACATGTCGAGCGCGAGGATCGGAATGGCGCCCGCGATCGACTGCGAGTAATCCGACGCGTACTGGTTCACGAGCCGCCCGTCGCGCGGCACGTAGCTCACCAGGACCCAGCCCGACCCGCCGCCCAGCGCGCGCGCCATCGCCGTGAACTCCGCGCGCCAGCGCTGCGCCGTGCCGAAGTCCGCGGCGAGCGCGCCCGCCATCTCGTCGTTCATCTTCCCCTCTCCGCCCAGGCACGCGAAGTAGAGCTCGTGCAGCAGCGACGAGTTGAGCGCCGCCAGCTCCTCGCGCTTCAGCCCGTTCAGCTCGAATGCGGCCACCTTGTCGAAGTCGAGCGCCGCGAGCTTCGCGTCGATGGCGTTCAGCCGGCGCACGGCGCCGCCGTAGTTGTTCTCGTAATGGCTTTCGATGAGTCGCTGCGACAGGCCGTTGAGAAGCCAGGGCCGGCAGTGGATGGGAGCGAGGTTGTAGCGCATGCGGAGCCTCCAAGAGTCGTTTCGGCAGGTCTTGGACGGAGGCACCGTCTTGAAGGGAATGAACCCGGGGATCCCGCACATCCCCGCCACCAGAATACGTCCGACTTCCGCGCGATGCAAGATCCCCCGGGCAATTGTCTAAGCTTCTCCATCGGCCTAGCATTGACCGAGGGGGGACGAAATTGAAAAGTCAGTCAATCAAGACGGTCGATTTTGCTTGGATGTTTGGTGCAAGGGCGCATTGCTTCGCGGCCGTTTTCATAAGGATTCTGCGGCTGCGCCTATGGCTCTTGCTCTTCCTCGCGAGCTGGGCGTTAACGGCGCAGGCTGTGATACCTGCCTCCCAACGAACGATGTTGACCAATCTCTACGCCTCGACCAATGGCGCATCGTGGACGAACGCGACGAACTGGAATGGTGGGGTGGGAACGGAATGCACCTGGTTTGGCGTAACTTGTGATGGAGCGCAGAACAACGTTGTGACGATTACCTTATTCTCGAATAACCTGGTTGGAACGTTGCCCGCGCTCTCAGGTCTTCCGGCGTTGCAATACTTTAATGTCTTCGGCAACCAGTTGACTGGATCAATCCCTTCGCTGAGCGGGTTGACGGCATTGCAATACTTTGATGTCTCCACCAACCAGTTGACTGGATCGATCCCTTCGCTGAGCGGGTTGACGGCATTGCAATACTTTTCTGTCTTCGGCAACCAGTTGACTGGTCCAATCCCTTCGCTGAGCGGGTTGACGGCATTGCAAACCTTTGCGGTCATGAACAACCAGTTGACTGGATCGATCCCTTCGCTGACCGGGTTGACGGCATTGCAATACTTTTCTGTCTTCGGCAACCCGTTGACTGGATCAATCCCCTCGCTGAGCGGGTTGACGGCATTGCAATTCTTTGATGTCTTCAACAACCAGTTGACTGGACCCATCCCGTCGCTGACCGGGTTGACGGCATTGCGAGAATTTGCTGTCGATGGCAACCAGTTGACTGGACCCATCCCGTCGCTGAGTGGGTTGACGGCATTGGAATTCTTTAATGTCAGCGTCAACCAGTTGACTGGATCAATCCCTTCGCTGAGCGGGTTGACGGCATTGCGAGCATTTGCTGTCGATAGCAACCAGTTGACTGGACCAATTCCTTCGCTGAGCGGGTTGACGGCATTGCAAAACTTTGAGGCCATCTCAAACCAGTTGACTGGATCCATCCCCTCGCTGAGCGGGTTGACAGCATTGCAACAGTTTCGTGTTAATAACAACCAGTTGATCGGGCCGGTTCCGGCTCCGCCAGCTTCTTTGACTCCCGGCGGGAGTACCCTGTGCAGCAACAGCTTGACCACCAGTGGCTCTGCAGCCATCGATGTGGCGTGGGATACCGCAACCGGGGTGAACTGGCAAGCGTGCCAAATCGTCCCCCCGCCGACGTGCACGCTGAACGCGACACCGAGTGCATTTTTCGCCGGGACTGCGACCAATGTTTCGCTCGCCGCGGCATGCGCGAACTCGCCGACAAGCTATAGCTGGTCATCGTCCGCAGGGGCGCCCGCGGTGGTGGGCAGCGGGAGCACCGTGACCGCGTCGTTCCCAGCGATCAGCTCCGCGGGGACGTACACCTACTCCGTGGCGGCGACCAATGCGTCCGGGACGAGCCCGCCCGCCACCGCGTCGGTGACCGTCACCGCGGCCCTCCCGTCGCCACCCGTGTGCACGCTCATCGCTTCGCCAGCCTCGATCATCGCGGGCGCATCGTCTAGCCTGACGGCCAGTTGCACACCCGCAGCAACGTCCTACGCATGGTCGGCAAACGCTGGGTTCGGCGCCGCGGTCGCGAGCGGGACTGTGTCTCCAACGGTTATCACCACCTACTCGGTCGTGGGAAGCAACGCAGGGGGCACAGGGAACACGGCAAGCGTCACCGTGACGGTAACGTCCGGCGCCACGCCGGTGTGCAGCTTGATTGCCGCGCCAGCTTCGATTATCGCGGGCGCCTCATCTTTCCTGACCGTCACTTGCAACCCGGCGGCCAGTTCCTACGCGTGGGCCGGCGGCACGTGCGCCGGCGCAACGACGCCGTTTTGCACCGTCTCGCCGCAGGTAACCACGGCCTATCGCGTGGCTGGGCTCAATAGCGCTGGAACGGGTGCTTCGGCCGGCGCCGTCGTGGCAGTGACCAGGTCCGTCTTTCCGATGACGGTGACCACCAGCATCACGCCGGCCGTTGCGAGTGCGGCCGCCCAGATCCAGCCGCGTCCGCAGGATGTGGGAACCACCGCAAGCGTGTTCGTCTTCGCGCATGTGCCGGCAAGTGTGCTCGCCAGGGCGGCAGCCAAGTACGGCCTGCCCGCAGCGGCCCCCCCAATCGAGCCGCTGGATGGCGCCGACCCTTGTGTCCTTGCCCAGATCAATGCCAATGGGCAACTCACGGGAGTCACCGCGTCCACCATGCAGGCCTACACGACGACCGTGCTTACATCGCAAGGCCAGGCGGTCACGATTCTTAACTCCGTCTCGACTCCCAGCGTGGCTGGAACCTCGTTCCTCGTCGGATACGGCACGAACGCGAGCACGATGTTCGCCAATGGCGCGTATGAGGGTGTCATCAGCGTGACCGGGCCTTCGCAATGCACAGCGACGTTATTGGCCGGGGCGGCGCCCGACTCTCCTGGCGCCCTGAGCGGAATCTGGTGGAATGCCAATGAATCCGGATGGGGGATCAACTTCACGCAGCGGCGCAACATCGTCTTCGCGGCGTGGTACACGTATGACAGCTCAGGCAACCCCAAGTGGTATGTCGCCGACAGTTGCGCTCTGCCTTCGGGCGTCACGGGAACCAGCGGCACCTGCAATGGTTCGCTATACGAAGTCAGCGGACCGACCTTCTTGGGCACGCCATTCATTCCCGAGGCGGTGCAGGTGGTGACGGCTGGAACGATTCACTTAGTTTTCCAGAATGCAGACAACGCCTCACTCGGTTACACCGTGAGCGGCCAGAGCCGCACGGTGCCGATCGTGCGGCAGGCGTTTCAGACCGGCACGATGGCCCCGGCGGTGGACTACACGGATCTGTGGTGGAACCCCAGCGAGTCGGGATGGGGCATGGCAGTGACGCACCAGTTCGGCGTGATGTTCCTCGCCTGGTACGTCTACGACAACGCGGGCAAGCCGATGTGGTACGTCGCGTCGCGCTGCACGGTCAGCGGCAGTGGTTGCTCCGGCACTCTCTATCGCACGACGGGACCGGTGTTTGGGCCGGCGTTCGATTCCTCGCGAATCCAGGTCTTTAGCGTGGGAACGGTGGATCTGCGCTTCACCGACGCCAACAACGGGGTACTTTCGTACACCGTCAACGGTGTGACCGCCAGCAAGACCATCACGCGGCAGACGTTTTGATCAAGCGGGCTCGCACAGCCATGTCCGCTTTCGACCCAGAGCGGCCGTTCGGTTGGAGAGCACACGCGACGAAAACGAGGCCCATTGACCTAGTTTCTTACCGCTCGCCTCTGATGTAGTGCTCGAGCTGATCGATGGTGAATCGCTGCTCGGAGATGATGTCTTTCACCAGGTCCCCGATGGAGATGAGGCCGACCAGCTTGCCACCGTCGATGAGGGGCAGATGACGAATCCGGTTCTCCGTCATGAGCGCCATGCATTCCTCGCTGGTCTGGTCGGGGCGCACGTACAGGACCTCGGAAGCCATGATGTCGCGCACCGGCGTGTCTTTGGATGCCCGGCCCATGAGGATCATTTTCCGCGCGTAGTCGCGCTCGGTGATGATCCCGGCGATTTTCTCCCCCTCGATGACCAGGAGCGCCCCGACGTTCTTATCCGCCATGAGTTTCAACGCGTCGTAAACCGAGGCCGCCGGTGTGATCGTGTGGATGGTCCGGTCGGGCTTCGAGCTAAGGATCTGCGCTGCGGTTTTCACAGGTCATCCCCCTCGATACTCGCAATTCCCCCATTTTGGCACCAGAATTGGCACTAGCCAATCGCAGCTCCCGCTCGTCCATGGCCGATTACACGCTCTCCGACTACCACGAGCGCAGCAAGCATCGTCTCGACCGCTACGCGCCGGGTCCGGGACAGCTCGACTGGGCCAATCAGCCAAATCCATTCCGACGCTATCAAGGCACCGAGCGCACCGAGTTAGCGCTTCTCGCGGACGACCTCGAGACGCGCTATGGCGCATTGCGCCGCGGCCGGCTGCCCGCGCCGCGCCCGTTCAACCTCGATTCGATCGCGATCCTGTTCGAGCTGTCGCTCGGCATTTCGGCCTGGAAGGCCTACGGCGAGACGACGTGGGCGCTGCGCTGCAATCCCTCGAGCGGAAATCTCCATCCGACCGAAGGCTATCTCGTAACGGCCGGCGTGCCGGACCTCGCGGCTGGCGTCTATCACTACGTGAGTTGCGATCACGCGCTCGAGCGCCGCGGCAGTTGGGACAAGCCAATCGAGTTGCACGGATTTCTGATTGGACTCGCGAGCATCACCTGGCGCGAAGCGTGGAAGTACGGCATGCGAGCGTTTCGCTACTGCCAGCACGACTGCGGCCATGCCATCGCCGCGGTGAGCTACGCCGCAGCGGCGCTGGGCTGGCGCTCGCGCGTACTTACCGTGCCGAGCGACCGGCAGATCGCAGCGCTGCTTGGTCTCGATCGCGACGCGGGCTCGGCCGAAGCCGAGGCACCGGATTGCTTGATATGGATCTCCGCGGGAGAGTCTTTGCCCGCGGAACTACCGCCCACTCCATCGCGCTGGTATGGCAAGCCCAATCAACTGAGCTCGGAGCGCGTCGATTGGCAGGATATCGAGCAGGCGCATCGGCTGACCGAGAAGCCGTACCTTGACCATGAGAGCGTCGATCGGATGCCCATCGCGCACGAGACCGCCGGAGAGCCTGCGCGCGATCTCCGCGCGGCGCAAATTTTCCGGCAACGGCGCAGCGCCGTCGCATTCGACGGCTCCACCAGCATCAGCGCCGAAGCATTCTTCTCGATGCTCGACGCTACGCTGCCGCGTTCCGGCGCGCCCCCCTGGGGCACCTGCCCTTGGGCCGCCGAGGTGCATCCGGCGATCCTGGTTCATCGCGTGGACTCGCTCGATCCCGGCCTGTACATGCTCGTGCGCGACCCGGCAGCACTCGCTCCGCTGAAGGCGTCGCTTCGACCCGATTGGCTGTGGCACAAGGTCGGCCCGCCCCAGCTCCCGCTTTACTTGCTCATGCCCTATGACCTTCGCGCCCAAGCCCGGCTCATCTGCTGTCACCAGAACATCGCCGCCGATTCCTGCTATGCGCTGGGGATGCTCAGCCATTACGAGATCGCGTTGCGCGAGCCGTGGCGGTATCGAACCCTCTATTGGGAGTGCGGAATGCTCGGGCAGGCGCTCTATCTCGAGGCCGAAGCCGCAGCGATCCGCGCCACCGGAATCGGCTGCTTTTTCGACGACGAGATGCACGCGCTGCTCGGGCTGCAGGGGAACGCGTGGCAGAGCCTGTACCACTTCACCGCCGGCGGCGCCGTGGACGACGCGCGCCTGACAACGCGGCCCGCCTATGCCTATGACCGATCGCGATCGATCCGAAGGACGTGACCCGTAAGGTGAATGACCTCCCGTATAGCGCCCTCCTGGACATGCTCTTCAGAGCTGGATTGCGGCTACGTCCGCTACTGGCCGAAAGCGGACATTTTGCGATAACAAGCATTATCAAGTGCAGTTATCGCTTTGAGCTTGAGCGGAGCCACTGCACAGCCACGGAGTAGTGAGCGAATTTGCGGCTACCGCTTTGCAGAATATTTCGTATTCCCTGATCCTTCGTATGGAGCACCTTTGACGAGACCCTCAAGCTGACCGGTTGAGCTCAATAGGAGGCCCTTTCCCAAATGAATAATCCCGGCTCCCTTACTATCATCACGCGAAACAAAGAAGTCGAAGTCATGCCGGGATACAAGGGGCCGCTTACCGATGCGGATCATCCGATGCGGCCGCGCAAATGGAGTCCGATCGTCGCCAGCAGGCCTGTGATTCCGCACATACCCACAGCGGTGGATACGCAAATCGATGGCCGTTCGTACACGGTCGATCAAACTTGGAGCGGCCTTCGATTCATCGTCAAAATCGATAGCCTCATGGTCGAAGCCGGAAAGACCACGCAAAATCTCTTCACCACGCATATAGGTCATGCCATCGGCACTCAGCCACATTGGACCGAAGTTGGCGTGGTGCGCAGTCTCGCGAACTCTGCTTATCGGCTTTATACATACGATAATGCCGACGGCATTTGGAAATTCTTTGGTACGGCGAATGCCGGCGATGTTTTTGAATTTGCCATCCGCTTGAATGAGTCTGACGCTGGACCGGTCGGCTACGAGACATTCTGCAATGGTCGACGCGTGAGAACCGGCACATTGCCGCAGCTGGACAATCAAGTCGATATTAGCCACGAGACGTGGAGCGATACCGGCGAATTTAGCCGCGGCGATTACGTCATGGCGGTGGAGGGTTGGGTGAACTATCCGCCGAAGAAAGCGCGATGGTATGCGGCGGATTTGAATACGGGCTTCTACACGAGTAATAGCGCGGTGAAGCAAGTGCGACAAGGCGCTCCTTTTGCGAACAAGTTTGAATCGCAGACTTAGGTCTGTCGCATCGTCGGCGCCGCGAGCTGGGGCCGAATTCTGGATAAGGTGCGTTAGAGCGGCGGCTTATCGGCGGACAACGGCACAGGCAGAAAGTAGTATGCCGGCGATATCTCGAGTTTGTACGCTCCAAGTCGAGTTCCATCCACTCGTGTGACAGCTTAGTTTTCCATATTGATGTGGATTTCCGGGCCGGCGCTCCTACCTGTGCCAACGACATTTCCCCTATTGACCACAGCTGGTGGCCGCCCCCCTTACGTGGAACGTTCGCTTGGAACAGGATTAAGTAGAATTCGTCCGCGACAGCGATGTCGACCTGGCCAAGCTTGCTATTGCAGCTCTTGCATACCACGCCACCCGATAGGACAAATCCGTCCGGACAGCCAAGAGCTTCGGGAATAATGTGCTCAACGGATGGTTGCCCGTTGGCCGATTTGCACCAAATGCACGTAGTCATGTCTGTTTCGTTTGTCAGAAAAGCTGTCGCGTGATGGTCTTTGTCGCGGTGACGTCCCCCAGGGTGTAGCCGAGGGTCGCATTGTTCGGGTCCGTGAAGCCGAGGGTGACGCTGCCCGCTGTGAAGACCTGCACCTGGCTCGGATTGAACGTGGGCCCAAACGCCGGCCCCGTCGTGCGCAAGAGCGAGCCCGAGCATCCGGTCTGCGCGGAATTCATGGTGCAAGTCGACACGTACCACACCGGCTTGCCCGCGGCGTCATAGACGTACCACGCGAGGAAAGCCACGTTGAACTGGTGCGTGATCGCCATCCCCCAGCCCGATTCACCCGGATTCCACCAGAGATCCGTGTAGTCGACGGGCGGGGGCGTCGTCCCCTGCGGGAAAGGCTGGCGCGCGATCGCTACCGTGCGAGTCTGGCCGGACACCGTGTACGTCATCGCGCCGGTATTCGCGTTGGTGAAGCTCACCTGCAGTGATCCGGCCGCCGCGACACGCGTGGCCGCCGGGTTGAACGCCGTGCCGAAGAACGTCGGCCCGTTCACTTCATAGAGCGTCTCGGTGCAACTGCCGTTGCTCGCGGCACTCGGCAACTGGCAATGCGGAGCTACGTACCACTTGGGATTTCCCGCAGCGTCATACGTGTACCACGCCGCGAACACGATGTTGCTGCGCTGCGTGAAGTTGATTCCCCAGCCCGACTCGTTCGAATTCCACCACAGTCCACTCAACGCGCCCGGAACGTTCGCCACCGGAGCGCTCGAAGAGAGCTCCGGCGCAAGGCAAACCGGGTTGCCCGATACGGTCGCGGGCACCGTCGCGACGCATCGGCTATTGGCGGGGTCCACCGATTGGGCGCTGGTAGCCGCGGTGCCCACGCACAGCGTCGATCCGCCGACGTTCGTGGCCGGCACGCTGTTCAGCACGCTGACCGATTGCTGCTGGCTCGACAGGACGTTGCCCGCAAGACTCAGGTTCGAGGCCGAGGCCTGCTGCAACTGCCCCGATGGGCTGAGCTGGACGAGAACGCACGTTGGCCCGTCCTTCCCCGTTACCGCCCTCTTCACGAGCGAAGCCGGCGCGTATCCGAAGACGTAAATGGGAAGACCCGCGTCCTGCGAGCGAAACCGAACGCTCGCGGTAACGTCCACGATCGCAGTTGTCGCATTCCCCGATGTATTGACCAGGTAGGAAGGAATCTTGTCGGCAGGAATGGTTATCGGGGCTCCGGGCTTGAGATCCAGAAACCAGTCATTGGTCGCGAGGTTTCCCGCCGCTCCCTCGCGAACCACGACGACCGACTTCGTTCGGTTCGCGAATGTGCCATCCCCTAATCCCCCCGAGCTGTTGAACCCCCAGCACAGCACGTCGCCTGCGCTGGAAAGGGCACAGGTGTGAAATCCGCCCGCTGCGATCGTCGCCACCCCGGAGGAAAGTCCCGCGACAGGAACCGGAACCGGGCTGTTGGTCGTCGTGCCGCTGCCGAGTTGGCCGGATTGATTGTCTCCCCAGCACAATACGGCGCCCGCATTCGTGAGCGCGCAGGTGTGCTCATCGCCCGCGGAGATCGCACTGACACCCGATGAAAGCCCGGTGACCGCAGTGGGCACGAGGCTGTCGGTCGTAGTGCCGTTGCCGAGCTGCCCGTAGGCGTTGTATCCCCAGCACAGCACGCCGCCCGAAGTGGTCAGCGCACAGGTGTGATAACCGCCCGCCGCTATCGCCACCACTCCGGAGGAGAGCGTCGCGGCCGGAACCGGATCCGACCTGTTGATCGTCGTGCCGTCGCCCAGCTGGCCGCTCCCGTTGTCTCCCCAGCACTGCACGGCGCCCTCGGTGGTCAGTGCACAGGTGTGGTACGTGTGCACCGAGATCGCCTGCACTCCCGATGAAAGCCCCGAGACCGCAGTGGGTGCGGGGCTGCCGTTCGTCGTGCCGTTGCCGAGCTGGCCGATGACGTTATCTCCCCAGCACAGCACGCCGCCCGCCGAGGTCAGCGCGCATGTGAAGAAGTAACCGGCGCCGATCGCCGTAAGGGCCGAGGGAAGACCCGTGACCGAAACCGGAACCGAGCTGTTGTTGGTCGTGCCGTCGCCCAGCTGTCCGAGCACGTTGTATCCCCAACACCGCGCTGCGCCCGCCGTCGTCACGGCGCACGAGTGATAGATATTCGTGGAAATCGCCGCGGCTCCGGAGGAAAGGCCGATGACGGGAATCGGACTGGAAAATCCGATCGCGCGCCCATTGCCAAGCTCGAACGAGGAGTTGTCGCCCCAGCAGGTCACGCCTCCCGATGCCGCCAAGGCGCAGCCGAAGGAAGCGCCGGTGGCGATCGCGGTCACTCCGGATGCAAGACCCGTGACCTGCGTCGGCACGAGGCTGCTCGCCGTCGTGCCGTTCCCGAGCTGGCCGTTGCTGTTGTGTCCCCAGCATCGCACTGCGCCCGCGATCGTGAGTGCGCAGGCAAAGTCGTAACCGAGACCTGTCGCGATCGCCTTCACCCCGGACGAGAGACCGGTCACCGGAACCGGAGTCGAGCGATCGCTCGTCGAACCGTTGCCGAGCTGGCCGTATTGGTTGTATCCCCAGCACAGCGCGCCGCCCGAGTTGTTTACCGCACAGGTGTGATAAGAGCCTGCCGCGAGTGCCGTGACGCCGGACAACAGCCCCGGGACCGGAACCGGCACGAAGACGCGGATGGTGGTCCCGTTGCCGAGTTGGCCGGAATCATTGTCTCCCCAGCACGCCACGGCGCCTGCGCTCGTGAGCGCGCATGTGTGTCGATAGCCTGTCGCGATTGCCGCCACCGAAGAGGAGAGACCTGTGACCGGAATCGGTGTGTCACTTTGTGCTGTTGTGCCGTTGCCGAGTTGCCCATAATCGTTGGATCCCCAGCAGAGCATCGCGCCCGCCGATGTCACGGCACAGGTATGAAATCCGCCTGCCGCGATCGCCACGATTCCAGAGGAAAGCCCGGTGACCGGAGCCGGCGTGAGGCCCAATCCCCTCGAGCCATTGCCGAGTTGCCCGTCGTAGCCGTCTCCCCAGCACCACACCGCACCCGCGTCCGTAAGCGCGCAGGTGTGCGAATCGCCCGCCGCGATCGCTTTCACGCCTGAAGACAGGCCGGTGACGGGAGCCGGGACCGAACTCTCGACGTCCGCCGTGCCGTTGCCGAGTTGTGCCTGGCTGTTGTGTCCCCAGCACACCACGGCGCCCGCGCCGGTCACCGCGCAGGCATGAAAGGATCCCGTCGCAATGGACTTCACGCCACTGGACAACCCAACGACCGAAACCGGGATTGCGCTCTGAGTCGCCGCCCCACTGCCGAGCGCCCCGAACGAATTGTCTCCCCAGCAAAGCGCGCCTCCGGAGCTATTGATCGCGCAACTTCGATCGGAGCCGGCGGCAATGGACGGAGCGACAGCGTGCGCAATGCCGGGGAAGGCGAGATGCAGCGCCAAGATCGCGAGCCCTGCACGCATGCGCCGACCCATAAGTTCTCCCCTTTCGACAATGCTACGCTGGTCCGTCTCTACCTCACCCCTTTTGTTCCGCCGGCTTGTGGCCTCGCGAGCCGTGCTATAGGATCGAGTTGTCCGGGAACGCAGGCTCCCGGAGGCGGCGCCCGCCGCCAAGACGGTGTCCGTCCAAGCCCTGCTTCCGCATTCCACACGGAGGCACCATGGACACCGTCTCGATCTCCACCCGCAATCTCCATGCGAAGCTCGGCTCGCCGCACGCGCCGCTCCTCCTCGACGTTCGCCGCGACAAGGCGTTCGAAGATTCCGGCGTGCTCATCGCCGGCCGCCCCGTGGTCACGTACTGCGTGCACGGCCACGAGGTGAGCCAGTGGATCACGCGCGAGCGCCCGAAGATCGACCGCATCGCGTGCCCGTGGCTCATCCAGCGCTTCATCGATCCGCTCGCGCGCTTCGATTACGTCCCCACGCAACGCGTCTTCGACGAGAACGACCACGAAATGCTCGCGCAGGCGCTCCCCGTGTACGACGGGCTCTATGCGTGGTGCCGCAGCCAGTGCGAGGGCGACAAGGAACGTCACAGCTGGAACGTGAGCTCTTGAGCGTGCGCCCAAGCGCGCCCACGTTCCGCGAGGCCCTGCGCTTCTGGGTGAAGCTCGGCTTCATAAGCTTCGGCGGCCCCGCGGGGCAGATCGCGATCATGCATCGCGAGCTGGTGGAGCGATACCGCTGGATCTCGGAGCGGCGCTTCCTGCACGCACTCAACTACTGCATGGTGCTGCCCGGCCCCGAGGCGCAGCAGCTCGCGACCTACATCGGCTGGCTCATGCACGGCAAGCGCGGCGGCATCGCGGCGGGCGCGCTCTTCGTGCTGCCATCGCTCGCGATCCTCGTCGCGCTCTCGTGGATCTACGTGCGCTTCGGCGAGGTACCGGCGATCGCCGCCGTGCTTTACGGCGTGAAGCCCGCTGTCGTCGCGATCGTGCTCGCCGCGGCGTGGCGGATCGGCTCGCGAACGCTGCGCAACGCCGCGCTCTGGGCGGTGGCGGTGGCGGCATTCGCCGCGCTGCTGGTTTTCTCGGTGCCCTTCCCGCTCGTGATCCTCGGCGCAGCGTTGATCGGCGCCGTAGGCGGCCGCCTTGCGCCCCACGCCTTCGCGCTCCCGGGGCATGGCGCGGCGAAAATCGAAAGCGCACCCGCGGTCATCGACGACGACACGCCGACGCCGGATCATGCGCGCCGCGATCGCGCGAAGGAAAAAGGCCTCGCGTTCAAGTTCGTGGCCCTGTGGGCGCTCGCGCTCGCCGCGCTGGTCGCGCTCTTCGGATGGGCGGGCGGCTTCACGCAGATGGCGCTCTTCTTCACCAAGGCCGCGTTCCTCACCTTCGGCGGCGCCTACGCGGTGCTTCCCTACGTGCTGCAGGGCGCGGTGCAGGACCACGGATGGATGACGGCCGCGCAGATGATCGACGGCCTCGCGCTCGGCGAATCGACGCCCGGGCCGCTCATCATGATCGTGGCCTTCGTCGGATTCGTGGGCGGCTGGACGCGCGAGATGCTGGGCCCCGGAGCGCTCTTCGCCGCCGGCGCCGCGGGCGCATGCGTCGCCACCTTCTTCACGTTCCTGCCGTCCTTCCTCTTCATCCTGGTGGGCGGCCCCATCGTCGAATCGACGCGCGACGACGCCCACCTTACCGCGCCGTTGACTGCGATCACCGCGGCCGTGGTGGGCGTCGTGGTGAACCTCGCGGTGTTCTTCGCATGGCGCGTGCTCTGGCCCGACGCGAGCGCCGAGCTCGCCTTCTCGGGGCGCTTCGAGTGGGCGAGCGCGATCATCTGCATCGCCGCGACCGCGGCGCTCCTCTCGAGAAAAGTAGGTGTGATCCCGGTGATCGCCGCGAGCGGCCTGGCAGGCCTCGCGATATGGGGCACGTCAGCCTGAGCGCGGACTACTTCGCGCGATAAGACCCGGATTTGCCACCGTGCTTCTCGAGGACGCGGATCGACTCCATCGTCATCCCCCGGTCGATCGCCTTGCACATGTCGTAGATGGTGAGCAGGCCCACCTGCACGGCGGTGAGCGCCTCCATCTCGACGCCGGTGCGCGCGGTGCATTCCACCGTGGCGCGGCACTCGATGCGTGAGGCCTTCTCGTCGGGCGTGAAATCCACGGCCACGTGGGTGAGCGGGACCGGATGGCAGAGCGGGATCAGCTCGGAAGCTCGCTTCGCCGCCTGGATCGCGGCGATGCGGGCCACGCCGAGGACATCGCCCTTCTTCGCGCTGCCCGAGAGGACCCCGGCGAGCGTGGCGGGTTGCATGCGGATCACTCCCGCGGCGACGGCCACGCGATGGGTCTCGGGCTTGGCCGCCACGTCAACCATCCGGGCGGCCCCACGTTCGTCGAAGTGGGTGAGTTTTTCCGTCATAATTGAAGGATAGCAGCAGTTCGAAGCACCCCGCTCAGTGACCCTGCGTTCCCTCATCGCCCTCCTCGTCTCGGCCCTCATCGCGCTCCCCGCGCCCGCGCAGGGCCTGCCCGATCTGGGCGACGCGTCCTCGGCCACGCTCTCCGACGCGCAGGAGCGCACCATCGGCAACCGCATCATGCGCGAGGTGCGCATCGATCCGGCCTACGTCGACGACCCGGAAGTCTCCGACTACGTGTCGAGCGTGGGCGCGCGCCTCCTCGCGGTGGCCGACGGCGGGCGCAAGGACATCGACTTCTTCGTGGTCCAGGACGAAACCATCAACGCCTTCGCGCTCGTCGGCGGGCACATCGGCGTGCACACCGCGTTGATCGTCCTCACGCAGAACGAGAGCGAGCTCGCCGGCGTGATGGCGCACGAGATCGCGCACATCCTGCAGAAGCACCAGGCGCGCATGGTGCACAGCGCATCGCGAAGCCAGTGGACTTCGCTCGCCGCGCTCGCGCTCGCCATCCTCGCCTCGAGGAGCAGCGGCAGCCAGAGCGGGCAGGTGACCGAGGCCGCGGTCGCCACCGCCGGCGCGATGCAGATGCAGAACCAGATCGACTACACGCGCGAGCACGAGCGCGAGGCCGACCGCGTCGGGCTCACGCTGCTGCAGCGCGCCGGCTACGACCCGCGCGGCATGGCCACCTTCTTCGAGCGCCTGCTGCGCTCCAACCGGCTGAACGAGCTGAAGGGCGCGCCCTCGTACCTGCGCACGCACCCGCTCACCACCGAGCGCATCGCCGACATGCAGGATCGCCTGCAGGACGTGGCGCCGAAGATGGTGCCGGATTCCTTCGAATACCGGATCGCGCGCGCCAAGCTGCGCGCGGCCACAGGCTCGGGCACCGAAGCGGTGCAGCTCTTCCGCACCATGCTCGAGGACAAGGGCGTGCTGCGCCCGCGCGAAGAGGTCTACGGCCTGGCGATCGCGCAGCGCCGCGCGCGCGATCTCGATGGCGCATGGAAAACGCTGCAGACCATCCGCGGCTCGCCCGCCGAGAAGAGCAGCCTTCCCGTCCTCGGGGTCGCGGTGCCGCCGCACCCGGCCTTCGAGCTCCTCGCCGGCCAGATCAAGGACGACATGGGCCAGCGCGACGAAGCCCTCGGGATCTATCGCGCAGCGCTGCGCCATAACCCGTACTACCGGGCGCTCGTCTACGCGTACCTGGACGAGCTGCTGCAGACCGGGCGCGCGAAAGAGGCCCTCGCCGACCTGAACGAGCGTCTGCGCAACGTGACGGACGACTCGCGCCTCTACGAATTGCAGGCGCGTGCCTACGCGGCGTCGGCGCGCCCCATCGCGCAGCACCGCGCGCAGGCCGAAGCCTATTTCCACCGCGGCAACCTCGCCGCCGCTGTCGACCAGCTCGAGATCGCCGCGAAGCAGACGCGCGGCAGCGACTTCTACGAGATGTCGATCGCCGAATCGCGCCTGCGCCAGCTGCGCATGCTCCTCGAGAACGAACGCGCCGCCGAGAAGGCGCTCAAGATCACCTGATGCGAAGCGCCGCCGCGGTCCTCGCCCTCGCCTGCGGGATCGCCACGAGCTCCTCGGCGCAGGTGAGCGCGCTCGATCTCTACGTGCGCGCCGGCAAGGGCCACTGCATCGCCTGCCACCAGTTGCCGCAGGGCGTGGGCCCGCAGACGCGCGCGGACGTGGGGCCGAAGCTCGAGGGCGAGCGCATGCGAGCCCTGGGCAAGGCGGCGCTTCGCGGCGCGATCGTCGATCCCATGGCCGCCAATCCCGGCACGGTGATGCCGCCATTCGGGCGCCACCGGATCCTCACCCCCGCGGAGATCGACAAGCTCGTGGAGTTCCTCCTTGCGCTTCCCTGACGCGCGCCTCCTCGCGGTCGTGGCGGCCCTCGCGGCGGCGCAGTCGTGGGCCGCGCCCGACGCCGTGAGGAAGGAGATCGCCGCGCGCCTGCAGGACGAGTTGCCCGCGCTCGCCCCCGCGGACTACGCGCTCGGCGCGGCGGCGCTGGACGCGGAGCTGCGCGCGCAGGTCGACGAGAATGCCGCCGCGGGTGCGGCGGTGGTGGAGGCCGGTCACAAGCTCTGGTTCACGAAATTCCGCGACGCCCGCTCGCTCGCGAGCTGCTTTCCCAATGCGGGCCGGCGCATCGCGGCGCTCTATCCGCAGTACGACACGCGTCTCAAGCGGCTGGTCACTCTCGAGCTGGCCATCAACCAGTGCCTGAAATCGCACCACGAGGCGCTCTACGACATGGACGATCCGAAGACGATGGGCGCGGTCGTGGCCTACGTCCGATCGCTCTCCAACGGCCAGAAAGTCGCGGTGCGCGTGAGCTCCGCGGCCGAGCCGCGCTTCGAGCTGGGCCGCCGGCTCTATTTCACGCGCCTGGGCCAGCGCAACTACGCGTGCGCCTCGTGCCACATCCAGTCCGCCGGCAAGCATTTCGGCGAGGCCGCCATCTCGCCGGCGATCGGACAGGCGACGCATTTCCCGGTGATCCGCGATGGCGCGGCGGTCACGCTGCAGGCGCGCATTCGCGGCTGCCTGGAGCTCATGGGGGCGGCGCCTTTCGCGCCGGGCTCCGAGGAGCTGAACCAGATCGAGTACTTCCTCACCTACCTGTCCAACGGCCTCGCCATCAAGGCGAACGCCTGGCGCCCCAAGTAGCGCTCTAGCGCGAGGCGGTGACGCAGGCCGCGCCGGCGATCCCGGGCGCGCGTTCCGAGTGCGAGATGAAGTACAGGTAGCGAAGCTCCAGCACGTGCATGCCCGGTCGGATCCAGTCGCGCGAGCCCTGCTCGAAGAGCGCCTCGGTGGGCGCGGCGCGCCCGCGGCACACGTGGCCCGCGAGCGCGGCGAGGAACGCGTACTCGGTCGCCGCGCTGCGCGTGCCGCGGGTGGCTTCGAGGAGCGTCGCGCCTACCGCCGACATGTTGTCCGGGTCGCGCGCCGCCACCGCCGTGAAGAGGTCGAACCAGGCGCGCTGGGCCTCGGTGAGGCGCTTGCCGCAGGCGCTCGCGCCGAGGCGCTTCCACATGTCGACGGCCGCCGCCGAGGGAAGGTGCGCGCTGGCGCCCGCGATGCTCACCAGGTGCGGCAGCACCTGGTCGAACGTGAGCGCCGCGGGACAGGATGCGGCCCACAGCTCCACCAGCTGCGCGGCGGTGTGGTGCGTGTCGGAGAATTCGGCCGTCGGGGCGCCGTGCGAGCGCTCGCCGAGCGCCGCGTCGCGAAGCGCCCATGCGGTCATGGAGGCCGCGTCCGCGAGCGACCACGGGTAGGTGTCGGGGCGCTTGGCCGAAGGGCGGAAGGAGCCGTCGAGCATCTCCAGCAACGGCAGCGGCGACATCTGCAGGTCGGTGAGCATCGTGACGCGCGCCTGGATGAAGCGTGTGCGCGCCGCCTGCTGGTCGACGATCGGGTAGTAGTCCGAATTGGCGGGCGCGCGGAAGGCCTTGAAGAGCGCGTCCACGCTGGCGGCGCTGCCGATGTGGCGCCGTTCGATGGAATCGATGTCGGCGATCTTCAGTCGCTCGGCGAAGGCCTTCACCGCGGGCCACTCGAGCACCTTCGCGTCGAAGCCGCCGGGGGCGCCCGCCTTGCGCGCGACGAGCACGATGTCGGAGTCGATCGTCGAGTACACGGTGAAATCGGGGAAGGTGCGCCTCACCGCCGCGAAGATCGAGGCGAGCGTGGCATCGTCCATCTCGTAGGTATGGAGCCATTGCGCCATCACGCCGCCGTCGTTCAACGACACCGCGAGGCGGCGGTAGAACTCCTCGGTGAAGAGCGATGCGACGCCGCTCACCCACGGGTTGGAGGGCTCGGAGACGATGATGTCGTAGCGCTCGCGCCCGCGCGCGAAGTACGACTTGGCGTCGTCGATCACGATGCGGCTCCTCGTATCGTGGTACGCGGGCGACACCACCGGCTCGAAATTGCGCGCGCCCTCGATGACCGCGGGCTCGATCTCGATGCTGTCCACGCGGTTGAGGTTCGGCGAGGCGAGCAGGAGCGACGATGACATGCCGGAGCCGAACCCGATCACCGCCGCGGTCTTCGCCTCGGGCGCGTGGCCGAGCGGAAGCACGGCGAGCAGCATCATCGTCACCTCGTCGCCGAGCGGGTGGCGCCCGGGCTTGAGCGTGAGGCTCGCATCGGGCTTGCCGTTGGTGCGGATGGCGCGGTCGAGCCCGTCGTCGAGGACGTCGATGGTCGCGGTCTTGCCGTCGCGGTGGTAGATCACCGAGACGCTCGGCGCGATGCGCGCGGCCCCGGTGCGGAACACCCCGGAGGACGACTTGCGCACGTCGATGCCGGAGAAAAGAGAGAGCCCCACGAAGGCGACGAGGCCCGCGGCGACGGCGCCAAGGCGCATGTCGCGCCACGCCGCGCCGTGGCGGAAGCGCGCGAGGAGGACCACGCCTAGCGCCACGTCGATGCCCGCGCCGACGATGAGCGCGCCGTGCAGGCCCAGGTTCACCATGAGGATGTGCACCGTGAGGAGGACACCGACGATCGCCCCCGCGGTATTCACCGAGTAGACGAGGCCGAGCGCACGCTCCCCCTGGGAGGAGCGCAGCAGCCGATAGGTGATGAGGGGCAGCGTCATGCCGGCGAGGATGGTGGCGGGCAGCATCACCGCGAGCGCGATCACGGTGGAGGCGAGGTTGAAGAGGATGAAGCCGCCGTTGCTGCGCGCGACCGCCGAGAGGAACCACGCCATCAGGTCGAACGACGCGTTGTACAGGACGATCGTGGCAAGCGCGGCGACTCCCATGGCGACCTGCACCACCGCGAGAAAGCGCACCGGATCGCCGAGGCGGTCGATGCGCGCGCGGATCCAGAAGCCGCCGATCGCAAGCCCCAGGATGAAGCTCGCGAGCATCAGCTCGAAGGCGTGCGTGGACGCGCCGAGCACGAGGCTCAGCATGCGGATCCAGACGATCTCGTAGATGAAGGACGACAGGCCCGTGAGGCACGCCGTGGCAAGGAGGAAGCGGATGAGCGCGCGGCTCTCGGACGGCGCCTCCGAGGTGCCGAGCTCGGGTACCGCGAGCGGCGCGGGCGCGGTAGCGGAGAGCAGGAAGGCCGCCGCCGCGAGCGCGATGTTGAGCACGCCCGCGCTGGTGAGGGTGCCGGGCAGCCCCACCGCCGGAATGAGGAGGAAGGCCGAGGCGAGGACCCCCAGCACGGCGCCGAGGCTATTGAGGAAATAGAGCGAGGCGATGTGGTGGCCCGGCTGCGTGGGCTCCAGGCGCAGCACCGCGGAGCTCATCAGCGGAAACGTGGCGCCCAGGAGGATCGATTGCGGCGCGAGGAGGGCCGCCGCAAGGAGCCACTGCGCCGCGCAGAACGTGCTGGCCGGCTCGCATGTCGCGGGCAGGAGGGTCGCGTAACCCCAGTCGGTGGCGGCGACGAAGACCGCGTGGAAGACGAGCGCGATGAGCCCGATGGCGCCCTCCACCATCGCGTAGACGCGCAGCGGATTTCGCACCCGCGTGGCGACCCGCGCGCACAGCCATCCGCCCAGCGCGAGCCCGCCGATGAACACCACCAGCACCACCGTCTGCGCATACGCCGCATGCCCGAGGAAGAGCTTCAGGTAATGCGACCACACCGACTCATAGATGAGTCCCGCGAAGCCCGAGGCGAAGAAGAGAATGAATACGGCTTCGAGGCGGCGTCGGTTCATGGGGCTGATCTAGGCGTCATGGGTCAAGGCAAATCACGAATCCGGCGAAGCGGGAGCCATACGGTCTCACACTCGCGCCGATCTTTGCACGGGGTTGCAACGAGGCCAGCGCCCTCGTTTCGAATCCCGGGAACTGCAAGCATGATTCCTCGGGGCTGATCATCGGCATCCGAAGCCGGTCAACCCACGACCGGCTTCGGATGCTCGACGGGCCCGTCGGAATCGCAGTTCCAAGGATTCGAAACGAGGGCGCTGGCCTCGATGCAATCAACAACAAAAAAAGGGGCCGCGTGAGCGGCCCCTTTTCACATCAGCTTCGCGATTAACGGCAAGTCGCGGGCAGGTACTTCGGGTTGATCGACGTGCCCGCAGCCGGCGTGCCGGTGCTGGAGCAGGACCACGCGGTGATCGGCGAACCCGTGCAGGCCGCGCCACTGCAGTCCGCCTTGTAGGCGAACATCGTGCCGGCGCCAAGCTGGGTAGCCAACGTGCCGGTCGCGGTGATCTCGACTTCACCGTTGGTCACGGCGGGAACGGCCGAATTGGCGGTGCCGATGTCAGAGCAACCGGCGCTCTTCGAGCTGGTGGGCATCACGCCGAGGGACTGGTAGTACTCCGCGACGGAGGTCTTGCAGACGCCCGCGGCGTTGATCAGCTCGGTCACTTTCGAGCGGATCGTGTAGTCCTGGTACGCCGGAATGGCGATGGCCGCCAGGATGCCGA
>JBBRTF010000052.1:0-31470 GCA_038244725.1 Burkholderiales bacterium
ATCTGGTTCACGGTCGCGTTGGCGGCGTTCGCCGTGCCCGTGCCCACTTGAAGGAAGAGCACTTTCGGGATCGTGATCTGGAAGTCGAGTTTCGCGGAAGCGGTGATCGGGGAGCCGGCGCCGGTGGTGAACGCGGATTCGGCGTTGGCGATCATCGGGAGCGTGGCGATGGCGAGGACGAGCGCGGTCTTGGTGAAGAGGTTTTTCGTGTTCATTTGCGTTTTCCTTTTGGCTGGGTGCGTGTCGTAGTCGATGAACACAATCTACGCATCGCGAACCGCAAGCCGTGTGAACCCCCGCACAAAGCGCTTGATTTACATGGGGTTTCCGATTTCAGCCGTAACCCCTTCGTAACACTGGGCGCATTCCTGTAATGCGCGGCCCCGGTTTGTGCGGCACGCCACAATCGAGCGTTGCGGGCTTCCAAAGTGAACCGAGGTGCCCGCCTCATCGGCGTGGCACCTCGGTCCGTCTTGCTGCCTGGAGATGGATCAGGGCATCGAGGCGGTGTAGGTGACGCGGCTGTTGTTTGCATTCACGCCGCCGTAGGTTCCGGGGGCGACCACGTTGGCGTTGAGGTACGTGTAGGTCCACTTCGCATCGCGCGTGATGACCTTGCCGGAAGCCGGGGTGAGGGTCACCGTCGTGGTCGCCGCATCGGCGAGCGCGGGGTGGGCGAGGGCCGTGGCCGACGTGTTGACCGCGACCGCGGTGCCGATCTGCGAGTACGAGATCGTATCGCCGGAGCCGTTGCCGAGCGCGCCGAGGGTGGTCGACGTGAAGGTGATGTTGCCGTTGTTGCCGACGACTTTCGCCGTCACGGTGCCGTTGCCCAGGTCGCCCGAGCCGGCGGTGGCGTTGATCACCGAGGCGTCGCCGACGTTGGCGGCGGGGACGGTGAAGGCGATCTGGTTCACGGTCGCGTTGGCGGCGTTCGCCGTGCCCGTGCCCACTTGAAGGAAGAGCACTTTCGGGATCGTGATCTGGAAGTCGAGTTTCGCGGAAGCGGTGATCGGGGAGCCGGCGCCGGTGGTGAAGGCGGATTCGGCGTTGGCGATCATCGGGACGGCGGCGATGGCGAGGGCGAGCGCGGTTTTGGTGAAGAGGTTTTTCGTGTTCATTTGCGTTTTCCTTTTGGCTGGGTGCGTGTCGTAGTCGATGAACGCAATCTACGCATCGCGAACCGCAAGCCGTGTGAACCCCCGCACAAAGAGCTTGATTTACCGGGCTTTTGCGATTTCAGCAGTAATCGTTCCGTAACTTGGGGCGCCTTCCTGTAATAGAGAGCGCGGTTCTGTGATGCGAGACACACAAAGCCCGGAGATGCGCGCGTCGTGGCTGCGATGTGTGCGAGGAATCGAAGATCGCGGCAGAATCGTGGCCATGGAAACCATCGCCCGTCTCGCCGCCGCGATCCTCACCCCGCCTCTCATCGAGGCGCTCGTGAGGCAGGAGAAGGTCGTCGAGGCGAGCGCGATCGACGTCGCGAGGACCGGGCTCGGGCTCGCGGTGCCCAGGGGCGCGGCGAAGCCGGACATCGCCATCGCCGTCGCGGTGAAGCGCGCGTTGCTCGATGCGAAGAGGGTCGCGCATTCCAAGGAAGGGCAGAGCGGCATCGGCGCCGTGAAGGCGATGGAGCGACTCGGCGTGAGCGATGAGATGAAGCCGCGCATCCTCCTCGAGACGCGTCCCGGCGGCTCGGTGATGGCGCTCGCGGAGGGCAAGGCCGATCTCGCCTTCGCGCTGGTGAGCGAGCTACTCCCCCTCGCCGAGGTGGATTACGTGGGCCCGCTGCCCGCGGAGCTGCAGACCTACGTCGCATTCACGTCGGGCATCTCGCCGGCGAGCGCCGACGCCGAGGCGGCGAAGACCTTCGTGCGGTTCCTGCGCGGCGCGACGGTCGCCACGATCCTGCGCGCCAGGGGCATGGAGTGAAGGCAGACGATTACCGCTGAAAGGAGGCGTGCCGCGAACAAGTGCGGCAGTTCACTGCCGCGACCGCACCGCCCGTGACTTAATGACCCAACTTCAAGTCGCGGAGAAATCCAATGCAACAAGCCAGCATCTCGAAAGCGGAAGTCACAACGTTCATGTGGGCGGACTCGTGGGTCCTCGCGAGTGTCGCCGTCGGCGGCGGGTTGAAGGGCTGCCAGCTGAAGGACATCATCGCCGCCGGCGATCTCATCAACCGCGCGATCATCAGCCCGGCGGAGCTGCGCGGCGCGCTCGGCAAGCTCATCCACAAGGGATATGTGCGCCGCGCCGGCCGCGACTTCTTCGTGATCGCGGGCGACGTGCGCTACGCGGTGGAGCAGCTCGTGAAGCAGCGCGCCCCTTCCTTCGGCGTGATGCAGTTCTTCGAGGAGTTCCTCGAGGTCGACGCGTACGCCGGCGGCGAGGACCCGGCCCACGGCGTGGATCACTCGCTGTGGGACCTGTCCGATGCGCAGGTCGAGCAGGCCACGATCGATTACCGCGAAGAGCTCGCCGCGTTGTGGCGCGAGCTTCGCCAGATCGACCGCCACTCTCTTCCCGAGCGCGCGATGCGCCTGCTCGAGCAGGCGAACAAGCTCCGCAAGAGCTAGCCCTTTTCAGCTCCTGCAATCGGAAGGCAGATACCTGGGCTCGATATGGAGCGCGCTGCAGCGCCATGCGACGCCCTGCGGCGTGCGCGAGGGCGCGAGCACGATGCGCCCGCCCGGATGCAGCGCGTCGCTGGTCTCGATCACCACCCGTCCATCGGCCTGCACGTAGAGCGCGCGCGTGAACGGGTCGAGATTCGCGGGCGGCGGCGGAAGCGCGGCCCCGGCGAGGATCGCCGCGCCCACCTCGTCGCGGTACGCGGCCGCGTCGTCGATCGCCGCATGAGTGCGCTCCCGGCTCTCGAAGGTTCGACGCGCGTCGAACGCGGCGTAGAGCGCGCCGAGGAAGGCGCAGAGGAAGAGAACGCCCAGCGCGCCGTTCAGCCACCCCATCGGCGGCGCCTCCGCCCGCGCAACCTCCGCGGGCTTCGCGGACCGGTTCACCACCAGCGTGCGCGCGCCGTAGTCGTGCAGCGCCTGGCGCTTCGGCAGCCACGCCGCGGCGATGAAGCCGAGCCCGAGGGTCGAGAGCGTGAGGATCGAGAACGCGAAGCGCAGGCCCGAGCGCGCGAGCCCGATGCGCTCGCCGTCCATGCCCGTCACCTTGATGGCGAGGAGCCGCTGGCCCGGCGTCGCCTGGATGCGCGTCGCCGGAAGGACGACGCACCCCATCGCGAGCGCCGCGACGACGGCGGCGGTCCAGGCGATGGAGCCGGCCCGGCTCGCCAACTGCGAGATCGCGACGAGCGCGAAGCCATCGATGAGAGAGGCGGCGAAGCGGCGCGTGAGCGCTGCGAAGACCATGGCGCCGATGGTACTCGAAGGGCGGGTTGATTTTTGCCGCCCGCGGACCGGCTTCCAGCAGCGGATGCGCGCGCCGCAAATGCCTTCAGTCGAAGCTCACGATCTCCACCCAGTTCGCGCCCTCGCCCGCCGGATAGCGCCCGATGGGCCGCAACGCTCCCTCGCCCGGATCGATCGCGTAGGCCGAGATCATCGCCGACTTCTCCCCGGTGGCGACGAGATACTTTCCGGCCGGATCGATGGCGAATCCGCGCGGCTGCCTTTCGGTCGGCGTGCTGCCGGCGTAGGAGAGCTTGCCGCTCTGCTCGTCCACCGCGAAGGCGCCGAGGGTGCTGCCGGTGCGCTCGGACATGTAGAGGAATTTTCCATTGGGCGTGAGGTGCAAGTCGGCGGCCCAGATGTCCTTCTCCACGTTGCGCGGCGGCGGCGCGCCGGGACCGCCCACGGAAAGGCGCGGCGCGCCGGGGATGAGCCCCGCGTTCGGTGCGATGCCCGAGGCCGAGCTCACCTCGCAGAGGAGTCCCGTCGTCGCGTCGAGCGCATACGTGGTCACGGTGCCGCGCAGCTCGCTCAGCGCGTAGAGATGGCGGTTGTCGCGCGAGATCACGAAGTGGCGCGGACCGGTCATCGGGGGCTGCAGCACCACCGCGGGCGTGTTCGACGCGAGGCGCCCGCTCTTCTCGTCGAAGGTGAACTGGAAGATCTGGTCGCTGCCGAGCGTGGGCACGTAGACGAAGCGATTGGTGGCGTCCACGCGGATCGAGTGCGCGTTGCGCCCGATCGGGATCACTTGGAGAGGCTCCGGCGAGACGTGGCCGTCGCTCGATACCGCGTTCACGCTCACCAGGTGCGCGCCGTACGACGCGCCGAAGAGGTAGCGCCCGCTCGTGTCGAGCGAGATGTAGGGAAAGCTCTCCGCGAGCGGCGAGCTCGACACGGGCTTCAACGCGCCGGTCGCCGGGTCGATCGCATAGGTGAGCACGGAGTAGGGCTTGGAACGCAGCGCCGCGTAGAGGAAGCGGCGGTCCGGGCTCACCGTCATCGGCATGACGAGCTTGCCCGCCGCGACGCGCGCGCCGGGCGCGAGCTCGCCCGTGGACTCGTTCATGCGAAAGACGCCGATGTCGCCGTCCTCCGCGTTGGATACGTAGACGAATGTGGCGGCTACCAGCGGCACGTGCCCTCGCCGAACTCGTTCGCGATGAGCGGCACGACGGCGGCGAGGCCGAGGTTCGCGTAGGCGGTGCGGCAATCGGGCTTGCGCGCCTTCTCCAACGCGGTCTCGATCTTCGACTTGCGCTCGGGCACGGGCGGCATCGGGAAGGGCAGCACGGCGCGATTGCCGGCGCCGGAGCGCGCCAGCTCGCCCGCGCGCTTGCGGATCGCGTCGAGGTCGAGCGCGGGCGCCGTCGTCGCGTCGTTCCTCGAGGGCTCGGTGGTGCGATTGCCGATGGCGTCGGGCGAGGGGAGGGAAGGCCTGAAGGGCGAGGACTGCGGTGCGGGCTCGGCGGCCACGACGGGCGCGCGATCCACTTTCGCGGGCACTTCCCGCGATTGCAGTTGCGGTGCGGGGGCGGGCGCCGGCGTGCGCGCGGGAACGGGAGTGGGCGCGGGCTGCACGGTGACCGGCGTCTCGCGCGGCGCCGTGATCTCCACCGGCTTCACCATCGGCTCGAGGCGGGCGGGCGCGATCGTCTCGAGCGTCGGCACCGGAAGCGCGGGAATTTCCACCGGCGGGCGCTCCACCGGAGGCGTGGCCGCCAGAGCGGGAATCACGGGCGATGCGAGCGGCGCGATCTCGGCCGGCGTCACGATGCGCGGCACCGGCGCCGGCAACGGCAACGGCGCGGGCTGCACGACCGGCGCGGACATGGGCGGCGGCTCGGCGATCGCGCGCTCGACGGGCGGTGTCGCGCGCTTCTCGATCGCGGGCTCCGCGGGAGCGGGCGCAGGCGCGGGAGTGACGGCGGGCGCGGGCGGCGGCGCGGCCTGCACCGGCGTGGGCGGTGGCACCTTGAACGGCAACAGCTCCGGCAGGCGTTCGGGCGCCGCGACGCGATCGAGCAGCGGTGGAACGGCGATGGGCGCCACTTCGCGCGGCACGGGCTCGGCCGGCGGCGCGGCAACGGGCGGCGCGATGGGCTCGACACGCTGCTCGGCCCTGAGGGGCGGGGCTTGCGGCTCGATGCGCTTTGCCGGCGCGGCGCGCGGGACCTTCGGCTTCGCTTTCGCCTCGGAGCGCTCGCTCGCGAGTCCGCGATCGATCTTCAGGCTCGGAACGGCGTCCACCGGCGCGCCTTTCAGCACGACCTGCAGCGCGCCCCACATCGCACGTCCTTCGCGGCTGCCGCCGCTGGGTGCGCCGAAGAGGAGGATCGCCGTGGTGTGCAGCAGCATCGACAGGATGACGAATTCCCAGAGCGGTGGCTTGCCCATGGCGCGTGCGCGCGCGGGGTCGGGCAGGACCTGCGGGGAGCGCGGCCGGTAGTGGGAGAGCGGCTTGCCCGCGAGGCTCATGTCGTTGCGGCGGCGCTGCGAAACATGGGCGTAGCTTACCCGCCGCGGCAACGTTCGCAACCGGACATAAGCCAGGAACGTTAGTATTCTCCCCATGACCCGAGTCGCTCTTCGCAAGCACCTCTTCGTTCTCGCGATCGCCAGCATCCTGCCGATCGCGCTTCTGGCGGGGGCGGGCCTGCTCACCCTCTTCCAGCAGCAACGCGCCGAGGCCGAGAGGAAGGCGCTGGAGATCACGCGCGCCCTCGCGACCGCGGTCGACGCGGAGCTGCAGCGCTCCATCTCGGCGCTCCTCGCGCTCGCATCGGCCACATCCCTCGACCGCGGCGACATCGCCGCTTTCGACGGCACCGCGCGGCGCGCGCTCGCGGTCCAGCCGCAGTGGCTCAGCATCAACCTCGCGACGCCCGCGGGCGAGGCGCTCATCAACACGCGCTTCACGCTCGGTGAGCCCCTTCCCGCGGTCGTCGAGACCGAGTGCCTCAAGGCGGCCGTCCGCACGGCAAAGCCGCAGGTGGGAAGCCTTTCGCAGGCGCGCGGGCGCAACGCCGTGGCGCTGCGCGTGCCGGTGGTGAAGGATGGGGCCGTGCGCTACGTATTGACGGGGGTGGTGGATCCCGCCTCCATCCTTGCGATCGTCGCGCGCCAGCGCGTCCCGGACGACTGGGTGATCTCGGTCTTCGATTCGAAGGGGATCCGCGTGGCCCGCTCGCGCAATCACGCGCAGTACCTGGGCACGCAACCGGCCGAGAGCCTTCAGGCGCTCATGGCGGGCAACGCGGACGAGGGGACTGGCACCACCCGCACCCTCGAGGGCGACACCGTCTTCACGGCGTACACGCGCCTGGAGCGCGGCCGCTGGGTCGTGGCGATGGGGCTTCCCGCTTCCGGGGTCTTCCTGGGCGCGGCGCGCTCCATCGCGGCGTACGCGAGCATGGTCACGCTCTCGATCGTAATCGGCCTCGCGTGGGCGTTCGTGCTCGCGCGCCGCATCAACGGCCCGATGGCGCAGCTGCGCGACGCGGCGAACGCGCTGGGGGAGGGGCGCGAGGACCCCGTGCCGCAGACGGGCATCCGCGAGATCCACGAGGTCGGCGCCGCGATCGCCGACGCGGCGCGGCGCCGCGCCGCGAGCGAGGCCGAGCGCGAGGAGTTGCTGCAGCGCGAGCAGGCCGCGCGCGCCGAGGCCGAGGCCGCGAGCCGCGCCAAGGACAACTTCCTCGCGATGCTCGGCCACGAGCTTCGCAACCCGCTCGCCGCGCTCTCCAATGCCGCGAACCTGCTGGGCGTGGGCGCGAGCCATCCAGCGATCGCCGGGCGCGCGCAGGAGGTGATCCAGCGCCAGGTCGCGCACCTCGCGCGCCTCACCGATGATCTCCTCGATGCCGCGCGCGCGCTGCTGGGCAAGATCGAGCTGCGCGCGGAGCCGATCGACCTCGCCGCGGTCGCGACGCAGGCCCTCGCCACGCTCACCGCCACCGGGCGCACGGGACGCCACCGGCTGAACGTGGACCTGGGCGCGGCGTGGATCGACGGCGACGCGGTGCGCTGCGACCAGATCGTCTCCAACCTGCTGGTGAACGCGGTGAAGTACACCCCCGACGGCGGCGCGATCACCGTGCGCACGCACCGCGACGGCGACGAGTGCGTGCTCACCGTGGCCGACGACGGCGTGGGCATGTCGCCGGAGCTCGCCGCGCGCGCCTTCGGTCTCTTCGTGCAGGGCGAGCGTGGACTCGATCGCGCGCAGGGCGGCCTGGGCATCGGCCTCACGCTGGTGCGGCGCCTCGCGGAGCTTCACGGCGGGCGCGCCGACGTCGCGAGCGACGGCGAGAATCGCGGCTGCAAGTTCACCGTTCGCTTCCCCGCGATCGACGCGCCCGCGGCCGCGGCTGCCGGGCCGGCGCAAGCGGCGCGAGAAAATCCGTGCACCGTGCTCGTCATCGAGGACAACGACGATGCGCGCGAGACGCTGCAGATGCTGCTCCACACCATGGGCCACCACGTGCACGTCGCCCCCGATGGCCTGAGCGGCCTGGAGAAGATGCTCGAAGTTGCGCCCGACGTCGCGCTGGTGGACCTGGGGTTGCCGGGGCTCGACGGATTGCAGCTTGCGCGGCGCGTGCGCGCCTCGGGCGGCAGCGAGATCTACCTCGTCGCGGTCACGGGCTACGGCGCTCGTGAAGACCGCACGCGCGCGCTCGAAGCGGGGTTCGACGCGCACATGACCAAGCCGGTGGGCGCCGCCGAGCTTCATGAGATCCTCAGGCGATCGAGGACGTGACGATGAAGAAGGAAACGAAGGCGAAGAGCCCGCAGGCCGAGACCCAGGCCGAGGCCGATCGCGTCGAGGAGACTTCCACACCGGCAACGCCCGTCATCTACGAGATCGTGCGCCGGCTGGGGGAGGAAGAGATGGCGCGTCCCGCGGTCTCGCTCTGGTGGTCCGGCGTGGCGGCCGGACTTTCGATCAGCTTTTCGGTGCTCGCCGAGGCGATCCTGCGCAAGCACCTGCCGGAGGCGCCATGGCGCCCGCTCGTGACCGCGCTCGGCTATCCGGTGGGCTTCCTCATGGTGGTGCTGGGCCGCCAGCAGCTCTTCACCGAGAACACCATCACGGTGGTGTTGCCGATCATGGCCGAGCCCACGCGCGCGAATTTCCTGTGCGGCGCGCGCATGTGGGCGATCGTGCTCGCCGCGAACCTCTTCGGCACCCTTTGCGCGGCGCTCTTCTGCATCTACACCCCGGTGCTCGATTCCCCGCTGCGCGCGGCGATGCTCGAGGTGAGCCGCGAGGGAACGCAGCATGGATGGATCGACATGGGATTCCGCGGCGTCACGTCCGGCTTCCTCATGGCGGCGATGGTGTGGCTCATTCCCGCGGCGGGCGCTGCGCAGTTCCGCATCGTGGCGCTCATCACATACCTCATCGGCGTGGGCGGCTTCGCGCACATCATCTCGGGGAGCATGTACGCGTTCCTCCTCGTCGCCAATGGCGACCTGGGCGTGATCTCGATGCTGGGCGGATTCACGCTGCCGGTGCTCGCCGGGAACATCGTCGGCGGGACGCTCCTCTTCGCGGTGCTCTCGCACGCGCAGGTGATGAAGGAGATGTAGGCCGAGGATGCGGATTTTTCCGCATCGCGGTCCGCGCGGGGGGGCGTACACTTCGCCGCTCGACGTCCAGCCACCGGGTGGACCCGTGAAGTCCATGCGCCACACCATCGCCTCGCTCTCGCTCGCCATCGCCGCCCTTGCCGGCGCACCGCCGCTGCCGCAGCCACCTACGCCATCAACCGGATCGACTACCTCGACCCGGCGACGGGCCTCACCGCCGCAGTGACGACGCTGTGGGGCAACAACAACAGCGGCAGGGTGATCGGCAACGCTTCCTACGATTCCACCGGGGCGACCGGCAACTTTTCGTTCATCTACGATCCCGCGGCCGGCATCTTCACGCGCATCGCGCCGCCCTTCGGCGTCGATCCCGATCTCGTCGGCGCCATCAGCATCAACGATTCGGACGAGGTCGCCGGAACGCTCTTCGATCTCGCGGGCGGCGGCCAGGCCTTCATCCTGAAGAACGGCACCTATACGTACTTCTCGCGTCCCGGATCCTTCGCCTCCAACGCGCGCACCATCAGCAACCACACGGCGCTGCACCCGCAGGGGCCAGGCCGTGGGGCACGTGCAGAATCCGCCCGGAAACCCGCGCTTCTCCGGGTTCCTCTACACGCCGTCAGGGTCCGACCCGATGCTGGGCGGGACCACCGCGGCCTTCAACATCGCGGGCTTCCGC
This sequence comes from Burkholderiales bacterium, assembly GCA_038244725.1. Lineage (GTDB taxonomy): Bacteria > Pseudomonadota > Gammaproteobacteria > Burkholderiales > Usitatibacteraceae > Usitatibacter. The sequence continues at coordinate 9,703 of JBBRTF010000052.1, forward strand.
ACCAAGGCGCGCGGCATCAACGACCACGGCATCCTCGCCGCGGCGGTGAACGACGATCCCGCCAACCTCGCGTCCACGCAGACGTACGTGGGAACGTCGCTCGGATACCAGCGCGTCGACATCGCGAGCGCGGTGGGCCCCGCATGCGCCGACGGCAACGCACCGGGCTCCTTCCCCGAGGGCCTCAACAACGCCGGCCAGATCACCGGCATCCTCACCGATAACGCGGGCGCCTGCGCGCAGCACGGCTTCATCGCCACGCCCTCCTATGTGCCGAGCGGGACCACGCCCAGCGGCGCCTACACGTTCTCGTTGGACGTGGTGCCGGACACTCCGTACTTCCTCGATCCCGCGGTCGCCATCGGCTACGACTACGCCCTGGGCAAGAAGGACCCGCGCTTCGCTTCGGTGCGCCTGCCGCTGGGGATCGGCAACAACAGGTTCGTGCTCGTGGTGGGCCACAAGGGATACGACCTCAACGCGGGCCAGCTCTTCGACTTCCGCGCGCACGGCTACAAGAAGGGCGTGAAGGGATTCCGCGTCGCGTGCATCGATCCCGCGGCACAGCTCGACCCGGTGAACTCCCTCGCCTTCCCGACGGAAGTGACCTTCATGGACGCGGGCCTGTTCACCGGCACGCAGCAGCCGCTCACGAAGATCAAGTTCAAGGGGCGCGACCTCGCGCAGATGAGCCAGGCCGAGTGCCGCGCGCGCATGATCGGCGCCGACGACGACGGGCCGGATGCGGACTGAACGCTAGCGCCCGACGACCAGCGCCGCGCCCTTCTCGCCGATCATGAGGGACGCGGCGTTGGTGTTGGCCGAGGTGACGGCGGGCATCACGGAAGCGTCGATCACACGCAGTCCTTCGACGCCTCTTACGCGCAACCGGGAATCGACGACCGCGCCGTCGTCCTCGCCCATGCGGCAGCTTCCCACGGCGTGGAAGACGGTGCCGCCGTGCCCGCGCGCGAAATCGAGGAGGTCGCGATCGCTCGCGAGGCCCGGGCCCGGCAGCACCTCGGCTTCCCACAAGTCGCGGAAGGACGGCTGGCGATAGATCTCGCGCAGCATGCGGATGCCCGCGACGAGGCTCTTGCGATCGATCTCTTCCGAGAGGTATTTCGTGTCGATGCGCGGCGCATCGAACGGGTCGCCGGAGCGGATGCGAACGCTGCCCCGCGAGGCCGGCGTGCATTGCCACACCGCGGCGGTGAAGCCCGAGTAGCGATGCAGCGAATCGCCGGGCTTGTCGACGGAGAGCGGCATCACGTTGAACTGGATGTCGGGGCGGCCCGCTTTCGCATATCGCGTGCACGCCGCGCCGCCCACCTGTCCCGCGCCCACGGTGAGCGGGCCCCAGCCGCGAAACAGCCACTGCAATCCCATGGACGCGAGCTTCAACGGATTGCGCACGTCGTCGTTGAGGGACATGCGCTTCTTCAGCCGCACGATGGTGCGCGCCTGGTAGTGGTCCTGCAGGTTTTCGCCGACGCCGGGAACGTCCGCGACCACTTCGATGCCGTGGGTGCGCAGGAGGGCGGCGGGTCCCACGCCCGAGAGTTGCAGGATCTGCGGCGACTGGATCGCGCCGGCGGCGAGGATCACCTCGCGCTCGGCGCGTGCCTGTTGGAGCTTGTCGCCCTCGCGGAATTCGATGCCCACGGCGCGGCCCTTCTCGAAGACGATGCGCGTCACGTGCGCGCCCGATCGCAGCGTGAGGTTCGGGCGCGACAGCACCGGGCGAAGGAATGCCGTCGATGCGCTCGATCGCCATCCGCCCTTGATGCTCAGCTGGTACGCGCCGACGCCATACGTCGTGGCGCCGTTGAAGTCCGCGTTGAAGGGCAGCCCGCACTCACGCCCCGCCTGCACCCATGCGTCGCAATACGGATGCTCGTTGCGCAGGTCCGAGACGCCGAGCTCGCCGTGCGCGCCGTGGTATTCGCTCTCGCCGCCCTCGTAATCCTCGATCGCGCGGAAATGCGGCAGGACGTCGCCGTAGCTCCATCCCGCGGCGCCCATGCGCGCCCAGTCGTCGAAATCCGCATGCTGGCCGCGAATGAAGATGAGCCCGTTGATGGACGACGAGCCGCCGATCACGCGCCCGCGCGGCCAGACGATGCCGCGGCCCGCCGTGCCCTCGCAGGGCTCGGTCGCGAAGAGCCGCGAGAAGCGCGTGTCGTAGATGGTGCGGAAGTAGCCCACCGGCAGCCGTAGCCAGAAATTCCGGTCCGCGCCGCCCGCCTCCAGCACCAGCACGCGCGCTCCCGCATCGGCCGACAGCCGGTTGGCGAGCACACACCCCGCCGACCCCGCCCCCACGACGATGTAGTCGAACTCCATATGTGGTGTCAGGTACAACTTAAAAAGTCGTACCTGACACGACTTTCTCAGGCCTTCACGGTGTCGAGGTAGGGCTTGGGATCGAAGTACTTCGAGGCGGGGGTGGCGTTCTCGATCTTGCCGAAGCGCACGAAGAAGTCGGTGACCTGCTGCAGCCACCCGGTGACGGTGCCGTCGGCGTACATCTTGCGCCACTCGGTTGACGTGAACATCTTCTGCGCCTTGTACTGCTCCTTCAGGTCGGTGAGCGGCACCTGCTGGTAGTAGCCCTTCTGCAGCATCTCGAGCGTGGCATCGGGGTTCTTGATGAATGAGTCGTTGGCCTCGACCCAGCCGCGGATGATCTTCGGGATCACGTCGTGGTTCTTCTCGTAGTAATCCTGGCGCGTGGCCCAGCCGCCGACGATCGCGGCCTGCGGGTAGAACTTCGACGCGTCCACCAGCATCTTCGCGCCCGGCACCTTGTCGCGCACGACGATGTTGAAGGGCACCCAGAGCGCCACCGCCGGCACCGCGCCGGAGATGAAGGAGGTCACCGCCTCGGCCATGCGCTGGTTCACGATCTCCACGTCCTTGCCGGGATCGATGTCGTTCGCGCGAAGCGCCTTGTCGAGGAAGACGTGCGCCGTGGTCCCCGTGGTGGTGGAGATCTTCTTGCCCTTCAGGTCGGCGAAGCTCTTCACGCCCATGTCCTCGCGCACCCAGAGCTGCGCGGTGGCGAACTCCACGTCGTTGATGAGGAAGGCCTTGCCCTGGCCGCGCGCCGGGAAGTTGGAGATCACCGCGCCGGTGGCGAGCATGTCGATGCTGCCGCCGATCATCGCCTGGAAGAGCTCGAGCCCCGTGGTGAACTGCACCATGTCGAGGTCGACGCCGTGCTTGGCGAAGCTGCCGTGGTTCATGCCGGTCCAGATCTGGCCGTCGACGGCGAGCGTATGCAGGTAGCCGACCTTCACCTTGGTGCGCGACTGGGCGATGGCGGGAGCGCCGGCGAGCGAGAGCGCGATCGCCGAGCCGCCGGATTGCAGGAATTTTCTTCTGTCGATCGTCATGGTGTTCTCCTCGTGGGGGTCAATCGGACATGCGTGTGGCTTGCTGGACTTGCGCGGCGTACTCCTTCATCACAACGTCGCGGACATGTGCACGAAGCTCGCCCAGCTCTTCGCGCGCGGAGCCGGACGGGACGTCGACGATCTCGCGGATCCTCGTGGGCCGCGCGGTCATGACGACGATGCGGTTGGAGAGGTACACCGCCTCTTCCACCGAGTGCGTGATGAGCATCACGGTCTTGCCCTCGGCGCGCAGCACCTCGAGAAGGAGATCCTGCATGGCGCTGCGGGTCTGGGCGTCGAGCGCGCCGAAGGGCTCGTCCATGAGGAGGAACCGCGGCTTCACGGCGTAGGCGCGCGCGAGCGCGAGGCGCTGGCGCATCCCGCCCGAAAGTGTCTTGGGCCACGCGACAGCGAAATCCGCGAGGCCCATGAGGCCCATGTAGCGCCGGACGATCTCGTCGCGCTCGGCGGCGGGGACGCGATTGGCCGCGAGCTTGAGCCCGAAGGCGATGTTCTCCCGCACCGTGAGCCACGGGAAGACGCCGTACTCCTGGAAGATCACGCCGCGGTCGGGACCGGGGGCGGTGACGGGCTTTGCGTCGAGGAGCACCGCGCCCGAGGTCGGTCTCACGAAGCCCGCGACGATGTTCATCATGGTCGTCTTGCCGCAGCCGGAAGGGCCGATCACCGAGACGAACTCGCCATCCTCGATGGCGAAGGAAACGTCGTCCACCACGGACATCGGCCCCGTGGGCGTGTCGAAATCCACGCGGACATGATCGAAGACGATGCTCATGCGATGCGGTCCTGCCACGCCACCAGCCGCCGCGCGATGGCGCGCAGTGCCAGGTCCATGGCGAGCGCGATCAGGCCGATGCAGATGATGCCGACATAGATGATGTCGAGCTGGAAGAACGACGCCGCGTTCTGGATGAGCGATCCCAGCCCCTGCTGCGCGGCGATGAGCTCGGAGGCGACCAGCGTCGCCCACGCGACGCCGAGCGCCACGCGCAGCGCCGTGAGCATGTGCGGCACCGCGAGCGGCACGATCACCCGCCGGAAGATCTCGCCGTCGGAGGCGCCCAGCGTGCGCGCGACGCGCACGTAGATCGGGCTCATCTGCGCGATCCCCTCGTACATCACCACCACGCCCGAGAAGAACGACGCGTAGAAGAGGATCGCCACCTTCGCCGCCTCGCCGATCCCCAGGTAGACGATGACGAGCGGGATGAGGGCGATGGGGGGCAGCGCGCGGAAGAAGTTGAGGAGCGGGTCGATGAAGGCGCGCGCGCCGCGGTACCAGCCGAGCACGAAGCCCACCGGCACGGCGAGCGCGATGCCGAGCGTCACGCCCACGAACACGCGTCCCGTGGAGACGAGGACGTCCTTCGGCAGGCGGTCCTGCGCGAGCTGCCAGAAGCGTTTGGCGACCGCGTGCGGCGTGGGCACGAGCGCCGGCGGCACGAGGCCGCTGTAGTGGATCGCGTACCACGCGAGCACGATCGCGCCCCAGGGGGCGAGGATGAGGAGGGCGCGCCGGAGGGTCGACAAGGAGGCTTAAACGTACTATGAATAGAACCTTCGGCAGAATACTCCATGCACCCCATCTTCGGAAATAGCCCGATCCCGCGCTACGTGCAGCTCGCGGACCTCTTCCGCCAGCGGATCGCGCGCGGCGTCTGGGCCCCCGGCGCGCAGCTGCCGACGCTGGAGGACCTGGTGCGCGAGTTCGACGTGGCGCGCGTCACCGTGCGCCAGGCGGTGGAGGTGCTCGCGCGCGAGGGCCTGGTCCTCGCGCAGCAGGGGCGCGGCACGTTCGTGACCGGCGTCCCCCGGCGTGTGCGGTCGCTCCGCCTGGAGACCACGCTCAAGGACCTGGCCGACGTCTATCGCGACGATACGCCCAAGCTCACGCTGATCGAGGAGTCCTCCGCCATGCCTTCGCTCGCCGCCGAGGAAGGCAAGCCCGCGCCGGGCTACCGGTTCATGCGCCGCGTGCATTCGCGCGAGGGCGAGCCGTACTGCGTGATCTCGATCTTCCTCGACGAGCGCGTCTTCAAGCGCGCGCCGAAGCGCTTCCGCCGCGAGACGGTGGTTCCGGTGCTGCTGGACCTCAAGGTGCGCATCGCGCGCGCGCACCAGACGCTGCGCATCGGCACGGCGGACGTGGAGACGGCCGGGCACCTCGGCATCCCGGTGAATTCGCCCACGGCGGAAGTGCGCCGCGTGTGCCGCGCGCCCGACGGCACCGTCGCCTACCTGGGCGAAGTCACCTACCGCGGCGACTACATTCGATTGGAAATGGACTTGAAGCCTTGAGCGCCTTCACCGTTGCACGGGTCGAGGCGCGGGTTCATCGCGCACCCATCGCGACCCCGGTCGTCACTTCGTTCGGAATCATGCGCGATCGCCCCATGGTGCTGGTGCGCGTCGAGGACGTGGACGGCGCCGTGGGCTGGGGCGAGGCCTGGTGCAATTTTCCCGCCGTGGGCGCCGAGCATCGCGCGCGCCTCGTGGAGAGCGTGATGGCCCCACTCCTCGAGGGGCGGCGCTTCGAGACACCGCAGGAAGCGTTCGCGCTCCTCACCCACGCGACCACGGTGCTCGCCATCCAGTCGGGCGAGCGCGGGCCCATCGCGCAGTCGATCGCGGGCGTGGACATCGCATTGTGGGATCTCGCCGCGCGCAAGGCGGGCGCGCCGCTGTGGCGCATGCTGGGCGGGAAGTCGCCGCGCGTGCGCGTGTATGCGAGCGGCATCAATCCCGACGGCGCCGTGGCCCTGGCGCTCGCGCGCCGCGACGAGGGCTACACCGCGTTCAAGCTGAAGGTGGGATTCGGGATCGACCGCGACCTCGCCAATCTTCGCGCGCTGCGCGATGCACTGGGTGCAGGCGCGGGGCTCATGGTCGACGCGAACCAGGGCTGGACGCGGGCCGAGGCGCTCGACCACGCGCCGCGCATGGAGGAATTCAACCTGCAGTGGCTCGAGGAGCCGCTGCGCGCCGACCGCCCGTGGAGCGAGTGGCTCGATCTTTCGCGGCGCACGCGCATTCCGCTGGCGGCCGGAGAGAACTTCGCCGACGCGCGCGCCTTCGACGATGCGTTGAGCACGCGTGCGCTTCGCGTCGTGCAGCCCGACATCGCCAAGTGGGGCGGCTTCTCCGGGTGCGTGCCGGTGGCGCAGCGCATCCTCGAGGCGGCGGTGCGCTTCTGCCCGCACTATCTCGGCGGCGGCATCGGGCTCCTCGCCTCCGCGCATCTTCTCGCGGCCGTGGGCGGCGATGGAATGCTCGAGATCGATGCCAATCCCAATCCGCTGCGAACGCTCACGTGCGGGGCGCTCAATCGCGTGATCGACGGGGTGGCGGAGCTCACGGAAGAGCCGGGACTGGGCGTCGCCGTCGATCCCGGGGCGCTTCGGGCCGCCTGTGCCGGGCGTCGTGAGGGACCGATTCACAATCCATAAGCGCGGGCTTATACTCGGCGAAAGCGGCGCCCAACGACGCCGCGCGCACGAGGAGAAAGCCATGACCGATCGCCGCCGTTTCCTTGCCGGCATGACGCTGCCGGCACTCGCAACCGTTCCGGGCTACGCCCTCGCGGCGAAGGTCTGGCAGCCCGCGGAGCTTCCCGAGGGCACGGTGGAGTCCACCGTGCTCGAGGCGCTCTCCGGCAAGGTGCCCCTCATCAAGAGGAGCTTCCGGCCGCCCAACTTCGAGACGCCGATCGACTATTTCCGCGAGGCGATCACGCCGAACAACGCGTTCTTCGTGCGCTACCACCTCTCCGGCATTCCCGAGGTCGACGCGAAGACGTGGCGGCTGAACGTCGCCGGCGACGCCGCGGGCAAGCCGATGGAGTTCGACCTCCATTCGCTGCGCAAGGACTTCGAGCAGGTGGAGTTGGTCGCGGTGAACCAGTGCTCCGGAAACCGCCGCGGCATGTTCTCGCCGCACGTGCAGGGGGTGGAGTGGGGCGTGGGCGCCATGGGCAACGCGCGCTGGAAGGGCGTGCGCCTTCGCGACGTGTTGAACAAGGCCGGCGTGAACAAGGACGCGGTCGAGGTCGCGTTCAACGGCGCGGACATGCCGGCGATGCAGGGCACGCCGGACTTCGTGAAGAGCCTGCCGGTGGAGCGCGCGCTGGACGAGAGCACGATGATCGCCTTCGAGATGAACGGGCAGGCGCTCCCGCGCTGGAACGGCTTTCCCGCGCGCCTCATCGTGCCCGGGTGGACCGGCACCTACTGGATGAAGCACCTGGTGCAGATCGACGTGCGCAACTCGCCGTTGAAGCAGTTCTGGATGAATCCCGCGTACCGGATCCCGCGCGCGCCCTTCCCGAAGGCGGACAAGTTCCCCTCGCAGGAGACCGCCGAGAACCAGCCCATCACCGACATCGTCGTGAATTCGCTCATCACGTCGCTTCGCGACGGGCAACGCGTGCACAAGGGGCAGATGGTGGAGATCGCCGGCATCGCGTGGGACGGCGGGCGCGGCATCCGCGACGTGGAAGTCTCCAGGGATGGCGGGCGCTCGTGGTACCTCGCTTTCCTCGGCAAGGACCTCGGGAAATACTCGTTCCGCACTTTCAGCCATAAGTTCCAGGCGAAGGAGGCGGGCGCGCTCGTGGTCATGGCGCGTGCCTACAACATGCGCGGCGACACGCAGGAGCAGAAGCTCATCTTCAATCCCGCCGGCTATCACCACAACGTGATCCAGCGCATCAACGTGGAGGTGGTGTGATGAATGCGATCCGGATTCTCGCGGTCACCCTCGCCGCAACCGCCGTCGCCGTCTACGCGGGCGAGGACAAGGTGAAGCTCAAGGCCGGCGCGGGCGTGGACAAGGTGCAGGCCAACTGCGTGGCGTGCCACAGCCTCGACTACATCCCATTGAACTCCCCGTTCCTCGACCGCAAGGGCTGGGACGCGGTGGTCGGGAAGATGGTGAAGGCCTTCGGCGCGCCCATCAAGCCGGAAGACCAGGAGCCCATCGCGGAGTACCTCGCGCGGTACTACGGCAAGCACTGATAACGATCGCCTACCGGGAGGCGGCGCGCTGGATCGCCTCCTTCGCCGCGATCCATGCATCCAGGTCTCTTTGCAGCAGCTCTTCCAGCGACGGTTGTTCGGTTTTCATGGCTGCACCTTCCTGTGGTGTCGATGGCCGACGGTCACGATGGCGTCATCGCGCCCGACGACCGCGTAGGTATCGAGCCAGCGCTCGACCGAGCGGTAGAGCCTTGCGCCGAGCTCGCGCGCGGCCCGCTTCCTCGACCGCTTGTCGAAGCACACGATCCGGCAGCCGTTGCGGTGGTCGTACGCCTCGTTCCCGAAATCCAGGAGGACCTCCAGGGCAGCGCTCGGAATGCCGCGCTGCTGCATGCGCACGCGGGCGTGGGTGGTGAGAGGGGCGAGCATGGGAGCACCTCCAATCGTTCCTGCGGTGGCGGGAATTCATGAGGGGAGCGTACGGGGCGCAAAGCTCACTACGTGAGCCTCGCGTTTGCGCCGGGCGGCGGGAAGGAGCAGAGTAACCGCCCCCTGCTGCAACTGGAGCAAGACCATGAAAATGCGCCTCCTCCCCCTCCTGTGCACGTCCCTGTTCCTCGCCCCCGCCTTTGGCCACGACGACGACTCCGGCTCCGACAAGCTGGGCAAGCTCGGCACCGTCCGGTTCCCCACCTCGTGCGACCCGAAGGTCCAGCCCGAATTCGAGCGCGCCGTGGCGATGCTGCACTCGTTCGCGTACATCCCCGCCGAGAAGGCTTTCAACGACGTGCTGGTGAAGGATCCCTCGTGCGCGATCGCGACGTGGGGCACGGCCTCGATCATCATGAGCAACCCGCTCGGGGGCGTGGGCGCGAGCGCGGACGGCGCGAAGAAGGCGCAGGCCGCGATCGAGCGCGGCCGCGCCATCGGTGCGAAGACCCAACGCGAGCGCGACTACATCGACGCCGTGGGCGCGTACTACGAGAACTGGGAAGGCCGCCCCGAGAAGGACCGCCAGCTCACGCGCTCGAAGGCGTATGAAGCGCTCGCCGCGAAGTATCCCGACGACGACGAGGCGCAGATCTTCAACGCGCTCTACATCGCCGGCACGCAATCGCAAGCCGACCAGACCTTCGCCGCGTATGGCAGGGCGGTCGCCATCCTCGAGCCCGAGCTCAAGAAGTATCCCGACCATCCGGGCGTCGCGCATTACCTCATCCACAGCTACGACGCGCCGCCGCTCGCCGAGAAGGGGCTCGTCGCCGCACGCCGCTATGCGGACATCGCGCCCTCGGCGCCGCACGCGCTGCACATGCCTTCGCACATCTTCACGCGCGTGGGCGCTTGGGAGGAATCGATCGCCACCAACAAACGCTCCTTCGAGGCTTCGAAGGCGGGGGGCGACGTGCCCGAGGCGAATCACGCGAGCGACTACGCTGTCTACGCGCTGCTGCAGCTGGGGCGCGACGAGGAGGCGCGGCGCATGATCGAGCTCGCGGCGACGGCGACCGGGCCCGCGAGCCCGAGCCCCGCCGGACCTTACGCGATAGCGGCGATGCCCGCGCGCTACGCAATGGAGCGGGGCGACTGGAAAGCGGCGTCGCAGTTGCAGGTGGTTGCCTCGAAGGCGCCCTTCACGGAGGCGCTCACTTATTTCTCGCGCGCGATCGGCGCCGCGCGCAGCGGCGACCTCGCGGCCGCCGAGGTCGATGCCGGCAACCTCGCGGTGGCGCACAAGAAGCTGGAGGACGCGAAGAACCGCTACTGGGCGACGGAAGTGGAGATCCAGCGGCTTGCCGTCGCGGGATGGATCGCGCACAAGCGCGGGGATGCGCAGGAGGGATTGAAGCTCATGCGCGCCGCGGCCGACCTCGAGGACAGGAACGAAAAGCACATCGTGACGCCGGGGCGCATCGTGCCCGCGCGCGAGCTCCTGGGCGAGATGCTGCTCGAGCAGAAGCAGCCCGCCCTCGCGTTGAAGGAATTCGAGGCGTCGCAGGTGCGCGAGCCGAATCGCTTTCGCAACTTCTATGGCTCGGCCCTTGCCGCCGAAGGCGCCGGCGATCGGACCAAGGCCGCGATGTACTACGACAAGCTGCTGCGCCTCGCGTCGAAGTCCGACGGAACGAGGCCCGAGCTTGCGCGCGCGAAGATGGCGCTGGCTTCGCGATGAGGGTGCGGGGTGCGGTAATCGCCGTGTTGGCGCTGGGCGCGATTCCGCCCGGCGCCTTCGCCGACGGATACGAATCGAAGCCGGAGGCCGCGGAGCGCGATCCCGACTATGCCGCCGGCAAGAAGGCGATCGCGGACAAGAGCTGGAGCGAGGCGATCGCGCGCCTGAAGAAGGCCGAGGTGCGCGACCCCGACAATCCCGACCTGCAGAACTGGCTCGGCTACGCCAATCGGAATCTCAGGAACTACGACCTCGCGTTCAAGCACTACCGGCGCGCGATCGAGCTCGATCCCCGGCATCGCGGGGCGCACGAATACCTGGGCGAGACGTACTTGCTGGTGGGCGACGTTGCCGGCGCCGAGAGGCATCTCGCGGCGCTGAAGGAGATCTGCCTGCTGCCGTGCGATGAGCTGCAGGACCTCGAGCGCGCGATCGGCGAATACCGCAAGAAAAGATAACCGGGGACAGACCTCGGTTATCAGCATGTGATAACCGAGGTCTGTCCCCGGTTATCTGGCGAGCATCGTCTTCAGCTCGCCGCTCTCCATGAGCTTCGCGAGGTCGCTCGCGCCGCCGATGAACATGCCCTTCACGAAGATCATCGGGAAGGTCGGCCAGCCGGTCCACATCTTGAGCGCGTTGCGGCGGCGCCACTCGCTGAAATAGCTGCCGTAGGTGAGGTACTTGTAGGGGATCCCCGCCTCGTCGAGGAGGCGGCGGGCTTTTCGCGGCGCGGGGTTGATCGCCATGCCGACCACCACGACGTCGTTTGCCGCGACCGCATCCATCACCTCGCGCACAATCTCGATGCGATTGGTCGCGACCGTCTCGCGGATGGCCGGGTGGATGCGCGCCTCGTCGAAGATGGGGCGCGGCATTACTTCAACCAGAAGACGGCGGCCACCGCGGCCGCGACGAGGATCACGAACGCCGAAGTCCCGGCGCTTTCCCGGGGAACCTCGCCCGGCGAAAGGTAATTCGCGACCTCGCCCGCCCTGCGCGGGCTCACGAATGTGTGCCTGGACTGCATGGTGACGGCATGCGGCTGCGGCTTCGGCTTTGCGCCGGCATTGGCGTTGGCGTTGCCGGCGGCGCTCGCGCGCAGGAACGCGTCGAGGGTCGCCTTCGCCTCCATGAGGCCGATGCCCTTCGTCTTGCGCAGCAGCTTGATCGCCTCCAGCTGGTTGCCGCTGCGCAGGGCGTTTAGGACGTCAGGGGGTACGGAGCTGGGGAGGTTGGCCATGACGACAGATTACGCCCGTCGGCGCGCCGCGTGAATGGTCCTTCATCGACAGCTCGGCACGCCATACAGCAGGGCCAGATCGGCATCGCCTACCACTTGCTATCATCCGACTTGGGTAGCTCACCGCGCGAGCTACTCGACCGTTAGTGTGTGCGTTCCGCCAACTCCCAGGAAAAGCGCGATGGAGATGCTGACCCGGATGGACCGCAGCGAACGGTTCTACAAGATCGACCACCTCATCCGGGAGCGCGGCATCGTCCCGGTGCAGGATTTCCTTCGCGAGCTCGAGGTGTCGCTCGCCACCTTCAAGCGCGACATCGAGTACATGCGAAGCCGCCACTACGCGCCCATCGTGTGGGACCGCGTGGAGAACGGCTACCGCTTCGAGGAGGCGCCGAAGGACGCGCCCAAGTACGAGCTGCCGGGCCTGTGGTTCAGCCCACGCGAGGCGCAGGCGCTCCTCACCATGGAGCATCTCCTCGAGAACCTCGAGCCCAGCCTCCTCGGCGCGCACGTGAAGCCCTTGAAGGCGCGGCTCTCGGCGCTGCTGTCGGTGGGCGACCATTCCGTGGACGAGGTGCGCCGGCGGATCCGGGTGATCCCCTTCGGCGCGCGGCGCCACGAGCCCAAGCATTTCCAGGTGGTCGCGTCGGCCGTGCTCGGGCGCGATCGCCTGCACCTCGCGTACTGGAACCGCTCGAAGGATGAAGTGACCGAGCGTGACGTCTCGCCGCAACGCCTTGTCCACTATCGCAACAACTGGTATCTCGATGCGTGGTGTCACCTTCGCAATGACTTGAGGAGCTTCGCCCTCGACGCGATGCGCGATGTGTCGATCGTCGCGGGGAAGGCGAAGGAGGTTGCCGACGCGGAGCTCGACGCGGTGCTCGCGAGCGGCTACGGCATCTTCTCCGGGAAGAAGGTGCAATGGGCGACTTTGCGGTTCACGCCGGAGCGCGCGAGGTACGTGGCGCTCGAGGAGTGGCATCCGAAGCAGCGCGCGAAGCACGAGAAGGACGGGAGCTACGTGCTCGAGGTGCCGTTCAGCTCGGAGAAGGAGCTGGTGATGGACATCCTCAAGATGGGGGCGGATGTGGAGGTGATGGCGCCCGAGGCATTGCGCAAGGCGGTGAGAGAGCAGGCCGCGGCAACGGTGCGACGAAATTCCTGAGCCTTGCCCGAGGGCTATTTGAGCCGGCAGGACGCGAAGGTTGACGGCCTTATCATTGCGCGATGAACCCCGGAATCACCGACGCGGACCTCGACCGCCTCGACGCCCTTCTCTCCGCCCCCGAGCGTGCGGCCAATTCACTCAGCCTCGACGCCCTGCAAGGCTTGCTGTGCGCCGTCGTAAGCGGGCCGCAGCCGGTCATGCCGTCGCGCTGGATTCCGGAGGCGCTTGGGCAGGAGAACGAATTCGCCTCGGGGGAAGAGGCGAACGTAATCCTCTCCCTGCTGATGGCCTTCCACAACGATGTCGCGCGACAGCTGAACGCGCAAGCGGGTTTCGACTTCGTGCAGTACGGCGACGAGGGCAGCGAGGAGGCCCGCACGAGCCTCGCGCTTTGGTGCGAGGGATACGTCATGGGCGTGATGCTCGCCGATCCGCCCTGGGATGCGCAGTGCTCGGCTGAGGAGCTCGACGACCTGCTGTTCCCGTTCCACGCGCTCTCGGGCCGATGGAAGGAAAGCGTGATCGAGCAGGGCGAGGCGTGGATGAGCGCGGCGGACGAGCGGAAGATGATCGACCAGTTCGCGGAGGGCCTCGCGGACGAGATCATGGAAGTGCGCCGATTCTGGTTCGAGGCCGGCTATCCGGAGACGGTGCGGCGCGCTTCGCCGAAGGTAGGGCGCAACGACCCCTGCCCGTGCGGCAGCGGGAAGAAGCACAAGAATTGCTGCGGGAAGGGTGCTTAGGGCTCCGATGCCCGCGCGCTGGGCCCGGCACCCCTTTCGGGTGCTTTTCGTTCGACTGATCCAGTCGTTATCCCCACTTTTCTTGAAATCGCAATCCGGTGAATGGAAAGACCGATCCGGTTGACCATTCGCCGATCGAGTCCCGCGGCCGTTACGCTTGACGTAACGGTTGATTCACACCAAAATGATCTCGAGTTATCGCGACAAGCGGACTCGCAGGTTCGCCACCGGCGAACGAGTCAAGGCCTTCGAGGCCATCCAGCGCAAGGCCCAGATGAAACTGGACCAGCTCGATGCCGCGACTTCCCTCGGCGACCTGAATTTGCCCGGCAATCACTTCGAAGCCCTGAAGGGCGACCGCAAGGGCCAATACAGCATCCGGATCGATGGGCAATGGCGAATTTGCTTCGAATGGCCCCGCGAATCGCCGGGCCCGGTAAACGTTGAAATCGTCGACTACCACTGAGAGACAGAATGGGAAGAATCGCGACGCACCCCGGTGAGCATCTTGCCGAACAACTCGAGGAGCTTGGCATCAGCGCGGCGGAGCTTGGGCGCCGGCTCGGCGTGCCGACGAATCGCATTACGGGAATCCTGAACGGCCAGCGGTCCGTCACCGGCGATACGGCATTGCGCCTGGGCCATTTCTTCGGGGTCAGCCCGGAATTCTGGCTGAATCTTCAGAGCCTCTATGACCTGCGGACGGCGCAGGCCAAGGTGGGGAAGCAGATCATGGCACTGCCCACTTTGGCGGTGGCGTCGAGAAAGTCTCCAGGCCAAAGAGCCCGTGCGCTGAAGGCATTCACGGACGCGATGCCCACGCAGAACCATGCCCGCGTGGACCGGTACAAGCGGCAGGGGCGGCCATAGGAACGTGATGGTCGAATCGCCCAGATAGTCACGGCATCCAATCGAGCAACTTGAACCGCTTTCCTCCCTTGAGCCGAAAGCGGGAAAAGTCGCCGGCATCGACCGTGAGGACCGCTTGCTCGCCAGTCTGCTCGGCGAGCCACACCAGGGCGGCATCGGCGAAATCGATGTCCCGGTCGCGATGCTTTTCCAGGGTGCGCGCGAGATCCGGGTAGCTCGAGGTCGGAACCTCGACGACTGCCGGTCCATCCGCGGCCATCCAATCGAGCATTCGCGCACGCGCATCGACGGCCAGGAAGTGGCAGGTCTCGACTACGACAGCCGTGACAGTGACCATGGGGATGGTGTTCGACTCGAGGAACCGCACCGCGCCCTCGTGGGCCGGATCGCGCGCCCGCCCGAGCGCCACCAGGAACCCCGTGTCCACCAGCAGGCGCTCCATGCTTATCGCGGCCGGAAGCGCTCGCGCAGCAGGCGCTTGGTGTGGCGCGCGACGTCGCCCGCACCCTTGTCGCTGCCGATGAACCGGCGCGCGGCGGCGGAGGCCGCGGTGGGCACCGGCTCCTGCTCGAAAAGCTTTTCCAGCGCGCGCTTGACCGCCTCGCTCTTGGTGAGCTTCGCGTGGGCGCAGTAATCCGCGAGCTGCTGCTCGACGCGGGGAGGGAGGCGGACGGAAATGGCCATGGCAGGAGGTGTAATACGAAACAGACGTATCGTAATACACGCCGGCCTCGAGGCTGCGTCTTCGAACGCGTGATCGATTGGGGGCCTGGCTACCGAATCTATTTTGGAAAGGACGGCGACACGGTTGTCATCCTCCTGGGCAAAAGCAGCAAGAAGCGCCAGCGGAAGTCGATTGAAGAGGCAAAGGAGCGCTGGGGCGACTTCCGGCGGCGCAGGATCAAGAGATGAGGCTATGCATGGCGCTTACCAGAGACTTTCGCGAGACGATCCAGGCTCGAGCCCAACGCGACCCGCGCTTCCGCGAGGCGCTCTTCACCGAGGCGATCAATGCGTATCTGTCCGGGGACACCACGGCGGGCAAGGCGGAGCAAGAGCCTGCATCGCATGCTGGCGCCTCACGGGAATCCGAACATCGAGAATTGTTTTGACATCGTGAGCGCACTGCAGCGCACGATGCGGGTCAAGCTCCGCGTAATTGCCAAGGCAGCCTGGGCTCTTCGCCAAGCGCGTTGATCTCGGGTCCCAATTACCCCCTGCGCTTCTTTCCCGTCGTTCGATAGGCGCCTCTTGCCTGCTCGACGCGATTCGCTTCCTGCGAGGGACTGCCAGGTTCGAATGCCTCGACATAAGCATCGAGAAGCCGGCGAATCATTCGCTGGTATTGCACGCCGCGCTTGTCCGCCTCTGTCTTGAAGAAGCGAACGCTCTTCGAGCTCAAGCTGATGGTGACCTTGACCGAGTCTTCCTTGAAGACGAGGCGATGAGGCGGCGGGAGGAGGTCTGGGCGTAGCCTGCCGAATTCCATCGGCTCATCGGTATAGCGCGTTTTCTCTTTCATATCTTGCCTTTCCCTTTCTCCAGAAGCCGGCGCCGATGATCCGGATAACTCCGATGCGAAGCGTGAACCGCACGGTCAGTATGCCCTGCTCGACACGGCCAAAGCAGTAGTAGCGCGACTCGTCAAGGCTGTGGCCCGCGTCGTCGATGACCACGAGCCGCTCGTCGGCGAACGCCGCTTGCGCCTGCACAAAGGAGACCCCGTGCTTGGCGAAATTCTCGAGATCCTTGTCGGGGTCCCATTCGAACCGAACGAGCTCGTCCATCGATAGGTTACCTTGCGTATGGTGAAAAGGCCATACGCAGGTATGGCTAGCGATGTCAGTCCGCTGACTTCAAGAAAACGCCGCCATGGATGCGACGTTGACCTACTCGGCCAAGCGCGCTCGCCGATTTGCGACAATGCGCACCCTCCTGGACATGGGTACGAGCTGCTTAGCTGAATCCGATGGGCCGCCTCGGAGGAAAAGGAGGGTTCATCAAGCCACGAATCGCCGAGAGAATTTCCGCGATCGCCAGATCATGCGTCGCGAGCTTTTGCTCAAGCCTCGCCTCCAACTCATCCAGTCGTTTGCCGCTCGTGGCCTGCCAAGGCTGCTCGCATAGCGACGAATGCGCGGACAACATAGATCGACACATCGATGGCGGGAGTGCTGTTGAGAACGCCCGCAGCCATGATCGCGCCGTGTTCCGTGAACGCCTGCGGAAAATTGCGCCGGCCGCCCCGCCCCGGCTTTGAGGTCGCAATTTGCGACCTCAAAGACTCGGCCTCGTCCGACGTGAGTCGGAACATGAAGTCCTGAGGGAAACGGCCGGGATTCCGGCGTACCTGCTCGTTGAACCGCTTCGTGGTGACGCAATAGAGTGAAGCCAAATCGGAATCGAGAATGACGTTGAGGCCGCGGACTCGATGGATGCGAGCCGCCAGTTGCCCCACGTCGGCTGAAGCGCTCTTCTTTCTGCCCATGAGAAGCCTCCCGGAGTTGTGAAGGGTCGACGCCAGCCCATCTCGCCATGACGGCGCTCCGGGGCACTGATTCTCGCAGCCGCGCAGGTGAGATTTCGCGCGCGCGATGGTTGCCATGATCCTCCGCCGGTGGCTCACCGGGCGAGCTACTCGCCGCGTACCATCAATGAATGAAGCGAATCTGTCATGGGTGCAAGAAGTGCGGCTGATGGGCACCCCCGCCATGTACACAATCTCCAAATCGCGCTTCATAGCCGCTTCGTACTGCCAGCGCCGTCTCTGGCTCGAGACCCACAAGCGGGACGAGGGAGAGGGTGCGACAGGTAGTGCCGTCGAGTGGGGCAATGCCGTCGGCGAGTTGGCGAGGCAGCTTCGGCCGGAGGGGCGCCTCATCGGGCACTCGGAAGGCTTTGGAGAGGCTCTCGAGGAGACAAGGCTCGCGCTCGCAGCAGATGGCGATATCACGCTCTTCGAGCCCGCGTTTTCTGCAGCCGGGATGGCCGTGCGTTGCGACATCCTGGAGCGCCGAGACGGCCGGTACACGCTCGCCGAGGTAAAGGCCTCGGCATCGAGCAAGCTCCATCATCCTGCCGATCTGGCTTACCAGGTCGCCGCACTCGAGGCAGCGGGCATCCGTGTCGAGCGCGCCTATCTGCAGTTGATCGACAGGGACTTCGTGTACCAGGGCGACGGAGACTATCGGCGGCTCTTTCGACGTGAGGATTTCTCCGACCCGGTTCGAGAGCTCGGGCCCGGCATCCCGGCGCTCCTGAAGGAGTATCAAGAGGTCCTGGCGGGGCCCGAACCGGCGAGGGAGCGCGGATCGCACTGCGGCAAGCCTTGGCCATGCGGATTCCAAGCGCGCTGTGCAATCGGGGAAGCCGAATTCCCCATCTCGTTGCTCGGCCTGAGCAACAAGGCGTTTGTGGAAGCGGCCCTTGCAGGGAATTGGAGAGATGTGTGCGACATCCCCGAGAGCTACGAGATGACGCCGCGGGCCCGGCGCATCTGGGAGGCAACGACATCGGGCGCGGCCATACTCACGTCCGAAGCGCGAAGTGCATTCGGCGCAGCGCGGCCAAAGCTTCAATACCTGGACTTCGAGACCTGGTCGTCACCCATACCGCGATGGCGCGGCACCCGTCCGTATCAACAGCTGCCGTTTCAATGGTCCATGCACACCGATCACGGCGCCGGTGAGCTGGACCATTGCGAATTTCTCGACGAGTCCGGCGAATTCCCGGTGCGAAGAGCAACGGAGGCGCTCATCGATGCGGCGCGCGAGGAATGCCCAATCGCGGTCTATACCGGGTTCGAGCACAGAACCATCAACACCATGATCGAGTTTTGTCCGGACCTGGAGGTGGCGCTTCGCAAGATCCAGGCGCGATTGCTCGATCTGCACCCGCTGGCCAAGACAAGCTATTACCACAGGGACATGCGAGGCAACTGGTCGATCAAGGCTGTGCTTCCGACAATTGCGCCCGAGCTCGACTATGGGAATCTTGGTGAAATCCAGGAGGGCGATGCCGCGACGGCTGCCTATGCCGAAATCATCGCGCCCGAGACGTCACCCGAAAGAAGAGCCCAATTGATCGGAGATTTGAAGAGATATTGCAAGCGGGATACTGAGGCGATGGTTGCGCTGGTGAGGCATCTAGCAGGAAAGGAGATCGTTGTGGAATAGCCGGAAAGAAGGCCTACATCGCGCGGCAGGTACGAGCTGCCTAGCTAAATCCGATGGGCCGCCTCGTAGGAGCAGGAGGATTCATCAGGCCACGAATCGCCGAGAGAATTTCCGCGATCGCCCGATCATGCGTCGCAAGCTTTTGCTCAAGCCTCGCCTCCAACTCATCCAGCCGTTTGCCGATTTCCTCGTGGCCTGCCAAGGCTGCTCGCATCGCAACGAACGCGCGGACAACGTAGATCGCACATCGATGGCGGCCGTGCTGTTCAGGACGCTGGCGGCCATGATTGCGCCATGTTCGGTGAAGGCTTGCGGGAAAGTTCGCCGGCCACCGTGCCCCGATCTTGAGGTCGCAAATTGCGACCTCAAGATTTCAGCCTCGTCAGCGGTGAGTCGGAACATGAAATCGCCAGGGAATCGGCTGGCATTGCGCCGCACCTGCT
Organism: Burkholderiales bacterium; assembly: GCA_038244725.1. Classification (GTDB taxonomy): domain Bacteria; phylum Pseudomonadota; class Gammaproteobacteria; order Burkholderiales; family Usitatibacteraceae; genus Usitatibacter. The sequence continues at coordinate 28,916 of JBBRTF010000052.1, forward strand.
CGTTGAACCGCTTCGTAGTGACGCAGTAGAGTGACGTACCTGGACGCGTGGTGTCACCTCCGCCGGGACTTGCGCAGCTTCGCGCTCGATGCGATGCGCGATGTCCCGCTCGTCGCGACAAAGGCGAAGGAGGTGCCCGACGCCGAGCTGGACGCGGTGCTCGCGAGCGGCTACGGCATCTTCTCCGGCAAGAAGGTGCAGTGGGCGACGCTGCGGTTTTCTCCGGAGAGGGCGCGGTATGTGGCGATGGAGGAGTGGCATCCCAAACAGAAGGCGACTTGGCAGAAGGATGGAAGCTACGTGCTCGAGGTGCCATTCAGCTCGGAGAAGGAATTGATCATGGATGTGCTGAAGTTTGGGCCCGGTGTTGAAGTGCTGAAGCCCGAGTCCTTGAGGAACGAGATCGGCGCCCGCGCCATGGCCACGATGAAGCTTCACACATGATCGTCATTTCGGAGCATGCCCGCGCGCAAGCGTTGCGCCGTGGCCTGAGCGAGGACGTCGTGCTCGAAGTGGCCCGGGCGCCGGAACAGCGGATCGCCGCGCGCCTCGGACGGGAGGTTCGGCAGCCCCGCATCGGCATGGCGCCGGACGATACACTGTATCTGGTACGGGTTGTGGTCGACACGGAGCCATCCGGCGAAACCGTGGTGACGGTGTATCGGACGAGCAAGATCAGCAAATACTGGAGCGCGAGATGAAAGTGAACTACGACGCGAAGACCGACACGCTGACGGTGGTATTCCGCGATGTTCCTGTCGTCGAAAGCGACGAGGATAGGCCGGGCGTCATCCTCGACTACGACGCGGCCGGCAACATTGTCTCGATCGAAGTGCTCGACGCATCCAGGCGTGTAGAGGAACCGCGCAAGGTGACGATGCAGACGGAGGGTTGACAGCGGCTTTCGCGAAAGCGGCATCTGTCACGCGCTCATCGACCGCGGCTGGCGAGTGCTCTTCATGCGCACCGGCGAGCTGGTGCAGCGCCTGCAGGCAGCCCGGCGCGACCTGCGACTGCCCGCCGAGCTCGCGAAGCTCGACCGGTTCGACCTGCTCGTGCTCGACGACGTGAGCTACGTGAAGCGTGACCAGGCCGAAACCAGCGTTCTCTTCGAGCTGATCGCCGAGCGCTACGAGCGGCGCAGCTTGGCGATCACCGCCAATCAGCCATTCTCCGCATGGGGCAGCCTCTTCCCCGACGCAGCGATGACACTCGCCGCGGTGGACCGTCTCGTCCACCACGCCACGATCCTGGAGATGAACGTCGAAAGCTATCGGCGCAAGGCGGCCAAGTCCGCAAACGCGCCTGAAAAGGCGCAAAGGAAAAAACCAGCAAAGAAATAGGTCTACTCAATTCCCCGTCGCACCGGCCAAGATAATTGACGCCGGCCAGTCAGGATAGTTGACGCCAACCATGCGCGCTACGCGAAGATCGTCGAATGGTCCGAGGAGGACCAGTGTTACGAGTTGTGCCAGATTGTCGAAGAAGCGGTCGAGCTGTATCGCAAGGAAGGAAAACCTCTGCCGCCGAGCGCGCGCTATGGCCTTGCGCCGTTTCAGAAGCGCGGCGCCATCGTGACGAACGAGCTGATCGATCGGCTGCGCCAAGACGACGCTTACTGACGCCCCTACGCAGGAACGGCCTCCGCCGTACACAACTCGTCAGCAAGCGCGCGCAGCAACTTCGCCCCATCCCCGCGCCACGCGCTCCCGTGCATGCACGCCAGCGTCTTCGGCTTTTCCTGCGCCAGTCTCTCGAGCAGCGCCCGAGTCCGGGGCGAGTGAGCGTAGTAATCCATCTGCGCGCGAAACGCCTCGCTGGGCCCGAGGATGTCGCCTTCTGTGACCGGTGTCTCGCCGCCTCCGCCCTGCGTGAAGAGGTCGCCGCAAAGGAGAGTCGAGGTCGTCGTGTCCATCATCAGGCCGCATTCCCAGCCGTGGGGCATGTGCGGCGTGTCGATCCAGCGCAGCACGTGCTTGCCGAGCGTGATCGTCTCGCCGTCGCCCAACGCGCGCGCCGGCCGGTCGGCGACGTCGTTCACCGAGACCATCGCGGCGATGCGGCTGCAGACCGGCACCGCTCGCGGCGCTGCGGCGAGGAACTCGTTCATCGCGCCGCATTCGTCCGCCTCGAAATGCGAGAGCGCCACGTAGCGTAGCCGCTCCACCGGCATGAGGCTCGCGATCGCCTCGCTCACCAGGGGAAAGAGCTGCCGCGGCCCGGTGTGGAAGAGGAGCGGCTCGTCGTCCATCACGAGGTACTGGTTGAAGTTGAAGCGCGGGCCGCCGGGAATGTCCACGGGTGTGTTGATGCGGTAGATGCCTGCGGCGACTTCATGGACGTTCGTGCCGGACTGGGGGTTGGTGATCATGGGTGTTCCTCTCCAAATGGCGGTGCAGAATCGTCGCAAGGGGATTCGATGCTACGCCTCTATAGCCAGCGCGATGGGCTGGATTCCCGCCTTCGCGGGAATGACGGCGGGCGAGCGGTCTATCGAGGCATTTTCAATGCGCACGCTTCGCTTCCTCGTACCATGCGCGGTAAACTATCTATTA
>JBBRTF010000053.1:0-30507 GCA_038244725.1 Burkholderiales bacterium
CCGCCAAACGGCGCCGACGCTATCGAGGACAGCGCGCAGAGGATGGGCTTCCACAGCCCCCACACCGATATCTCCGCCCCCCCCTCCCGGGGGGTGACCTAAAATGTGGTTACTGGACCGAAATAAAATGTCGTACCTCCCACGACTTATTTTTTCATGCGGGAGCGGCGACCAGCGGCTGCACCTGGTTGCGACCGTGGTGCTTGGCCTCGTAGAGCCAGTGGTCGGCGGCGTCGAGCAATCCCTGCGCCTGGTCGAACGACGTGCTCGACGCGAGCCCCATGGAGAGCGTCACGCGCAGGTGCGGATGGATCGAGCGCCAGTCGTAGATCTCGACCGCGCGGCGCACGCGCTCGCAGATCTCGCTCGCCGAGCGCATGTCGAGCGAGCGGAAGACGAGCATGAACTCCTCGCCGCCGTAGCGCCCGGCGAGGTCGCCCAGGCGGCAATGGGCGCGCAGGATCTCGCCCACGCAGCGCAGCACCTCGTCGCCCACCGCGTGCGAGAAGCGGTCGTTGATGCCCTTGAAATGGTCCACGTCGGCGAGGGCGACGGTGAGCACGGTGCCGCGCGCCGCCGCCTCGCGCATGAGGGCGCCGAGACGCTCGTCCAGCTGGCGACGGTTGGCGAGCCCGGTGAGCGCGTCTTCCATGGCGAGGCGCTTGTAGCGCTCGGTCTCCTGGCTCGCCGTGTCCATGCGGCGGCGCGCCGACAACGCACGCGCGCGCCGTTCCGTGTCCTCGCTCCTCAGGCTCTGCTCGATCACGCCGGCCTTGCGCAGGCACGCGAGCGCCTCGGTGAGGTTGCCCGCCGACTCGTACGCCTGCGAGAGGCTGCGAAGCACGCGCGCCGTCTCGTCGCGCGAGCCCAGCGCCTCGAACATCGCGAGCGCCTTCTTCAGCAGCGCCACACCCTCGACGCATTCGCCGAGCTGGTGGCGGATCTCGCCGATGCAGGCGAGCCCGTAGGCTTCGATCCACTTGTCATCGGAATCGTGCGCGAGCTTCAAGAACTGGTCGGCGAGGCGGAGGGCCACGTCCGGGCGCGACATCGCCTGGTACGCCTCGCCCATCGTCTGCAGGCAATATGCCTCGAGGCGCCGGTAGCCGTACTGGCGCGCGATCGCGAGCGCTCGGTCGAGCATCCTCAGCGCGAGCTCGGCCTCGGACTGGCAGCTCGCCGCGTCCGCGGCGGCGCGGTGCTGGAGCGCGCGCTGGACGTGGCCGAACGCGGCGTTGTTCAGGTCGAAGCCCGCGCCCTCGTTGTCCTCGGTCTCGCGGCGCAGGTCGAGCGCCTGGTCGAAGAGCTCGAGCGCCGCCGTGTGGTTGCCGAGCTGGATCTCGACCGCGCCGATGTTGGAGATCACGCGCGCCTGCCACTTGAGGTCGCCCGCTTCGCGGAATCCCTTGAGCGCGAGCTCGTACATCTCGAGCGCGCGCCCGTAGTCGGAGAGCTGGCGGTGGGTGATGCCGAGGAGGTTGCAGCAGCGCGCCTCGCCCTCGCCATGGCCCATGGCGCGGAAGAGCGCGAGCGCGGTGCTCTGCGTCTCGAAGACGGCGGGATAGTCCGCCTGCGAGTAGAGGTTGCGCCCGAGGCAGTAGAGCGCCTGTGCTTCCCCCGGCGTGTCCCCGGTGGCGCGCGCGAGCCCGATGGACTCGCGCGCGAGCGCCACGCCGCGCGCGGGCTCGCGCTCGTAGAGCTGCTCGGAGATCTCGTTCAACAGGCGAACGCGCTCGTGCACCGACAACGGCTCGCGCAGCCGCGCCTCGAGATCCTTCAGCGATGCGATCTTCACAGGCGCCGCGCCGTGTCCACGCCGGGCACGTCCCTTACCTGCCGCAGCACGCGCTGGATGGATTCGGCCGAGGAGACCTGCAGCGTGAATCGCATGAAGGCGTGCGCGCCGCGCGAGAGGGTGTTCACGGCGGTGACATTGATGCGCTCGCGCGCGATCGCCTCCGAGATGTCGCGCAGCAACCCCTGGCGGTCGACCGCGACCACCTCGATCTCCGCCGCGAACGGCGCCTCGGCGCCGGTCTTGCCCCAGTCGGCGGCCATGAGGCGATCGCGCTGCCCCTCGGCGAGCCCGGTGATGTTCGGGCAATCGAGGCGATGCACCATCACGCCGCGCGTGCGCGTGATGAAGCCGATGATGGGATCGGGAGGCACGGGCTTGCAGCACTTGGCCACCATCGTCGCGATGTTGGTCACGCCCAGGACGAGCACGCCCGAGGACGCCTTCGAGGGCGTGGGCGCCACGATCGGCGCGGGCGCGGGCGCCGTGGACGGCGCCTCGCCGCGCACCGCGATCTCGATCTGCCGCGGGGTCACCTCCTCGCGCCCCAGCGCCGCGTAGAAATCGTCGAGCTTGGGAAAGCCCAGCGCGTGCGCGATCTTCTCGTGGGACTCGTTGGTGGCACCCAGGCGCTGCAGCTCCTTGTCGATCTTCGCGCGGCCCGCGGCCACGTCCTTCGAGTAGTCCTCGTGGCGGAACCACTGGCGCACCTTGGCGAGCGCCCGCGAGCTCGCGAGGTAGCCCGCCTGCGGCGAGAGCCAGTCGCGCGACGGCCCGCCCTGCTTGGCCGCCATGATCTCCACGCGCTGCGCGTTCTCGAGCTTGTAGTTGAGCGGCACCATCTGGCCGTCGACTTTCGCGCCGCGGCAGCGGTGGCCGAGGTCGGTGTGCACGTGATAGGCGAAGTCCACCGACGTGGACCCGCGCGGCAGGTCGACGACGCGGCCCTGGGGCGTGAGCACGTAGATCGTGTCCTCGAAGAGGTCGCGGCGCGAGCGGTCGGCGCCGGGCTCGCCCTCCAGCACTTCCTGCTTCCACGCGAGCACCTGGCGCAGCCACGCGATCTTCGCGTCGAACGCCTTGTCGACGCGCGAGCCCTCCTTGTAGCGCCAATGCGCCGCGACGCCATGCTCGGAATGCTGGTGCATCTCCTCGGTGCGGATCTGCACTTCGAGCGTCTTGCCTTCGGGGCCGACCACCGCGGTGTGCAGCGACTTGTATTCGTTCGCCTTGGGGTTGGCGATGTAGTCGTCGAATTCTCCCTCCACGGGCGTCCACAGGTCGTGCACGACACCGAGCACCGTGTAGCACTCGCGGATGTTGCGCACGATGACGCGCACCGCGCGGATGTCGTAGAGGTGCTCGAAGGCCACGTTCTTGCCGCGCATCTTTCGCCAGATCGAGTAGATGTGCTTGGGCCGGCCCTGGATCTTCGCGTGAATGCCGATGGCGGCGAGCTCCGTGTCGATCTTGCCGATCACGCGCTGGATGTAGGCCTCGCGGTCGTTCCTCTTCTCGTCGAGGAGGCTCGCGATCTTTTTGTAGAGCTCGGGCTCGGTATAGCGGAAGGAGAAGTCCTCGAGCTCCCACTTCACTTCCGAGACGCCGAGGCGGTTGGCGAGCGGCGCGAAGAGCTCGAGCGTCTGGCGGCCCGCCGCGCGGCGCAGCGCCTCGTCCGCCCGGGTGATGGAGCGCAGGTAGACCACGCGTTCGGCGAGCTTGATCAGCACCACGCGCACGTCCTCCGCGATGGCGAGCAGCATCTTCCTCAGCTGCTCCGGGTCCACACCGCTCGCGTTGAGCGACTCGATGCGCCCGGCCCGCGCGATGCCGCGCAGGAGCTGCGTCAGCTCCGCGCCGAAGGCGGCCTGGACCGCGTCCATGTCGAGCTCGCGCTCCGGGATCGACTCGCTGATGAGGGCGGCGGCAATGGTCTCGGGATCGGCACCCTGCAGCAGCAGGAGGCGCCCGACGGCGACCGCCCGCTCGAAAGACTCGGAGCGCACCGAGGCCTGCGAGGCGCCGCGCGCGAACTGCAGCGCGCGCACCGGGAGCTCGGCGTGCGGGGCCCCGAAGGTAGAGCGGAGCTCACCCTCGAAGGGTGCGAGGTCGGCGGCGGCGGAGGGGCTGAGCAAGGGCGTGTGGCCTTGATTTCATTCTACTTGCGGAAAATTCGACATGTCCATTCGCGAATCCGACACAGCGCCGTGGGCGGCTCCCGGGGGACCATACCCATCATGGACCTCGCCCCCGCCATCGCCAACCGCCCCGCCCCCGATCGGGGCGACGCCCGTGCGCGGTGCATGGTCCGCGTGAAATTCGTGAGCTTCGCCCCGGTGGAGGCTGAGCCCGCGGATGTCGCACCCGAGGCCGCGCTGTGGGGACAGCGCGCCTCGGGGGTGGTCCGCTATCTTTCCCGCGTCATCGGTCGCCTGGTGGCGGCGCGGCCCTAGACGATCCGACGCGGTTCTTGTCGGCCCCCGGAGCACTCCGGGGGCCGACTTTTCTCGCTTCTTGCTATCCTTGTGGCACGTGGCTTGCTGCCGCGTTGGTTGCCGGCGCTCCTGCCGGCCCTCGATCCCCATGCCGCCCCCCGAAATCTACAACGAGATGTACGACGCGGAGCGCTCGGTCCGCCCGCATTACGAGGCCTTCGCCGAGTGGCTCGCGGAGACGCCCGAGTCGCGCATCGCGCAGAACCGCCATGCGGCCGACCTCCTCTTCCACCGGGTCGGCATCACCTTCGCGGTCTACGGCGAGGCCTCCGGCACCGAGCGGCTGATTCCGTTCGACATCGTCCCGCACGTGATTCCCGGCCACCAATGGGAGATCCTCGCCCGGGGGCTGCGCCAGCGCGTGACGGCGTTGAACCGCTTCCTCCACGACATCTACCACGGCCAGGAAATCATCCAGGCGGGCAGGATTCCCGCGGAGCAGGTGAACCAGAACCCGCAGTTCCGCCGCGAGATGGTGGGCGTCGACGTGCCGGGCGGCGTCTACGCGCACGTGGCGGGAGTGGACCTCGTGCGCCACTCCGACGGCGAGTACTACGTGCTCGAGGACAACCTGCGCACGCCCTCGGGCGTCTCGTACATGCTGGAGAACCGCAAGATGATGATGCGGCTCTTCCCGGAGCTTTTCGCGGCGCAGGGCATCCGCCCCGTCGATCATTATCCGGACCTGCTGCTGGAGACGCTCCGCGGCATGGCGCAGCGCGAGAACCCGACGATCGTGCTGCTCACGCCCGGCCACTACAACAGCGCCTATTTCGAGCACGCCTTCCTCGCGCAGCAGATGGGGATCGAGCTCGTCGAGGGCGCCGACCTCTTCGTGCTGAACAACACCGTGTTCATGCGCACGACCCAGGGCCCGCAGAAGGTCGACGTGATCTACCGCCGGATCGACGACGACTTCCTCGACCCCCTCGCCTTCCGGCCCGACTCGATGCTGGGCGTCCCGGGGCTCCTCTCGGCCTACCGCGCCGGGCGCGTCACCCTCGCCAACGCCATCGGCACCGGCGTGGCCGACGACAAGTCGATGTATCCGTACGTGCCCGAGATGATCCGCTTCTACCTCGGGGAGGAGCCGATCCTGAAGAACGTGCCCACCTACACGCTGAGGAAGAAGGAGGACTGCGCCTACGTGCTCGCGCACCTCGAGGAGCTGGTGGTGAAGGAAGCGCAGGGCTCGGGGGGCTACGGCATGCTGGTGGGGCCGACCGCGAGCCGCGACGAGCGCGAGCGCTACCGCCAGAGGATCCTCGACGCGCCCGAGCGCTACATCGCGCAGCCCACGCTCTCGCTTTCGTGCGTGCCGACCTTCTGCGGCGACGCGCTCGCCGACCGGCACGTGGACCTGAGGCCCTACGTGCTCTCCGGCGCCCACCACGTGACCTTCGTGCCCGGCGGGCTCACGCGCGTGGCGCTGCGCGAAGGCTCGCTGGTCGTGAACTCATCGCAGGGCGGCGGAGTAAAAGATACGTGGGTGGTCGATTGAACCCGGCCACATAGATGCTTTCGAGAGTCGCATCGACGCTGTACTGGATGTCCCGCTACGTGGAGAGGGCGGAGAACAGCGCGCGCGTGCTCGACGTGACCTGGCGCATGTCGCTCCTCGTGAAGGAGCCGGACCTGCAGGACCAGGAGTGGTTCGCGCCGCTCAACATCACCGGCACGCTCTTCCCCTTCTCCGGGCGCCACAGCGAGGTGTGCGCGCGCGAAGTGCTGCACTTCATGGCGCTGGACCCCGAGAACCCCTCGTCGATCTACGCCTGCGCCAAGCACGCCCGCGAGAACGCGCGCGCGGTGCGCGGCTCCATCACTTCCGAGATGTGGGAGGTCCTCAACTCCACCTGGCTCGAGATGCAGCAGATGGACGAGGAGAAGCTGAACGCGCGCGGCGTCTCCGCCTTCTTCGACTGGGTGAAGGAAAGGAGCCACCTCTTCCGCGGCGTGACCTTCGGCACCATGCACCGCGACGACGCCTATGAATTCGCGCGCCTGGGCACGCACATGGAGCGGGCGGATTCCACGGCGCGCATCCTCGACGTGAAGTACCACATCCTGCTGCCCAGCGTGAAGGAAGTGGGCGGCGCCGTGGACTACTACCAGTGGTCCGCCGTGCTGCGCTCGGTGTCCGCGTTCGAGGCCTACCGCAAGGTCTACCGCGACGTGATCACGCCGCTCAGGCTCGCCGAGCTCCTCATCCTGCGCGACGACATCCCGCGCAGCCTCAAGTTCTGCCTGCGCCAGGTGTGCGACACGCTGGGACACGTGAAGAACGAGCAGTCCGCGGAAACCCTGCGCTGCGCGGGGCAGATCCTCGCCCAGCTGCAGTACGCTCGCATCTCGGAGATCTTCTCCGGCGGATTGCACGAGTACCTCACGGATTTCCTCGATTCGATGCAGGACCTCTCCGACCAGATCCAGAAATCGTTCTTCTCGTCGCGCACCGTCGAGTAAGATAAGCCATGACCTATTGCGTCGCCCTGCGCCTCGACTCCGGGATGATCTTCGCCTCCGACTCGCGCACCAACGCGGGCGTGGACCACATCGCGACCTTCTCCAAGATGCGCGTCTACGAGAAGAAGGACGATCGCGTGATCGTGGTCCTCTCCTCGGGAAACCTCGCCATGACCCAGGGCGTGGTCAACATCCTCGACCGCCACGCGAAGGCCGACGAGGGCGTGGACACCATCTGGAACGCGACTTCCATGTACGACGCCGCCTCGCTCGTGGGCGACGCGCTGCGCGAGATGCAGCGGCGCGACGCGCCCTTCCTCGCGCAGTCGAGCATCGAGGCGAATTCCAACATGCTGGTGGGCGGGCAGATCGGCAAGGAGCCTCCGCGCCTCTTCCACGTCTACGCGCAGGGCAACTTCATCGAGGCCACCGACGACACGCCCTACTTCCAGCTCGGGGAATCGAAGTACGGCAAGCCGATCCTCGATCGGGTGGTGTCCATGGCCACCCCGCAGAAGGAGGCCGCCAAGTGCGTGCTCATCTCCTTCGACTCCACCATGAAGTCCAACATCTCCGTGGGGCTGCCCATCGACCTCCTCTGGTATCCGCGCGACAGCTTGCGCGTGGGCATGCAGCAGAGGATCCGCGAGGGCGATCCCTACTTCACCATGCTGCGCTCGCGCTGGGGCGGGGGCTTGCGGCGGGTTTTCTCCGAGCTGCCCGATCCCGATTGGCTGGAGTGATGCAGGCAAAGGGCTGTGAAAACGCAGATGAACGCAGATGGAGCGCAGATGAACGTACTGCAACCCAGATTGAGCTCATGCCCATAGTGCCCGTCTCAGTACCCCTCATCGGGGTACGTTCATCTGCGCTCCATCTGCGTTCACCTGCGTTTCCAAAGCTTTTCCTACCCGTCAGCCACTAAGTGACAATCAAGGTAGCGCTCCACCACCGCACGCTCTACACGTTCGATCGGCCGATCGGCATCGCGCCGCACGAGGTGCGCCTGCGCCCGGCGCCGCACAACAGGACTCCCATCGAGAGCTACTCGCTCAAGGTGAAGCCGGCGAAGCACTTCCTCAACTGGCAGCAGGACCCGTACGGCAACTGGGTCGCGCGCCTGGTGTTCCCGGACAAATCCCGCGAGCTCGAGATCACGGTGGATCTCGTCGCCGACATGACGGTCATCAACCCGTTCGACTTCTTCGTCGACCCGAGCGCCGAGCAATTCCCGTTCGTCTACAGCAACGAGAACTACCGCGAGCTCACGCCGTACCTCGAGCAGGTCGCGCCCACGCCCGCGCTGATGGCGTGGATCGCGAAGGCGAGGACGCGCTTCCTCGGCAAGCCCATCAGCACCATCGACCTCCTCATCGCGGTGAACCACATGGTGCGCGAGGACGTGAACTACCTCGTGCGCATGGAGCAGGGCACGCAGTCGCCGGAAGACACGCTCACCTGCGCCCAGGGCTCGTGCCGCGATTCGGCGTGGCTCCTCGTGCAGATCCTGCGCTTCCTCGGCATCGCGGCGCGCTTCGCGTCGGGCTACCTCATCCAGCTCGCCGCGGACCAGAAATCCCTCGACGGCCCGTCGGGACCCGAGAAGGACTTCACCGATCTGCACGCGTGGGCCGAAGCGTACGTGCCGGGCGCGGGATGGATCGGGCTCGATGCCACTTCGGGTCTCCTCACGGGTGAAGGCCACATCCCTCTCGCGTGCGCGGCCTTTCCCACCAGCGCCGCGCCCATCACCGGCGCCACCGAGATCGCCGACACGAAGCTTCACTTCGAGATGTCGGTCGCGCGCATCAAGGAAGACCCGCGCGTCACCAAGCCCTTCACCGAGCTGCAGTGGAAAGCCATCGACAAGCTGGGCGCGCAGGTGGACCGCGAGCTCGCCGACGGCGACGTGCGCCTCACCGTGGGCGGCGAGCCCACCTTCATCTCCATCGACGACATGGAGGGCGCGGAGTGGAACTACACCGCCATGTCGCCGAAGAAGCTCGAGCTCGCAACCGAGCTCCTCTACAAGTTGCGCAAGCGCTTCGCCCCGGGAGGGCTCCTGCATTTCGGCCAGGGCAAGTGGTATCCCGGCGAGCCGCTGCCGCGCTGGGCGCTCTCGTGCTTCTGGCGCAAGGACGGCACGCCCCTCTGGGAAAGCGCCGACGGCAACGAGCCCGGCGGCAAGTACACCGAGGAGGACGCGAGGCGGCTCGCCACGGAGCTCGCGCAGGCCCTCGGCCTTTCGCCCGACTACGTCCTTCCCGCGTACGAAGATCCGTGGCGCACGCTGCGCGACGAGGCGAGCCTGCCGGTGAACGTGGACCTCTTCGCGGAGGATTCCTCCACGGAGCCCGCGCGCCGGCGCCTCGGCGACAAGATCGCCGCGGGCCTGGGCAAGCCCTCGGGCTATGTACTGCCGTTGAAGCCCGTCGCGCGCGGCAAGCCCGCCAACCAGACGCGCTGGCAGAGCTCGCCGTGGCCGCTGCGACGCGAGAAGGTGTTCCTCATCGAGGGCGATTCGCCGATGGGCTACCGCTTGCCGCTCGCCTCGCTGCCGGAGGTCCTTCCCGAGGACGAGGAAGCGAGCATCCCGCAGGATCCGTTCGACCGGCGCGACGCGCTCGGCAAGAGGAAGCCATCCAAATCGCCGCTCGCCTCGAAGCACGCCAAGCCCAAGGCGCTTCCCCCGGGAGCCTCGCGCGAGGTGGTGAAGAAGGCGCTGGTGGTGGAGGCGCGCAAGGGCGAGCTGCGCTTGTTCCTTCCGCCCGTGGACCTCCTCGAGGATTTCATCACGCTCGTGGGCGCCATCGAGTCCACCGCGCAGGCGCTCGGCGTGCGCGTGCGCCTCGAGGGCTATGCGCCGCCCGACGATCCGCGCCTCGGGCGCTTCGCGGTGACGCCCGACCCCGGCGTGATCGAGGTGAACATCCACCCCGCCGACAACTGGCCGGAATTGAAGCACCACGTGGAGTCGCTCTACGAGGAGGCGCGCGCGGCGCGGCTCGGAACCGAGAAGTTCATGCTCGACGGGCGCCACACCGGCACCGGCGGGGGCAACCACGTGACGCTCGGCGGCCCCACCGCGGCCGACAGCCCCCTCCTGCGCCGCCCGGACCTGCTGCGAAGCCTCATCACCTACTGGCAGAACCACCCCGCGCTCTCGTACCTCTTCTCGGGAATGTTCATCGGGCCCACCAGCCAGGCGCCGCGCGTGGACGAGGCGAGGAGCGACACGCTCTACGAGCTCGAGATCGCCTTCGAGCAGCTCGGGCGCGAGTTCAGGATCGGCGAGGCGAACGAGAAGCCGTGGCAGGTGGACCGGATCCTGCGCAACTTCCTCGTCGACCTCACCGGCAACACGCACCGCGCCGAATTCTCCATCGACAAGCTCTACGCGCCCGGCACCGCGACCGGGCGCCTGGGGCTATTGGAGTTCCGCGCCTTCGAGATGCCGCCGCACGCGCGCATGAGCCTCGCGCAGGTGCTGCTGCTGCGAACCCTCGTGGCGCGCTTCTGGTCGAAGCCCTATCGCCAGAAGCTGGTGCATTGGGGCACGCGCCTGCACGACGAGTTCATGCTGCCGCACTTCGTCGCGCAGGACATGCGCGATGTGATCCACGATCTCAACGGCGCCGGATACGCCCTCCAGTTCGACTGGTTCGCGCCCTTCCTCGGCTTTCGCTTCCCGCGCTACGGGACGGTGGCCTACGACGGCATCGAGCTCGAGCTGCGCCAGGCGATCGAGCCGTGGCACGTGCTGGGCGAGCAGGTGGCGCAGACGGGCACCTCGCGCTACGTGGACTCGTCGATCGAGCGCCTGCAGGTGAAGGCGACGCGACTGAACGAGGAACGCCATGCGATCGCGGTGAACGGGCGCTACGTGCCCATGACCTCGACCGGCCGATCGGGCGAGTTCGTGGCGGGCGTGCGCTACCGCGCGTGGGCGCCGCCCTCGGCGCTGCATCCCACCATCGGCATCCACGCCCCGCTCGTATTCGACATCGTCGATCTCTGGAACGCCCGCTCGCTCGGCGGCTGCACCTATCACGTGGTCCATCCCGGCGGGCGTAGCTACTCGACCTTCCCGGTGAACGCTCTGGAGGCCGAGGCGCGGCGCGGCGCGCGCTTCCAGCCCATGGGGCATACGCCCGGGCCCATGGCGCTCGAGAAGGAAGCTCGCAACCCCCGCTTCCCGGTGACGCTGGACCTGCGCAAGGCGCAGGAAACGTCCTACTAGGCGCGAGCGATCAGCCGCTCCGGGCTCACACGCTAGGCGAGCACGATGTCGAGCGCGCCTTTTACTCCCGCGCCCGCGTCTTCGAGCCTCATCGTGACGAGCCTCGCATCGCGCCCGAGGCTGCGGTAGAGGCCATCGCGCGCATTGCCGGGGTCGCCCTCGACGAACATCTGCGAAGTGAGGCGCCGCCTGCCGTTCTCCAACACGTTGAAGTGGATGTGCGGCGTGCGCCCCGGATAGGGAACCGGGCGAATGGTGCGGAAGGCGTAGCGCCCTTCGGCATCGGTCGCCAGCGCGCCAAAACCCTGGAAGGCGGGATCGCCCTCGGGCTCGTCGACGTAATGGTATTGGCCACGTGCATCGCACTGCCAGATCTCGACGCGGGCGCCAGAGCGCGGAGCGCCGCTGCGATCCACCACGCGGCCGCTCACGTCGAGGACCTGGCCTTCGGCCGCGCCGGCGCGGCCCTCGATGCGGGTGAGGTCCGCGTCGGTGTCCTTCGGGAAGGAGCGCGGATAGAAAGGCCCCTCGGTGAGGGACGGCGTGGCAGCGTGTTGCTCGGCGAGCGCGGGCGTCACCGCGAGCGGCGCCAGGGCGCAAGCGCCGATCCAGGTGAGCACGCGGCGCCGTTCATGGGAAGTCATCGGGATCTCCTCGTCTCTCGCTCCAGTATCGCACCACGCGCCACTGGTTCTCGACACCGATCATGCCCGGCGATTGTGCAGGCAATATGATGCGCAGCGCCCCTTCGCGGTCGGTGCGGTGCAGGACCACCCCACGCTCGAGGTAGCGCGCGACCACCGCGGCATTCGGATGGTGGAAGCGGTTGCGGTATCCCACGGAGAGGATGCCGATGGCGGGCGCCACGGCATCGACGAAGGGCGGCGTGGACGAGGTCTTGGAGCCGTGGTGCGGGATCACGAGCACGTCCGAGCGCAGGGCCTCGCGGTCGCGGGCGACCATTTCTGCCTCGGCACGCGCCTCCACGTCGGCGGCGAGGAGCGCCGAGAAGGAACGCGTCGCCACGCGCACGACGCAGCCGCGATCGTTCTCCTTGCGCTTGCGCGCTTCGCCGGCGTAGATCTCGCGCGACGGGTGGAGAACGGCGAACTCCACGCCGTCCCAGCGCCAGCGCGCGCCCGCTTCGCAGCGCCTCGATTCGGCGAACGCGCCATGCAGCACGTGGCCCGGCTCGAGCGGCGAGAGGAGCCAGCGCGGCTCGCGCGCGTAGGCGATCGACGCCGCTCCGCCCGAATGGTCCTCGTCCGCATGGGAGACCACGACGCCGTCGAGGCTGCGGATGCCCTCGCCGCGCAGGAAAGGCACGACGATGCGATTGCCGGTGTCGGCATCGGCGTTCCACGCGGGACCGGTGTCGTAGACCATGGCGTGCGTCGCGGTGCGCACCACCGTGGCGAGGCCGTTGCCGACGTCGAGCACGTCCACCCACGCTTCGCCCGGCGCGGGCGACGGAGGCAGCACCGCGAACATGGGCGCGATCCAGGCGAGGCCCGCGCTTCGCATCGGCACGCCGCGCGGCGCGAGCAGCCACGCGCACCCCAGGGCCGCGGCGGCGATCGTCCACGCGGCGGGCTCGTGGCTTTCCAGCATCGCGAGCGGCAATGCGGCGAGCCACTCGAGCGGCGCCATCACCCCCGTCATCAGGAGGTGCGCCGCATCCAGCATCCACGGCAACGGCAGGAATGCCCCGGCGATGGTGAGCGGCACCACCACGAGGCTCACCAGCGGAATCGAGAAGGAATTGGCGATGGGCGAGACCAGCGAGACTTCCTGGAAGAGCGCCATCAGCATCGGCAACATCGCCACCGTCACCGCGAGCTGCTCCATCACCGCGCCGCGCAGCTTCCCCTGGCGCCCGGTGCGAAGCGACATCACGTAGAAGATCGACGCGACGGCGCCGAACGAGAGCCAGAAGCCCGGGGAGAGGACCGCCCAGGGATCGAGCCCCACGACGGCGAGCGCCGCGAGGGCGAGCACCCGCGAGGGCGACCCGTGGCGATCGGCGAGGACGCACGCGGCCACCACCGCGAGCATGACGAAGGTGCGTTGCGCCGGCACCTGGTAGCCGGTCATGAGCGAGTACGCGAGCGCGGTCGCCACGCCCGCTACGACCGCCGCCTTGCGCGCGGGAATGCGCAGCGCCAGCGCCGGCACCCGCACCCATGCGAAGTACGCGATGGCGAAGCCGAGCCCCGCGAGCATGGTGATGTGCAGGCCCGAGATGCTCATGAGGTGGCCCACGCCGGTGCGCCAGAAGACCTCCCAGTCGTCCGGGGCGATGGAGTCCTGGTCGCCGATGGCCAAGGCCACCAGCACGCCGCGCAGCCGCGCTTGGCCGAGGCGCTCGAGCATCGCCCCGCGGATCTCGCCGCGCCAGCGGTGCAGCGTGTAGGGCCAGCCGTCGACGCGCGCGGCGAGGCGCTCGGCGCCCGCCTTCACGCGCACGTAGCCGGTCGCGCGGATGCCGCGCTCGAGCGCCCAGGGCTCGAAGTCGAATCCATGCGGATTGGCGAGGCCGCGGGGGCGCTTCAATCGCACCGTGAGGCGCCAGCGCTCTCCCGCCGCGAGCCGCGGCGCCGGCGCATCCGCGCCCGCCCGCGCTCGCTCCGGGTACCACGTGAGCGCGAGCAACGATGGGACGGCGGCGCGCGGCGTGCGCGCCTCTTCCACCTCGAAGAGGAAGCGCGTGCCGTCCGCCGTGACCTGCGGCAGGCCCGCGACGAGGCCGGCCAACTCGACGTCCTCTCCCTCCCATGAATGGGGAAGCGCATCGGCGAGGCGCTCCTCCGCCCGCCACGCGGCGGCGCCTGACCCGGCGAGGGCGCCGGCGAGCGCGAGGCACGCCATGCGCGCGAGCGGCCAGCGCGCCGGACTGATCGTCCACGCGAGGAGCGGCGCCGCGGCGAGGGGAAGAAGGGGCAGCGAGGGAAGCTCGCCCGCGTGCTGGAGCGCGAGCGTGCCGAGCACGAACGCGAGGACGAAGGTGCGCATCCCCGCTCAACGCGCGTCCCGCCCGCGCGCCGACCTACTTGCCGAGCATGTAGAGCTGCCAGAGGTCCTTGCGGCTGATGTGCAGCATCGGATGCAGCGCGAGGAGCCCGGTGCGCCCGATGCTCTTTTCGAGGTAGCGCATCTCGGTGAATTTTTCGCGCGTCGCGTCATCGACCGGCACGTCGAAGCCGTTCTCGCGCATGAGGAGGATGCCCTTGGCGCGCAGTGCGAGCTCCGTATAGAGGCGCAGGTAGCACAGGAGGTCGGCCACCACCGGCCCCCTGAAGCGGTCCTTGAGCGAATGCAGGTAGCGCCCGATGGGCGAATCGGGGAGCCGGCCGGAGTTGATGAGGGCGAGCATCTCGGCGTCGGCGTCGAATCCCTTGCCGAGCCACGCGCCCACCTGCCTCTCGCTTCGCTCGAAGACGAAATGCAGGAGCGGCGGCACGATGAGCACGATGCCGAGGGTCGAGAGGAAGGGCGACAGGAAGAAATGGTTGAACGCCGAATGCAGCGCCACCGCGATCACGTAGCCCGGCAGGAAGTTGCGCGCGCTCGCGCGCCCGGCCCGCTCCGCCATCGCGAGCCCCATCATCGCGAAGATCGCGGTCGCCCCGCCGTGCATGATGGCCGTACCGAATCCGCGCGCGACCCACGTGCCCATGCCGTAGGCCGGCGCCTCGCCCAGGTAGTAGAGGTTCTCGACGGTGGCGAATCCGGTGCCCACCGCGAAGCCGAAGATCGCCGCGTCCACGAGGAAGCCGATGCGGTTGGCGCGCATGAGGAGCACGATCGCGAGACCCTTCATGAGCTCCTCGCTCAGCGGCGCCACGTAGCGGGTGAAGGTCTTGAACTCGATCGGGTGGAGCGCGAGCACCTGCGCGTTGATCGCGTAGGTCGCGCCCGCCACCAGCGCCCCGCACGCGACCATCGCGACCACCGCGCGCAGCTTCACGAGCTTGTAGCTGTCCAGGTAAAGCAGCACGCCGAGGAAGCTCAGCACGGGCGCGAGGCCCGCCAGCATGGAGAGGAGCATCACATGATCTTAAGCGAGATCATCCATTCGTCGCCCGCGCTCCTCGAGCCGCGGTAGCCGGCCGCGTATCCGAAGGAAAGCGTCATGTTGTACCAGTGCAGCATCGTGAAGCGCAGGTCCACCTGCGTGCCGAGGCTCGCGTAGCGCTGGCGCAGCATGCTCTGCCCGGGATCCGTCCACAGCGCGGCGGCGAAGAGCGTCGGGCGCAGCCACGTGAGGTAGAAGCCCGGCGTGCCCACCGACTCGAAGATCACCGGCGGCGCGTTCCATTCGGCGAGCGTGCGCGCGAAGCTCTTGGCGCCGATCTCGTTCAGGCCGAAACCGGGCATCGCGTAGTACTCGTGGAAGCGCTTGATGGAGCGGCTGTCCACGTAGTTGTTGCCGAAACCGCCGAAGAAGAACTGCGCGAAGGGCTCGTTGCGATCGCCGCAGGAGGCGCCGGCGGCGCTGCGCAGCCACAGGGACGAGTGCGGGCCCACCGGCAAGCCGAAGTCGAAGTCGGCGCGCAGCTGCGGGAGGGTCTGGCCGTGCGCGTGGTTCGCGCTCGCGACCACGTCCCAGGTGACGCCCTTCTCGTCATCCACCGCGCCGAGCGAGCTGCGCACGTGGGTGTAGTAGAGACCGGTCTGCGCCGTGACGAGCCGATCGACGGTCGCGTTCACGTTCTGGAAATCGGGGAGCGCGTCGAGCTTGCCGTAATAGGCCACTTCGCTCTTCACGTCGAGGCGGCGCGGCTCGTCGAAGATGAGCGCGTACTCGTGGCCCACCGTCGCGGCGTAGCCGCGGCGGCTGCGCTTCGTGGGTCCGAAGAGGTCGTAGAAATCGGAGCGGTTCCACGAGAGGCCCGCGTTCCATCCGAGGTAGCGGTACTTGAGCGCCGCGTGACCCGCCTCGTCCTTGTGCGAGGGATCCTCGTAGGTGTAGGCCGCCGTGAGCTCGAGGCTCGCGAGGCGCAGCGGATCTTCCCAGGTGAGGTGGTACCCCAGTCCCGCGGCGTTCTTGTAGCCCTGCAGCACCGGGATCGCGTTGGCGAAGCGCATCTCGCGCAGCGGATCGTAGATGCCTTGAGCGATGATCGGCGGATCCACCGTGCTGGGCGGCGGAACCTGCCACGTCTTCACCACGGGATGCCTCGCGGCGAGCTCCGCCCCGAGGAAGCGGATCGCGCTCACGTCCTTCACCGGCTTCGGATCGATCACCGCGGGCACGAACCCCGCGCCGGTGTAGTTGAAGACCGCGAGCGTGCCGTCGGCAAGGGGCACCGGCCGGAAGAAGCCGGACTCGGCGTTGGACACCGCCTCGATCTCGCCCGTGGCCACCTCGTAGCGGAAGATGTTGGAGACGCCGGTGTAGTAGCTGCTGCCATAGAGATAGCGTCCGTCGCGCGAGAACACGAAGCACTCCGGCACCGACTGGCCGAAGTCGAACTGGCTCACGGGCTTCATCTCGCCCTTCAGCACCTTGTCGATGGGCCACACCCGCACGAACTGGTCTCCGCTCACCTCGCTCACCGACGCCGAGAGGAGCCGCCCGTCGGGAGAGACGTCGAGGTCGTAGGGCACGACGCCATACGGGAACGTGTACACCTGGTTCCACTCGGCGTACGGATGCGCGATGCGCACCAGGGTGGCGAGGCCGTTGGCGTGGCGCACGCCCCAGAGCGAGCGATCGGTGCGATCGAAGACGATCTCGCCGATGCGCGCATCCTCGAGAAGCATGCGCGTCTCGCCCGTGGTGACGTCGAGCGCCACGATGTCGCGCAGGTGGTAGTTGTCCGTGGTGTAGAAGGCGGTCTTCGTGCCAGGATCGTAGGCGAGCGAAGTCACCTTGTAGAGCATCGCGCCTTTCACGTCCGCCAGGCGCTTCACGGTGCCGGCGCGGGTATCGAGCGCGCCGATGTGCTCGAGGACGCCGGGATAGCGAAAGCCCCCGTAGATGATCCCCGAGCTTTCGTCATAGTAAGCGCGCGACACGGAGCCCACCGCCGCGGGAAGGAGGTCGCGGTGCGGCGTGATCGGATGCTTGCGCACCTCGGCCAGGTTGCGCGCCTGGAAGTCGCGCTCGAAGGCGATCCAGTCCTGCCACGCGCGCTCGAGCGGGATGCCGAAGACGTGCCTGAACTGGTCCGCGTAGTAGCGCTCGCTCCCCGCGTCGCGCCGCGCCCACGCCACCACGTGCTCCGGCGACCAGGCGTATGCGAGCCACGTCACGAAACGCGTGCCGTAGAGGTACGCGTTGACGCCGACCTGGAAATCCACGAGCGTGCCCGCCGACACCAGCGCGAGGGGATCGTAGAACGGCGCGTCGTCGCGCACCATCGCGCGGAACACCATCTCGTCGTATCCGCCCTGCGCGCGCCCCAGCCCGCCGCCCATCCACGTCTCGAAGAAGACCGCGAGCCCCTCGCCGTACCAGCGCGGCCCGGTGAAGCGCGGCACCGTGAGATAGCTGTAGAGGAGCGACTCGGGATGCGGGGACTGCGGCAGGATCTTGCCGCCGAAGAAGCGCCGCCAGCGCCGCTCGGTGGCGGTGTGCATGTCCATGGTGGCCACGTGAATCAGCTCGTGGTTCATGAGCGAGTACATGCGCTCGCTCGCGGGGTACGTCTCGAACGCGAGCGAGAGCGGCGCGATGTCGAAGGCGAGCGAGTTGGACGGTGCGGCGCCCGCGGAGGCGTTGCCGTAGTCCGAGAAATCCTTGAGGAGCAGCGTGGTGCGGTCGTAGGGCACCCATCCCAGCACGCGCTGCTGCCAGGCGAAGGAGTTCTGGAACGTGCGCAGCGCGTGGGGCACGAGGTAGGCGAGCGGATCCACATAGACCACGCGCACGTCGCGCGTCTCGACGAAGGAAAGCCCGAGCGGGCTTTCCTCGGGCTCGACCGCAGGCGCCGCCAGCGGGGCGAGCCCGAGCAGGATCCACAGTGCAGCGGCGCGCATCGGCGCCCTCCCCAAACAGAACCGCCGGCGGATGCCGGCGGCGATTGTCGTTATTGTGCTGCCGGATTACTTCTTGGCCGCTTCGAGGTTGGCGCCCGACTGCGACATGCCGCGTTGCAGCGCTTGCTGTGCGACGCCCGACTGGTTCAACCCGGACTGGCTCATGCCCTGCTGGGGGCGCGCGTCCTGCGACGCGGCCTGCTGCACGCGGTTCGATTGCGCGAGCGCGCGGGCGAACGCCGAGTGCTTCGCGAGCGCGGCGAAATCGCGCGAGGAGCCCATCGCGCTCAGGGCTGCCCCCTTGTTGGCGAGCGCCTGCACGAATTTCGGGTTGGAGGCGAGCCCCGAGAGCGCCTGCTGGTTCTGCATGAAGGCGTCGAGCGCGGGCTTGTTCGCCGAGAAGGCGTCGAGCGCCGCGGCGTTGTTGGCCATCGCTTTCTGTGCGGCGTCGTTCTTCGCCATCGCCTCGAACGCCGCGGAATTCTGCGCGAGCCCTGAGAACGCGGCGGCATTGGCGACCACCGCGTTGAGCGCCTCCGGATGCTGCGCGAGCGCGAGGAAGCCCTCGTCCTTGACGAGCGCCTGGAAGTTGGGGTCCTTCACGAGGCGCTCGAAGGCCTCGCTCTGCATGAGCTGGGTCACGTCCTGGTTGCCCAGGGCCAGGTCCTGCGGCTGGATCTGCTGCGGCGCGCGGTAGCGCTGCGCCGGGGCGATCGTGCCCGACACCTTGTCGCCGCTCGGCGGGAAGTCGAGCGCGTAGTGGCTCACGAGCACGATGCCCGCCGCCGCCAACCCGATCCCGAGGAGGATGTTGCGCCTGCTGCTGGAGGAAGTGCTTTTGACCTGGCTCATTTTCTCGTCCCCTTGTCTTGTCTGGTGCCCCGCGAACCGCTCGGTCCTGGCAGCTGGATCGAGCTTTGGCCACGACTCTAATCCCTTTGCGCGCTGCTGCCAAAGATTTCAGCATGCGATCCCGGGGCGGCGATGACCCTCATTACACCGGCATGGGCGCCGCGGCGGCTGCGGATTATTCGGCAGGTTCGATCTCGAAAATCTGATCGAAGCCCGAGTACTGGAAGATGTCCTGGAGGTGCCGGTTCACCCCGGCGAGGCGCAGCTTCCCCGACGAAGCCATCAGGCGCTTCTGGGTCTTCAGCAGCACGCCCAGGCCCGCGCTCGAGATGTACTCGAGCCGGGTGCAGTCGAGCGTGACCGGACCCTCGACGCGGGCGAGGAACGATTGCGCGGCCGCGCACTGCGCGGCGTCCAGCCGCCCGGCGATGACCACGGTGCCGTCGACGCCAAAATCGATCGCGAGCATCCTCTTGTCCCTCGGCTTCCTGCGCCGCTCCACCGCCGTCGCCCGGAAGGTGATGCGGCTCGAACGGGTTTCCTCGAGGTACTGGTACTCGATGAAATCCACCATCTTGCGGATGAGGTGCAGCCCCAGCCCGCCGGGAGCACGCTCCCCGATCGGCGCGCCCACGTCCACGTCGCCGGCGCGCGTCACGTCGTAGAAATCGACGCCGTGATCGGTGACGGTCACCTCGACCCCGCCCGGGACGCGCGTCATGTCGACGCGCACTTGCGAATCGGTGGTCGTGCTGTATTTGACCATATTGGTGAAGAGCTCTTCCAGCGCGAGGTCCACGACCGGCTTCAGGCGCGCATCGAGGCCGTGCTCCGCGAAGGTCGCCTGCGTGAAGGCGACCATGCCCTCGAGGGAATCGAAGCTGCGCTTGAACGTGCGGCTCACCATCGTCATCGCTCCTCCTTGCGCTTCACCAGGACCACGGTCATGTCGTCTTCCTGCATCGCGTTGCCCGCGAACGCCTGCACC
Organism: Burkholderiales bacterium; assembly: GCA_038244725.1. GTDB lineage: Bacteria > Pseudomonadota > Gammaproteobacteria > Burkholderiales > Usitatibacteraceae > Usitatibacter. The sequence goes on from JBBRTF010000053.1 coordinate 19,821, forward strand.
GACGCGAGGAGCCGCGCCGCGAGCTCGGCGGCGGGCTTGTCGTGGTGCGCGCGCACGATGTCCTCGGCCCTGCGCTCGCCGAATTCCTCGTCGTGCGCGTCGCGGTATTCGTAGATGCCGTCGGAAAGGAGCACCAGGATGTCGCCGGGCGCGAGGTCCGCCTCGATCGCGGGCTTCAGGCGCGCGAGCGGCATCGCCGCGAGAGGAAAGCTGGTGGGCTTGTAGCGCCGGAACGAGCGCGACGCCGCCTCGAAGACGACGATGGGCGCCTGCCCGCCGCTATGGAAGCGCAGGCGGTGCCTCGCCGGATCGAGGAGCCCGATGAAGGCCGTGACGAAGCGGTCGTCGGCGAGGTAGCTGCCGAGCTGGTTGTTCACCTGCACGAAGGCGGTCTCCAGGTCCGCGCCCATGCGAAACGCCATGCGCAGCATCGCCTGCATCTGCGTGACCGAAAGCGCGGGCGCGATGCCGTGGCCCGTGGCGTCGCCCAGCACCACGAGTAATCCCTGCTCCACGAGCGCCAGGTCGAAGGTGTCGCCCCCGGTGAGGTCCGCGGGCCTGAAGGTGCCGTACACGTCATAGCCTGGCACCGAGGGCATCGTCGAGGGCAGCGTGCTCATCTGCACCACGCGCGCCATCTCGAGCTGCTGGCGCATCTTCTCGCCCTCGATCAGGGCCTCGGTCATGCGCACGCGCTGCAATGCGATGGCGCACTGCGCCGCGAGCACGGTGGCGAGCTGCTCGTCGGGACCTTCGTACACGCCGTCGGCCTTGTTCAGCACCTGCATCACTCCGACCAGCTCGTCCTTGTGGTCGATGAGCGGGAGCGTGAGCATGCAGCGCGTACGGTAGCCCGTGCGCTTGTCCATGGTGGGATCGAAGCGCGGGTCGGCGTAGCAATCGCGCACGTTGATGAGGCGCCGATTCTTCGCGCAGCTGCCGACCAGGCCCATGCCGGCCGGTACCCGGATGGGATCCACGTCGGTAGCGACTTCCAGGAGCAGCTCGTCGGCCTTGGCGTCGTAGAGCCAGACCGTGGCGCGCTCGCTTTCCAGCACCAGCTTCGCGGCGCCCACCACCTCGCGCAGCATGGTCCTGAGATCGAACGGCGCGGCGAGCTTCGCGGCGACGGCGAGGATCGGTTCGAGGTCCCTCATGGCGGCTGAATGTAACACCGCCGGGACCGGGCGCCTCCCATCGAGGCGCGTGGCGGCGAACCTACCTGCCGCGCTCGTCCTTGCCCGGGCCGGGCTTGCGATGGGGCTGCGCCGGCGCCGGCGGATCGCTCGCCGGGAAGCTCTCCTCTTCGGCTTCGTCGAGAACGGACTCGTCGTGACCCGGCGCGCCCACGGGGATCACGGGCTTGTCGGGCGTGGGCAGCTTCGGGTGCGGCTCGCGGGACATGGGACCTCCCAGGTTGAATGCGTGTAGACCGTGGACCGTCAGGGTCGGTTCGGTATCATTTGACCATGACCTGCGACCCGAGCGCCCAGCGCGGCTTCACCTGGATCGAGATGACCATCGTGCTGGCGGTGATCGGCATCCTCGCCCTCATGGCCATCCCGGCGCTGCAGGACAACGCGCTGAAGCGGCAGGTGAAGGAAGGCCTCGCGATCGGCGATGTCGCCAAGAAAGGCGTGCAGGCGGCCTACTCCGCCGCCGGCGACCTGCCCGCCAACAACAAGGCGGCCGGCATCCCCGAGCGCGGCAAGATCGTCGCCTCTTTCGTGAAGGACGTGAACGTCGACGCGGGCGCGATCACGCTCACCTTCGGCAACAACGCGAGCAAGGCGATCGAGGACAAGAAGGTGACGCTGCGCCCCGCCGTCGTGCCGGGCGAGCCGCTGGTGCCGATCGCGTGGCTTTGCCATTCGACCGCGGTGCCGAACAACATGGAAGTGCGCGGCAAGGACGAGACCGACATCCCGTGGAAGTGGCTTCCCATCGAGTGCCGCACCGCCGAGCCCAAATGACGCCGCAATACTGGGAAGAGGCGAAGAGGCACCTCGCCGCGCGCGATGCCGTGTTGCGCAAGCTCATGAAGAACTACCCCGACGCGGACTTGGGCTCGAGGGGCGACGCGTTCCAGACGCTCGCGCGCTCCATCACCGGGCAGCAGATCTCGGTGAAGGCGGCCAATTCCATCTGGGCGCGCTTCGCAGAGTGCGCGGGCAAGGTGAATGCGAAGAGCGTAGTGGGCCTCACGCCCGAGGCGATCCGCGCGTGCGGCTTCTCGGGATCCAAGGTGAGCTACGTGAAGGACCTCGCCCACCACTTCCACGCGGGCGTCCTCCAGCCGCGCCGCTGGCCGCGGATGGACGACGAGGCGATCATCGAGGACCTGATCCGGGTGAAGGGCATCGGCCGCTGGAGCGTGGAGATGTTCCTCATCTTCCACATGATGCGTCCGAACGTGCTGCCGGTGGGCGACCTCGGTCTGCAGCGCGCCATGGAGAAGAGCTACAACCGCGGCGAGCCCCTCACGAAGGCCGAGATGCGCGAGATCGGCACGAAGTGGTCGCCCTGGTCCACCGTCGCCACCTGGTACCTGTGGCGCTCCCTCGACCCCGTCACCTTCTAAAATGTCGTGTCAGGTACGACATAAAAAGTCGTACCCTGACACGACTCTTCTGCGCGCGATGAGCGAGGCGCCGAGCGTGCTCCTCTTCGACCTGGGCGGGGTGATCATGTCGCTCCACTGGGAGCGCGCGTTCTCGCACTGGGCCGCGCTCTCCGGGGTGCCCGCCGAGGTGCTGCGCGAACGCTACGCCTTCGACCCGCCGTACGAGCGCCACGAGCGCGGCGAGATCGACGAGCGCGAGTACTACCGGGCGCTCGGCGCCTCGCTCGGCATCGACATCCCCGACGAGGCGTGGGCGGCGGGCTGGGAGACCATCTTCGGCGACGCGGTCGCGCCCACCGTGGACCTCATCGAGCGCGTGAAGCACCGCGTGCCGGTCTATGCGTTCTCCAACTCGAACGTCGCGCACCAGCGCATCTGGTCGCGCCGCTTCGCCGACGAGCTCGCCCACTTCAGGGAGGTCTTCGTCTCGTCGAGCCTGGGGCTGCGCAAGCCCGAGCGCGCGGCGTTCGAAGCGGTCGCGCGCGCGATCGGCGTCGCGCCCCGCGAGATCCTCTTCTTCGACGACACGCTCGAGAATGTGCACGGCGCCCACGCCGCGGGCCTGGCCGCCGTGCACGTGCGTAGCCCCGAGGACGTTCGCGACGCCTTGCTGCCCTGGCGCTGACGCCGCGAGACAGCGCAGTCCTACGCTGTAGCGCGCCCGCCCAGGGCCTTGTCGTCGCCGTCCCACACGCCTGGTTCCTTGCGACTAGTCCGGGCCGGCGCGCGCGCGCGCGGGGGTTCTTGCGCGGCAGGCAAAGTGGCAAGCATGAAAGGCCGCCATGCCCTCGCCGCGATCGCGCTCCTCGCGTGCACTTCCGCACCCGCGGCGGTGCTGTACAAGTCCGTCTCGACCACCGGAGTGGTGGAGTTCTCCGACCTTCCGCCCGAACAGGGCCGCAAGCTCGAGCAGATCCGCATCCCCGACCCCGCGAGCGTCGCCGCGGCAACGCCCATCGCCTCGGGGCCGTCGCGCGAGGAGGAGCTGCGCGACGCCGCCGTGGCTCGAGCGAGCGCGAAGCTCGACGTCGCCGAGCACGCGCTCGCGCAGGCGCGCCGCTCCATCGAAGAGGACGCGGACTCGATGCACATGGTCTCCATGCGCCTGAGCCGCGCCGACCACGACCGCCTCGCGTTCTACAAGAAGGACGTGCTGCTCGCGCGCCAGGAGCTGCTCGAGGTGCTGAAGGAAAAGCGCAAGGCGGACGCCGCGGCGCCGACGCTCACCGCCAGCAACGAGGGGATGGCGCTCAACTGAGCCGGCCGTCGGTAATCCTGAGGCTGCGGCCCATGCGCCCCGCGAGGTCGGGGTCGTGCGTCACCATGACGAACGCCGCGTTGTGGCGCTGGTTCAATTCGATGATGAGGTCGAACACCTTCGCCGCGTTCTCGCGATCGAGGTTGCCGGTGGGCTCGTCGGCGAGCACGCACGCGGGCTCGGTCACCAGCGCGCGCGCCACCGCCACGCGCTGGCGCTCGCCTCCGGAGAGCTCGCCGGGGCGGTGCTGGAGTCGATGGGCAAGTCCCACTTCCTCCAGCATCGCCGCGGCGCGCCTGCGCGCCTCGCCTTCGTCGGCGCGGCGGATCACGAGCGGCATCGCGACGTTCTCCAGCGCCGAGAATTCCGGCAGCAGGTGGTGGAACTGGTAGACGAAGCCCAGCGCACGGTTGCGCAGATCGCCTTGCGCCGCGGGCGACAACGTGAAGAGATCCTGCCCGAGGAGCCTCACCGTCCCCGAGCTCGGCCGGTCCAGGCCGCCCAGCAGGTGCAGCAGCGTGCTCTTCCCCGAGCCCGAAGCGCCCACGATCGCGAGCGAGTCGCCGCGGCGCACCTCGAGCGACACTTCCCTCAGCACCGGCACCACCACGTCGCCCATGCCGAAGCTCTTCGACAGGCCCTCGCAGCGCAGGACCACTCCCTCCTCACTCATAGCGCAGGGCCTCCGCGGGATTCACGCGCGCGGCGCGCCAGCTCGGATAGAGCGTCATCACGAAAGAGAGCGCGAGCGACATCCCCGCGGTCCAGATCACCTCCGCCCAGTGCAGGTCCGAGGGCAGCTCGCTGATGTAGTAGACCTCGCGCGCGAGGATCTGGAAGTGGAAGAGGCGCTCGATGGCCGGCACCACCACGTCGATGTTGAGCGCGGTGACCACGCCGGTCACGACACCGAGCACGGTTCCCACCATGCCGATGATCACGCCCTGCACCATGAAGATCTTCATGATGCTGCCGGGCGAGGCGCCCAGCGTGCGCAGGATGGCGATGTCGGGATGCTTGTCGGTCACCACCATCACCAGCGTGGAGACGAGGTTGAAGGCAGCCACCGCGATGATGAGCGTGAGGATGATGAACATCATCCGCTTCTCGATCTGGATCGCGCGAAAGTAGTTCGCGTTCTGCTGCGTCCAGTCCGACAGGAAGACGTCGGAGGTGACCATCTTCGAGAGCTCGCGCGTGACGATGGGCGCGCGGTCGATGTCCTTCACCTTGAGGCGGATGCCGCTCACCGTGGAATCCATGCGGTAGAGCACCTGGGCATCGTGCATGTTGATGAGCGCGAGCGCGGAGTCGAACTCGTTGTGGTCCATGGAGAAGATGCCCACCACGGTGAACTGCTTGAGGCGCGGGAGGAGCCCCGCGGGCGTGACCTGCCCCTGGGGGGAGACGAGCGTCACGCGGTCGCCCACGTTCAGGCGCAGCGCGCGCGCGAGACCGATGCCGAGCGCGATGCCGAACTCGCCGGGGCGCAGGTCCGAGAGCTTGCCGGACTTCATGTTGGCGCCGAAGTCGGCGACGGTATCCTCCAGCTCGGGCACGATGCCGCGCACGAATACGCCGCGCACGATGCTGCCCGTGGAGAGCAGCCCCTGCGCGTTCACGAAGGGCGCCGCCGCGACCACCTCGGGATGGCGCTTCACCTGGCCGGAGAGCGCCTGCCAGTCCCCGATGGCGCCGTCGGCACCGAGGATCTGGATGTGCGCCGCGGCGCCGAGGATGCGCGCGCGGATCTCCTTCTCGAAGCCGTTCATCACGGACATCACGCTGATCAGCGCCCAGATGCCCAGCGCGATACCGGCGATGGAGATGAACGAGATGAAGGAGATGAAGTGGGTGCGGCGCTTGGCGCGGGTGTAGCGCAGGCCGACGAAAAGCTCGTAGGGTCGCAAATGACGGATCAAGGGGATCGGAGGCGCATTCTCGCACGCTGGCGCGGCTATCCGGCGCCCGGCCCCGCCGATGGGCAAGGGTGATTGGGGGCCATCGCGGAACCGTGCCGCGCGGCCACGGTCTCCACGCGTACGGCATAAGTCGTACCTGACACGACATTCGACGGTAAAATCGCGTGATGATTGCCGAGATCGAAGAGGAAGTCCGGCGCTTTGTTCTCGTCGCCGTTCCTTCCGTCCCCTACCTGGAAGCGCTCCTGCTGCTGCGTTCGCGGGAAGAGCCCGCCTGGCAGGTGAGGGAGGTCGCCTCGCGGCTGTACATGCCCGAGGAAGCCGCGCTGCGGCTGCTGCGAGACATCGTCGCCGCCGGGATCGCCGCGCAGGCCGACGGCGCTTTCCGGTTCCAGCCCGCCACCGAAGAGCTGCGCGGCACCGTGGCGAAGCTCGCCCGCAGCTATGCCTCCAACCTGGTAGCTATTACCGACATCGTCCATTCCAAGACCGGGCGCAAGGCGCAGGTCTTCGCCGACGCGTTCAAGCTCCGAAAGGATTCGTGATGGCCCAGCTCGTGTACGCCCTTTGCGGAGTCACCGGCCTCGCCTGCGCCGGGCTCCTCTTTCGCGCCTACGTCTCGAGCCGGCGCCGCATGCTCTTCTGGAGCGGGTTGTGCTTCGTGGGCCTCACCGTGAGCAACCTGCTGGTCCTGCTGGACCGCGTGGTCTTCCTCGAGAAGGACCTGTCCACCGCGCGCCTCGCCACGGCGCTCGTGTCGCTCGCGCTCCTGCTGTACGGCCTCATCTGGGAAGAGGACTAGGGCGCCATGAACGAGATCCTGCTGGGCTCCGTGGCCGCGGCCTCCATCGTCGCGGCGCTCTTCTTCCTGCGCTTCTGGCGCTCGACGCGCGACCGCTTCTTCCTCTTCTTCGCGCTCTCGTTCTTCATCGAGGGCGTGAACCGCGTCGCCCTCTACGAATCGGTGGGGCTGCACGAGGACGCTCCCCTCTACTACATCGTGCGGCTCATCTCCTACGGCCTCATCATCGCCGCCATCGTCGACAAGAACCGTCGCGGCCGCCCGCCCGGATAGCGTCCTTCCCGCAACTGCCGATGGCGCTCGACCTCGTCGTCCCCGACCTCCTGTTGCCCGGCGACGCGCCGGCGCGATTGCGCTCCGCGCGCCTGCCCTTCGCCGAAAAATGGCTCGCGCGCGCGGACGCGTCGACACAGGCGAAATCCACGCCACTCGAATGGCTCGCCCACGCGTACGGCCTGGAGGATCCCGCGCCGTTCGCGGCGATCGCGCTCGCGGGCGAGGGCGCGAGCCAGGACGCGCAAGGCGAATGGCTGCGCGCCGACCCGGTTCACCTGCGCATCGACCACGATGCCGTGATGCTCCATGACGCCTCGGTCCTCGGCCTCGCGCGCAACGAGGCCGCCGAGCTCGTCGCCGCGCTGCAGGCGCATTTCGCCGTCGACGGCATGCACTTCGCAGCGCCGGACCCGAATCGCTGGTACGTGCGGGTGCGCGACGGCGAATCGGCGCGCACGACGCCGCTTGCCGCGGCGTTCGGCCGCAACGTGTTCGGCCTCCTCCCCGAGCCGCGCGGCCGGTTCAACTGGCGCGCCGCGCTGACCGAGGCGCAGATGACGCTCGCGAGCCACGCCGTGAACCGCCGCCGCGAGGAGGAAGGCAAGCTCGCCGCAAACAGCATCTGGCCCTGGGGCGAGGGCCGGCGGCCCGCGTCGATCATGAGGCGCTACGGCCTCGTCCACGCCGACGAGGTCTTCGCACGCGGGCTCGGCATGCTTTCCGGAGCGCAGGTGCGCGCGTTGCCGAAAGGCCTCGCCGGCGTCGACCTCGCGGCTGAAGGCGTGGACGTCCTCGCGTGGGTGGACTCGCTGGGCACGGCGCTTCGCCGCGGGGACGAGGCGGCGTGGCTCGCGCAGGCGGGGAGCGTGGACGAGCTCTGGTTCGCGCCGCTCGCCGACGCGCTCGAGCGCTTCGGCACTGTGCGCCTCATCCTGCCGTCGGAGCGCGGCACCCGCGTGGCGACGCTCACGCCCGCTTCGCGTTGGCGGCTCTTTCGCGCGCGCAAACCCCTCGCCTTCCATGCCTGAGATCGTCGCGCGCGCGGTCGACCCCGAAGCGCTGGCGAGGCTCATGGCCGACGGCTGCGATCCGCGCCTCGCGCGGCTTTACGCGGCGCGCGGCCTCGCCTCCATGGCCGAGCTCGCGACAACGCTACAGGCGCTGCTCGCGCCGGGCAGGCTGCACCACGTGGAGGATGCCGCTCGCCTCCTCGCCGACGCGATCGAGGCGAGGAAGCGCCTGCTCATCGTCGCCGACTACGACGCCGATGGCGCGACCGCGTGCGCGGTGGGCGTGAAAGCCCTGCGTGCCATGGGCGCGATCGTCGACTACCTCGTCCCCAACCGCTTCGAGCACGGCTACGGCCTCACGCCCGAGATCGTGCGCGAGGCGCACGGGCGCGCGCCCGACATCCTCATCACCGTGGACAACGGCATCGCCGCCGTCGAAGGCATCGCGGAGGCGAACCGCCTCGGCATGCGCGTGCTCGTGACCGACCACCACCTGCCGGGCGCCCAGGTTCCGGACGCCGAGTGCATCGTGAATCCCAACCAGGCGGGCTGCGGCTTTCCCAGCAAGCACCTCGCGGGCGTCGGCGTGATCTTCTACGTGATGCTGCAGCTGCGCGCGGAGCTGCGCCGCCGCGGGGCCTTCGGCCTTGCGCGGCCCGAGCCGAACCTGGGCGATCTCCTCGACCTGGTGGCGCTCGGCACCGTGGCCGACGTGGTGAGGCTCGACGCCAACAACCGCATCCTCGTATCGCAGGGCCTCGACCGCATCCGCGCCGGCAAGGCGAGCGCCGGCATCGCGGCGCTCCTCGAGGTGGCGGGGAGGAGCGCGCCCCTCGCCACCGCCTACGACCTGGGGTTCGCGGTGGGCCCGCGCCTCAACGCCGCCGGCAGGCTCCAGGACATGTCCCTCGGCATCGAGTGCCTCATCGCCCAGGATCGGCCCAGGGCGCTGGATCTCGCCACGCGCCTGGACCGGTTGAACCGCGAGCGCCGCGAGATCGAGTCCGGCATGCAGGAATCCGCGCTTGCGATGGTGTCCGCAGTGGAGGCCGGCGACGCGTACACGTTGTCGATCCACCGCGCCGAGTGGCACACGGGAGTGGTGGGCCTCCTCGCCTCGCGCCTGAAGGATCGGTTCCACCGGCCGGTATTCGCCTTCGCCGCCGAGGCCGACGGCCGGCTCAAGGGATCCGGACGCTGGATCCCGGGCCTGCACCTGCGCGACGCGCTCGACCTCGTGGCGAAGCGCGCGCCCGGATTGCTGGAGCGCTTCGGGGGCCACGCGGCCGCCGCGGGGTTGACGTTGAGCGCGGGAGGCCTCGAGGAATTCCGCGCCGCCTTCGAGGCGGTCGCGCGCGAGCGGCTCGGCCCCGCGGACCTCGCGCAGCGAATCGAGACCGACGGCGAGCTCGCTCCCGCCGACATCACCGTGGATTTCGCGCAGGTGCTGCGCGAGCAGGTGTGGGGCCAGGGATTTCCCGAGCCGCGCTACTCGGGCCGCTTCTCGGTGGAGTCCCAGCGCGTCGTGGGGGAGAAGCACCTGAAGCTCACGCTCGGCGCGGGCGCCCGGCGCTACGGCGCGATCCGCTTCGGCAGCGCCGAGGCCGCGCCCGCGGCGGTCGACGCTGTCTACCGCCTGGACGTGAACGAGTTCCAGGGAACGCGCTCGCTGCAGCTCGTGGTCGAGCACCTCGCGGCGAGCCCGCTATAATCGCGCGATGGAATCCGACCGCGTCAACCTCATCGAACACTCCCTCCAGGACCTCGCCGCCCGATCGAGCGAGCTGCGGAGGTATCTTTGACTACGACAACAAGAAGTCGCGGCTGGTAGAGGTCGCGCGCACCCTCGAAGACCCCAACATCTGGTCCGACGCGAAGCGCGCGCAGGACCTGGGGCGCGAGCGGCGCACGCTCGAGGAAACGGTGGGCACCCTGGAGAAGATCGACGCGAGCCTGAAGGACTCCGCGGAGCTCTTCGCGCTCGCCAAGGGCGAGGGCGACGACGCGACCCTCACCTCCATCGACGCCGACGCGCGCGACGTCGAGAAGCTCGTCGCGGATCTCGAATTCCGCCGCATGTTCAACGACCCGATGGACCCGAACAACTGCTTCGTGGACATCAACGCCGGCCAGGGCGGCACCGAGGCGCAGGACTGGGTGTCGATGCTGCTGCGCATGTACCTCAAGTACTGCGACCGGAAAGGCTTCCACGCCGAGATCCTCGAGGCGAGCGCGGGCGAGGTCGCGGGCCTGAAGAGCGCCTCGATCAAGATCGCCGCCCCGTACGCGTACGGGACGTTGCGCACCGAGAACGGCATCCACCGCCTGGTGAGGAAGTCGCCCTTCGATTCCAACGCCCGCCGCCACACCTCCTTCGCGAGCGTCTTCGTCTATCCGGAGGTGGACGAGACCATCGAGGTGGAGATCAACCCCGCGGACCTGCGCATCGACACGTACCGCGCCTCGGGCGCGGGCGGCCAGCACGTGAACAAGACCGATTCCGCGGTGCGCATCACGCACCTCCCGACCAACATCGTGGTCTCGTCGCAGAACGACCGCTCGCAGCACAGGAACCGCGCCGAGGCGATGGCGATGCTGAAATCGAAGCTCTACGAGCTCGAGCTTCGCAAGCAGAACGAGAAGAAGCAGGAGCGCGAGGACACCAAGACCGACATCGGCTGGGGGCACCAGATCCGCTCGTACGTGCTCGACCAGTCGCGCATCAATGACCTGCGGACCAACTACGAGGTCGGCAACACGCAGGCGGTGCTGGACGGCGGGCTCGAGGATTTCATC
>JBBRTF010000054.1:0-28968 GCA_038244725.1 Burkholderiales bacterium
GGGGTTGGGGCGGGTTCCGGGTGTGGGGCTTGGCAAACCGGGAAAAATTTTAAAACCCCTAAAAACAATGGGGTGTCCGTACCACCTTTATATCGCGACCGGCACACGACTTTCTGGGGTCAACCCTTGCGGCGGTTGCGGACGAGCCATGCGTCGACGAGCGCGACGATCTCGTCGATGGCCGGATTGGACTGGCCGCGCTGGGCGGCGACCGCCTGCACGAGGCGGTCGACGCGCTCGATGTTCGGCGCGCCCGCGGCGAGCGCACGCGCCGCCGAGGAGGGGCTGCCGAGCGACAGCGCGGCATTCGCGTACTTCTCGAAGGGCACCATGTCGCCGGGATCGGCGCCCAGCGAGACGCACAGGCCCGCGACCCAGTCGTAGACCGCGCGCGTGGCGGCGAGGTCGCCGTGCACCGCCTCCTTGATCGAGACCATCCGGTCCGCCTTCACGCAGCGGTAGTTGCCGGCCATCAGCATCGCCCACTTCGCGAGCGGCACGAAGATCGAGTCGTGCACCTTGAGCTTCACCGGCAGCTCGATCGCCTCGCCGCCCGACTTGAAGCGCGCCGCCTCGATGTCGGCCGCGATCTCGCGCAGCATCGCGGTGTGCGCGTCGGAATCGAAGCGCGCCGCCTTGAAGTTCGTGGGAAGGCGCACCTGCAGCACGTTCACTTCCTCCTCGGGCGGGCGGAAGGCCTGCGGATCCGGGCTGCAGAGGGTCATGAGCTTCGCATCGAAGCTCGCCCACACCGAGGCGTCGGTGAAGCACGGCGTGAGGCGCGAAGTGTCCACGCCGGGGATGCGCGCGAGGTACGGAAGCGGCGGCATGTTCATGATCGACATGCACGGCACGCGCGATTTCGCGACGGCGTCGAGCAGCTCGCGCACGCCGGGCGATCCGTACTGCGGCTCCTGCATCGCGAGCGCCACGAGGTCGAAGGCCTTCGGATCCACTTCGGCGGGGCCCTTGGCGACGAGCTTGCCCGGAAGGTCGCGCGAGTTCACCTCCACCAGGCCCTCGCGTCCCTTCACCGGCATGCGCACGATCGCGCCCTTCGCGTTGATGAGCGCCGCCTCCTGCGGCAGGCAGACAAGCGTCGTATCGTGGCCGGCGAGCGCGAGCTTCACGCCCAGCAGCGAGCCGTACGAGGCGCCGAGAATCAGGATCTTGCGTTTCATGCGTTGCTCCTCCTTGTTATCCGAGGATAGTCGCATCGCGCCCGGCGGGGCGCCCGGGCGCTCTAAGGGCTTGTTATTTTCATTTGGGCGACGCTGCCGGGAGCGAGGATCGAGCGATCCACCGTGCGGATGTCGGTGCGCCCGCAGAAAGCCATCGACAGGTCGAGCTCGTTCCTGATGATCTCGAGCGCGCGCGTGACGCCCGCTTCGCCCATCGCGCCCAGGCCATAGAGGAATGCGCGCCCGATCATCGTCGCCTTCGCGCCCAGCGCCACCGCCTTCAGCACATCCTGCCCGGAGCGGATGCCGCCATCCATCCACACCTCGATGCGCGAGCCCACCGCGTCGGCGACCGCGGGCAGCGCCTCGATCGAGGAGGCGGCGCCGTCGAGCTGGCGCCCGCCGTGGTTGGAGACGATGAGCGCGTCGGCGCCGGAATCGGCCGCGTGGCGCGCGTCCTGCGCGTCGAGGATGCCCTTCAGGATGAGCTTGCCGCCCCAGCGCTCTTTCACCCATTCGACGTCGGCCCACGTGAGGCGCGGGTCGAACTGCCGCGTGGTCCAGGCCGAGAGCGACGACAGGTCTTCCACTCCCTTCGCGTGCCCGACGATGTTGCCGAAAGTGCGCCGGCGCGTGCCGAGCATGCCCAGGCACCAGCGCGGCTTGGTCGTGAGATTCAGCAGGTTGGCGAGCGTGGGCCTGGGAGGCGCCGACAATCCATTGATCAGGTCCTTGTGGCGCTGGCCGAGGATCTGCAGGTCGAGCGTGAGCATGAGCGCGGAGCAGCGCGCCGCTTTCGCGCGCTCGATCAAGCGCTCGATGAAGTCGCGGTCGCGCATCACGTAGAGCTGGAACCAGAAAGGCTTCGACGTGTTCGCCGCGACGTCCTCGATCGAGCAGATGCTCATGGTGGAGAGCGTGAAGGGCACGCCGAACTTCTCGGCGGCGCGCGCGGCGAGGATCTCGCCGTCGGCGTGCTGCATGCCGGTGAGCCCGGTGGGGGAGAGCGCGAGCGGCATCGACGCGTCGATCCCGATCATGCGGGTGGCGAGATTGCGCTGGTCGATGTCGATGGCCACGCGCTGGCGCAGCTTGATCGCGTGGAGGTCGGCCTCGTTGGCGCGATAGGTGCTCTCGGTCCACGAGCCCGAGTCGGCGTAGTCGTAGAACATGCGCGGCACGCGCCGCTTGGCGAGGCGGCGCAGGTCCTCGATGCAGGTGATCACGGCCACGGGACCTCCATCGCGCGGAACACGGAAAGCGTGCAGCAGGATACCGGAGCGCGCGCCGAGTCGGCTAGAATCCCGCCATGCCCGCACAACATCCCGTGATGATCGGCGCGGTGCCGGTCGACTTCATCCTCTTCGCCCTCATCCTCCTGGGCATCGCGCTCTTCCACCACCATACGCTTCGCGTCGCCGTATGGGGGCTCACGGTGGTGACGGCCTACAAGCTCGTCTTCACCGGGTTCGCGCATGGCCCCGGCCTCGCGGGCCTCGCCGGCGTCTTTGGCCACGAGTGGGTGGTCCTCGCCAACCTCTTCGGGCTGCTCATGGGCTTCGCGCTCCTCTCGAAGCACTTCGAGGAATCGCACGTGCCGGCGGAGCTTCCGAAGATCCTTCCGGACGACTGGAAGGGCGGCTTCTTCCTCCTCGTCATCGTCTTCGTGCTCTCGTCCTTCCTCGACAACATCGCCGCGGCGCTCATCGGCGGCACCATGGCGCGCGCGGTATTCCGCGGCAAGGTGCACATCGGCTACCTCGCCGCCATCGTCGCCGCGTCCAACGCGGGCGGCTCGGGCAGCGTCGTGGGCGACACGACCACCACGATGATGTGGATCGCGGGCGTGGACCCGATCGACGTGCTGGAGGCGTTCCTCCCCGCTGCCGTGGCCCTCGTGGTGTCCGGGATCGTGGCCGCGCACCAGCAGCAGGCCTACTCGCCGATCATCAAGGACGCGCCCGCCGGCGTGCACGTCGACTGGACGCGCGTGGGCATCGTCGCATTCATTCTCGCGATGGCGATCGGCGCGAACGTGACGGCGAATCTCGCCTTCCCGCAAGTGCTCGACCGCTTCCCGGTGATCGGCGCCGCGGTGTGGGTGGCGATCCTCGTATCCGCGCCGGTGCGCTCGCCCGATTGGTCGCTCCTCAAGCCCACGTTCCGCGGCACGATCTTCCTCCTCGCGCTGGTCACCACCGCCGCGATGATGCCGGTGGACAAGCTTCCGGCGGCCTCGTGGGAGACCACGCTCGGCCTGGGCTTCCTCTCCGCGGTCTTCGACAACATCCCGCTCACGGCGCTCGCACTGCACCAGGGCGGCTACGACTGGGGCTTCCTCGCCTACGCGGTGGGCTACGGCGGCTCGATGGTCTGGTTCGGCTCCTCGGCCGGGGTGGCGCTCTCCAGCACCTTCCCGGAGGCGCGTTCCGTGGGCAACTGGCTGCGGCATGGATGGCACGTGGCCGTGGCCTACGTGGTGGGGTTCGTCGTGCTCCTCGCCGTCCTCGGCTGGGCGCCCCACGAGCAGCACACGAAGGAGCACGCTCCCTCGGCCTCGCAGGCCGCGCCCCGGGGGTGATCTCGCGTCCATCGGGGCAATGGAGGTAATAATGGATGATATCCCGTGACTTTGCTTGCCTTCGAGGGATGCGCAGATTAGGATCGCAGGATAAATAGGTTGCAGACGCCCCAACAGGAGGCTTGCTTCCAGCCGGCATCTCGGGCTCGGGCAGCAGGCGACCACAACCAAACGAGGAGATTCCGATGACCATCCTAGACGCGGTCGTTCCCGAAACGATCGAAGCCAAAGCCGCTCCCGAAGCGAACGAGCCCAAGGTTTCGCGACGCAAGTTCCTCACCGGCGCGGCGGCCGCCACCGGGGCGGCCACGATGGCCTTCCCGATGATTTCCGTGGCGCAATCGCCGGTCGTGCTGAAGATGCAGGGCGCCTGGGGCGCCAAGGACATCTTCAACGAGATGGCCGAGCAGTATGTGACCCGCGTGAACGAGATGGCGGGCGGGCGGCTGCGCATCGACTACCTCGTCGCCGGCTCGGTGGTGAAGCCCTTCGAGGTGATGGACGCCACGAGCAAGGGCGTGATCGACTGCTGCCACGAGGTGGCGGTGTACTGGTACGGCAAGAGCAAGGTCGCCTCGCTCTTCGGCTCCGGCCCGATCAACGGCTGCGACGCGAACCAGATGCTCGCCTGGATCCACCGGAAGGGCCAGCCGATGTTCGAGGAGCTGGTGGCGAAGCTCGGCCTCAACGTGGTCGGCTTCTTCGCGATGCCCATGCCCACCCAGCCCCTGGGCTGGTTCAAGAAGCCGGTGAAGAGCGCGGCCGACCTGAAGGGCCTCAAGTACCGCACCGTGGGCCTCGCCGCCGACCTGATGCAGGAGCTCGGCTGCAAAGTGACCCAGCTCCCCGGCGGCGAGATCGTGCCGGCGATGGAGCGCGGCGTGATCGACGCGTTCGAGTACAACAACCCCACGTCCGACCGCCGCTTCGGCGCCCAGGACGTCGCCAAGAACTACATGATGGGCAGCTACCACCAGGCCATGGAGTTCTTCGAGATCGACTTCAACAAGAAGAAGTTCGAGTCCCTGCCGAAGGATCTCCAGGCGATCCTCAAGTACGGCACCGAGGCCGCGTCCACCGCGAACTACGCGCTTGCGATGGACCAGTACTCCATCGACCTGCAGGAGCTGAAGAGCAAGGACAAGGTCAACATCATCCGCACGCCGAAGGACATCTTCGCCGTGCAGCTCAAGGCCTGGGACACGCTCGTGAAGAAGCTCACGGCCGAGGACCCGTTCTTCGCCAAGGTGTGGGACTCGCAGAAGGAGTGGGCCAAGCGCGTCGGCTACTACCACTTCTTCAACAACGCCGACTACCAGCAGGCCTACGAGCACCTGTACGGCAAGCTCGGCTTCTGATCGCGCCGCCCCGGCTCGGGGCGTTTGAGGAACACGACAGGCGGCGCAGGAATGCGCCGCCTTTTTTGCGGCTTGAACCGAAAGCCAAGGTGAACGCCCCATGTTGAACCGCTTCCTCCTCCTCATCGACCGCTTCAGCATGACGGTCGGGCAGACTTTCGCCTGGTGCATCCTCATCCTCACGCTCGGCACCTCCTACGAAGTGTTCGTGCGCTACGTGCTGAAGGACCCCACCAGCTGGGCCTTCGACATGAGCTACATCCTCTACGGGGCGCTCTTCATCATGTCGGGCGCGTACGCGCTCTCCCGCGACGCGCACGTGCGCGGCGATGTGATCTTCCGGCTGCTGCGCCCGCGCGTGCAGGCGAGCATCGAGCTCGTGCTCTACTTCATCTTCTTCTATCCGGGCGTGACCGCGCTCATCATCGCCGGCTACGGCTACGCGCACGATTCCTTCGGCTACAGGGAGGTGAGCGTGAACAGCCCCGTGGGCGTTCCCATCTGGCAGCTGAAGGCGCTCATCCCGGTGGCCGGGATCATGCTCTTCATCCAGGGCATCGCGCAGGTGATCCGCTGCATCCTCACGCTGCGCACCGGCGTCTGGCCGCGGCAGCTGCACGACGTGGAAGAGCTCGAGTCGGTGCTGCAGCACGAGCACGAGAAGAATGCCAAGGGAGCCGCCCAATGACCAATCCGCAGCTCGCGCTGGTGATGCTGGGTGCCTTCATCTTCATCATCCTGCTGGGCTTCCCGATCGCCTTCACGCTGATGGCGATGGGCGTCGCCTTCGGCTTCTACGCCTACTACATTCCCGACCAGAGCTTCTTCGACAACCGGGTCTTCTACCTGCTGTCGCAGAACACCTTCAGCATCATGAACAACGACGTGCTCACCGCCGTGCCGTTGTTCCTCTTCATGGGGTACATGATAGAAAGATCGAACATCCTCGATCGCCTTTTCTACAGCCTGCAAGTCGCGCTGCGCGCGATTCCGGGATCGATGGCGGTGGCGGCACTCGTCACCTGCGCGCTCTTCGCCACCGCCACGGGAATCGTGGGCGCGGTGGTGACGCTGATGGGACTCCTCGCGTTCCCGGCGATGCTGAAGGCGGGCTACGACCAGAAGCTCTCGGCGGGCGTCATTTGCGCGGGCGGCACGCTCGGCATCCTGATTCCGCCCTCGATCATGCTGATCGTCTACGGCGCGACTTCCGCGGTCTCGGTGGTGAGGCTCTACGCGGCGGCGATCGTCCCGGGATTCCTCCTCGCATCGCTCTACATCATCTACGTGATCGCGATCACCACGATCAACCCGAAGCTCGCGCCCAAGCTGCCGAAGGAAGAGACCAACATCCCCTGGCCCAGGGTGATCCTCCTGCTGGTGCAGGCGTTCTTCCCGCTCGCGGTGCTGATCCTGTCGGTGCTGGGCGCGATCCTCTTCGGCCTCGCCACGCCGAGCGAAGCCGCGGCGGTCGGAGCGCTCGGCGCCATTGTGCTCGCCATCGTCTACCGCGCGTTCACGTGGGGGCGGCTGAAGGAAGCGACGTTCCTCACCGCGCGCACCTCCGCGATGGTGTGCTGGCTCTTCGTGGGATCGTGGACCTTCTCGTCCGTCTTTTCCTACCTGGGCGGCGAGGGGCAGATCAAGGATTTCGTGCTCTCGATGAACCTCACGCCGATCACGTTCCTCCTCCTCTCCCAGGTCATCATCTTCCTGCTGGGCTGGCCGCTCGAGTGGAGCGAGATCATCATCATCTTCGTGCCGATCTTCCTGCCGCTGCTGCCGCACTACGGCGTGGACCCGATGTTCTTCGGCGTGCTGGTGGCCCTCAACCTGCAGACGTCCTTCCTCACACCGCCCATGGCGATGTCGGCCTATTATCTGAAGGGGATCGCGCCGCCGTTCGTGGAGCTCTGGACCATCTTCAAGGGCTGCTTCCCGTTTCTCGCCATGGTCTTCATCTGCATGCTGCTCGTGTACGTGTTCCCGCAGCTCGTCTACTGGCTGCCCGAGCTCTTTTACGGCAACAACTGAGGCGCCGCTCACGCGATGAAATCGGAGGAGTTCGTGGACATCACCTCGCTCACCGCCGCCCAGGCGCTGGCGGCGCTGCGCGAGGGGCGCACCAGCGCCGAGGACCTCGTGGGCGGGTACCTCGCGCGCATCCGCGCCGACGAGCCGCGGGTCCAGGCGTGGGCCTTCCTCGACGAGGAGCGCGCGATGCAGCAGGCGCGCAACGTCGACCGCGTGCGCCGCGACGGCCATCCGATCGGCCCCCTGCACGGCTTGCCGGTGGGCGTGAAGGACATCATCGACACCGCGGACATGCCCACCGAGAGCGGCACCGTGCTGCATGCGGGGCGGCGCCCGGACCACGACGCGACCATCGTCGCGCGCCTGCGCGCGGCGGGCGCGATCATCCTCGGCAAGACCGTCACCACCGAGCTCGCCACCTACGCGCCCGGCAAGACGAGGAATCCCGTGAACCCCGAGCACACGCCCGGCGGATCGTCGAGCGGCTCGGCCGCAGCGGTCGCCGCGCACATGGTGCCGGTGGCGATCGGCACGCAGACCAACGGCAGCGTGATCCGGTCCGCGGCCTACTGCGGCGTGCTGGGCTACAAGCCCACCTTCGGGCTCGTGCCGCGCACCGGGATCCTCGCCCAGTCGCGCCCCCTCGACCACGTGGGCTTCATGGCGCGCACCGTGGAGGACCTCGCCATCCTCGCCGAGCCGCTCATCGGCTACGACGAGGAGGACCGCGACACGCGTCCCTCGGCGCGGCCGAACCTGCGCGAGGTGTCGGCGCAGGAACCGCCCATGCCGCCGGTCTTCGCGTTCACGCGCACGCCCAATTGGCAGGACGCCTCGGAGGAGACACGCCTTGCCTTCGAGGAGGTGGGCGAGGCGCTGGGAGCGCAGTCGAAGCAGTTCATCGTGCCCGCGCTCTTCGCCGACGCCTGGAAGTGGCATCGCGCGATCATGGAGGCGGACCTCGCGCGGAGCTTCCGCCACGAGTACCAGCGCGGCCGCGAGCAGCTGAGCGAATCGCTGCGCGGCCAGATCGAGCGTGGGCTCGCGGTCACCGCGATCGAATACAACGATGCCGTCGAGCGCCGCGAGGCGACCGCCGAAGCGTTCGAGGAAGTCTTCGACTGGTGCGACGCGATCCTCACCGCGGCGGCGCCGGGACCGGCGCCGCGCGGGCTCGAATCGACCGGCAGTCCCGACTTCTGTACGCTCTGGACCTTCACCGGCATGCCCGCCGTGACGCTGCCGCTGCTTACCGCGGGCGACGGCATGCCCATGGGGATCCAGCTCGTCGGGCGCCGCGGCGACGATGCGCGGCTCCTGCGCACCGCACGCTGGCTCACCGAGTGGGCGCACGCGCAGGGCGCCGACGAACGCAGTTCCTGAACCGGAGAACATCCATGCATGGAAGGATTTCGAAGATCGTGATGGGCATCATCGCCCTCGCGCTGGCGATCGCGTTCTTCGCCGTTCCTGTGATCAAGATCAAGAACGTCGCGATGACGATCATCATCCTCATCGGCGTGGTGGCGATGATCGTGAGCTTCGTCCAGGCGGTCCGCGAGAAGGACCTGGACTAGGGACTTTCCTGAAGGTGGCGAAGAAGATCCTCATCACGCGGGCGATCTTTCCGGAAGTGGTCGACGCCCTCGCCGCGCGCTTCGAGGTCGAGCACAACGCCGAGGATCGCCCGTGGCCGCCGGAGGAGCTGGCGCGGCGCCTCGCGGGCGCGAGCGGGGCCATGGCCACGGTGATGGACCGCTTCGACGCGGCGCTCCTCGAGCGCTCCCCGGAGCTCAAGGTCATCGCCAACATCGCGGTGGGCTACAACAACGTCGACGTGCCCGCCGCCACGCGCCGCGGCATCCGCGTCACCAACACGCCCGGCGTCCTCGACGACACCACCGCGGACCTCGCCTGGTCGCTCCTCATGGCGGCGGCGCGGCGCATCGCGGAAGCCGACGCGTACGTGCGCCGCGGCGACTGGAAGATCGCCTTCGGCGTGCAGTACTTCCTCGGCCAGGACATCCACCACGCCACGCTCGGCATCATCGGCATGGGGCGCATCGGCCAGGCGATCGCGCGGCGCGCGTCGGGCTTCGACATGCGCGTGCTGTACCACAACCGCTCGCGCCTTCCCGAGGCCGACGAGAAGCGCCTCGACGCCACGCGCGTCGAGCGCGACGAGCTCTTCGCGCAAAGCGACTTCGTCGTGGTGATGGCGCCGTATTCCCCGGCCACGCACCACTTGATCGGCGCCGCCGAGATCGCGAAGATGAAGCCCACGGCGATCCTCGTGAACAGCGCGCGCGGCGGCGTGGTGGACGACGCTGCGCTCGTCGCCGCGCTGAAGGAAAGGCGCATCGCCGGCGCGGGGCTCGACGTCTTCGAGGGCGAGCCGAAGCTGAACCCGGAGCTCGTCGCGCTGCCCAACGTCGTGCTCACGCCGCACATCGGCAGCGCGTCGCGCGCCACGCGCGTCATCATGTGCAACACCGCAGCAGCTAATATGATCGCAGTGCTCGAGGGGAAGGAACCCTCGAATCCCGTCAACTGAATTTCCGCTTTCGCCCCGGCCGGGGCGTCGCCTTCCAGACAGGAGACAGCATGTCAGCAAAAGTCGCATTCATCGGGCTCGGCGTCATGGGATTCCCCATGGCCGGGCACCTCAAGGCGAAGGGCTACGACGTGACGGTGTACAACCGCACCGGCGCGAAGGCCCAGGCGTGGGTCGACAAGCACGGCGGCAAGTCCGCCCCCACGCCGGCCGCGGCGGCGAAGGACGCCGACTTCGTGATGCTCATGGTGGGCAACGACAACGATCTCCTCGAAGTCGCGCTCGGCAAGGACGGCGCGCTCTCCGGCATGAAGAAGGGCGCGATCCTCGTCGACCACACCACCGCTTCGGCGGACGCGGCGCGCAAGGTGTTCGCCGCCGCCAAGTCGAAGGGCGCGGACTTCATCGACGCGCCGGTGTCCGGCGGCCAGGCGGGCGCCGAGAACGGCAAGCTCACCGTCATGTGCGGCGGAGAGAAGGCGGCGTTCGAGCGCGCCAAGCCGGTGATGGATTCGTACGGCCGCGCGGTCACGCTGCTGGGCGAGGCGGGCGCGGGCCAGCTCACCAAGATGGTGAACCAGATCTGCATCGCGGGCCTGGTGCAGGCGCTCTCCGAGGGCATCGCCTTCGCGGAGAAGGCGGGCCTGGACGCGAGCCTCGTGCTCGACGTGATCTCGAAGGGCGCCGCGCAGTCCTGGCAGATGGAGAATCGCGGCAAGACCATGCACGAGCGCAAGTTCGACTTCGGCTTCGCGGTGGACTGGATGAGGAAGGACCTCGGCATCTGCCTCGAGGAGGCGAAGAGGAACGGCGCGAAGCTTCCGGTGACGCAAATCGTCGACAAGTACTACGGCGAGGTGCAGAAGGCGGGCGGCAGCCGCTTCGACACCTCGTCGCTCATCACCCGACTCTAGGAGCGGACATGTCCATCAAGCTCTACTATGCCCCGGGCGCGTGCTCGCTCGCCTCGCACATCGCCATCGAGGAAGTCGGCGTTGCCTACGAGACGCAGAAGCTGAACCTCATGGAGGGCGACCAGAGGAAGCCCGAGTACCTGCGCCTCAATCCGCGCGGGCGCGTGCCCACGCTGGTGGTGGACGGCCACGTGCTCACCGAGAACGTCGGCATCCTCTCGTATTTCGGCGGGGGCTATCCGCAGGCGGGGCTCTTCCCGAAGAAGACGTGGGACCAGGCGAAGCTCATGTCGACGCTCGCGTGGCTCTCCAACACCGTGCATCCCACCTATGGCCACATCATGCGCGTGCAGCGCTACGTGGACGGCGAGGAGCACCAGGAGGCGGTGAAGGCCAAGGCGCGCGAGAATTTCCAGGGCTACCTCGAGGAGATCGACAAGCTCCTCGAAGGCCAGAAATGGGCGATCGCCAACCAGTACACCGTGGCCGATCCGTTCCTCCTCGTCTTCTACCGCTGGGCCAATCGCGCGAAGATGCCGGTGCGCGCGCTGAAGAACTACTCCGCGCTAGTCGACCGCGTCATGGCGCGCCCGGCGGTGAAGAAGGTGATGACCGACGAGGGCATCACGCTCGACTGAGCGCGAAAGTGGTGTCAGGTACGACTTTTTATGTCGTACCTGACACGACTTTTTATGTCGTACCTGACACCACTTTTCGACCACCTGGTCGTCGCGGCCCGCACGCTCGACGAGGGAAGCGCGTGGGTCGAGGCGAGGCTCGGCGCGGCGAGCGTTGCCGGCGGCAAGCACGCCACCATGGGGACGCATAACCGGCTCCTCTACATCGGCCCGGGAAATTTCCTCGAGGTGATCGCGATCGATCCCGAGGCGCCGGACCCGGGCCGGCCGCGCTGGTTCGACCTCGACGACCCGGCGATGCGCGTTTCGCTCGAGCGTTCCCCCGCGCTCATCCACTGGGTCGAGCGCACCGGCGACCTCGACACGGCGCTGCGCGACTATCCCGCGGAGGTCGAAGTCCTGTCGCTCGCGCGCGGCCCCTATCGCTGGAGGATCGCCGTGCCCCGCGATGGCCGCCGTCCGGGCGGCGGCACGCTTCCCACGCTCATCCAGTGGGAAGGCCCGCATCCCGCCGACTCGCTCCCCGATACCGGCGTCCGGCTGGCGCGTTTCACCCATGACGGGGCTCGCCTGGCCGCGGCCTTCTCCACGCCCGCGGGAAACCGTACCATCGGCTGAGGGAATAGCGCCCGATCGCGCCTGTTGACCTCGTATTAGCCGGACCTGATGGAAGACGCTTGGACTACAACCTCATCATCCCCTTCATCCCCAACCTGCGCCGCTACGCGCGCGCGCTGGTGGGCGACCGGGATGGCGCCGACGACCTGGTCCAGGACACGCTCGAGCGCGCGGTGCGCAAGTTCCACCTGTGGAAGCCCGGCGACCTGCGCGCGTGGCTCTTCTCCATCATGCACAACGTGTTCGTGAACCAGCTGAAGGCGCGCAAGATCTCGCCGTCGGTGCAGATCGACGAGACCACCATCGCCGCGCACGTGCCGACCGTGACCAGCGTCGACGTGCTCGACCTCCAGCGCGCGCTCCTCACGCTCGCCCCGGAGCAGCGCGAGGTGGTCCTGCTGGTCGCGCTCGAGGACATGACCTACGCCGACGTGAGCCGCGCGCTCGGCATTCCGATGGGAACCGTGATGTCGCGCCTTTCGCGCGGCCGCGAAAAGCTGCGCGGGCTCATGGACGGCGAGAAAGCCCGGAGCGCATTGAGAGTGGTGCAATGACCGAAGACGAAGATCGCATGGAATACGCGGAGCAGAACGCCCTCCTCAAGCGCGGGTTCGACCCGGTGCTGACCGAGCCCATCCCCGCGCGCATGTACCTGAAGAATCCGCCGTGGCTCGACTACGCGCGCGCGGCCGTGCTCGTCTCGGTCGGCATCGCCATGGGCCTCGCCGCACCGATGCTGCGCGCTCCCGCGCCGGCCGCGGCGGCGGCTTCCCCACAGCTCGCGATTCGCGCCGCGCGCGCTCACCTGGTCTACTCCCCCGAGGTGCGCCATCCGGTCGAGGTCGAGGCCAAGGACAAGGACCACCTGGTGAAGTGGCTCTCCAAGCGCCTGGGCACCAACCTCAAGGTGCCGATCCTCGCGAGCGAGGGCTTCGAGCTCCTCGGCGGGCGGCTCCTGCCGGGCAACGACGGCCCGGTCGCGCAGTTCATGTACCAGGAGCCCTCGGGCAAGCGCCTCACGCTCTACGTGACGCGCCCGCACAAGGGCGACAACGTGACGGCGTTCCGCTTCGCGCAGGAAGGCACGGTCTCGGTCTTCTACTGGATCGACCGCGAGTGCGGCTACGCGCTCTCCGGCGAGGTCGACAAGCCCACGCTCGCGCGCGTCGCGACCGCGGTGTACAAGCAGCTCGAGCCGTAGAGTATTGCGGTTGTAATCGCCGTCTGTGACGCAGTTCACAGAATGCGTGCCGAAAACGGCGCACGTTGACCGGTGGCGCATCGCACGGCGGCTCCATGGACGAGAACAAGAAACAACGCAGGGAAGACGCCCTCCGGGAGGCGGGGCGTTGTCCTGAGCCCCGCGTGCGCGCGCTGCAGGTCGACGAGATCTTCAAATTCGCCCCCGCGGCGACGGCGTACTCCTATTTCGGCGCGCTCCTCACGCTCGGCGTCCTCATCGAGATCGGCGACATCGGCCGCGGCGCCGTCTGGTTCCTGTGGGCCACCGCGGTCACGGTCTTCCGCTCGAGCTGCATCGTCGCCTATCGCCGGCGCAGCGTCGATTCCGATCCCGATTCCTGGGGCCGGCTCATGATCGCGGCCAATTTCCTCGCCGGCGTGCAGTGGGGCGTGCTCGGCACCATGCTCTTTCCCGACGGCTCGGGCTACCTGCAGCTCTTCACGCTGATGGTGATCATCTGCTTCGTCGCGGGCTCGGTGACCGCGTACGCGTCGCTGCCGGGCGCGCACGAGGCGCTGTCGATCCCGGCGACCATCCCGACCGCGATCTATCTCTTCTTCGTGCAGACCGGCGTGCACTGGTATGCGGGCGTGATGGCGCTCTTCTTCTGCTTCACGATCATCTTCTACGCGAGGAAGCTTAGCCGCCACCTCGAGGAGGGCTTCAAGCTGCAGGTCGAGCGCGACGACCTCATCACGCTCACCGGCATGCTGAACGAGAAGCTCGAGCGCGAGAACCGCGAGCTCGCGCATCGCGTGGCGGTGCGCGGGGTCTCGGCGGAGAGCGCGCGCGAGCGCGCCGGGCGACTCGAGGCGCTCTTCGAGGGCTCGGCGCTTCCGCAGATCGAGTGCGACGCGATGGGCAGGGTCCTCGTCTGCAATCCCGCCGCCGAACGCCTCTTCGGCCTGCGGCACGAGGAGATGGCGGGCCGCCCGCTCACCGATTTCCTCAAGATTCCGGTCGACGAGGTCCGCGCCCTCGCGCTGGCTCCGCACGCCGAGGTGTTCCAGGTCGAGGCCTTCGCGCGCGGCATGGCGCTCACCTGCACCGCGAGCTTCACGCCGCTGCCGCCCGTCGACGACCGCCGTCCCGGCTTCGGCGTGACCCTCACGGGCATCCCCGTCGTCGTGACCTTAAATAAGTCGTGACAGGTACGACTTCTTATGTCGAACCTGACACGACTTTTTAAGTCGTACCTGACACGACTTTCGCAGCACGTAAAATAGGGGCTGCGGGAAGTCTCCCGCCGCCTCGATGACCGCGCTTCCCTCCGAAGTCCTCTCCGCGACGCTCGCCGCCGATCACCCGAAGATCGCGGGGCTGGTGGCGGCCATCGAGGCGCGCGCGAAGCAGGGCCGGACCGCGGACCGCGAGAAGGCGCTCCTCGCCGACCTCCTCGAGCGCTCGCGGGCGAAGCGCGCCGCGCGCCTCGCGCGCCTCCCCGTGCCGTCGTTTCCCGAGGATCTACCCATCGCGCAGCATCGCGACGAGATCGCGCGCCTCATCCGCGAGCATCCCGTCACCATCGTCTGCGGCGAGACGGGCTCGGGCAAGACCACGCAGATCCCGAAGATCTGCCTCACGCTGGGACGCGGCGCCGCGGGGCTCATCGGCTGCACGCAGCCGCGAAGGATCGCCGCACGCAGCCTCGCGCACCGCCTCGCGCAGGAAATCCCCGGCACGCCGCGCGGGTTCGTCGGCCACAAGATCCGTTTCCAGGACGAGACGCGCGCCGAGACCGTCGTGAAGGTGATGACCGACGGCATCCTGCTCGCCGAGACGCAGTCGGACCGCGAGCTGCGCGCCTACGACACCCTCATCGTCGACGAGGCGCACGAGAGGAGCCTCAACGTGGACTTCCTCCTGGGCTACGTGAAGCGCCTGGCGAAGATGCGCCCCGAGCTCAAGGTGATCGTCACTTCCGCCACCATCGACACCGACCGCTTCTCGAAATTCTTCGACGGCGCGCCGGTGATCGAGGTCTCGGGCCGCACCTACCCGGTGGAGGTGCGCTACCGCCCCGAGTTCTTCGAGGTGGAAGACGAGGACGACGAGCCGGTCGACATGAACGAGGCTATCGTGAAGGCGGTGGACGAGCTCTCGCGCGCGAGCGCGCAGGGCGACATCCTCGTCTTCCTCCCCGGCGAGCGCGAGATCCGCGAAGCGGCGGAGGCCCTGCGCAAGGGCCACGCGAAGAATCTCGAGATCCTGCCGCTCGTCTCGCGCCTGTCCACCGAGGAGCAGGACCGCGTCTTCGAGCGCGGCGCGCATCGCAGGGTCGTCCTCGCCACCAACGTCGCCGAGACTTCGCTCACCGTGCCCGGCATCCATTTCGTCGTCGACACCGGGCTCGCGCGCGTGAAGCGCTACTCGCCGCGCCAGAAGATCGACCAGCTGCGCATCGAGCCCATCTCGCAGGCGGCGGCGCGGCAAAGGGCGGGGCGCTGCGGGCGCGTGGCGAGCGGCATCGCGATCCGCCTCTTCGCCGAAGAGGAGTTCAGCGAGCGCCCCGAATTCACCACGCCGGAGATCCTGCGCACATCGCTCGCTTCCGTGATCCTGCGCATGGCGGCGCTGGAATTGGGATCGATCGCCGAATTCCCCTTCATCGAGCCGCCCACGCCGAGGCAGATCGAGGACGGATATCGCCAGCTCTTCGAATTGGGCGCCATCGACGACGAGAGGAACCTCACGCCGCTGGGCAAGGAGCTCGCGCGCCTGCCCGTCGATCCGCGCATCGGGCGCCTGCTCCTCGCGTCGCGCGAGTTCAACTGCCAGGCGGAGATGGTGATCCTCGCCGCGGCGCTCTCGATCCCCGACCCGCGCGACCGCCCGCAGGCGCTGCGCGAAGCCTCCG
Organism: Burkholderiales bacterium; assembly: GCA_038244725.1. Taxonomy (GTDB): domain Bacteria; phylum Pseudomonadota; class Gammaproteobacteria; order Burkholderiales; family Usitatibacteraceae; genus Usitatibacter. The sequence continues at coordinate 15,979 of JBBRTF010000054.1, forward strand.
ATCGCGCGCACGAGGAATTCCGCGACGACGCCTCGGACTTCCAGCAGCTCCTGAACCTCTGGAATTTCTTCGACAACGAGCTCGTCCACAAGAAATCCAACCGCAAGCTCTACGAGACCTGCCGCGAGCATTTCCTCTCGTACGTGAGGATGCGCGAGTGGCGCGACCTCGCCGGGCAGCTGCGCGAGATGGCGGGTGAATTGAAGATCCGCGAGAACGCGAGCCCCGCCACCTACGAGCAGGTGCACCGCGCGCTCCTCACCGGCCTCATCGGCAACGTCGGCATGAAGGCGCTCGACGGCGATCATTACCACGGGCCGCGGGCGCTGCAGTTCTACATCTGGCCGGGCTCGGGGCTGAAGAAAAACCGTCCGCGCTGGGTGATGGCGGGAGAGCTGCAGGAGACCACGCGCGTCTTCGCGCGCAACGTGGCGCGCGTCGAGCCCGACTGGATCGAGAAGGCCGCGGCGCACGTGGTCGAGCGCACCTGGGTCGAGCCGCACTGGGACAAGGCGCGCGGCGAGGTGGTCGCCTACGAGAACGTGAGTCTCTTCGGCCTGGTCCTCGTGGCGCGGCGCAAGGTGAGCTACGGGAAGGTCGATGCCGCGAAGGCGCGCGAGATCTTCATCGAGGGCGCGCTCGTCGCGGGTGAATTCGATTCCCAGCATCCCTTCTGGATCCACAACCGCAAGCTGATCAAGGAGATCGAGGACCTCGAGCACCGAGCGCGCCGCCCCGACGTGCTCGTGGACGACCGCGCGCTCTTCGCCTTCTACGATGCGCGCCTTCCCAGTGACCTCAGGGACTCGCGCTCGTTCGACACGTGGTATCGCGCGGCCTCGGCGCAGGATCCGAAGCTCCTCTTCCTCGCCCGCGCCGACTTGATGCGGCACGGCGCCGAGTCGATCACCGAGGAGCTCTTTCCCAAGCAGATGAAGATCGGCGAGGCGGCCTTTCCGCTCGCGTATCGCTTCGAGCCCGGTCACCCCATGGACGGCGTCACCCTCAACGTTCCGCTCGCGTTGTTGAACCAGGTGGACGAGGCCGAGGTCGACTGGCTCGTGCCCGGCATGATCCGCGAGAAGGTGGGCTGGGTCATGAAGGCGCTCCCCAAGCGCATCCGCTCGCAGCTCGTGCCCGTGCCCGAGCACACGACGAAGTTCCTGGAGTCACCCCGGACGCCGCGACGCGGCGATGGTCCGGGGTCCCATCCCACCGTGAAGCAGGCGATCCTCGACTACGCCTCGCGCATCACCGGCGAGCGCCTCGACGACAGCGTGTGGTCCAAGGAGGACATCCCGCCGCACCTCCTCATGAACGTGCGCATCATGGACGAGGCCAAGCGCGAGCTCGCCATGGGGCGCGAGCTCCCCGAGCTGAGGAAGCGCCTGGGCGAAGCCGCGAGCCTCACGCTCGCCAAGGCCAAGCCCGGCATGGAGCGCGAGGGCATCACGGCGTGGGATTTCGGCGACCTGCCCGGGCAGGTCTCGTTCAAGCGCGGCAACCAGACGTTGACTGGCTTTCCGGCGCTGGTGGACGAAGGCGCGAACGTCGCGCTGCGCCTGATGGACACGAAGGACAAGGCCGAGGCCGCGCACCGCCAGGGCGTGAAGCGCCTCATGGCCCTCGACCTGAAGGAGCAGCTTCGCCAGCTCGATCGCGGGTTGCCGGGCTTCAACGCGCTCGCGCTCAAGTTCAACGCCACGATCCCCGCGGACAAGCTGAAGGCCGACCTCATGGAGGCCATCGTCGACCGCGCCTTCATTGGCGAGGATGAGGTGCCGCGCACGCAGAAGGCCTTCGAGGAGCAGAAGAAGCGCGCGAAGACGCGCCTTCCCGCGGTGACCGAGGGCGCCACGCGCTACGCCGCCGCCATCGGCGAGGCGAGCCAGAAGTTCACCCAGTCGCTCGCGCAGAACGCTTCGCTCGGCCGCGTCGCGCAGGAAGCGAAGGGCCAGCGCGAGCGCATGGTGTACCCCGGCTTCCTCGCGCGCACGCCGTGGGAGCGCCTCGAGCACGTGCCGCGCTACCTCAACGGCTATGCGCTGCGCATGCAGAAGTATCGAAGCAACCCCGAGCGCGACCAGAAGCACGCCGGCGCGGTCCAGGGGTTGTGGAACAACTACGAGGCGCGTGCAAAGGCCGACCGCGAGGGGGGGCGCGAGGACGCGAGGCTCGAGGAATTCCGCTGGCTCATCGAGGAGCTGCGCATCTCGCTCTTCGCGCAGGAGCTGCGCACCCCGTTCCCCGTCTCAGCCAAGCGCCTGCAGAAATTCTGGGACGAGCATTTGCGATAATCGCGGCATGAACAACCTCGCCAATTACATCCACCTCGCCTCCCGGATGGCCCACATCGAGGCCTTCGAGGTGATGGAAATCCAGACCCTCGCGCGCGAAGTCGAGGCGCAGGAATGCACGGCGGATCGGGACGCGACTTCGGCGCCGACCTCCTCGCGCGGCATCGTGTGTTGCCCGACTACGTGCGGGAGATCCTACCCACGCAGGTGGGAACGGCGTCTGAAGATGCGTTTCCATTGCCCCGAGCGGCTTGCCCGACTCGTTCAAGTGGTCGTTTTCGTCTCGCTAGGCCTGGTCGCAAATATGACAATGGCGGCCAGCAATGTCATGGAATACACCTACGACGGGACACTGTGCGCCGGGACTCTAGTGGTCATCGTCACCCGGCCCTTGAGCACAAGCGAAAAATTGTAAAGGCGTCATGGCAACGATAGACGGGGTCGCGCGAATCCCGGAAACCCCAGAAATTCGGCACCGCATTGCGCTCGACGAGTATGAGCGCGGTCACCACAAGGAAGCGTTACGCCTCGCGTGCGCACTGATTGATGAGGGATTCAATCATGCGAATGCTCTGGCTGGAGCGATCTATGAAGAAGGGGGGCGTGGTGTTGACCAGGACTTCGCAAAGGCGCTGTTCTACTATCAGCGTGCTACCGAGACGGTTGCATCTCTTGAGGGGTGGCTCGGCCTGGGGCGGATGTATTTCTTCGGGAAGGGTGTTCCCAAAGACATCGAAGATGCGGCGCGGTATTACCGGGTCGTGGATCAGGACGCGGACAACGTGATTGCACAATTAATGCTTGGAAGGATTTACGGAGACGCGCAAGGACCTCTTCATGATCCAAAGGAGGCTCGCGCATACCTCCGTAAGGCGGCTAAGAATGGAAATGCCTTTGCTAATACGCATTTGGCAGTCCTCGAGCGCGATCAGGGGAATTGGCTATTGAGTATGTGGCTTCGACTAAAGGCAGCTGCATTGGCATTCTCGATATCGAAGAACGATCCTGCGGACTCTCGTCTTCGACAATGCTGATGCCCGGCGGGTGGGCGGGGCAAAAGTACGCGCGAGGACGGCGAGCGCGGCGGTAGGGTGAAGCGGCTGCGCGAGCCGCCGCGCTGAGGTACACGCGAGCCGGGCCACGGCGAGCGTGCGCTGGAGCAGCGAAGCGCGCTCGCGCGGAGATGTGGCTGAGGCAGGCCCGGGCGCCCCGGGCCTGCCCGAGAAGAGCGCAGTGTGTCCGTAGCCACGGGGCTCGAAGCATTACCGATGCGCCTTCGTTCCCGCTCCGCAAGTCCTGACAGGCCTAGGCTCTATATGGTACGATACACCATATGGTAAAGGCTGTCTTGTTGTTTCACTTCAAAGCACAGCAAGGCGACCTCGTGGTTGAGATGGCCCTAGGGCGGCTTCCGGTGCGCTCGGCCGACAGGCCCCACGGGATCAAATATCGACTCCATCTTGGTCGTAATGGGGGAAACCTCGTGCGCTACGACAATGAAGCCGGCAAGGGCGATCACCGGCACATCGGAAAGGATGAGATCGAGGAGCCCTTATTTGTTTTCGACAATTGAAACGCTGCTCGAGGATTTTCGGATGGAATGCGAGCGACTTGGATGGAGGTGGGACAAATGAAGAGAATCTTCGTGGAAGTGATGACCTCAACCGAGGCGCTCAAGCGGTTTGAGCGTGCATGGCGGCACGCGGAGAAACGCAAAGACGCGGAACCTACCGTAGGGGTAGGCTCAATCGGGGAGCTGACAGCCCTGCTATCGCCCAAGCGCATGGAACTTCTGCGATACGTGGCCGAGAACCCTGAGCTTTCAGTTCGCGCGCTTTCCCAAGCTCTAAAGCGGGACTACAAGAATGTTCATACGGACGTCGTGGATCTTGAAGCGAATCACCTGCTGGCGCGCGGTAAGGACGGCGGAGTGCGGGCGCCTTATGACGAGATAGTCATTCGCGCACCTTTACGGGACGCGGCCTGACGGGTAGAGGAGACCATGGCACGCAAGAAAACAACGTCAGCGAGGCCGAGATCGCTCGACGGATGCAGCCTGAGGGGTGCCGCTAATTCTAATGCTCGAAAGTTCTAGACACCTCTCTCTGGGGAGAGGTCTATGCGAGTATTGCCGGGACAGTACTTCGATACCGATGTGTGAGGACATCAATGGACGTGAAGCCGATAAAGACGAAGAGGGACTATGAGGCCACCCTCAAGGCGATCGAGCACCTGATGGGTGCGAAGCGCCATTCGCCCGAAGGGGACCGACTCGACGTTCTCGTCACCCTGGTCGAGGCTTACGAGGCGCGACATTTTCCTCTGGATTTGCCCGATCCGGTGGCCGCCATCAAGTTTGTCATGGAGCACCGCGGCCTTTCGGTGAAGGACCTCGTGCCCTACATCGGCCAGCCCAATCGCGTCTACGAGATTCTCAGCCACAAGCGGCCTCTTACGATGTCCATGGCCTGGAAGCTGCACCGGGGGCTTGGAATTCCGGCCGAGTCGCTCATTCGCCAGGCTGTGTAGCGGATTGTGTAGCCTTTCGTGTAAGGAGGCACACACATGGCGACCGATCTATCGCTGGATCCGAAGCTCATCGACAGCGTCTGGGCGCTTGCCTTGCGAGGGAACTCGGTCGCGGGCGCGCCGGAAGTGCGAATCTGGAAGCCGGCCCGGTAAAATGAACGACACCCCGCATCAAGGCCACCTCGCCGCGCGGATGGCCCACATCGAGCCCTTCGAGGTGATGGAGATCCAGACCCTCGCGCGCGAGCTCGAGGCGCAGGGCCGCGACGTGATCCACCTGGAGATCGGCGAGCCGGACTTCACCACGCCGCGCCCCATCGTGGAGGCGGCGCAGCGAGCACTGGAAACGAAGCCGATGTTCTACACCTCGGCGCTCGGGCTCATGGAATTGCGCGAGGCGATCTCGGGGTTCTACCGCGACCGCTACCAGGTGAATGTCCCCGCGAGCCGCATCGTCGTCACCGCCGGCTCGAGCGCGGCGCTGCTCCTCGCCTTCGGCGTGCTGTTGAACGAGGGCGACGAGGTCCTCCTCACCGATCCGGGTTATCCGTGCAATCGCCACTTCGCGCGCACCCTGGGGGGCGTGCCGGTTCTGGCGCCCGTGGGTCCGGAGAGCTGCTACCAGATGACCGCGGAGGTCGCGCGCAGGCATTGGAGCGCGAAGACGCGCGTGGCGATGGTGGCTTCGCCCTCCAATCCCACCGGCACGATGCTCACCCTGGACGAGATCGGGGAGCTCGCCGCGCTCACCCGCGCGAAGCGCGCGCACCTCATCGTCGACGAGATCTATCACGGCCTCACCTACGGCCTCGACGCGAGGACGGCGTTGGAGGCCGGCGACGACCTCTTCGTCCTCAACAGCTTCTCCAAGTATTTCCAGATGACCGGCTGGCGCATGGGCTGGCTCGTGGCGCCGCAGGCGTACGTGCGCGAAGTGGAAAAGCTCGCGCAGAACCTCTTCATCTCGCCGTCCACGCCCGCCCAGCATGCAGCGCTCGCCTGCTTCGATCCGCGCACCCTCGAGATCGTCGAAGCGCGCCGCGCCGAGCTCGACCAGCGCCGCCGCTTCCTCATCCCGGCGCTCGAGTCGCTCGGCTTCGGCATCCCGGTGATTCCCGAGGGCGCCTTCTACATCTACGCGGACAGCTCGAGGCTCGCGCCCGACAGCTTCGCCTTCGCGCGAAGGATCCTCACCCAGGCGGGCGTGGCCGTGACGCCGGGCAAGGACTTCGGCCACCACGAGCCCGAGCGCCATATCCGCATCGCCTACACGCAACCCGTCGCGCGCCTGAAGGAGGCCGTGGCGCGCATTCGCGGGCTTCTCGCCGGAGGATGACCATGTGGCTCGACGCGGCGCTCGCCTACCTGCACTTCATCGCGATCTTCATCCTCTTCGCGTTCCTCTCCATCGAGGCGGTGTACCTCAAGCGAGCGCTGGACACGGCGGCGATCCGCTTCCTCGGCAGGATCGACCTCTGGTACTTCGGCGCGGCCGCGGCCGTCCTCGTCACCGGATTCCTGCGCCTCGTGCTGGGCGCGAAGGGCCCCGACTTCTACCTGCAGTCGTGGCCCGTCTACGTGAAGATCGGCCTCTTCCTCGCGGTGGCGCTGGTCTCGGTCACGCCGACGCTCGCCTTCATTCGCTGGCGGCGCCAGCTCGACCACGACGCGGCCTGGCAGGTCCCCGCGGACGAGCTTCGCCGCATGCGCCGCTGGGTGATGATCGAGCTGCACCTCGCGGCGCTGATCCCGGTTTTCGCGGTGATCATGTCGCGCGGCTTGGGACGCTGAAATCGCGTGCGTGCGGTAGCGCACCGAGGCTATACTGGGGGATGCCCAAGTCCGGCCTCAGGGGGAATCACCTTCTCGCGGCGTTCACGACCGCCGAGCTGAAGCGCCTGCGTCCGCACCTCGAGGAGGTGGCCATGCCGCTGGGCCAAGCGGTGTACGAATCCGGGGGGCAGCTGGAGCACCTGTATTTCCCCACCAACTCGATCGTCTCGCTCCTCTACGTGATGGAGGATGGCGCGTCAGCCGAGATCGCCGTGGTGGGCAACGAGGGCGCGGTGGGGATCGCGCTCTTCATGGGCGGGCAGACGACGCCGAGCCGCGCGGTGGTGCAGAGCGAGGGACGCGCCTACCGGCTCCCGGCGTATCTCCTCAAGACGGAGTTCGAGCGCGGCGGCAACGCCCAGCACCTGCTGCTGCGCTACACCCAGGCCCTCATCACGCAGATGGCGCAGACCGCGGTGTGCAACCGCCACCATTCGCTCGACCAGCAGCTGTGCCGGTGGCTCCTCTTGAGCCTCGACCGCCTCGAGGGCAGCGACCTCGTCATGACCCAGGAGCTCATCGCCAACATGCTCGGTGTTCGGCGCGAGAGCGTGACGGCGGCCGCGGGCAAGCTGCAGAAGGAGGGGGTCATCCAGTATCGGCGCGGGCACATCACGGTGCTCGACCGGCCGCTCCTCGAGACGCTTTCGTGCGAGTGCTACGCGGCGGTGCGCCGCGAGACCGACAGGCTCTTCGACTACGGCGGCGCCGCCGCTGCGTTCTCGGGAAGAAAACACTAGCGCCGGTGGGTGTGGCGCACGTTGGGATTGAGCCGGTCGATGTCGGCCTGCACCTCATCTCGGCTTCGCTCGTAGACGATCTCGCGACCCATGACGCTGCCCACGTAGGCAAGCGCGTTACGCGTGGGCGAAAGGCTCACCTTCACGCTGTGCACGCCTTCGCCGAGCACCACCTGGATCACCTCGGCGCGCTTGCTCAGCACCACGACGTCCAGGATTTGCCCGTTTTCCGTCTTCACCTTGATTCTCTCGTCGGCCATCGCCTCTTTCTCCTAGTGGACGGTGCCCCCGCCCGCGCTCGGCGGCACGGGGACGGGGCTCGGCGCGCCCGCGCGCGGCGCCGCCGTGGTGAGCGAATGATGCAGGAATAGCGTGAGGAGGTGTGCGCGTTCCGGCGGCGGGATGGCGATCGACACCCATCCGTGCCCGAGGTGCTTGAACTGCACGATGGTGTTGTCGCCCGCGAGGAACACGAGCCAGGCGGGATTGAACGTCGCCTCGAATTCCTTGGGCGCCTCCGTCGGCATCGGGTCGCTGCGCTGGGTGCGCTCCTTCGCGGCCATGGCGATGAGCGCGTCCAGCTCGGCGGCGGTGAGCTTGGCGATGTCGTCGCGGGTCACGGTGGCGTTCCCCCGGGCAGGGGGGCCGCGAGCGCCTGGGCGCGCCGCCAACGCAAGAGGCCGATCGCGTAGGCCGTGTAGTAGGCGAGCAGCATGCCGATGAGGACGAGCGTGAGCGGGCTGCGCGAAAGGTCCTGCATCTGCGAGCCGCGCGCGGCCGCGGGCAGCGCGGCGGTCGACATCTGGTAGAAGCGATAGAGCACGCGCGCCACGAGGAGCGACATCAGCGCGATGCCGATGCGCGCATCGGGCGTGAACCAGAAGCCGTCGGGCGCCACCTCGAAGCGCGTGTGGCGAAGCCCGATCACCGAGAGCGCGATGCCGATCGCCACGCCGCCGAAGAGCGCGACCTCGGCCAGGGGGCGCACCAGGGATGTGAACGCGAGGAGGGCGAGGATCGCCGGGAAGAACACCACCGCGGCCCAGTGGCGCCACGCGCGCGACTTCTGCCGACTCACGAGGCGCCGGTAGCGCGCGTAGAGGCGCCACAGGATGAGGGGCACCAGGGCGAAGGCGACGAGGGAAGGAGTGAGGGTCACGGAAGCTCCGTTGGAAGGGGATCCTTTCGCGTCATTGTGCCTTCGCGGAGGCGAGCGCGTCGGCGATGATCTTCCTGGGGTCGGCCGAAAGCCCTATCTCGCGAAGCTCGCGGTTGCGCTCGCCCACGTTCGCGGGCGTGAGCGGTTCGTGCCCCGCCGCGATCTCCTTCACCATCGCCGAGGAGATCTTCGGCGAGAAGTGGTACATGTCGCGGTAGTCCTCGAGGTGGGTGATCCAGCCGGTGCGCTCCTGGAAGTCCTGGATGCGGACGTTCGGGTACTTCGACATGATGTCCACGAAGCGCTGCTTGAACTCGAGGCTGAGTTCCAGCTGGTGGCGCTGGCGGAAGTCGGCCCACACCAGGATCGAGTAGGGCGGCCACACGAAGATGAAGCGCGTGCCCGGGTGATCGCGCACGAGCGCGAGCAGGTTCGCGTCGAAGCTCGTCATCATCCCGTCGAGCGTGCGCTGGGGCTGCTTGAAGCGCTTGTTGAGATCATTGAAGTCGAGGTGCTCGACCACGCTCTTCACCGAGAATTCCGCCGTGTCGCCCCAGTACCAGGGATTGTCGCGGTCCTCGCGGTAGCCGACCTCGTGGCGTCCCAGCAGGATGTTCAGGGACTTCCTGAGCGTCGCCATCGAGAGCACGTAGGGATAGTCGTTCCAGAGGCGCGAATCGTAGAGGTAGAGCGGCAGCGGATCGGGAATTCCGGTGCGGTGCGTGTCGCCGGCGAACATGTTGAAGTCGACGTTGTAGATCACCTCCCTCACCTTCCCGTGGGCGAGCACCGACTCGAGGAGCTTCCTCGCCTCGTAGGCGGTGAGCGCAGAGAAGCACAGGTTGAAGGTCTTGCCGGAGCCGAACGCCGCGTCCACCTCGCTCCCGGAGATGTTCTCCATGAAGGACGAGCTCACGATGGCGCGATCGAAATCGTAGTGGCGCGCGATGCCCGGGTTCTCCCAGCGCTGGAACGAGTAGTAGAAGCGCGGCGTGTAGCTCGTGGGGATGCGGTACTGCTGGAACGGATCGACGCGGTAATTGATTGCGCCCGCCACCGCCAGCGGCACCAGCGCGCCGAGGAGCGCGTTGCGGAGGAAGCGCGCGGGCGAGGTCATCAGAAGTTGAAGTAGAGGAACTCGGTGGGATTGCCCACCGACAGGATGCCCGCGGCGAGGATGAGCGCCGTGGCCGCCTGCATCGGCCAGCCGAAGGTCATCTCGTTCACGATGCGCGTGGAGTTCCTCGGCAGCATCGCCATGACGCAGGCTGCGGCGAGCGTGGCGACGGAATACGCGGGAGGCGTGCCGCGCATGGGGTCGAGGCCGCGCGCGCCGAAGAGCGAGAGGTAGAACGAGTGCGCCGTGGCCACATCGGGCGCGCGGAAGAGCACCCACGCCGCGTTCACGAAGACGAAGGTGATCGCCCATGCGGCGAGCTCCGGCAGGCGCACTCCGGTGCGCGACCAGAGGCGCAGCGCCACGAGGCCCACGCCGTTCAGGAGTCCCCACAGGACGAAGGTCCAGTTGGCGCCGTGCCACAGGCCTCCCAGCACGAACGTGACGACGATCGCGAACGCCGTGTACGCCTCGCCGCGGCGGTTGCCGCCGAGCGGGATGTAGACGTAGTCGCGCAGGAACCGCGTGAGCGTCATGTGCCAGTGGCGCCAGAATTCCTGCAGGTTGCGGCGCCGGTAGGGCGAATCGAAGTTCTGCGGCAGGCGGATGTTCATCATGAGCGCCATGCCCAGCGCCATGTCGGTATAGCCGCTGAAGTCGAAGTAGATCTGCATCGTGTAGCAGAGGATCGCGAACCACGCGTCGCCGAAGGTGAGCGGCACCACGGAGCCGAAGGCGGCGTTGGCCTCGATGGCGAGCGGGTCGGCGATGAGGACCTTCTTCGCGAGCCCGATGGCGAGGAGCGTGAGGCCGCGCGCGACGTTCTCCCACACGACGCGCTTGTTCGAGCGGTCGGCGAACTGCGGCATCATCTCGCGGTGGTGCAGGATCGGCCCGGCGAGGAGGTGCGGGAAGTAGGTGACGAAGAGCGCGTAGTTGAGGGGATCGGGCTCGGCCGCCTTCCCCTTGCTCGCGTCCACCAGGAAGGCGATCTGCGTGAACGTGAAGAAGCTGATGCCGATCGGCAGGATCACGTTCAGGTGCGCGACGCCGATGTGGAGGAGCGTCGCCACGTTGTCCGCGAAGAAGTTCGCGTACTTGAAGTAGCCCAGCACGATGAGGTCGAAGGCGATTCCCGCGACGAGGAGCGCGCGGGTGGCGCGGCCTTCCACGGCGCGATGCACGATCGCGCGCCCCACCGTGAAATTGACGACGATGCTCGCCGCGAGGAGGGCGAGGTACTCGGCGCGCCACCACGCGTAGAAGAAGAGCGAGGCGAGGACGAGCCAAGCGTTCGCGGCGCGCCCGTCGTTGCCGTGGAGGCGGGAGCCCAGCTTCGCGAAGGCGAAATATCCCGCGATGGCGAGCGGCAGGAAGGCGAGCAGGAACTCGTACGAATTGAACAGCACCGGGGGATTGTATCAACGCTATCCGCGCGGCCCCTTTCTCATGGCCGCCCCGTTCCCGGTGCGAGCTGCGGATGGAGCGCCCGGCGCGGCACGTTGGCGATGTCGTAGTTGAGCGCCGAGATGAGGAGGTGCCCGCCGATGAGCACCGGGAGCGCCGCCACCATGATGGTGCCGGAGGTCGCCGGGACGCCGCTCGCGATGCTCTCGCGCCAGCGGATCGCGCCGAAGATGGTCCCGAACGCCGCGAGCGCGAACCCCATCACGAACTCCACCGTCCCGGCGTTGAAGTCGCGCAGGAAGTAGCCGTAGAGGAGGCGCTTCACCGTGCGCACCAGGAAGCGCCCCGGGAAGGTCGCCGCGACGCGGCCCACGCGCAGGTGACTCTTCTCGCCGCCGTAGTGCGCGGGCATCGGCACGTCGACGACCACGGCGCGCAGCGTCGCGAGGCGGAACAGCATGTCGCTTTCGAAGAAGTAGTCGCGCGCGATCTTGTCGAGCGGCAGCGCGCGGCACACCGCCGCATGCAGCGCGGTGTAGCCGTTGGTGGGATCCATCACGTCCCAGTAGCCGCTGGAGAGCTTGTTCACCAGCGACAGCATCGCGTTGCCCGCGAGGCGCACGCGGGGCATGCCGCTCACGTCGTCCAGGTTGAAGAAGCGGTTGCCCTTGGCGTAGTCGGCCTCGCCCTGGAGGATCGGGCGGACCAGGGAGGCGATGCGCGCGGGATCCATCTGCCCGTCGCCGTCCAGCTTCACGAGGATGTCCATGCCGTCGCCCATCGCGGCTGCGTAGCCTCGCATGGTCGCGCCGCCGACGCCGAGGTTCTTCTCGTGGGTGATGACGCGAACGCGCTTGTCGCCGCACGACGCGCTCACGTGCTGGCCCGTCGATTCGGGACACGCATCGTCGACCACGTAGATGGCCGTCACGTCCGGGCCGATGGCGCCGATCACATCGAGGATGCGCGCGCGCACCGCGTAGCAGGGAATGACGACCGCGATGCGCGGCGCTCGCACTGCGCTCATGGGGCGCGCCTCAGCGCCACGAGGCGACCGCGACACCGGCGGCGATGAGCGCGCCGCCCGCGAGGTGGCGCCAATCGAGCGGCTCGGCGAGGAGCCAGGCGGCGAGCAGCGGCACGATCACGAAGGCGAGGCCCACGAAGGGATAGACCACGTTGAGCGGCAGCGTCTTCAGGAGCCACACCCAGAGGAGCGTGGCCGAGCCGTAGACCACGATTGCGACGAGCAGGTAGCCGTTCAGCAGGTCCCACGGGAAGCCCGCGTCGCCCGTGGCCGCGCGCGCCGCGAGCTTGAAGAGGATCTGCCCCGCGGAGATGGCGAGCACGCAGGTGAGGGTCAATGCGAAGAGGGTTGCATTCATGATCGCCGTTGCCGTTCCAGGTAGCGGTCGCGGTAGTAGGTCTCGCGCCGCGGCGCGATGACCGCCATTGTGCCTATTTCGACCGTGGCGGGGGAAGCGCAGTCGAATTCGAGGCGCACCGTGCCCGCGCCTTCCAGCGCGAGCGGCAGCGTGCTGCCGATCGTGAGCCGTCTACCGCGCGGGGAGGCCGTGCCGTGCGGCAGGACGATGCGAACGCTGCGCCCCCCCGGGAAGCGTTCGGCCGACGCGGGCTTGAAGCGCACGGTCATCGCCTCGCAGCCGCCGCCCTTGGCGACCTCGGTGATGGCCACATCGAGCTGCAGCATCGAGAGGTCCCACGGCGGCGTGCGAGCATCCTTGTTGACCGCGATGTCGATGGGATCGCGGCCCGGGCCGATTGCGAAGGACGACCCTACCTCGGCGAGCCACATCACTTCGTGGGGAATGCGCTCCGGCCTCGGCCTCAAGGGTCCCGCGCGCGCGGCGTCGAGGAGCCCGAGCGCGAGGACGAAGGCGAGGGCCA
>JBBRTF010000055.1:0-23407 GCA_038244725.1 Burkholderiales bacterium
GATCTTCTTCCTGATCATCGCGGACCCGGTGGGAACGCTCTGGCTGAACACGCTCTATCCCGATCCCACGGCGCTCCTGGGCGCCTACGGAGCGGTCGCGATGATCGCGGTCCTCGTGCTGCGCGGGGGCGCCGGCGCCCGAGCGCACTGGTGGCTCCTCGGCGCGAGCCTCGTCGCGCTCGGCTTCTCGCGCGAGCAGTTCTGCTACCTGCCGCTCGCGCTCGTGGCGATCGCCGCGCCCGCGCTCGCGCTGCGCTCGCGCCGCAAGACGCGCATCCTCGCGATCGTCGCGGTGATCGTCGCCGTGGTGCAGATCCTCCTCGCGCCGCTTCGCCCGGACTACGTGAGCCCGGTGAACCGCGTCAACGCCTACCTCGGGTCGATCCTCGCCGTCTCCGCCGACGAGGAGGAAACGCTAGATCACCTCGGCCTTCCCGCGCGATGCGCGGCGATGTCCGGCGCTACCTGGGAAGCGCGCCGTGGCGAGACGCTGGAGACCACGTGCCCCGAGGTGCTCGAGCTTTCTTCCTTCGCGTTCCTGAAGCTCGTGCCCACCGAGCCGCTCACGTTGTTGCGCGCGGTCTCGCGCGTGCTGCCGGCGGCCGAATCGGTCGTGCCCGGATACCTCGGCATCTCCGCCGAGGGGCCGATCCTCGCGGTGCCGGACCTGCCGCCGCGCGCGATGTCGTTCATCGCGCTCATGTCGAGGGTGCCGTCGATGGTCTTCGCGGTGTTCGTGGTGACCCTCTTCGTGGCGTTCCCGGTGGAGATCTGGTGGATGTTGTGGACGGTGCGGCGCGAGCCCGAATCCGCCGCGCTGCCGGTGACGTTCACGCTGCTGGTGGCGATCGGCGGCTATGCCGTCGCGACCACCGCGTTCGGCGAGGGCATCGCGGGCGCCGAGCGCCACAACTGGCTGGGCGCGCTCGCCACCTTCGCGGCGGCGGGCCTCATGCCGCTCGTCGTGTGGCAGCTGTCCAACGACATCCTGCGCGGGCGGATCGCGCTCGCCGCCGTCTTCGGCGTGGTGCTGCTGTCGGGCGGCTGGCTCGTCTGGACGCAGCACGAGCCCCTGGCCATCGGGGCGCTCGACAAGATCGTCGAGGAGAAAGGCCGCACGTTGGAGCTGAGCGGCTGGGCGCTCGATCCGTGGGGCGTGCGGCGCGTGTACGCCACCGTCGGCGGCGGGCCGCAGGCCGAGGGCACGCGAGGCATCGAGCGGCGCGACCTCGAGGCCACCTATCCCGGATATCCCGAAGCCGTGAGCGGGGGGTTCCAGATCACGCTGCCGTCCAGCGCGTGGCGCGAGCACGAGCTGCTGCGCCTCTTCGTCGAGAGCCGGCAGGGGGCCGTCACCGAGATCGACCGGCGCCGTATTCGCGTTCGTCAGTAAGCGCACGCCGGATCGCCGTTGCCACGCGGGCCTCCTCGGCCTCGCGCTGCGATCCCATCATCACCGCGACGAAAGGAAATCCCAGCACCGCGAGCACGGTGGCCAGCGGCACGAGGAAGGCGATCACGCCGTCCTCCCGCGCCGACATCACGGCCCACGCGCTCGAGGCGACCAGCGAGGCGAGCACGACGGAGCTCGCCTGCAGGAAGCGCTTGACGCCCGGGGCGGGCGCGAAGTCGACGTCGAGCGTGAGTCCCGCGGGATCGTCGCGCCATGCCGAGGCGAGGCGCGCGCGTTTCAGCGGCACGGAGGCGATGGCGGCGTGCGCCCGCGCCCGCGACTCTTCGCGCGCATGCACGCTCGCAAAGCTCTCGCGGCGATGCGCGACCAGCGCCCTGGCGATGCGGCTCGTCTCGGAGGCCATCGCTAGCGCGGCTTCACGCGCGCCCACAGCGCGTCGGGAATCCGGTAGCCGGGATGCGCGCGCCTGAACTCGTCGAGCGCCTTGTCGGCTTCACTTTCGCGGCCTTCCTCGCGAAGGCGCGCGATGCGCTCGAGCTCGCCCTCGGGGCTCGCGGGCGGCGCGAGCGCGCGCGCGGGAGCACCCGCGGTGTCGGCAGCCTTCGCGCGCGGCGACGCCGCCGGCGCGGCGGCGCTCGCGGGGGCTGTTGTCGAAGGCATCGCGGGAGCGGCGGGTGCGGGCGGCATCACGTTCAACTCGCGGGCTCTTTCCACGGGGGCGGCCTGCATCGTCTCGACACGTGAAGGAGCCGGCTGGGGCGGCCCCGCGGGCGTGGCGGCCTCGGGAAAGGGCTGTGGAGCTGCCGGCGCCGGCGTGAATTTCTGCAGGGGGGGCGCGGGCCTGCGCGGCGCGATCACCTTCGCCTCCCGTGGCGATTCGCGCGTCCGCGCTGTAGCCGCGGGCGCGGCAGCCTTCGATTCCAGCGCATCGCTCGAAGGCTTCGTCTCGACGGCGGGCGCGGCCGGCGGTATCTGCGCGGGCGCAGCGTACGGCGCGGCCGATTCCCGCTTCGCGGGCTCCCGGTATTCGATGCCCGGCTCCTCGCGCTGCATCTCGAGCGTCACGCCGAAGGCGAGCACCAGCACCGCCGCGATCGACACGGGGGCGGCCCAGCGGCGAGCAAGCCCGGGCCTGGCGAGCGCGCGGCGCGATGCGGCGAGCACCAGGTCGTCGAGCGCGCGCGGCGGCTCCTCGCGAGGGAGCTGGCGGTAGCGGGCGATGAGCTTGTCGTCGGAATCAGTCATCGCCCGCGGCCTCGCGCAGCTTGTCCATGGCGTAACGCAGCCGGCTCTTCGCCGCTTCCGGCGCGCTCGAGGTGGCGGCTGCGATCCCGGCGATGTCGAGGCCCGCCTCGTGATGCAGGAGGAAGGCCTCGCGCTGCGCGAGCGGCAGCGCCGCCAGCGCCGCCGAAAGGCGATCGAGGGTCGCGCGCGCCTCCACGACCCGCAGCGGATCCGATCCGGGATCGGCGGCTACCTCGCTCACGGACTTCTCCTCGTCGTCCAGCGAGACCAGCGTGAGACCCTTCGCGCGCCACCGGTCCACCAGGCGGTTATGGGCGATGGTGTAGAGCCACGTCGAGAACTTCGCCTGCGGCGCATAACGCGCGCGCGCTTCGATCACCCGCATCCACACGTCCTGGAAAAGCTCCTCCGCCTCGGCACGCGACCTCATCGAGCGCGCGACGAAGCGGAAGAGCGCGCCTTTGTGGCGGGCGTAGAGCGTCTCGAACGCTCCGGCATCGCCGCCGGCATAAGCAAGCATGAGCTCTTCGTCCGAGGCCGCCATGGCCCCTGATATTACCGTCGCGGCGGATCGGGCACGAACGCGGTCGGAAAGGGGTTCGGGTCGCGCGGGCCGGCGCTCGGTTGCAGGATCCCGCGCGCCACGAGGTTGCGGTAGCTGTCGTAGAAGATCGCGAGCGTCTCCTCCGGCTCGCTCGTCGCGCGTTCGAAGGCCACCCAGCGGATCGGCGAGTCCTCGCGCCGGCCATGGCCGGTCCCCAGGGGCGCCGCGGGCGGTGCGACCGTCGCGGGAGCGGAGCCCTGGTCATTGCGCTGGCGCCGCGCGCTGTCCATCTCGCCCTTCATGCCGGGCGCCGGGTGCTCGCTCTCCATGGGCGCGGCATAGGGCGGCGGCTCCGGGCGCTTCGCGCGAAACAAGGCGACGCCGATCACGCCCACGTTGGCTGGCCGGCCGGTGCGCGCGGCGTATGAATCGCCGAGCTGCGTGAAGTAGAACGCCGCGGTCTCGTCCATGCTCTTCCTCCAGCCGCGCACCGAGAGCCTTCCCCACGGCGCGATCACGTAGCCCCCCTGCCCGGGGCTCGCGTCCCGGCCGTCCATCACGTTCACGCCGTCGACGGAGATCACCGCGAGGATCTCCTCGCCGGTGAGGTTGCGCAGCGCCACCTGGTACTCGTTGCCCGGACGGCCCACCACGTAGGCGCGCGCGTCGTGCCAGCTCACCGGCAGCTCGCGGGATACGGCGCGGTCGAAGATGGAGACGTCGGCGATGCGTCCCACGGCGTGGGCCGAGAGGCTCAAGGCGGCGGCGAATGCGAACAGCAACGTGCGGGCGGGATTCATTTCGGGCTCCTTGTCGGGTGATGTTTCGGCTCCTGCCTTGCTTGAACGCGCGCCGGGCCCGAAAGGGTCGAGGGCGCCAAAAAAAAGTCCGAAATGAAAGAGGGCGGCCGAAGCCGCCCTTGCCTGCACCGGGGCCCGGCCTGCGCCGGGACTCCAGGCCCTCGTCCGCGCTCAGCGCTCCTCGACTTTCGCCTTCTGGCGCAGGTCCATCACGAACTTCTGGATCTGGGCCTGCTGCGCGCGCTGGCGGAACTGCTCCTTCAGCTCGGAGAAAGGCGGCACCGTGAGCGGGCGCACGTCTTCCAGGCGGATCACGTGGTAGCCGAAGTCGGTCTTCACCGGCACGGCCGTGGTCTGGCCTTTCTGCATGCCGGTGACGGCGTCGGCGAAGGGCTTCACGTAACGCGCGGCCGGTCCCCAGTCGAGGTCGCCGCCGTTGTCCTTGGAGCCGGGATCCTTCGACTTCTCCTTGGCGATCTTGGCGAAGTCGCCGCCCTTGTTGAGCTCGGCGATGATCGCCTTGGCGTCGTCTTCCTTGTCGACGAGGATGTGGCGCACCTTGTACTCGTTGGTGCCCATGGAGCCCTTGAACGTGTCGTATTGCTGCTGCAGCTGCGCGTCGGTGATCGGGTTCTTCTTCACTTCCTCCTCGAAGAGGGCGCGCACGAGGACGGCCTGCCTCGCCATCTCCATCTGCGCGGCGATGTCGGGGTTCTTGTCCAGGCCGCGCTTCTGGGCCGCCTGCGCGAGCACCTCGCGGTTGATGATCTCTTCCCTCACCGCCTGCTTGCGCTCGTCGGTGTCGGGCTGGCCCTGGGAGGTGAGCTCGCGGTTCATCGCGTCGATGCGCGATTGCGGGATGGTCACGCCGTTCACGACCACCTTGCCCGAGGCGGAGACCGCGGATTTCTTCGGAGCCTTCTCGGCCTTGTCCTGCGCCCCGGCCGCGACGGCGAAGGTGCCGGCCACGAGGGCGACGGCGAGGTTACGGAGAATACGTTGCATGAAATTTCCTTTGCTCTGTGTGGATATCGAAACTCATTCGGGCGCGAACGCCTCGATCTTGAGGGCATGGATGTCGCGCTTCATGAGGTCGCCCAACGCCTCATAAATCATTCGATGCCGCGCCACCGGGCTCTTTCCCCGGAAAACCTCCGCGACGATGGTGAGCTGCCAGTGTCCGCCGCCGGAAGCCGCGCCCGCGTGGCCCGCATGCTGCGCGCTTTCGTCGTGCAAATCCATCGAGACCGGATTCAACGCGCCGAGGCGCTCGCGGATGACCGCTTCGGTGGCGCGCATTATGCGCACTCATCCTTGCGGAGACCTGTCCTCACGGCTCGGGGTTTCCGGCCGGGTCGTCCTGCACGTACTTCGACAGCCACACCGCCTGTGCGAGCACGAAGGCGACGATGAGGCCGATGCCGCCGAACACCTTGAAGTTGACCCACGTGTCGAGCGGATAGTGGAACGCGACCCACAGGTTGAGCGCGCCCTGGAAGATGAAGAAGAGGCCCCAGGCGATGGCGAGCCGGGTCCACACCGCATCGGGAAGCTCGATGCCTTCGCCCATCGCCGCCTTGGCGAGGTTCGTCTTGAAGGCGAGCGCCCCGAGGAAGGCGGCGCCCATGAGGCCGTAGAGCACGGTCGGCTTCCACTTGATGAAAGTCTCGTCGCGCAAGAGGAGCGTCGCGCCGCCGAAGACGACGATGATCGCGAGGCTCATCCATTGCATGCCCGACACCTTGCGGCGGCGCGCGAGCACCCAGCCGATCTGCGCCACCGTCGCGGCGATGGCCACCGCCGTGGCGATGAAGATGTCGGCCGCCTTGAAGGCGACGAAAAACAGGATGAGCGGGAAGAAGTCGAAGAGGAACTTCACGAAATGGGCTGCCGGCAAGTAACCGATAATTATAGCCGAAAACGGGTGCCGGAGACGCACTCGCGCAGCGGTGAAATGCTCGTCCGCCGTCCGGTTTCACCCGGTCCAACGGCCGAGGCGCGCCTCGATGCGCTCGCACACCGCCGGGGCGACGCCGGGGGCGAGGGCGAGGGCGAGCGCCTCGGCGTAGAAGCCCGCCCTCTCGTCGGGCAGCGCGGCGTCGAGCGCGTCGAAGGCGAAATCCAGGAGGGCGGGATCCTCGCTGCGGATCGCGGTGATGGCGAGATTCAGGTGCGCGATGCGCCAGGGCCGCTCGGGATTGGAGCGCTCGAGGTCGGCGGCCAGCCGCGGCGAGACACTCGCGATCACGCCCTGCATCAGCCCGAAGACGGCCGCGATCTCCTGCTTCGACCGCGCGCGGTTGGAGCGCAGCGCGAGCGCGTTCACCACCGGCTCGATGTCGCCGATCGCCACCTCGTGGCGGATCGCCCAGAGCGCCACGCCGATCACCAGGTCCTCGTCGTCGAGGCGCGCGAGCCCCGCCACCAGCGAATCGACGATGGCGTCGGCATCCTCGACGCCGAGCGCTCCCATGCCGCCGTACTGGCGATCGAGCGCCTCGAGGGCGGCGAGCTCCGCGCGCAGGCGTTGCGCCTCGACGGCGTCGAGCTGCGAGTCGCGGGCGCAGGCCTCGAAGCGGCGCGCGAGGCCGCGTGTCGCGACCTGTCCCTCGTCGCCGAATGCGATCGGGCGGATGTCCATGGGATCGAGCGGGAAAACCCCCATTTTGATATAATTGCGCCTTGGATAACTTCGACTTGCATAACCATTCGACGAGCTCGGATGGTCTGCTGTCGCCCACACAGCTGATCGAGCTTGCGGCCCGCACCGGGGTCGACGCGATCGCGCTTACGGACCACGACACCACGGACGGCCTCGAAGAGGCCGCGAGCGCCGCGCGCCGCGCCGGCGTCGTGCTGGTTCCCGGCGTCGAGATCTCCGTGAGCTGGGGCGACACGACCCTTCACGTCGTCGGCCTGCAGGTCGATCCCGCGGCACCGGCGCTCGCACGCGGGCTGGAGTCGATCCGCCAGGGCCGCACCGAGAGGGCGCACCGGATCGCGGCGGCGCTGCAGGCCGCCGGCATCGCCGATACGTTCGAGGGCGCCTACGCGCTCGCGGAGAACAAGTCGATGCTCGGCCGCACGCATTTCGCGCGGCACCTGCACCAGATCGGGCGCGTGAAGAACATCCAGGCCGCGTTCGACAAGTACCTCGCGCGCGGCAAGCCGGCTTACGTCGCGCATCGCTGGGCGGGATTGCAGGACGCGGTGCAGTGGATTCGCGCGGCGGGAGGCGTCGCGGTGCTCGCGCATCCGGGGCGCTACAACCTGAAGCCGATGTTCCGCGACGAGATGCTCAGGGATTTCCGCGCGGCCGGCGGGGAAGCGATCGAAGTGGTGACGGGCAGCCACCGTCCCGAGGAGTACCCGATGTGGCAACGCATTGCCGAGGAACACGCGTTCCTCGCCTCTCGCGGTGCCGATTACCACGGGCCGGGCGAAAGCGCGGTGGAGCCGGGTCGCCTTCCGGCCCTGCATCCGTCGCTCACCCCGGTGTGGTCCAAGTGGGCGCATTAGCCGCCCGTTGAAAAAAGGCTAACTCGGGCGCGGGAGTTTCCGTGCGGATGTCGAGGGCATGGCTCAATACTTTTCGGTTCACCCGGACAACCCGCAGCCGCGGCTGGTGAAGCACGCGGTGGAGATCATCCGCGCGGGCGGCGTCATCGCCTATCCGACGGACTCCTGCTACGCCCTCGGTTGCCACATCGGCGACAAGGCGGCGATGGAGAGGATCCGGCGCATCCGGAAGGTGGACGAGCGCCACCATTTCACGCTCGTGTGCCGCGATCTCGCCGAGGTCGGGCAGTTCGCCAAGGTGGACAACCTGCAGTTCAGACTGATGCGCGCCAATACTCCCGGAAGCTACACCTTCATCCTTCGCGCCACGCGCGACGTGCCGCGGCGCCTTCTCGCGCCGCGCCACACCATCGGCGTTCGCATCCCCGCCCATCCGGTGCCGCTCGCCCTCCTGCTGGAGCTGGGCGAGCCGCTCCTCTCGTCGACCCTCATCCTGCCGGCGCACGGAGTGGCGTTGAACGACGCCCACGAGATCCGCCGCCACCTCGAGCACGAGCTCGACCTGGTGATCGACTCGGGCCCGTGCAACGGCGAGGTCACCACCGTGATCGACCTTTCCGCGGAAGCCCCGCGCCTGGTGCGCGAAGGCAAGGGCGACATCCGCCCCTTCGGGTTCGTGAAGGAGGCGCTGCACTGATGGATCCCACCAACATTCTCATTCGCATCTGCGTGAACGCCATCCCGCTCATCCTAGCCATCACGCTGCACGAAGCCGCGCACGGCTACGTCGCGAAGATGTTCGGCGACAACACCGCCTACATGCTGGGGCGCGTCACGTTGAATCCCGCCAAGCACATCGACCCGGTAGGCACCATCGCCTTCCCGCTCATCTCGATGATCGTGGGCGGAGTCCTCTTCGGCTGGGCGAAGCCGGTGCCGGTGAACTTCGCGAACCTGCGCAACCCCAAGCGCGACATGCTCTGGGTCGCCGCCGCCGGCCCCGGGTCCAACTTCGTGCAGGCGCTCATCTGGGGCGCGCTCGCCAAGCTCCTCGACATGTCGGGATCGACCTCGGGGATCGCCGAATTCTGGTTCGCGGTGGCGATCGCCGGCATCGGATGGAACGTGGTGCTCGCGATCTTCAACCTCTTCCCGATCCTTCCGCTGGACGGCGGGCGCATGGTGACGAGCCTCTTGCCCGATCGCCTCGCGTACTCGTACTCGCGCCTCGAGCCCTATGGCATGCCGATCCTCATCGGCCTCATCGTGCTGATGGTGGCGTATCCGCCGATGGGACGCGCCTTCAGCATGCTCCTTGGCGCGGGCGAGCAATTCTTCTTCTCACTCTTCGGCTTGCACTAACCGTCCCCACAAGAAAACGAAAATGTTCCAGGACCGCGTACTTTCAGGAATGCGCCCCACGGGCGCCATGCACCTCGGCCACTACCACGGGGCGCTCAAGAACTGGGCGCGTCTGCAGAACGAGTTCCCGTGCTACTTCTTCGCCGCCGACTGGCACGCCCTCACCACGCACTACGAGGACCCGAGCGTGATCGAGGAGACGGTGTGGGAGATGTTCGTCGACTGGCTCTCGTGCGGCATCGATCCCAGCAAGGCGACGCTCTTCATCCAGTCGCGCGTGCCGCAGCACGCGGAGCTCGCGATGCTCCTCTCGTTCTTCACGCCGCTCTCGTGGCTCGAGCGCGTGCCCACCTACAAGGACCTGGTGGACAAGCACGCCGAGCAGGGCCGCGACATCCTCACCTACGGCTTCCTCGGCTACCCGCTGATGCAGGCCGCCGACATCCTCATCTACCAGGCCAACCGCGTGCCGGTGGGCGAGGACCAGGTCTCGCACATCGAGCTCACGCGCGAGATCGCACGGCGCTTCAACCACCTCTTCGGCCGGGAGAAGGGATTCGAGCAGAAGGCCGAGGCGGCGGTGAAGAAGATGGGCCCGAAGAAGGCCAAGCTCTACCGCACGCTGCGCGCGCGCTTCCAGGAGCACGGCGACGAGTCCGCGCTCGGCGAGGCGCGCGAGCTGGTGAACGACGTGCAGAACCTCTCGCTCGGCGACAAGGAGCGCCTCTACGGCTTCCTCGAGGGCGGCGGGCGCATGATCCTCGCCGAGCCCGAGGCGCTCCTCACCGAGACGCCCAAGCTCCTGGGCCTGGACGGGCAGAAGATGTCGAAGAGCTACGGCAATGCGATCATGCTGCGGGAAACCCCCGAGGACGTGACCCAGAAGATCCGCACCATGCAGACGGATCCGGCGCGCGTGCGCCGCACCGATCCGGGAGAGCCCGAGCGCTGCCCGGTGTGGAACCTCCATCTCGTGTACTCGAGCCAGGACACGAAGGAGTGGGTGCTCAACGGTTGCCGCACCGCGGGCATCGGCTGCCTCGAGTGCAAGCAGCCGGTGATCGACGCCGTGAACGCGGAGTTGAAGCCGATCCGCGAGCGCGCCGCCCAGTACGAGGAGGATCCGACGCTCGTGCGCAACATCATCCAGGACGGGTGCGAGAAGGCGAGCGACCTCGCCAACGACACGATGCGCGACGTGCGCGAGGCCATGGGGCTGAATTACAGCTGAGGAATCCGCAGATGAACGCAGGAAGACGCAGATCGATCTTTGTGATGCTCGGCATCGCGCTCACGGTGATGTCCCTCGGCTCGCTCGCGGCGACGCCGGTGCCGCCGGGCAAATGGAGCTTCGTGTGGAAGGACGAGCGCGGCCATCCCGAGCGCCCGATGCGCGTCTACACGTACCGTCCGCGCACTTGCGACGCGTCGTGCCCGATGGTGATCGTGATGGCCGGCATGAAGAGGAACGCCTCGGCGTACCGCGACTACTGGGAGCTCCCCGCGGACCGCTACAAGTTCCTGGTGGTGGCGCCCGAATTCACGCGCGAGCTCTGGCCCAGGTCGGCCTCGTACAACCTGGGCGGGGTGGGAAGCGAGTCGGAGCGCGAGCGCTGGGCGTTCTCCACCATCGAGCACCTCTTCGACGAGATGCGCGACGGCCAGTCGAGCTACGTGCTCTTCGGGCACTCCGCGGGGGGCCAGTTCGCGCAGCGCATGGCGCTCTTCCGGCCCGACAGCCGCGCCTCGGTGATCGTCGCCGCCAATCCCGGTTGGTACACGATGCCCGAATGGCGCAAGGAAAAGACGACCGACCCGTTCCCGTATTCGCTGGTGGGATCGCCCTCGGGCGAGGCCGAGCTGCGCACCGCGCTCTCGCGCCGGCTCGTGCTCCTGGTGGGCGAGAAGGACGACGACCCTGACGACGAGAACCTCCTCAATACCGACGCCGCCAAGCGCCAGGGCTCCACCCGGGTCGACCGCGGCGAGACCTTCATCAAGACCGCCACGACCGCCGCCCGCGACCTCGGCGTGAAGCTCGCATGGGAGCTGGTCGAAGTCCCCGACGTCGCCCACAACGGCGAGACCATGAGCAAGATCGCCGCGGACACCCTCTACAAGAAATGACCCCGCACGCCGCCAACGATCCGCCCGGGCTCGACCAGCAACAGGGGCTCGACCTCGCGCTTCCCGTCGCGCGCATCCACGGCGAGCCCATGACCGAGCTGCCGCCGGACCTCTACATCCCGCCCGAAGCGCTCTCGGTCTTCCTCGAGGCCTTCGAGGGGCCGCTCGACCTCCTCCTCTATCTCATCCGGCGCCACTCGCTCGACATCCTCGACATCCCCATGGCGGACCTCACGCGCCAGTACATGTCGTACGTGGAGATGATGCGCACCACCCAGCTCGAGCTCGCCGCCGACTACCTCCTCATGGCCGCGGTGCTGATCGAGATCAAGTCGCGCATGCTGCTGCCGCGCCCGAAGCGCGACGACGACGACGAGCCGGACGATCCGCGCGCCGAGCTGGTGCGCCGCCTCCTCGACTACGAGCGCATGAAGAAGGCCGCGCACGCGATCGCCGAGATGCCGGTGGCCGGGCGCGACTTCTCCCTGGTGGAGGTGTACATCGAGGAGGCGATCGCCGAGAGGCTCCCCGACGTGCACGTGGCCGACCTCTCCGAGGCGTGGCGCGCGATCCTCGCGCGCGCGCGCATGACCCGGCACCATCGCATCACGCGCGAGGAGCTCTCGGTGCGCGCGCACATGAGCCGCATCCTGAGGAGCCTCGTACCGGGGCGCTTCTTCGAGTTCTCCGAGCTCTTCGAGCCCGGGCGCGGCGTGCCGCTCCTGGTGGTGAGCTTCCTCGCGCTCCTCGAGCTCGCGCGCGAGTCGATGATCGAGATCACGCAGCAGACCCCGTTCGACCCGATCTACGTGAAGCTGAAGGCCGAGCGGGCCACGCTCACCATTGCATGAGACCGTGACATGAACGAACAGACGAATCCCGAACCATTGCCCGAAGAAGACGATGCCGGCGCGAGGCTCCAGGCGATCGAGGCCACGCCCGATTCCGGCTCCATCGATCTCACAGAGGTGAAGCGCGTGCTGGAAGCGGCGCTCCTTTCCACCACCGACCCGCTCACCGTGCAGCAGTTGAAGCGCCTTTTCGCCGGCGAGGTCGATGCCGACAACATCCGCAAGGTGCTGGACGAGTTGAAGGACGAGTGGACCGAGCGCTCCATCGAGCTCACCAGCGTCGCCTCCGGGTGGCGCTTCCGCGTGAAGCCCGCCTACCAGAAGTTCCTCGATCGCATCGCGAGCGAGAAGCCGCCGCGCTATTCGCGCGCGGTGCTGGAGACCCTCGCCATCATCGCCTACCGCCAGCCCGTGACGCGCGGCGACATCGAGGAGATCCGCGGCGTCGCCGTCGCCGCGCCCACCCTCAACGCGCTGATGGAGCGCGGCTGGGTGGAGATCATCGGCACGCGTGAGTCGCCGGGGCGCCCGGCGATCTTCGCCACCACGAAGAAATTCCTCGACGACCTGAACGTGCGCTCGCTCGAGGAGCTTCCCCCGCTCGAGGAGCTGCAGGCCGCCCTCGAGCCTCCCCCCAACCTCGCGCAACTCGAGGCGGCATCCACGCCGCCGCTCGAAGAATCCGCGGACGAAAATGCCCCGCAAGAAGATTCGACCGACGAGCCGCAAACCCCAGAGTCCTCCTCGGAGCAAGCCCATGCGGGATAGACCTTCCCCCCACCACAAGCTCGAATGGCCCGGCGGCATCGTGCCGGAATGGGCCCGTCCCCAACAGAACCCGAACAAGCGCCGCGGCAAGGGGCGCGGCGGCCCGGGCGGCGAACGCCAGGGCGGCTCCAGCCCCAGCAAGCGCGAGCGCCTGCAGAAGGTGATGGCGCAATCGGGCCACGGCTCGCGGCGCAACATCGAGATCCTCATCGCGCAAGGGCACATCACCATCAACGGCCAGGTCGCGAAGCTCGGCGACTCGGTCGGCCCCGGCGACAAGGTGAAGCTCGACGGCAAGCTCCTCGGGCTTCGCTTCGGCGAGCCGCTGCCGCGCGTGCTCCTCTATCACAAGACCTCGGGCGAGATCGTGACGCGCGACGACCCGGAGAAGCGCCCCACGGTCTTCGACAAGCTTCCCAAGGTGCACGGCGGGCGCTGGGTGTCCGTCGGTCGCCTGGACTTCAACACCGAGGGTCTGCTCATCTTCACGACCAACGGCGAGCTCGCGAACCGCCTCACGCATCCGCGCTTCGAGGTCGAGCGCGAATACGCGGTGCGCCTGCTGGGCGAGCTCACCGAGGAGCAGAAGGCGCAGCTCCTCACCGGCATCGACATCGAAGGCGAGTCGTGCAAGTTCGATTCCCTCGAGGACCGCGGCGGCGAGGGCGCGAACCACTGGTATCACGTGGTGCTGCGCGAAGGAAAGAACCGCGAGGTGCGCCGCATGATGGAGGCGGTCGGCCTTACCGTGAGCCGCCTCATGCGCGTTCGCTTCGGCAACGTCGAGCTTCCCAGCCACGTGAAGCGCGGCATGATCCGCGAGATGGAGGAGGAGCAGGTGCAGGACCTCCTCTCCTTCGCCGGCATGGTGGAGGCGCCGAGCGCGCCGGGCGCCGAGGATGACGCCGGGGAAGACGAATTCGACAACATCGGCAACCGCATCACGGACGCCAATCGCGACCGCCGCGGCGAGCGCGAGACGCACGACACCGCGGCAGACGACCTGGGCAACCGCATCGACGCGCGCGAAAGCGCGGGCAACCGCGTCGATCGCGAGCCCGACGGCAACCGCGGCACCTATGGCGAGGGGCAACGCCCGCCGCAGCCCAACCAGCGCCGCCCTCAGGGCGCCAAGCCCTTCGCCTTCGGCAAGAAGCGTGGCGCGGGGCGTGGAGCGCAGGCTCAAGGCGGCGCGCAAGGTCAGGGCCAGAACCGCAAGCACAAGGGCCAGGGCCAGGCGCAGCGCGAGCCGCTGCCGCGGCGCGTGGAGATCGAGGACAAGGGCCCGCTCAAGGCGTGGGTCGGTGGCGAGGCGCACCACGTGCTCGCGCCGCAGCCGCGTCCGCAGCCGCAGGCGCAGCAGGCGCGCTCGCCCAAGGGCGAGAGGAACGGCAACGCGATGCCCCAGGCGCCCGGCAACAAGGCGGGACGGCATCGGCGCAACAAGAACCGCCATCGCAACAAGGGCGGGGCCAACGACTCGCGCGGCAACGTGGCGCCGGCCGGCGGCAAGGAACGCGAGCCCGGCTAGCGCGCGCGAAGCTCCGCCTTCACCCAGTCGCGGAACGCTTTCACACGCGCCGTTGAGGCGAGCGCCCTGGGGCTCACGAACCAGTAGCTCTCGCGCGTCGGCACCTTCAGGTTGAATAGCCGCTTCAACGTGCCGCGCTCGAGGTCCTCGCCCACGATGGAGCGGCGCGCGAGCGCGATACCCTCGCCGCGCGCGGCGGCCTGCAGCGAGTAGGTCGAATCGTTGAAGAACGGTCCCGACAGGGGCTCGTCCACCTTCACGCCCGCCCGCTCGAACCAGTACTGCCACGCGTCGCGGTCCTCGCGCATGATGCGCATCCTGAGGAGATCCTTCGGCTCCTTCGGAAGCCGGCCGTGGTTGAGCGTCGGGCTCGCCACCGGGAACCATTCGTCGTCGAGGAAGCGCTCGCATACGAGCGGCGGCCACGGGCCGCGCCCGAAGCGGATCGCGACGTCCACGCCGTCGGCGGCGAAATTGGCGAGCGCCGTCGAGGCCATCACGCTCACCTCGATCTCGGGATGCGCATCCATGAAGCGAATGAGGCGCGGCATGAGCCAGCGCGACGCGAAAGACGGCAGCACGCTCACGCTGAGGCGATGGTCGCGCCGCTTGTCGGCGAGCGCCTCGGCCGCCTGCGCGATTTCCAGCAGCGCGTTCCTCACGCGCTCGGCGAAGGTCCGCCCCGCGGCGGTGAGCGCCACCCGCTTGCCGTGGCGCGTGAAGAGCGCGGCGCCCACATGGTCCTCGAGCGCGCGCACCTGGCGGCTCACCGCGCCGTGGGTGAGGTGCAGCTCCTCGGCGGCGCGAGAGAAGCTCTCCAGGCGGGCGGCCGCCTCGAACGGGCGCAGCGCCGAAAGCGGGGGCAGGCGGGGAATCATGAGTGTGAGTTTATCTCACAACAAGGTTGCGAAGATATCGTTTAGAGCCAGGGGGTGCGAGCGTCAATAATGCTCACACTTGCATGGAGGCTTCAATGGATCCGCAATTCCGCAGCACCTGGGTCGCGCTCATTGCCTTCGCGGGCGTCGCCATCATCTGCGCGGCGCTATTCGCCGCACGGCACGGCATGACGCTCGTGGCGAGCGCGCTGTGAAGGCCGCGTCTTCGACGAGCGGGCGCACGTGCGCATCGTTGCGAGGCATAATTAGGGCTCCGCCGCCGTGCGCCTTCCGAAAGCATCGTCATGCCCGTCGCGCGCGCTCTCGTCATGGCGATCGCGGTCGCCGCTTTCGCCATGCTCGTTTCCTCGGGCCCCGGCACGCTCTACGGCATATGGCCGTGGCAGACCGGGCTCGCGCTGTTGCGCTGGGCCGCGTACACGGGGCTAGCGGGCGCCGCCGGCGCGGTCGTGCTCATCGTCCTCGCGGCGCTCCCGCGCTGGCGTGCCGCCGCGTGGATCCCGGTCCTCGCGCTTTGCATCGCGCTCGCCGCCGCCGCGCCGCCCCTCCTGATGCTCGAGAAGGCGAAGAGCGTCCCCGCAATCCACGACATCACCACCGATACGCTCGATCCGCCGGCCTTCGTGGCGCTCGCCGCCGAGCGCGCGCTCGCGCCCAATGGCGCCCGGTACGCCGGCGCCGAGATCGCCGAGCAGCAGCAGAAGGCCTATGGCGACATCAAGCCGCTCGTGGTGAAGTCCCCGCCCGCCAAGACCGTGCAGCGCGCCATCGACGCCGCGCGCTCCATGGGCTGGGAGATCGTCGCGAGCGACACCGCGGCGGGGCGCATCGAGGCGACCGACACCACGCGCTGGTTCGGCTTCAAGGACGACGTCGTCGTGCGCGTGCGCCCCGAGGGCGCCGGCAGCCGCGTCGACGTGCGCAGCGCCTCGCGCGTGGGCAGGAGCGACATCGGCGCGAACGCGAAGCGCGTGCGGGAGTTCCTCGCCCGCCTCGCGTAAAATCGGGTGTTTCGCCCATCCGAAGAAGACCCCATGAGTCGAGACGAAGAGATCGTCGCCACGCTCGCGAAGGTGACGACCGCCACCATCACCACCCTCCTGCTGAAGAAGGGCCTGCGCAACGTCTGGATGCGCGGCACGCGCCCGCTCAACCCCGGCCAGCCGCGCCTGGTGGGAAGAGCGTTCACGCTGCGCTTCGTGCCGGCGCGCGAGGACCTCGCCACGCCGGAGTCGTGGTCCAAGCCCATCTCGACGCGCGCCGCCATCGAAGCGATGCCGGCGGGCTGCATCGCGGTGGCCGACGCGATGGGCGTGACCGACGCGGGAATCTTCGGCGACATCCTCTGCGCGCGCATCGCCCGGCGCGGCGTGAAGGCGCTCATCACGGACGGCGTCGTGCGCGACGTGGCGGGTGTGCGCGCGACGGGGCTGCCGGTGTGGTGCCAGGGGGTCGCGGCGCCGCCTTCGGTCGCCGGCCTCACCTTCGTGAACTGGGGCGAGCCCATCGGCTGCGGCGGCGTGGCGGTCTTCCCCGACGACTGGATCGTGGTGGACGACGACGGCGCGGTGCTGATTCCCGCGGCCTTCATCGAAGAGCTCGTCGCCACGGCGCCCGAGCAGGAGCGCCTCGAGGGATGGATCATGACGGAGGTGGAAAAAGGCGCTTCGCTTCCCGGACTCTATCCGCCCAACGCCGAGAACAAGGCGCGGTACGAAAAGTCCAAAGCGTGATCTGCGTTCATCTGCGCATAGACCCCAGAGTCTCCCAAGGCAAGACCCCCGATGAAATTGGATAGCAACGCCAAGGGCGTGTACGTCATCGCGCCGACGCCGTTCCACGCGGACGGCAGGATCGACGAGAGCTCGATCGACCGCATGGCGGATTTCTTCGTGAAGGCCGGCGCGAACGCCATGACGGTGCTGGGCCAGCTCGGCGAGGCTCCGAAGATGGACCACGGCGAATCCGTCGGCATCGTGAAGCGCGTGATCGCGCGCGCCGGCATGCCGGTCATCGTCGGGGTATCCGCCCCGGGCTTCGCCGCGATGCGCGCGCTCACCCAGGAGGTCATGGCGCTGGGCGCGGCGGGCGTGATGATCGCCCCGCCCAACACGCTGCGCACGGACGACTCCATCGCGCAGTACTACAAGCAGGCGTCCGAAGCGATCGGCTCCGACGTGCCGTTCGTGCTGCAGGACTATCCGCTCACGTTCTCGGTGCAGATGACGCCCGGTGTCGTGCGCCGCATCGTCATGGAGAATCCCGCGTGCAAGGTCCTCAAGCACGAGGACTGGCCGGGGCTGGAGAAGATCTCGGCGCTGCGCGCCTTCGAGCGCGACGGCTCGATGCGCCACATCTCGATCCTCACCGGCAACAACGCGCTCTTCCTCGATTTCGAGATGGAACGCGGCGCCGACGGGGCCAACACCGGCTACTGCTTTCCCGACATGCTGGTGGACGTGGTGCGCATGTCGGCCGCCGGCCAACGCGACGCGGCACATGATCTCTTCGACGCGCACCTCCCCCTCATCCGCTACGAGCAGCAGCCGGGGCCGGGGCTCGCGGTGCGCAAGTACGTGATGATGCGCCGCGGCATCATCGCCTCGGATACACTTCGAAAACCCGGTGCCGCGCTCACACCCGCGGCGCGCGCCGAGGTCGATTATCTTCTCTCGCGCCTGGCCCAAAAGGATCCCCGCGCGAAGGTCTAGGAGGCCCCGCATGGAAAATCCCCTTCTGCCGCGCTGGAGCGGTCCCTACGGCGGCGTGCCCCCGTTCGACAAGGTGAGGGTCGAGCACTTCAAGCCGGCGCTGGAGGCGGCCATGGCCGAGCTCCTCGCCGAGATCGACGCGATCGCCGCCGATCCCGCGCCGCCCACCTTCGACAACACGATCGCCGCCATGGAGCGTTCCGGACGCACGCTCGATCGCGTCGACCGGATCTACGGCGTCTATAGCTCGACCCTGCGCTCGGCGGCTTTCCGCGAGGTCGAGCGCGAGATGGAGCCGAAGCTCGCGCAGCATCGCGACCGCATCGTGCAGAACGCGGGGCTCTTCGAGCGCATCTCGGCGGTCCACGAGGCGCGCGAGCGCTCCGGCCTCACGCCCGAGGAGCAGCGCCTCGTGTGGCTCAAGTACAACGACTTCGCGCGGAGCGGCGCGCGGCTCGGGCCCGCGGCGAAGAAGCGGCTCGCGCAGATGAACGAGCGGCTCGCCACGCTCTACACCGGCTTCAGCCAGAACGTGCTCGCCGACGAGTCGGGCGCGCTCTACCTCACGACCGAGGTCGAGCTCGCCGGATTTCCCGGGTCGCTGCGCGAGGCGTCCGCCGAGGCGGCGCGCGAGCGCGGCCGCGCGGGCGAGTGGGCGCTCCTCAACACGCGCTCCTCCATGGAGCCCTTCCTCACCTATTCGGACCGCCGCGACTTGCGCGAAAAGGTCTGGCGCGCGTACTACAGCCGCGGCGACAACGGCGACGCGCGCGACAACAAGGAGATCATCGCGGAGATCGTGCGCCTGCGCGGCGAGCGCGCGAGGCTCCTAGGCTATCCGAGCCACGCGCATTGGCGCCTCGAGATGAGCATGGCGAAGACGCCCGAGCGCGCGATCGCGCTGATGGAGGCGCTGTGGCGCCCGGCGGTGTCGCGCGTCGCCGAGGAGGTAGCCGACATGCAAGCCGAGGCGGACCGTGCGCGTGCCGGCCTCGCGATCGAGCCCTGGGACTACCGCTACTACGCCGAGAAGGTCCGCAAGTCGAAATACGACGTGGACGACAACGGGGTGATGCCGTACCTGCAGCTGGAAAACCTGCGCGAGGCGATGTTCTGGGTCGCGGGCGAGCTCCTCGGGCTGCATTTCGAGGCCGCCCCCGAAGCGCCGGTTTACCATCCCGACGTGCGCGTGTGGGAGGTGAAGGACGAGGCGGGCCGGCACGTGGCGCTCTTCTACTTCGACCCCTATGCGCGCGCCGACAAGCGCTCGGGCGCCTGGATGAACGAGTACCGCAGCCAGGAGCGCTTCGAGGGCGAGGTGACCACGATCGTCTCGAACAACTCAAACTTCGTGAAGGGCAAGCCCGGCGAGC
Source organism: Burkholderiales bacterium (assembly GCA_038244725.1). GTDB lineage: Bacteria > Pseudomonadota > Gammaproteobacteria > Burkholderiales > Usitatibacteraceae > Usitatibacter. The sequence continues at coordinate 19,145 of JBBRTF010000055.1, forward strand.
CCGTGCTGGTGAGCTGGGGCGACGCGGTGACCCTCTTCCACGAGTTCGGCCACGCGCTGCACGGCTTGAGCTCGAGCGTGACCTATCCGTCCCTCGCGGGCACCGCGGTGGACCGCGACTACGTGGAATTCCCCTCGCAACTGATGGAGCACTGGCTCGCCACCCCCGAGGTGCTCGACAAGTACGCGCGCCACTGCGGGACGGGCGAGCCGATCCCCCGCGAGCTGGTGAAGAAGATCGAGCTCGCCTCCAGGTTCAACAAGGGTTTCGAGAACGTGGATTACCTGTCCTGCGCTCTCGTGGACATGCGCATGCACCTGGATCCGGCGGGCGCTGAGGACGTGGCGGATTTCGAGAGGAAGACCGTCGAGGCGCTCGGCATGCCGCAGCAGATGGCGATGCGCCATCGACTGCCGCACTTCGGCCACCTCTTCAACAGCGACACCTACGCCGCCGGCTACTACAGCTACCTCTGGGCGGACACGCTTTCGGCCGATGCCTTCGAGGCGTTCACCGAGGCGGGCGGCGCCTTCGACAAGGCGGTGGCGAGAAAGCTGCGCGAGCACGTGTTCTCGGCGGGCAACACCGTCGACCCCGCCGAGGGCTACCGCGCCTTCCGCGGACGCGACGCGCAGATCGACGCCCTCATGCGCCGGCGCGGCTTCGGGGAGCGCGGCGAGTCGCGCACGAGGTGAGCGCCATGCGCGTCGGCGTCGTGGGCGTCGGCGCGATGGGTATGGGAGTCGCGAAGGCGCTCGTTGCTAAGGGCTTCGACGTGCGCGTGCGCGATATCGTGGCTGCGCGCGAGAGCGAGGCCCTGGGCGCCGGCGCGAAGCAGCTCGACGGACCCGTGGACGTCCTCATCTCGCTCGTGATCGACGCGGCGCAGACGCGCGCCGTGGTCGAGGAGCACGTCCCCGAAAGTGGGGTCGGGTACGAAACCGGAAATGCGTACCCGACCCCACATTCGGTCTTCATGATGTGCTCGACCATCGCGCCGGCGGATGCGGAGGACATCGCGCGCCGCCTCGCGTCGGCGGGCGTGGAGATGCTCGACGCACCCATCTCCGGTGGCCCGGCGCGCGCGCACGCGGGGACACTGAGCATGATGGCCGCGGGGAGCGACGCCGCATTCGAGCGCTGCCGGCCCGTGATCGACGCGATGTCGGCCAAATGCTTCCGCATGGGCTCGAAGCCCGGCGACGGCTCGCGCATGAAGGTCGTGAACAACATGATGGCTGCCGCCAACATCGCCGCCGCCTGCGAGGCGATGGCGATGGCGGCCAGGCTCGGCATCGACCTCGAGCGCGCCAAGGACGTGGTGAACGCGAGCTCGGGGGCGAGCTGGATGTTCGCGGACCGCATGCCGCGGGCGTTGGCCGGGGACTACGCGCCCACCGCCGCGGCGCGCGTGCTGCTGAAGGATGTGGGGCTTTTCGTCGACGTCGCGCGCTCCTACGGGCTCACGGCGCCCATGGCCGAGCAGGCGCAGGCGATCTTTCGCGACACGTGCGAGCGCGGTTTTGCCGAGGAGGACGACGCGGCGGTGCTCAAGCGCTACGCCGCGGCCTGGGGCCTCACCCTTCCTTGATCGCGGCGAGGCGCGTGCGCACGAGGCCCGCGAGGTGCTCGACGCGCGTGTCGCGGATGCCGTGCTCGTGCAGCGTCTCGGTGGTCTTGAAGAGGTAGTCGTGCGCGGGGCCGTATCGCCCCGCGGCGTTCGCGATCGCCTCCACCATCACATCCGTGGGGATCGCGCCGGTGTAGCCCGAGCATTCGCGGTTCACGGTGAAGCAGAGCGCGCGGATCGCCTCGCCGCCGACGCTGCAGTTGAGCCACCTGGGGCGGTAGGAGCCGAACGTCATCTCGCGCTTCCAGATGAGCTGCATCTGCTCCTGCACCCGGTCCGGCGCGATGCGATAGACGAGCCCGCGGCAGCTTCCGCCGCATTCGAGCGTGAGCACGAGGCCGGGCTTCTCGGGCGTGCCGCGATTCATCCGCGACCAGAGGCGAAACGAGCGGTGGTAGCCGCGAATGGTGGCGGTGTGGCGCGCGTCCCAGGCGAACCGGGGATTCCACATGAGCGAGCCGTAGGCGAAGATCCAGAACGGGGTGCCCGCCTCCCACGGGGCCAACGCCGTGCGCAGCGACGCGAGGAGCTCGGTGGGCGTGAGCGCCTTCGCCGCGGAAGGCGCAGGCGCGTACGATTCCACGCGCTTCACGGGGCGATCCTCGCGATCTTCCAGGACGCGCCGGCGCGCGTGTAGGTGACGCGGTCGTGCAGGCGGCTGCGCCGGCCCTGCCAGAACTCGAGGTAGTCGGGAATCACGCGATAGCCGCCCCAGTGGCCGGGACGCCGCGGGTTTTCGCCGTGCTCGCGGCCGAGCTCTTCCCAGCGCTTCTCCAGCCAGGCGCGGTTCTCGATCGCCTCGCTCTGCGGCGAGGCCCATGCGCCGATGCGCGAGCCCAGCGGGCGCGTGGCGTAGTACGAGTTCGATTCGTCCTCGCTCACTTTCTCCACCGTGCCTTCGATGCGCACCTGGCGCTCGAGCTCCTTCCAGAGAAACGTGAGCGCCGCGGCGGGGTTGACCGCGAGCTCCCGGCCCTTGCGGCTCTCGTAGTTGGTGAAGAAGACGAAACCTTTCGGATCCAGCCCCTTCAGCAGCACGATGCGCCCCGCGGGCCGCCCCCCGGCGCCGACCGTGGCGAGCGACATCGCGGTGGGCTCGGGCACCTGCGCGTGGATCGCCTCGACCATCCAGACGCCGAACTGCTTCAGCGGATCGCGGTCGACCTCGCCCTCGTCGAGGGTCTTCAGCGCGTAGTCGTTGCGCAGGTGCGCGAGGGCGGGAAAGGCCGTCGGGGGCTCTGGAATGCTCATCGAGGGTAGTTGGAGACCTCGACCAGGTTGCCGTCGGGATCGCGGAAGTACACCGAGGTCATGGGGCCGAGGGCGCCCGTCTTCGCGACCGGCCCATCCGCGATCGCCACGCCCGCGCTCTTCAACTCCGCCATCACTTCCTCGAGCGGCGTCTCGGTGATGAAGCACAGGTCGAGAGAGCCGGGGACGGGCTTCAGCGCCTTGGGCTCGAACTCGCGCCCGGCCTGGTGCAGGTTGATCTTCTGGCGCCCGAAGGCGAGGCCGCGCCGGCCGCCCGCGAAGGTGATGGGCTCCATTCCCAGTACGCGGGAGTAGAAGTCGAGCGTGCGCTCGACGTCGTGCGCCGTGATGACGATGTGGTCGATGCGATCGATGGCGATGGGCATGGAGTAGTATTATTTCATGCATGCAGATCCCGCACTAATCCGCTCCACCAGGGGTCAGGTCCCGGCCGAGGAATGGGCCGCGCGCACCGACCTCGCGGCCGCCTATCGCGCGGTGGCGATGTTCGGCTGGGACGACCTCGTCTTCACCCACATTTCCGCGCGCGTGCCCGGGCCGGACCATCATTTCCTCATCAATCCGTACGGGATGATGTTCGAGGAGATCACGGCGTCCAGCCTCGTGAAGATCGACCTCTCGGGAGCGAAGGTGCTGGAATCGCCCTTCGAGATCAACCCGGCCGGCTTCACCATCCACAGCGCGGTGCACGAGGCGCGCGAGGACGCGCACTGCGTGATGCACCTGCACACGATGGAAGGGGTCGCCGTCTCGTGCCAGAAGGCGGGCCTGCTGGCGCTCTCGCAGCAATCGCTCTTCCCGCTCTCGAGCCTTGCCTACCACGCGTACGAGGGCGTGGCCCTCAACGCCGACGAGAAGTCGCGGCTCGTCGCGGACCTGGGCGACAAGCACAACATGATCCTCAGGAACCACGGCCTGCTCACGTGCGCGGAGACGGTGGCCGACGCTTTCCTCTACATGTACATCCTGCAGAAGGCGTGCGAGGTGCAGGTGCGCGCGCAAGCGGGGGGCGGGGAGCTCATTCCCATCGCGCAGCCCATCGTGGACGGGATCCGCAAGGCCTCGAAGGTGGTGCTGCGCCAGTCGGGCGGCATGATCGCGTGGCCGGGCATCCTGAGGAAGCTCGACCGCGCCGATCCCTCCTGGCGGACCTAGGGAAGGTCTGAACAAGTACCGGGGATCAGCGTTGCGGCAGATGCGGATGGCTGCTAGGCGGGCGTCGCAGCGAATGTCGACAACCTTCGCAAGGCGTCCAACGACGCGAGACGCCGCATCTGCCGCAACCCGCAAGCACCGTGCATCAACGACTTACCGCGTCGAAGGGACGGGCGATTTCGGGCCGCTTCGTCGTTTGCTCGTCC
>JBBRTF010000056.1:0-21724 GCA_038244725.1 Burkholderiales bacterium
ACCTGACACGACATTTTTCAAATGCGAACGGCAGCCCGCAGGCTGCCGTTCGTTCACGCATGAGTGCGGCGCGACTCAGCCGACCGGCTTGATCTGCACGGCTTGCTTGCCCTTGGGGCCGTCCTTCACGTCGAACTCGACCTTCTGGTTCTCCTTCAGGGTCTTGAAGCCGTTGCCCTGGATCTCGGAGAAGTGCGCGAAAAGGTCCTCGCCGCCGCCGTCGGGTTTGATGAAGCCGAAGCCTTTGGAATCATTGAACCACTTCACGGTTCCGGTGCTCATTGCTGTTTCCTTTCAGATGAAATCCCGAAGAACCCTCGGGAAAGGGGCCAGCGACAAAAAGGAAAAGCAAGGCGGAAACTGGAGTGAAGCGCCGATTTTGGCGGCGGGTACTGGAGTTGCTGCTTACCGATTCCTGATCACTGCGGTGCAAAGTATACATTCAATGGGATCATGGAGGTAGCGACGTCCGGAGGCTTGAAGTGGGCCGACCGGACCACGATCTGAGACGCCTGTAGTCCCCGAATGCGAGTCCCATGAACATGCGAATTCCCAGCCTCGCCGCGGCCCTCGCGGCGGGTATCCTCGCCGCCACGGCGCCATTCGCGCAGCGCCCCGCCACGGTCGAGCCGCGCGCCGTGTCCCCCCGCGGGGCGCTCCTTCCCGCCGAACAATCCACGGTTCACCTGTTCGAATCCGCGGCGCCCTCGGTGGCCTACATCAACACCGAGCGCCTCGAGCCCACCAGCTTCTTCACGGTCGGCGTGGCCAAGGGGGCGGGCAGCGGATTCGTCTGGGACACGCACGGCCACGTGATCACCAACTATCACGTGGTCGAGGGCGCGCGCACCGTGCAGGTCCAGCTGGATGCGGGCAAGCCCTACGCCGCGAAGGTGGTGGGCGTCGCGCCCGACTACGACCTCGCGGTGGTGAAGCTCGACCCCGTTCCCCCGGGGTTGAAGCCCATTCCGCTCGGCACCTCGAGCGACCTGCGCATCGGGCAATCGGTGTACGCGATCGGCAATCCCTACGGCCTCACGCGCACGCTCACCTCGGGGCTGGTGAGCGCGCTCGACCGCAACCTGCCGACTTCCGAGATCCGCGAGATCGCCGGCGCGATCCAGACGGACGCGGCCATCAACCCGGGCAATTCCGGCGGGCCGCTCCTCGACAGCGCCGGGCGCCTGGTGGGCGTCACCACCGCGATCCGCTCGCCCTCCGGAGCTTCGAGCGGCGTGGGCCTCGCGATTCCCGTCGACCTCGTGAACCGCGTGGTGCCGCAACTCATCGCGCGCGGGCGCGCGCCGCACCCGAGCATCGGCATCGTCCCCGTGCATCCCGACCTGGTGGCGCGCGCGGGCATCGTCGGCGTGGTGATCGCGAGGATCCAGCCCGACACGCCCGCGGCGAGGGCGGGGCTCACGCCGCTCGACCCGCGCTCCGGCACGCTGGGCGACGTGATCGTCGCGGTGAACGGCCGCGTGATCGAGTCCCTGCCCACGCTCGCCGCGGAGCTCGACCGCGTCGGCATCGACAACGTCGCCGAGCTCACCGTGGTGCGCGACAACAAGGAACGCCGCGTGAAGGTGAAGGTGATCGATCTCGCGCGCTGATCCGACGCCACGCCCGAGTGCATTGGGTCGCCTGAGCCGCGATCATTTCTTCTCGGTGTAGGCCTTCATCCGCGCGAGCCATTCGGTCCAGTCCAGCGGGCCGGATACGAAGCGCTTCTGCAGGTTGGCGAGCACCTTGTCCCATGCGTTGTCGAAATAGGCGTAGGCCTTGTCCCATTCGCCGCCGTCGCCCCAGCCCACGTGAGTCATGGTGACCTCCGTCTCGCCTTCGCCGGCGGGCTTGAAGCGCACGATCATTACGGTGTGCTGCTTGCGCGCCTCGGGAAGCGAGGGCGGCGCGTTCCACGTGTACGAGATCATCCTGCGGTCCTGCACGGCGAGGACGCGCATGTCGTCGGCGCCTTTCATGCCGGACTCGGCATAGGGGTTCATGTAGATCTCGAAGGGGCCGCCGGGCCGCGCCTCCACGCGCGCGTCCGGCGCGAAAAACGTCTTCACGCCCTCGGTGGTGGTCCACGCGTTCCAGACGGCATCGAGGGGCGCCTTCACCGTCGCGTGCTTGGAGAGCATGCGCTCGTCGGCCGCGGCGCATGTCGCGAGGGCGAGGGCGCAGAAGAGCGCGCCCGCGGAGATCATCTTCATGGCGATTCCTTTCGGGTAGTCGATTCGAGGGGCCAGCGATCCGACTTCGTCTTCGCGGGGAGCACGAACTCCAGCGCCCCGAACATCGCGTACATGAGCCGCGTGGCGAACGGCGCTCGGCCGGTCTCCACGATCGACTTGAGGTTCTTCAGGATGAACGTGCCGCCCTTCTGCATCTGCTCCGCGGTCTTCGTGTCGACGGGCACTTCGTCCACGGTGAGGGTGACCTCGATACCGCCGGCGACGGGCTTCAGCTCGTAGGTGACGCGGCACACGGGGTCGTCGAGCGAGGTGAATCGATGCGTGTGCACGAAGCGCCGCGGCGGATCGTACTCGAGCACGTCGCCGTCGACGAGGGTGTGACCGCCGCTCACCGTGCGCATCTGGATGCGTCCGCCGGGCCTGAGGCCGGTCGTGTGCATGCGCGAGTTGAAGATCGCGGCGAGCGGCCGGTCGGTCGCCGTGAGCTCCCTGAAGATCGCCTCCTGCGATCCCGCGATGACGATGCGGAATACCTGCCGTGCCGGGTCAGCCACGCGACGCCCCTTTCTTCTTCGTGATGGACACCGGCGCGTTCTCGAGCCGGTATTTCATGTGCGTCAACCGCCCGGCCCAGTAGGCGCTGAACTCGCTGGTCCACCGGTCGTAGATCATGTGGATCGGCACGGGGTTGAAGTAGAGGAGCCGCTCGCGCCCGACCTTCTCGGATATCACCAGATTGGCCGCCTCCAGGATGTCGAGGTGCTTCATCACCGCGACGCGCCCGATGTCGAAGAACTCGCAGACACGGTTCACGTTGCATCCCGGCTCCTTCTTGAGGATGTCGAGGATGCGCCGGCGTCCTTCGAGCGCGAGCGCCGCGAACACCGCGTCCATCTCGTCGGGATTCATATGTCACCAAACAGTGACATATGGAAAGCGCGGAGTCAAGCGGGGCGCCGCCCTGCGCGCTTCCTCAGAACTCGTATTCGGCCTGGATGCGGAAGGTGTCGCGCGGCGCGGCGGAGCTCACGCCGTGCAGCCACGCGGCGTTGTAGCGGATCGCCTCGCGTCCACCAAGCTTCACCTTGCCGAAGATGGCGGGACCCGCGCGGTGGTTCTGCTCGCTCGCCGGCGCCCAGTGGTCCCACGGCCCCATCTCGCCGAAGGCCTGCGCGCCCACCTCGAAATTCGGCGCGAGCGCGTACCTCGCCTGCAGCTGGTAACCCATCTCGGTCGCGTGCGGCTCGTCGGCGCTCACCACGCGCTCGAAGAGCAGGTTCGCATTCCAGCGGACCGGCCCGGTGTCGAGCTGGAAAAGCGGCCCCATGCGCAGCTCGTAGCCTTCCGCGCGCGCGCGCGGCACCTCGATCTCGGTGACGAGGCCCACGTCGACCGCGTATTGGTTGGGCTCGGTGAGCTGGAACTTGTTCTCCCATTCGAATGCGTCGTACTTCGTGCGCTCGCCGGGGTTCTTCGCGTACTTGATGTATGCCTCCGTGAACCACGCCTGCGTGATTCCGTAGCCGAAGGCGAGGCTCGATGCGGTCTCGCGAACGGGATCCTGCTTCAGCTTCCACGTGCCGTACTTGAAGTCGATCTCGCGCTCGCCGTACTCCACGGAGGGCACGTAGATGTAGTCGGAGGGGCCGGCGAGAGAGATCGCGGGCAAGCCGAGGGCGATCGCCGCGAAGCGGCGCAGGCAGACGGGCATGGGATTTCCTTCTAGGTGAGTGAGGCTGCGCGGCGCCTTGCGAGGGACATGCCGGTCACGATCACGACGATCACTGCGACGAAGAATGCGATCTGCATTCCCGCGGGGCGCGCGTCGTAGCCGAAGATGCCCTGCAGGACCCTGCCGGGGATCGACGAGTTGGCGACGAAGGCGGACGTATCCCACACGGGCGAGGCGAGGCTCGGCAGCACGTCGGCCTGGATGAGGAAGCGCGCGGCCTGCGCGGCCATGCCGGCGGCCAGCAGCAGCACCAGGAAGGACGTCGCCGAGAAGAACCACTTGAGCGGAATGCGCAGCAGCCCCGCGAAGAGGAGCCATCCGACGAGCGCGCCGCCGGCGAGCCCGGCCGCGCCGCCCGCGAGCATCGCCCCCGGGGAGCCCTCCCCGGAGACCGCGACGCCGTAGAGGAAGAGGACTGTCTCGGCGCCTTCGCGCAGCACCGCGACGGCGATCACGACGAGGAGCACCGACATCTCCTTCGCGCCAGTGCCGATCTCGACGCCGATCTTCTTCGCGTTGCCGGAGAGCTCGCGCCCGTGGACGGTCATCCAGATGTTGTGCCAGCCGAGCATCACCACCGCGACGCCGAGGACCGACGCGTTGAAGAGCTCCTGGCCCATTCCATCGGCGAGGCTCGAGAGCGCGCCCGCGCCGGAGGCGAGCGCGAGCGCTCCGAGGATGCCGGCCGCGAGGCCGGCGGCGATCCAGCGTCCGCGCCCCTCGATGCCGCGCGTCGCGGCGCCGACGATGCCGACGATGAGGGCGGCCTCGAGGACTTCGCGAAAGACGATGAGCGCGGTGCCGAACATGTTATTTCGCGACGATCACGCCCTGGGCCGTCTTCTCGTTGAACTCGCCGGCGAACTTGTATTCGCCCGGCTTGAGCGGTCCCACGAAGATCGTGGCCTTCGACTTGCCGGGTATCATCTTCTCGATCTTGAGCATGGAGCTCTCGAATTCCTCGGGCGTCGCGTCCTTGTTGTCGACGAGCAGCTTCACCTTCTTGCCCGACGGAACCTCGACGCGCTCTGGCGTGAACTTGTGGCCCTCGATGGAGAGGGCGAATTCCCGCTCCCCCGCGGCGAAGACGCCGAAGGAAGCGCAGGCGAAGAGGGCGGCAGCGATACGGGACATCAGGGGGTTCTCCACGAAGACCATGAACCAAATGATAATCGTTCGTATTGGCAAATGCAAGCGGGGGCACAATCGGCCTAACGAGCCGCCAGAATCAGACCATGTCCGACGACCGAAAGATCCGCGAGCGCGTGCTGCGCGGCATTGCCCGCAATCGAACGCCCGGATTCCATTTCGCGGGCCACTTTCTCGGCATCTCCTATGACGAGGTCGACGCGCTCGCGGCGCGCGTCTCGCTGGAGCCCGCGGCGCATTGCGTGGAGCGCGGAGGGTCCACGAGCATCGGCGCGATCGCCATGGTGGCCGACATCGCGCTCGCCGCGAGCGTGCGCGCGGCGCTCGCCTCGAGGACCACGCGGCTCGCTACGGTGAGCATGCACTTGCAGTTCACCGGCGCCGCCATGACGGGGCGCGTCGAGGGCGAGGGCGCGTTCCAGGGATTCGTCGAGGGCGCCGCCGCGCGCCAGGGGCTGGCGCGGGTGACCATCCATTGCGGCGGAAATCTCGCGTGCTTCGGCAGCGGCGCCTTCATCGCGCTCGCGCCTCCGCCGGGCGTCACCATGCACCCGGTCGTCACCGAGCCCCCCGCGCACGCGCCCGAGCTGGGCGACGCGCAGCTCGAACCTGCCGAGCGCGCGATCCTTCGTCAAGCCGATGCCGCGCTCGCCCGCGCCTCCGGCGGCGCCGCCTTCATCGACGCCTTCCTGGGCTATGAGCCGCGGGCCGCAGCGCACGGCGCGGCCGCGGTCATGATGAACGGCGCGCACGTCGGCAACCGTGTGGGCCACGCGCAGGGCGGCCTCCTCGCGGGCCTGGCCGCCGCCACCGCCCGCGCCGCGCTCCCCGGCCCATGGGCGCTCGCCAGCATCGCGGCCTGCTTCGTAAGTCCCGGCGAAGGCCCCGAGCTCACCGCCGAATCCACCATCACCCACCAGGGCCGCGAGACCGCCGTGGTGCGCACCGTGGTGACAGGCATCGGCGCGCGCCGCGTGCTGGAAGCGACGACGACGCACGCGAGGAGAAAAGACGCGTAGCGCCTTGGTGCTATGCGAAGGCCTTCGAGGAGCGCCTCGGCACGACCAGCTTCGCGACGAGGACCTGCACCACCTCGCCACGCTGGTTCTTCGTCTCGCTGCGCATCGTCACCATCCCGCGATCGGGCTTCGAGCGCGAAGGCGTGATCTCGACGATCTCGCTCTCCACCTGCAGCACGTCCCCGGGCCGCGTGGGCCGCGGCCAGCTGATCTCGCCCCCCGCGCCGATGATGCCGCCCGCGATCGGTGCGCCGCCGTCGACGAGGAGGCGCATCGTGAGCGCCATCGTGTGCCATCCGCTCGCGGCGAGCCCCTGGAAGAGCGTCGCCTTGGCGCTCTCGGCGTCGAGGTGGAAGGGCTGGGGGTCGTACTCGCGCGCGAACGACTTGATCTCTTCTTCACCGACGCCGCGCGTGGCGCTGGTGAAGCGGCGCCCCACCTCGAGGTCCTCGAGGTAGAGCGGCTCGGGCGTGGCTTGCGATCGTTGCGGCATGGAAGGCGGGCGCTAGGTCGGGGCAACGCGATGATGCCTCTTTCAGCCGCCCCGCGCGAGCGAGCGCTCGAGGAGCGACACCACGGCCGCGAGCGAGCGCATCTCTGCGGGAGTGGCGCCGGCGAAGAGGCGCGCGAGCGCGGCGAGGCGGCGCACGCGGCCTTTCATCATGAGGTCGCGCCCCTTGGCGCTCGCCGCGATGCGCACCTGGCGCTGATCCGGCTCGAACGCCTCGGAAGCGACGAGGCCCTCGTCGCGCATCGCCTTCACCAGGCGCGACATGGTGGGCGGCTTCACCCCCTCGGCGGCGGCGAGCTCGCCCAGGGACTGCGGTCCGCGAAAGACCAGCACGGATAGCGCTGAGGCGCGCGGGCCGGCGAATCCCGCCGCCTCGTCTACCGCGCGCAGCCCGCGCAGCATGCGGATCGCGAGGTGGTGGAAGCGCTCGATCGAGCGCGACCGGGAAGCTTGCCTGCGTGGCGTTGACATCGTCCCGCCCAGTGATTAGCATGGCTAACAGTTAGCAATGCTAACTAAATACCGCGCCGGGATCAATCCCTTTCCGAGGTGAGCCGCATGACCCGCCTTTCTTCGATCAAGCAGATCTCGATCAACGCGCGCGACCTCGCGCGCGCCACCGCGTTCTACCGCGACGCGCTCGGGGTGCGCCACCTCTTCGACGCGCCGCCGCAGATGAGCTTCTTCGATTGTGGCGGCGTGCGCCTGCTCGTGGGCGTGGCCGAGAAGCCGGAATTCGACCATCCCGGCTCGATCCTCTACTTCGATGTGCCCGACATCCACGCGGCGCACCGCGACCTGGAGGGGCGAGGGGTGAAGTTCCGCGACAAGCCCCATCGCGTGGCGAAGCTCGCCGATCGAGAGATCTGGCTCGCCTTCTTCGAGGACAGCGAGGGGAACCTGCTCGCGCTTATTTCCGAGCCCGCGTCCGGGTGAGCGCGGCGAGGCGGGCCGGCGCGCGGGCCGCGGGCGCCGCCGCGAGCCCGCGGAAGTAGGTGTCGACGATCGATTCGGCGTGGCGCTCGAGGGAGAAGCTCTTCGGCGCCAGCACCCAGTTGGCGATGAGCCCGGAGACGAGCGAGAGCGCGCCGATCGCCGCCTCCTGCGGGTTCACGCCGCGCGGCAGCTGGCCGCGCTCGACGCACGAGCGGAATCCCGCCTCGATCGTCTTCAGGCACTGGCGCTGGCTCGCGATGTGGCGCTCGCGCACGCCGCTCGCGTCGCCCACGTACTCGCACTTGTGGTAGGCGATGTCGAAGATGCGCTGCGTGCGCGCGTCGCGCGCGGTGCGCAGCAGGACGTCGACCGTGGCGCTACGCAGCAGCGCCAGCGGATCGGCGCGCGCGCAGCACGCGGTGCTCTCGAGCATCTCGTCGACGGGCAGCACCACGCGCTGCATCATCGCGTCGAAGAGCTCGGCCTTGTCCTTGAAGTGCCAGTAGATCGCGCCGCGCGTGACCTGCGCGGCCGATGCGATCTCCTCGAGGGAGGCGTTGGCCACCCCCTTCATGTGGAAGACCTCCTCGGCCGCGTCGATGATGCGGGCCCGGGTCTCCTGCGCTTCCTGCTTGGTGCGTCTCGCCATGGCCTTGGAATCTGGGATGGGATTGACATACATCCACGTTTGTATGTAAATTATCACGCTTCGCCCGCCGCCTGTAAATACCTCCAAGGATTTTTCCCATGTCAAAAGAAACTTCCCGCGCCCCGCGGGCGGCCGTCCTTGTCGCCGCCGCGCTCGCGCTCGCCGCCTGCGGGCCCAAGGGCCCCCCCGCTGCGGGCCAGGGCGGCATGCCCCCCGCGCTCGTCGCTGTCGAGGAGGTGAAGGCGGCCACCATTCCCGTGGAATTCGAATATCCCGCGCAGACCGCGGGCTCCCGCGAGGCGGAGGTGCGCGCGCGCGTCTCCGGCATCCTCCTGCACCGCAACTTCGAGGAGGGCGCGGCGGTGCGCGCCGGGCAATCGCTCTTCACGCTCGACTCCGCGCCGTTCGAAGCGGCCGCGGCGCGCGCCGAGGCCGACGTCACCGCCGCCGAGGTGAAGCTCGCCAACGCGGAGCGCAGCGCGAAGCGGCTGAAGCCCCTCTATGACGCCAAGGCGGTCTCGCAGAAGGAGTACGACGACGCGGTCTCGGCGCAGGAGGTCGCGGCCTCGGATGTGAAGAGCGCCCGCGCGCGCCTGCAGGAGGCGCGACTGTCGCTGGGCTACGCGAAGGTGGAGGCGCCGATCTCGGGCCTTACCAGCCGCGCGCTGAAGAGCGAGGGCTCCCTCATCTCCGGCCCGCAGGATCTGCTCACCACCGTGACCCAGGTCGATCCCATCTACGTGAACTTCGGCGTGCCGGAGAGCGCGCAAGGCGCCCTCAAGCGCGACGCGGCCGCCGGCAAGCTGAAACTGCCGCGCGACGGCCACTTCGACGTGGCGGTCAAGTTCGAGGACGGGCGCATCTACGGACGCACCGGCAAGGTCGTGTTCCGCGACGTGCGCGTGAACAGCCAGACCGGCACGTCGGACGCGCGCGCGGAGCTCCCCAACCCCGCGCTCGAGATCCGTCCCGGCCAATTCGTGCGCGTGATCCTCAAGGGAGCGCAGCGTCCCGACGCGATCACGGTGCCGCAGCGCGCGGTGATGGAAGGCCCCCAGGGCAAGCTCGTCTACGTCGTGGGCAAGGACAACAAGGCCGAGCCGCGCCCCGTGACCGTGGGCGAGTGGACGGGCAGGGACTGGGTGATCCTCTCCGGCGTGAACGCGGGCGACAAGGTGATCGTCGATGGCCTGGTGAAGGTGTTCCCCGGCGCTCCCGTGCAAGTGGGCGACCCGAATGCGCCGCCGCCCGGCGTGCCCAGTGTCACCCCGGCGAAGCCTGCCCCGGCAAGCCGTAAGCCGGGGGCCGGGGCCCAATCTCCTTCGGCCGACAAGAAATAGAGGCCACGACCTGCCATGTTCTCGCGCTTCTTCATCGATCGCCCGATCTTCGCCGCGGTCCTCTCGATCTTCATCGGCATCGCCGGCATCGCCGCGATGCGCGTCCTTCCCATCGCGCAGTACCCGGAGATCTCCCCGCCTGTGGTGACGGTGCAGGCGGTGTATCCCGGCGCCTCGGCCGCCGTGCTCGAATCCACCGTCGCCGCGCCCATCGAGAACGCCATCAACGGCGTGGAGGACATGCTCTACATGAGCTCGACCTCGGCGGCCAACGGCGTGGTGCAGATCCAGGTCACGTTCAACATCGGCGCCGACGTCGACAAGGCGGCGCTCAACGTGAACAACCGCGTGAAGCAGGCCGAGCCGCGCCTTCCGCAGGAAGTGCGCCGCCAGGGCGTCACGGTCGAGAAGGGCTCGTCGGCCTTCCTCCAGGTGCTTGCGTTCTCCTCGCCCGACGCGAGCCTTTCGGATCTCTTCATCTCCAACTACGTGACGTTGAACGTGCTGGACGAGGTGAAGCGCATCCCCGGCACCACCAACGTGCAGATCTTCGGCGCCAAGGATTACGCGATGCGCATCTGGTTGAGGCCCGACCGGCTCGCGCAGCTGAAGATGTCTCCAACCGACATCATCCGCGCCATCAACGAGCAGAACGCGCAGTTCGCCGTGGGCAAGGTGGGCGAGCCGCCCACCGGCGGCGGCCAGGACCTCGTCTACACCATCACCACCAAGGGGCGGCTCTCCGAGCCCGAGGAATTCGAGAACATCATCCTGCGCTCCAACGCCGACGGCTCGCGCCTGCGCCTGAAGGACGTGGCGCGGGTTGAGCTCGCCGGCAAGGACTACACCTTCATGGGCCGCTACAACGGCCGCCCCGCGACGCTCATGGGCATCTTCCTGCAGCCGGGTGCCAACGCGCTGGACGCGGCCAAGGCCGTGAAGTCGCGCGTGGACGAGCTGAAGGCGCGCTTCCCCAAGGGCCTCGAGTACAACGTCGCCTACGACACCACGCGCTTCGTGGAGGTGTCGATCCGCGAGGTGGTCTACACGCTGCTGGAGGCGATGGCGCTGGTGTTCGTGGTGATCTTCGTCTTCCTGCAGAACTGGCGCGCGACGCTGATCCCGTTCGCGGCGGTGCCGGTGGCCCTCCTGGGCACCTTCGCGGGCCTGCTGATCATGCATTACTCGATCAACACCCTCACGCTCTTCGGCATGGTGCTGTGCATCGGCATCGTGGTGGACGACGCCATCGTCGTCCTCGAGAACGTCGAGCGCATCATGCACGAGCAGGGCCTGGGCGCGCGCGAGGCGGCGATCCAGGCGATGAAGGAGGTGACGAGCCCCATCATCGCCATCGTGCTGGTGCTCTGCGCGGTGTTCATCCCGATCGCGTTCCTGGGCGGGCTCACGGGCGAGCTCTACCGGCAGTTCGCGGTCACGATCTCGATCGCCGCGGTGATCTCCGGCTTCGTCGCCATGACGCTCACGCCGTCGCTTTGCGTGTGGCTCCTGAAGAACGAGCACAAGAGCGAGGGGCGCCTCGCGCGCGGCTTCAACCGCTGGTTCGCGCGCACCACCGACCGCTACGAGGACGGGGTCGCGTGGATGATCCGCCGCGGCGGCGTGGCGCTAGCGCTCTTCGCGGTGATGGTGGCAGCCACCGTGTTCCTGTGGATGAAGACGCCGGGCTCGCTCGTGCCCGACGAGGACCAGGGCTTCTACATCGCCGCGGTGATCCTCCCGGACGGCTCGTCGCTCGAGCGCACCGACAAGGTCGTGAGCGACGTGGTGAAGGAAGTGAAATCCAATCCCTACAACGAGGATGTGGTCGCCTTCACCGGCTTCGACTTCCTCGGCGGCACGTTCCGCGAGAACGCGGCCACGATGTTCGTCACGCAGAAGCACTGGGACGAGCGCCCGGTGCCGGTGGGCGCGCTCGTGGGCGAGTTCTACCAGAAGACCGCGCACATCAAGGAAGGCCTCGCGCTCGCCTTCCCGCCGCCGCCGATCTTTGGCCTGGGTTCGGCGGGCGGCTTCGAGTTCTACATCCAGAACCGCGGCGAGGGCGGTCCGACGCGGCTCGCGCAAGTGGTGCAGCAGTTCCAGGCGCGCGCCGCGCAGGATCCCAAGCTCACGCAGGTGCAGACCTTGTGGCGCCCCAACGTCCCGCAGCTCTTCGTGGACGTCGACCGCGAGAAGGCGAAGGCCCTCGGCGTGCCGCTGGACGAGCTCTTCAACACGCTCGCCGCGACTCTCGGCAGCGCCTACGTGAACGACTTCAACAAGTTCGGGCGCACCTGGCAGGTCCTGCTTTCCGCCGAGCCCGCGTTCCGCAAGCGCCCGGAGGACGTGGGCTCCGTGTACGTGAGGAGCGACAAGGGAGACATGATCCCGTTGAGCGCGCTCGCGCGCATCCAGTACAGCAACGGCCCAGGCACGCTGGAGCGCTTCAACAACCTGCCGGCGGTGAAGGTGTTCGGCTCCGGCGCTCCCGGCGTGAGCTCCGGCCAGGCGATCGCGGAAGTCGAGTCGATCGCCGCCGAAGTGCTGCCGCCCGAGTTCAGCATCGCATGGAGCGGCGCCTCGTTCCAGGAAAAGCGCGCGAGCGGGACTTCGATCTACGCGCTTGGCCTGGGCGCGTTGATGGCGTTCCTCATCCTCGCCGCGCAGTACGGCAGGTGGTCGCTGCCGTTCTCGGTGATGATGGCGCTGCCGTTCGGCACCTTCGGCGCGCTCGCCGCGGTGTGGATCCGCGGCATGACGAACGACGTGTACTTCCAGATCGGGCTCGTCACCCTCCTCGGCCTCGCCGCGAAGAACGCGATCCTCATCGTCGAGTACGCGGTGCTGAAGAGCGAGGAGGGCCTGTCGCCCTCGGCCGCCGCGCTCGAGGCGGCGCGCCTGAGGCTTCGCCCCATCCTCATGACCTCGCTCGCGTTCATCCTCGGCGTGTCGCCGCTGGCCTTCTCCACCGGCGCGGGCGCAGGCGCGCGCCATTCCGTCGGCACGGGCGTCATGGGCGGGATGCTCGCGGCCACCTTCCTCGCGATCTTCTTCGTCCCGTACTTCTACAAGCTCATCACCGAAAGGAAGCTGGGCGAGCCGCGCTCGAGCGCGGAGCTCAAGCGCGAGGCCACGCACCATCGCGAGATGCAGCGGCGTCCCGCGAGCCATGGAACGACGCGCATCACGCCGCGCACGGAGGGCTCCGATGACTGATCGCAATCCTCACGGCGCGGGTCCGGTGCTGGCGTTCCTCATCATCCTCATCGCGTTCGCGGCGATGCTGCTCGCCGGTTGCACCGTAGGGCCCGGCTACACGCGTCCGGGGATGGATCTCCCCGGGGAATATGGCGTGGTCCAGGCGAGCGTCCCCGCCCCCGAGCGCTGGTGGACGGTATTCAACGATCCGGTGCTGGACCGCCTCGTGGACGAGGCGCTCGCCGCCAACAACGACCTCGCCGCGGCCGCGCAACGCATCGATGAGGCGCGCGCGCAGGTCGCGGTGACGCGCGGCGACGAGCTGCCGTCAGTGGGCGTCGAGGCAACGCGCTCGCGCACGCGGGCCTCGTCCCTGGGATCATTCCCGCTGCCACCCGAAGCCATCACCACCAACGACAACCGGCTCGTGCTGCGCCTTTCGTGGGAGCTGGATTTCTGGGGCAAGTACCGGCGCGCCACCGAGGCGGCGCGCGCCGAGCTCATCGCGAGCCAGGCCGGACGCGACGCGGTGCGCGCATCGCTCATCGCCGACGTGGTGCGCGGATACTTCGCGCTGCAGGCGCTCGACCGGCGCATCGACGTGACCGGGCGCACGCTCCTCGGCCGGCGCAAAGCGCTCGAGCTGCAGAAGATGCGCTTCGACGCGGGTGTGGTCTCCGAGCTCGAGTACCGCCAGGTGGAGGGCGAGCTGCGCACCAACGAGGCGCTCGTGCCCGTGCTGCGGCTCGCGCGCACCCGCCAGGAAGGAGCGCTCGCGCTTCTCTTCGGGCGCACGCCGCGCGAAGTCTACAAGGCGAGCGTCGATCGCGGCGCGCCGATCACGCCGGATGGGATCGAGGTGCCGGCGGGCGTGCCGTCGGAGCTGCTGCTGCGCCGCCCCGACCTTCGCGAGGCCGAAGCGCGCCTGCACGCGGCCAACGCGCGCATCGGCGTCGCGCGCGCCGCCTACTTCCCGCGCATCTCGCTCACCGGCTACTACGGGGGCGAGAGCCAGGAGCTCGGCGACCTCTTCAGCGGGCCGGCGCGCACATGGAACATCGCCGGCGGCTTGCTGCAGCCTCTCTTTGCGGCGGGGCAGATCAAGGGCGGCGTGAACCTCACCGAGGCGCGCACGCGCGAAGCCGCGGAGCTCTACCGCAAGGCGGTGGCCAACGCGTTCCGCGAGGTGCGCGACGCGATCGCCGCGCAGTCGGACCTGCGCGAGGCCCTCGACGCGCAGCGCGAACGCGAAGGCGCGCTCATCCGCACGCTGGAGCTCGCGAGGCTACGCTACGACAATGGCACCACCAGCCTCTTCGAGCTGCTGGACACCGAGCGCCAGCTCCTCCTCGCGCGCCTGGAGGCGATCGACGCGGAGCGCGACCGGCGCGACGCGATCGTGGAGCTCTACCTGGCGCTGGGTGCGTAGGCGCCCCGACCACGGCGCAAATCGGCACAATGAGGCTGCTGGAGCCGGTGCGACATTGCCGGGACCCGTCCCTGAAGCGCCTCAACAACGATTGAACTCCGCGCCGAGCGCGAGGACTCACGCGATATGAAGATCACCGCGCAATTCGTCGACGAGCTTCGCCATTCGCTCCTCGACCTGCACAAGGCGCTCCTCGATGCGCAGCGCATCCGCTACGAGCGCGACCATGGGCGCATCGCCACCAGCAACGAGTTCCTCGGGCTCGTCCTCGAGCACCCCGCCTTCGCGTGGCTGCGCACGCTCTCGGCGATGATCGCGCGCTTCGACGAGTGGATCGAGGAGCAGGCCGCGCAGTTCCCCAGCCAGGACGAGCTGCCCGGAATCATCGCCGCACTGCGCGAGCTCGTGGAGGTGGGCGGCAAGCACGAGGTGTTCAGCGGGCTTTACTGGGAAATCGTGAATGCGGAGCCCACCGTCCTCATCGAGCACGTGAAGCTCTGGCGGCTGCTGGAATCCGTCAAGGGCCCGCCCGGCTAGCGGGCGTCCCACTTCTCCAGCAGCAGGCGCTCTTCCTCCGGGGAGAGCCCCGCATTCCACGCATGATCCGCCGGGCGGGTGCGCGCCCATGCGAGCGTATCGGCCACGGTCTCGGCCTGGGAGCGCAAGCGCAGGCCCGCGGCGAGCGCGCGCGCCACCGACACGCTTGCGAGCGCTTTCATCGCGGGATCGTCGCCGGGAACCTGCAGCGGCATCTTTGTCCACGGCGAGGCGCCGTTCGCCGCGAGGAACGCGGCGTCCATCCATTCGAAGCGCGCATCGCTCGCGGCCGCGTGGCGGCAGGTCTCGAGCAGATCGCCCATCGTCGTGGTGCCCGGCACGCCGGTCGCGTTGAAGGCGCCGCGTGCCTCGCCCTCGACCGACTTCACCATCCATTCCGCCAGGTCGCGTACGTCGATGTACTGGATCGCGAGCCCCGGCCCCCCCGGCGCCGCTACGCGAGCGCCTCGGGAAACGCGATGCGGCCAGTAGGTGAAGCGATCGGTGGGGTCGTGCGGGCCGACGATGAGTCCCGGGCGCACCACCAGCGCGCGGCCTGGGAAAGCGTCGCGCACGAGCGCCTCGCACATCGCCTTCAGCGATCCGTACGCCTCGGGCGTCATCGCCTCCGGAACCGGGTCCAGCGGCGCCGCGAGCGCGGCATCCTCGTCGACGCCGTGGCGATCGAAGCTCGCGTACGCCGAGATGGAGGAGACGAAGAGATAGCGGCCCGTGGACTCGCGCAGCTTCTCCACGGATCGGCGCACCACCTGTGGCAGGTAGCCGGAGGTGTCGATGACCGCGTCGAACGCGCGCGCGCCGAGGGATGCGAGGTCGTTCGCGCGGTCGCCGTGGACGGTTTCGACGCGCGCATCCGGCGGCCTCGACTTGCCGCGGTTGAAGTGCGTGACCGCGTGGCCCCTGTCGAGCGCGGCGTCGGTCACCGCGCGCCCCAGGAACACGGTGCCGCCGAGGATGAGGATTCGCATCGGGCGATGTTAACCGAGCGCGCCGGATAGAATCCGCCAATGGACGCGAACGCCGAACGCTGGGACATCTTCTGCCGCGTGGTCGACAACTACGGTGACGTGGCGGTCTCGTGGCGCCTCGCGCGCCAGGTCGCGCGCGAGCACGGCAAGGACGTGCGCCTCTGGCTCGACGACCTCACGGTGCTCGCCAAGCTGCGCCCCGAGATCGACACCGCCTACGACCTGCAGCGCCTGGACGGCGTGCTCGTCGCGCGCATCCGCGAGCCGTTCGACCTGGACGGCGTGGCCGACGTGGTGGTGGAGACGTTCGGCTGCGATCCGCCCGGCGACTACGTCCTCGCCATGGCCGAGCGAACGGTGAAGCCGCGCTGGATCAACCTCGAGTACCTGAGCGCGGAGGATTGGGTCGAGGGGAGCCACGCGCTGCCCTCGCCCAATCCGCGGCTGCCGCTCACCAAGCATTTCTTCTTCCCCGGATTCACCGCGCGCACGGGCGGCGTACTGCGCGAGGAAAGCCTGCTGCGCCGGCGCGACGAGTTCCAGCGCGACGCCGGCGCGCAGGCGGCCTTCTGGAAGTCCGTGGTCGGGGCGGTACCTCCCGAGGGCACGCTCAAGGTGAGCCTCTTCAGCTACGCGGACGCTCCCGTGGAGGGTCTCGCGCGCGCCTGTGCGCAGCACTCGGGGTCCCTCTGGCTCATCGCTCCCGAGGGCATCGCCGCCACCGCCCTCGAGGCGTGGCGCGTTTCGGCGCGCGTGCGCGACTCCATCAGGACCGTGTTGATCCCTTTCCTCGCGCAGGACCGCTACGACCAGCTCCTCTGGGCCTGCGACGTGAATTTCGTGCGCGGCGAGGATTCGTTCGTGCGCGCGCAGTGGGCCGGACGCCCCTTCGTGTGGCACATCTATCCCCAGGACGATGGCGCGCACTGGGTGAAGCTCGCCGCGTTCCTCGCGCGCTACACGGCCGGCCTCGAGCGCAGCCATGCCGCGGCGATCACCGCCCTCTGGGAGGCGTGGAACCGGCGCGGCGACCGCGGAGACGTGGCGGGCGCGAGTCCGGGGCTCGCCGATTCCTGGGCGAGCTTCATCAGCAAGAAAGAGGCGCTGGGGGCGCACGCGCGTGAGTGGGGCGCGGGGCTGGCGGCACGGCCCGACCTTGCTGCGGCGCTGGTGGATTTCACGGACAACGTGCTAAAATAATAGGCTTTTCCGCGGTAAATTGGCAGCGGGAACGGCGTTGGAGCGGACGACAAGTCGCCGCTCAACGCCAGCAGACATTGGAATGGCGTCGGGGCGGGTCCAGACCGGCGCGAATCGCGGGCGAACACCGAGTCCCCCGCAAACTCAACGGATGAGGCTATGAAAATCGCTCAGGAATTGCGCAGCGGCAACGTGATCATGGTGGGCAAGGATCCCATGGTCGTGCTGAAGGCGGAATACAACAAGGGTGGCCGCAGCGCCGCCACCATGAAGATGAAGATGAAGAATCTCCTCAACGGCTCCAACATGGAGACCGTGTACAAGGCCGACGAGCGCTTCGAGCTCCTCATGCTGGAGAAGAAGGAAGTCTCGTTCTCGTACTTCGCCGACCCGCTCTATGTCTTCATGGACAGCGAGTACAACCAGATCGACATCGAGAAGGAAAACCTCGGCGACGCGGTGAACTACATCGAGGACGGCATGACGGGCGAGGCGCTCTTCTACGAAGGCCGCGCGATCTCCTTCGAGCTGCCCACCACCATCGTGCGCCAGGTGGTCTACACCGAGCCCGCGGTGCGCGGCGACACGTCGGGCAAGGTGCTGAAGCCCGCGAAGCTCTCCACCGGCTGGGAAGTGCAGGTGCCGGCGTTCTGCGCGACCGGCGACAAGATCGAGATCGACACGCGCACGAACGAGTACAAACGGCGCGTGAACGCATAGCGAGCGCGGCCACTCCCGCGCAGTAAAAGGGGGCGCTTCGGCGCCCTTTTTCTTGCCTGCCTTACAATTTGGGGACAAGACCACGAGGAGCACTCCATGCGCATCCACAAGATTGCCGCCATCGGCGGGGACGGAATCGGGCCGGAAGTCGTCGCCGCCGGCCTCGAGGTGCTGGAGACGCTGTCGACATCCGACGGGGGCTTCCGCTTCGCGGTCGAGCATTTCCCGTGGAGCTCGGATCAATACCTGAAGCAGGGCCACTACATCCCCGAGGGCGGCCTCGAGAAGCTGAAGGCCTTCGACGCGATCCTCTTCGGCGCGGTGGGGAGCCAGCAGGTGCCCGACCATGTGTCGCTGTGGGGATTGCGGCTGCCGATCTGCCAGGGCTTCGACCAGTACGCCAACGTGCGTCTCACGCGCGTGCTGCCGGGCGTGAAGAGCCCGCTCGCCGGCGGCAAGGACATCGACTGGATCGTCGTGCGCGAGAATTCCGAGGGCGAGTACGCCGGCATGGGCGGGCGCTCGCATCAAGGGCTTCCCATCGAGGTCGGCACCGAGGTCGCGGTCTTCACGCGCGCGGGCGTCGAGCGCATCCACCGCTTCGCCTTCGGCCTCGCGCGCACGCGCCCCCGCAAGCATCTCACGCTCGTCACCAAGTCCAACGCGCAGCGTTTCGGCATGGTGATGTGGGACGAGATCTTCTTCGAGGTCGCGAAGGACTTTCCCGAGGTGAAGGTCGATCGCGAGCTGGTGGACGCGATGACGACGCGCATGGTGCTGAAGCCCGCCACGCTCGACGTGATGGTGGCGACCAACCTGCACGCGGACATCCTCTCGGACCTCGCAGCGGCGTTGGCCGGAAGCCTCGGCATCGCGCCCACGGCGAACCTGAATCCCGAGCGCAAGTTCCCGTCGATGTTCGAGCCGATCCACGGCTCGGCCTTCGACATCACCGGCAAGGGCGTCGCCAATCCCGTGGCCACGTTCTGGACATGTTCGATGATGCTCGACCACCTGGGAGAGCACGACGCGGCGCGAAGGCTCATGAACGCGGTCGAGCGAGTCACCGCCGAAGGTGTGAACACTCCCGACCTCGGCGGCACCGCGAAGACGCTCGACGTGACCAAGGCCGTGAGGAAGGCGATCCTCGACGCGGCCAAGTCGGGCACACAACAGCTCGAGCCCTTGAAGCAGGCGAACTGAAGGAAATCACATGGCGTTGAAACGGCCCTCGTGGGGCGCGGGGACGGTCGTCGTCCTCGAGCACGACTCGAAGATCCTGCGCGGCAACCCGCTGGGCGACCCGCACGTGCGCAAGGTCGCGGCCTGGCTTCCGCCGCAATACGACGAGGGCGGCACGCGCGGGCGCGGCAAGCGCTTCCCCGCGTTCTACGACCTCGTTGGGTTCATGGGCTCGGGCCTCGCGCACGTGGGCTGGAAGAACTTCAGCGAGAACGTCGCGGAGCGCGCGGCGCGCCTCGTCCACGAGAAGAAGATGGGCCCGGCGATCATCGTCTTCCCCGATTGCTTCACGGCGCTGGGCGGGAACCAGTACGTGAATTCCAGCGCCATCGGCGATTACGCTGACTACCTCACGAAGGAGATCGTGCCGTTCGTCGACCGCGAGTTGCGCACGTTCGCCTCGCGCGAGCATCGCGGCTGCTTCGGCAAGTCTTCCGGCGGCTACGGCTCGATCATCCACGGCATGAAGTATCCGAAGACCTGGGGCGCCATTGCGGACCACTCGGGCGACGCCTACTTCGAGTTCGTCTACTGGCACGACTGGCCCAACACGCTGAACGAGCTCTCCAAGTACCGGTCGGCGCCCATGAAGGTCGGCGCGTTCGATATCGTGAAGGCCGAGAAGGGCGCGGGCGACGGTCTCGACGACGGGCGCGTGAAGCGTTTCCTCGAGGCGGTCTGGAAGAAACCGAAGCTCTCCAGCGCCGAGGGGCATTGCATCATGAACCTCTGCATGGCCGCGAGCTACGATCCAGACCCAAAGGCCCCCAACGGATTCCGGCTCCCCTTCAATCTCGAGACCGGCGAGGCGCTCCCCGAGCGCTGGAAGCGATGGCGCGACAACGATCCGGTGAACCTCGTCGCGAAATACCGCAAGAACCTCGAGAGCCTCAAGGGCATCTACGTGGACTGCGGCTCGCGGGACCAGTACCACATCCACTACGGCGCGCGGATCCTCTCGAAGCGCTTGCATGAAGCCGGCATCGACCACCTCTACGAGGAGTTCGACGACAACCATTCGGACATCGACTACCGGATGGACGTATCGCTGCCTTTCCTCTATCGCGCGCTGAAGCCCGTATAATTCCTCGAGACGCAGCGCCGGGAATCCGTCCGGATTCCCGTCCCCAAACAACGACATTCTGTGGCTTGTGCACCTCCTCGGGGGTACGCGCGTTAGCGCTGCTGCGCCGATCACTTCAAGAAGAAGGGCCTTCAATCATGACCAGAAGCCTGCTCCGTCTTTTTACGCTGATGTCTTGCTCGCTCTTCGCGGCGCTGCCCGCGTGGTCGTTTTTCTTCGGCCCGCCGTTCGACCCCGCCGCGATCACCGTCGAGGAATATGTCCAGGACCTCGAGGGCCACACCGGCCACTACATGCTCGTCTCAGAGGGAGCCGAGAAGCAGTTCATCGAGAACGGATCTGCGGGTCCCGGCTGGCACGCCACCGGGCATCGCTTCGGCGCGTTCGTGGCGGGGTCGGGTCGCGGCGCAGACGTATGCCGCTTCTTCGCTCCGGGGCCGGTTACCCGCTTCTACACCGCGAATGCCGCGGAGTGCGACGCCCTGCGCACCCATGATCTCGGATGGACCTTCGAGGGCGTGCGCTTCCAGATCGACCTGCCTTCCAGGGAAGGCACGTGCACGGCCAGCCGCACGCAGGTGAACCGCCTCTACAACGATCGCGCCCAGTTCAACGACACGAACCACCGCTACGTATCGGACCCGGCATTGCGCGCCGCCATGGTGGCGCAGGGTTGGATCGACGAGGGTGCCGCGTTCTGCGCCACGAGCGCGAGCTTCGTCGCCGGCAAGAGCTTCGACATCGTGTCGGACAAGATCCGCTCGGTGGCCGATTGCGAGAACGAAGATCTCGGGGGCGGAGGCTGCCTGGCCATGAACGGGCTCGCCGCGTCGTTCCCCACGCGGATCAAGGCGCCGATCTACGGCAGCACCATCGAACCGTTCTGGTCGCGCAGCTTCTCCGACATCACGGGCTACCTCTTCGATGTGTACACCGGCCAGCCGCCGGCGGATACGCAGGCGGTTGCATTCCATTCGTTCGTGCAGCACGGGATGGCCATCTTCCCGGCTTCGTCGAAATGGGGCTTCCACCTGAATGGCGTCGATCGCGTCGGCGGGAGCCTCGCGAGCATGGAGCCCATGTTCCAGCTGTCGACGCGTCCGCCGCCCCCCGGGGGGCTGGAGGCGCGCGTCTTCCCGTGGCGCGCCGAGCGCGAGAGCTACCTCGACCTCGCTTTCGATCTGCGCATCCAGACGATCCTGCGTCCCGACGCGTCGAGCCACGCCTATGGCGCGCCGATGATCGAGTTTCGCGACGTGCGCGGCGGCGGCGCGATCGACGTGACGATGCTCACCTACGCGACCTTCCCGCCGGGCGATTTCGTCGGCGTGATGGATCCGGCCACCGGCAATGTCTATGTGTCCACCACGTTCGGCGCGAACCCGTCGTTCGGGTCGCGCATCAGCGGCGATTTCATCGCCTGCGATGGCATCACGTCGACATCATGCGCGATGGCGAACACCTATGGCTTCCGCATCACTCGCGCGGACTTCGCGCACGTCGTCGCCATGGCGCGCGGCGCCGATCCAGCGCTTTCGGCGGACGTGAACGACTACCTGCTGGTGAACGCGCGCTTTCGCAACGGCGTCGTGAACGTTGGCCGGCTTGGCGTGCAGTTGTCGAACTTCAAGCTCGACCTGTACGGCTACTAGTGGACTGTAACAGTTAAAACGGTAGTATCATCGTGTCCATGGAGGGCATGATGAAACTGACCAAGAGCGAACGCATGGAACTCCAACGGCAAGCAGGTGCGAGGAATGCCCGGGCGGACGTGGCCCGGCATGCGCG
>JBBRTF010000057.1:0-20522 GCA_038244725.1 Burkholderiales bacterium
CGAGCGCGCCCAGGAGCGCGAGGTTGAAGACCCCGAAGGCGCGCAGCGGGATGAGGATCTCGGGCTCGTCGCTCGCGATCGACGCGATGCCGTAGACGAGGACCACCGGCGCGGCGATGATCGCGCTCGAACCCGGGTAGCAGCCGGAGCCCTTGAAGCCCGCGGTGTGGTAGATGGCGACGGGCCGCGGCGCACCGGTGCCGGTGCGCGCCGCCGTGAGCGGCTCGATGCCGACGCAGTCGGCGGTGCGATGCATGTCGGATTGGTCGCCGTAGCCGAGCACCGGCTCGTGCGCCACGACCAGCACCGCGCGCACGAGGCCCAGGGCGAGCAGCGTGAAGGCGACGATGGTGAGGAACGAGTAGCGCGACAGCGGCGGGGCCATGATCGCCGCCATCATATCCCCTTCGAGGCGAATCTCCGAGGCGATTCGCCCCGGCGCGACGTCATCCCACCCAGGCGCGGGCGTTGCGGAACATGCGCATCCACGGCGAATCCTCCCCCCACTCGCGCGGGTGCCAGGAAAGCAGCACCGAGCGGAACACGCGCTCGGGGTGCGGCATGAGGATGGTGAAGCGCCCGTCCGGCGTGGTGACGCCGGTCACGCCCTGCGGCGAGCCGTTGGGGTTGTACGGATAGGCTTCGGTCGCGCGGCCGTGGTTGTCGACGAAGCGCGCCGCGACGAGGTAGCGGCAGGCGTCCATGGCGGCCGGGCTCGCGAACACCGCGCGTCCTTCCCCGTGCGCCGTGGCGATCGGGACGCGGCTGCCTTCCATCCCGGCGAAGAGGATCGACGGCGACTTCGCCACCTCCACCAGCGCGAGGCGCGCCTCGTACTGCTCGGAGGCGTTCCTCTCGAAGTGCGGCCAATTCTGCGCGCCCGGAATGATGTCCTTCAGGTTCGACATCATCTGGCAGCCGTTGCAGGCGCCGAACGCGAACGAGTCGGCGCGGCGGAAGAACGCCTCGAACTCGTCGCGCGCGCGCGGGTTGAAGAGGATCGACTTGGCCCAGCCCTCGCCCGCGCCGAGCACGTCGCCGTAGCTGAAGCCGCCGCACGCCGCGAACGCCTTGAAGTCCGAGAGCTTCACTCGCCCGGCGATGATGTCGCTCATGTGCACGTCCACCGCCGCGAAGCCCGCGCGGTCGAAGGCGCCCGCCATCTCCATCTGGCCGTTCACGCCCTGCTCGCGCAGCACCGCGACGCGGGGGCGCGCGCCCTTCGCGATGTACGGCGCGGCGATGTCGTGGGCGGGATCGAAGGTGAGCTTCGCGTTCAGGCCCGGGTCGGCTTCGTCGAGGAGGCGGTCGTATTCCTGGTCGGCGCATTCCGGGTTGTCGCGCAGGCGCTGGATGTGGTGCGTGACCGACGACCACGCGCGGTGCAGGTCGACGCGCTTCTCCGCGAGCACGGGCTTCGCGTTCACGACGATACGCACCTCGCCATCGGCGTTGGGGTGCCCGATCACGTGCGCCTCCCCGGAAAGTCCCGCGTCGCGCAGGCGCTGCATCACCACCGAGCGCTCGGACTTGCGGATCTGCAGCACCGCGCCCAGCTCCTCGTTGAAGAGCACGGCGGCGGCTCGCTCCTCGAGGTCGCCCGCGAGGACGTCGGCGGCGCGCTCCTGGCCATCCACGTCCAGGCGCTTCATGTCGATGGCGAGCGCGTCGAGGTAGACGGTCACGCCCGCGCGGGCGGCGAACGCCATCTCGCAGAGCGTCGCGAAGAGGCCGCCGTCGGAGCGGTCGTGGTAGGCGAGGATGAGCCTGTCGCGATTGAGGGCCTGGATCGCGGCGAAGAAGGCTGCGAGCTTCGCCGCGTCCTCCAGGTCCGGCGCCGCGTCGCCCAGCTCGCCGTGCACCTGCGCGAACGCCGAGCCGCCCATGCGGTTCCTGCCCGCGCCCAGGTCGATGAGCACGAGCTCCGTCTCGCCCGCGTCGCGGCGAAGCTCCGGCGTGAGCGTCACGCGCACGTCCGTCACGGGCGCGAACGCCGAGACGATGAGCGACACCGGCGCCGTGACCGCCTTTTCCTCGCCCGTCTTCGCGTCGCGCCATGTGGTGCGCATCGACATCGAGTCCTTGCCCACGGGGATGGAGATGCCGAGCGCCGGGCATAGCTCCATGCCGACCGCCTTCACGGTGTCGAAGAGCGCCGCGTCCTCGCCGGGATGCCCCGCCGCGCACATCCAGTTGGCCGAGAGCTTCACGTCGCCGATGGAGCCGATCGCGGCCGCGGCGATGTTGGTGACGGCCTCGCCCACCGCCATGCGCCCGGAGGCGGGGCCGTCGATGAGTGCGAGCGGGGTGCGCTCGCCGATCGCCATCGCCTCGCCGAGGTAGGTCGAGTAGCCGAGTGTCGTCACGGCGCAGTCGGCGACGGGAACCTGCCACGGCCCCACCATCTGGTCGCGCGCCGTGACGCCGCCCACGCTGCGGTCGCCGATGGAGATGAGGAACGTCTTGTCGGCCACGGTGGGAAGCCGCAGGATCCGGTAGGCCGATTCCTTGAGCGAAGACGCGCGGGGCGTGAGGGGAGAGAGAACGCGCGGCTTGCGATTCACGCTTCGGTGCATGCGGGGCGGCTTGCCCAGCAGGGCCTCGAGCGGCATGTCGACCGGCGTATTCCCGAAGAGGGGGTCCTCGACCACCAGCTCGTGGTCGGTGCGCGCCTCGCCCACCACCGCATAGAGGCACCGCTCGCGCGCGCAGATGCGCTCGAAATCCGCGAGGCGCGCGCCGTCGATGGCGAGCACATAGCGCTCCTGCGACTCGTTCGACCACACCTGCATCGGCGACATGCCCGGCTCCTCGATCGGCACCCTGCGCAGATCGAACTGCGCGCCCACTCCGCCGCCGTGCGCGAGCTCGGGGAAGGCGTTGGACAGTCCGCCCGCGCCGACGTCGTGGATCGCGAGGATCGGGTTCGCCTCGCCCATCTGCCAGCAGGCGTCGATCACTTCCTGGCAGCGGCGCTCGAGCTCCGCGTTGGCGCGCTGCACCGAATCGAAATCGAGCGACTCCACGTTCTGCCCGGAAGCCATCGAGGAGGCGGCGCCGCCGCCCATGCCGATGAGGAAGCCCGGACCGCCCAGATGGATGAAGATCGTGCCCGGCCCGAGGTTGCGCTTGTGCGTGTGCTTCGCGGAGATGTTGCCGTAGCCGCCCGCCAGCATGATCGGCTTGTGGTAGCCGCGCACCTCGCCCTCGCTCGCCAGCTCGAAGGTGCGGAAGTAGCCGGCGAGGTTGGGCCGGCCGAACTCGTTGTTGTACGCGGCGCCGCCGATGGGACCGTCGATCATGATGTCGAGCGCGGACGCGATGCGCGCGGGCTTGCCGTATTCGCTCTCCCAGGGCTCGCGCGCGCCGGGGATCGCGAGGTTCGAGACCGAGAAGCCGGTGAGGCCCGCCTTGGGCTTGCCGCCGATGCCGGTGGCGCCCTCGTCGCGGATCTCGCCGCCGGCGCCGGTGCCGGCGCCCGGGTGCGGGGCGATGGCGGTCGGGTGGTTATGGGTCTCGACCTTCATGAGGATGTGCGTGAGGTCGCTTCGGTAGCGCCATTCGCCCGAAGCGTCGGGGAAGAAACGCTCGACCTCGGCGCCCTGCATCACCGCGGAATTGTCCGAGTACGCCACCACGGTGCCGCGCGGATGGGACTCGTGGGTGTTGCGGATCATCTGGAAGAGCGAGCGCTCCTCGGCCACGCCGTCGATGGTCCACGAGGCGTTGAAGATCTTGTGGCGGCAGTGCTCGGAATTGGCCTGCGCGAACATCATGAGCTCGACGTCGCTCGGGTTGCGCGCGAGGAGCGTGAAGCTCTCGACGAGATAGTCGATCTCGTCGGGCGCGAGCGCGAGGCCCATGGACGCGTTGGCCACCTCGAGCGCCTTCTTGCCGCCGCCGAGGATGTCGATGGTGGCGATCGCGCGGGGCGCGTCGTGGGCGAAGAGCCGGCGCGCGGCATCGAGGTCGGAGACGACCGTCTCGGTCATGCGGTCGTGGATGGCGGGCGCGAGCGCGTTGTACGAGCCTTCCGCGAGGGGGCCCGGCTCGCGCGCGGTCACGTAATAGGCCACGCCGCGCTCCACGCGGATCACCTTCTCGAGGCCGCAGTTGTGCGCGATGTCGGTGGCCTTCGACGACCACGGCGACACGGTGCCGAAGCGCGGCAGCACCAGCATGAGCGAACCCGCGGGCGCGCCGTGGGCGGCGGTGCCGTAAGTGAGGAGCTTTTCCAGGACCGCGGTCTCGTGCGCGGCGAGCGGCGCCGCGATCGCGGCGAAATGGACGAAGCGGGTGTCGATCGAGAGGGCTTCGTGGGGCAGGGCCGCCAGCAGCTTCGAGACCCGGAAGGGCGACATCGCAACCGCGCCCGGCAGCGTGAGGACCTGCCGCGGCGGCGCGTCTTGCGGATTCATGGACGAATTATACCGTCGCGGCGCCTAACGCGCCGCGTTCTTGCGGCGCCCCCGACGCCACGCGCGCAGGCCGAGCGTGGCGAGGTTGGCGATGCTCAACGGGCACAGGCACACCAGCATGTCGCCCGCGCCGTGCCCGGGATTGGCGCGCGTGTAGAACGCGAGGTGGGGATCGCTCGCGAGCTCCGCGTCGACGGGGGCCGCGCCGGGCCTCAGGCGCTTGTGCCCGGAGCGCCGCACGATGCCCAGCTCGGGCTGCCAGGCGTCGCGGTACATCTCGCGCGCGAGGTGATCCATGAATCCGCGCTCCCAGGGCGGCACCGGTCGGTCGTAGCGCGGCCAGAAATCGCGGAAGTTGCGCGCGAGCAGGAGGTAGCTGCGATGTCCGAACGCGTCGAAGAACCAGTAGATCGGCAGCAGCGGGAAGCGCCGGCGCGTCCTGAGGAACGTGCGCCACCCGAGCCGTTGCAGCAGGTTGTGCCCGCGATAGGCCTCGTCGAGCATCACGTGGGAGGTGAAGATCACCGCGACCTTGCGGCCCTCGAAAGTCGTCGGATAGACGTCGAGCGCGGCGAGGCCCACGAGGTTGACGCCGCCGGGGGCGCGGAAAAGCGCGATCGAGCCGTGGTGGCGGATGAGCTCCTCCACGTAGTCGCGCTCGGTGTCGTAGTAGCGCTGGACGAACTCCCAGATCTCATCCCACGAGATCGCGGGTTCGCCCGTGGGCATCACCTCGATGGTGGCGAGCGGAGCCTTGATCCTTTCTTTCACGTGCGCGCCCCGCCCGCTTTCGCCGGCCGCACCATGGTGGCGAGGAGATGCTCGAGGAGCGAGCCCGGGTCGGCGCAGCGCCCCGCGTGCGCGGGCGACGTCTGCACGATGGTGCTGCGCGGCGCCGTGAGCCAGCGGAAGCGCTCCCTGGGCGGCATTCGCCCGATGGCGCCCGCCGCCGCGCCGCCCGCGCAGATGGCCGGGATCGCGGCGAGGTGGGCGCGCACCGCCTCCATGTCGATCGAGGGATCGAGCGCCGTGAGCCTCGCCTCGTCGAGCTCGATCACTGCCTCGAGGAAGTCCTCGCCGGGGCACGAGACGATCACGCCCACGTTCACGAACTCCTCGCGTTCGACGCGCGGGACCACCCGGATCACCGCGTAGTCATAGGTCGAGCGCGCGCCGGGCACGAAGGGCCTCCTCGATGAAGGGGCGCGGCGACTCGAGCCGCGCCGCGAAATAACGAGTGTAAGCCGCGGCGCGGGCCTCGCGATCGTCGCCGAGCCATGCACCGGGCACCAGGGCGAGGATGGCGCTCATGGCGGCGGGCGCGAGGCGCGCGGCGAGTTCGGCGTCCACCGCCTCGATCCGGCTCGCGCGCGCGAGGAGGACGTGGTCCTTCACCTGCGCGAAGGCGTCGCGGCCGCGCGCCGCGAAATCGCCGCCGCCGTGATGGAAATAGAGCGCCGCGCCGTGGTCGATGAGCCAGAGCTTACGGTGCCACACGAGCATGTTGGTGTTGCGCGGCGTGCGGTCGATGTTGGCGACGAGGGCGTCGAACCAAACGATGGACGAGGCGAGCCCCGCGTCCACGCGGTCGGCGACCGGATCGAACGTGACCGACCCCGGCAGGTAGTCCAGCGCGAGGTTCAGGCCCGCGCTCGCCTTGATGAGCTCCTGGATCTCGGGATCGGGCTCGGCGCGCGCGAGCTCCGGGTCGAGCTCGATCAGGACCACCTCGGGCACGGCGAGCCCGAGGGCGCGCGCGACCTCCGCGGCGATGAGCTCCGCC
Source organism: Burkholderiales bacterium (assembly GCA_038244725.1). Classification (GTDB taxonomy): domain Bacteria; phylum Pseudomonadota; class Gammaproteobacteria; order Burkholderiales; family Usitatibacteraceae; genus Usitatibacter. The sequence goes on from JBBRTF010000057.1 coordinate 6,202, forward strand.
ACGAGCGCCTTTTCGCCCTGCCCCGCGCCGCGGAACTTGATCACGTAGAGCCCGTCGTCGTCGGCCTCGACGATCGCCGGGAGCGAGCCGCCCTCGCGAAGCGGCGTCACGTAGCGCGTGGCCGAGACGGTGCGCAGCATCAGGTGGCGAAGAGCTGGGTCGCGAGCCCGCCCACTTCGAGGGTCTTCTCGAGCCTCAGGCCGAGCTTGCGCAGCAAGCGGATGGAGGCTTCGTTGTCGGGCGAGGTGATGGCGACGACGTGATCGAGCTCGAGGACTTCGCGCGCATAGTCGAGCACCGCCGCAGCGGATTCGTGCGCGTAGCCCAGGCCCCAGAAGCGCGGCAGGAATGCGAAGCCGAGGTCGACGTCCTCGAGCGTGTCGCGCTTGACGAGGCCGCAGATGCCGAGAGGCTCGCCCGCCGGCTTCGATTCGCACAGCCACAGGCCGAAGCCGCAGCGCTCGTACATCGCGATGGGCCCGCGGGCGAGATAGGCGCGCGCGTCATCGAGGCTGCGCACGCCGCGATCGCCGATGAAGCGGATCCACGAGGGCTCGTTCACCAGCTCGCGGATGAAGGGCGCGTCTTCGAGGCAGAGGCGGCGCAGCGCCATGCGCGCCGTTTCCAGGACGGTCATGGACGCAATCCTAGACTAGGACCAGCGCAGCAGCACTCGCAGGCGTCGATACTCCTCGGCGCCGAGCATGCCGGGCAGGATCGCGACGGTGCGGTCGAAGCGCGCGCCGTGCTCGCGCCAACGCACGAGCGTGAGCCACGGCGTGACGAAGGAGCCGTCGCGAAGTGTTCCCACGCGCCACGCGTCGGCGTCGCCGCGCACCTCGATTTCACCGCCACGGCCGAGGGTGAGCTCGCGCACGCCATGCCGGCCGCGATGCAGCGCCGCGCCATGCGCCGCGTGCAACGCCGCGCACGCGATCCAGGTGGCCGCGAGGATGCGCGCCGCGGCAGGCCCGGGCGTGAAGGCGATCAACGCGAGCGTCGCGCAGGCCATGGAGCCGATCGCGAAGAGGGCCGCGCGCGAGGCGCGCAGCCGAAGCGTGATCGCCGCCTCGCTATACTGGTGTTCCCGCAGCGCCGCACCCACGCGAAGCCTCCATGCCGTCCGATCTCCTCGCCGACCTTTCCCACAACGCGCTCCTCGAGGTTTCGGGGGACGACGCGGCCGCCTTCCTCCACGCGCAATTCACCAACGACGTGCAGGCGCTCGAGCCGGAAGCGTCGCAATGGAACGGGTGGTGCTCGGCGAAGGGCCGCCTCCTCGCGACGTTTCTCCTCGCGCGCCACGGCGAGGAGTACTTCATCCTGCTGCCCGCCGAGATCGCGGCGCCCATCGCCAAGCGCCTCGCGATGTTCGTGCTGCGCGCGAAGGTGAAGATCGCCGACGCGGGCGCGCAATACGCGCGCTTCGGCATCGCCGGCCCCGGCGCGGCGGCACGCATCGAGGCGCGCTTCGGGAGCCTGCCCGCGCCGTTGCGCGTGGCCGGGAAGGACGGCGCGTTCGCGATCGCCCTCGATGCCGAGCGCTACGTGGCGCTGGTGCCCGCAGCGTCGGCCGATGCCTTCCGCGCCTCGTTCCCCGGAGAGTGGCGCGGCGCCGAGGACCAATGGGAATGGCTTTCCGTCCAGGCCGGCGTCCCCACCATCGTCGCCGCGACGCAGGACGCGTTCGTGCCGCAGATGGCGAACTTCGAACTGGTGGGCGGCGTGAGCTTCAAGAAGGGTTGCTACCCCGGCCAGGAGATCGTCGCGCGCACGCAGTACCGCGGCATCCTCAAGCGGCGCATGGCGCTCGCGCACGTGGGCGGGAGCGATCGCCCCCAGCCCGGCCAGAGCGTCTACAGCAGCGCCTTTCCCGGCCAGGCGGCGGGCACCATCGTGAACGCCGCACCCGCCCCCGGGGGCGGCTTCGACGCGCTGGTGGTGGCGCAGGTCGAGAGCCTCGCGCGCGGCGACCTGCGCTGGAACGCGTCCGACGGCCCGCAGCTGGAGATCCGCAGCCACCCGCCCCTCGCGAACGCCTCGTGAGGAAGGAAGCGTCGGTCCCCGTCGCCGCGCTCGCGGCGCTCATCGCGATTTGGGGCTACTCGTGGGTGGTGATGAAGATCGGCCTCGCCTACGCGCACCCCTTCGACTTCGCGGCGCTGCGCGTGGGATTGGGCGCCGCCTTCCTCTTCCTCATCGTGAAGGCGCAGCGCCGCGCCCTTGCGCTTCCCGGCTACCGCATGGCAGTCGTCCTGGGGCTCATGCAGGTGGCGCTTTTCGTCGCGCTCACGCACTTCGCGCTCATGTTCGCCGACACCGGGCGCACCTCCGTGCTGGTCTTCACGATGCCCTTCTGGATGATCGTCTTCGCGCACTTCATCATCGGCGAGCGCATGCGCGGCGCGCAGTGGCTCGCGGTGGCCGTGGCCTTCGCAGGGCTGCTCCTCATCGTGGCGCCCTGGAACCTCACGAGCGTCGCGGGAAGCCTCCTCGCGATCCTCGCCGGCGCCGTGTGGGCGCTCGCCGCGGTGCTCTCCAAGCGTTGGCCCATGCGTGGGGCCGACCCCCTTCTATACACCGCGTGGCAGCTCCTCTTCGGCTTCGCGGCGCTCGCGCTGCTGGCGTCGCTGCATCCCCACCCGGCGGTGCACTGGACGACGCAGTTCGTGGTCGCGCTCGCATTCTCCACTGTGTTCGCGACGGCCATCGGTTGGTGGCTCTGGACCTACGTGCTCTCGCACACGCCGGCGGGCATCGCCGGGCTCAACTCGCTCGGCATCCCGGTGATCGCGGTGCTCGCTTCGGCGATCCAGCTGGGCGAACGCCCGCCCCCGCTCGAGCTCTGCGGCATGGGGCTGATCGGCGCGGCGCTGGCGCTCCTCGCGTGGCTCAACATGCGCCGCGCTGCCGCGGTCGTCGCGGCGACGCCCTGCGACTGATTCGTCGCGCGCTACCGGCAGACGGGCGCCGACAGCGACTGCAGCACTTCCCCGCTCTTCACGTCCTGGACGAAGGCGACGACCGACATGTGCGCCAGGTCCCAGCGCGCCTGGGGCGCGAAGGAGAAAGCGCCCTTGAGCGACGGCACCACCGCGACGTCGCGCACCACGAAGTTGTGCTCCAGCGTCTCGCCGCGGTTCTCGCCCGCCGTCACCTTGCTCGAAAGGCCGTTCTGGGTGACGGCCACCACCAGCGCGAGCTCGCCGTGCGGCGCGCCGAGGGCGTGCGCGGACACTTCGCCCGCGATGCCGCCCGCGCCTGTCGCCCGCGGCGTGATCTCGATCGAGGCACGGGGCGCTTTCGCCTTGGCGGCCTCGATGGCCGCGGCCGCGCCCGGGCCGTGCCACGACGCATAGTCGCGCCCCGCGAGGATCACCTGCGGCGTGTACACCGAGCGCGCGCCCGTGGCCTTGGCGAAGTCGCGCTGGCGCTGCGTGTAGCGCGGGTCGGCGAAGAGGTCCTTCCAGCCGATGTAATCCCAGTAGCTCACGTGGAAGGCGAGCGGCACCACGCGCGGATCGGGCTTGCGCGCGAACGACGAGAGCCAGCGGTCCGCGGGCGGGCAGCTCGAGCAGCCTTCGGACGTGTAGAGCTCCACCAGGGCATTGGATGACGGGCCGGAACGCACCGTGCAATCGGCGGCATGGAGGGTGGCGGGGAGCAGCATGGCGAGGAGGGACAAGAGAGTCTTCATGGCGGTGGGTCGATCCATGGCCCGTGAAATTACAGGTCGATGCGGTAGAGGATGCTCGGCTTGCCTCCGAGCGCCGCCGGCTTCGCGAACCGGTCGATCTCGACGCCACCGTTGGCGAGAATCACCTTTTGCGACGCGGTGTTGTCGTCGTCGCTGGTGATCTGGACGCTGGCGAGCCCCTGCCTGCGCGCCTCGTCGAGCATCCCGGCGAGTGCGAGCGTCGCATAGCCGCGGCGTTGCTTCCAGGGCACCACGGCATAGCCGATGTGCCCCAGCACGTAGGCGGGAAGCTCGGAAGTGCCGGGCTGCCATCGAAACCCGATGGAGCCGCAGAATTCCCCGTCCCACATCCAGAGCCGGATGCCGGGAAGCCGTGGAACCTTCGAGCCGTCGGCTAGGGTGATGGGCCCCGCGACGGCCTCGCGGTCGATCATGCGCTCGACGAAAAGGGCGCCGTCCCTTTCGATCGCGGCGAGCTCCTCGCGCGTCGCGGCGAGCTTGCGGATGTTGTCCGGCGACCAGCCGCGCCCGAGCGCCGCGGCATAGCTCGGCAAATGCTCGAGCGCCGGGCGCACGAGGCGCACTATTTCTTCTTTCCGCGCGCCTTCCTGCAGCGCTTCACGCCGTCGACGATCTCCTTCTTCGCCTCCTGCGGCGTGCCCCAGCCCTCGACCTTCACCCACTTGCCGGGCTCGAGGTCCTTGTAGTGGGCGAAGAAGTGCGTGATCTGCGAGAGAGTCATCTCGGGCAGGTCGCGCGCGTCCTTGATCCGGCTATAGAGCGGGGTGAGCTTGTCGATGGGCACGGCGAGCACCTTGGTGTCGCCGCCCGCCTCGTCGGACATCTTGAGCAGCCCGATCACGCGGCAACGCACCACCACGCCGGACGTGAGCGCGAAAGGCGTAATCACCAGCACGTCGACCGGATCGCCGTCGTCGGAGAGGGTGTCGGGCACATAGCCGTAGTTGCACGGGTAATGCATCGCCGTGGAGACGAACCGGTCGACGAAAAGGGCGCCGGTCGCCTTGTCGATCTCGTACTTGATGGGGTCGGCGTTCATCGGGATCTCGATGATCACGTTGAAGTCATTGCCGAGGTCTCGCCCCGAGGTGACGCGGTCCAGGTTCATGGCCAGCCCCTGCCTATGGTAGATTTATCCCAGTTCCGAACTCTATTATCCAAGTAGTCGATTTAACTGGCAAAAGAGAGCCCTGCCGACCCCGGTGAACCGAAGCCTGCCACTCATCCTCACGCTCGACCAGCACGGCGTTCCCCATCGCTGGGTGACCTGGCAGCAGGCGGTCTGGTACTACGCCAAGGAGCGCGTTGCCTGGGAGACGGGCAGCGAGGCCTTTACCGTCTACGGGGGGCGCTGCCACCGCACCGGCGAGATCTCCAGCATCACCGCCAATTCCATCATCGCGATCCGCGGCAAGGCGCTCGCGATCAAGGGCTTCAACCAGGTCCCCCCGCTCAACAACCGCGAGCTCTTCAACCGCGACCGCTTCGTGTGCGCCTTCTGCAGCGGCAATTTCTCGCCGTTCAAGCTCACCTGCGACCACATCCTGCCGATGTCGCGCGGCGGGCGCGACACCTGGATGAACGTCGTCACCGCGTGCCGCGCCTGCAACCAGAGGAAGGGCAGCCGCACCCCCGAAGAGGCGCACATGCAGCTCATCTACGCGCCCTACGTCCCGAACCGCGCCGAGTTCCTCATCCTCGCCAACCGCCGCATCCTCGCCGACCAGATGGAGTTCCTGCGTCAGCACGTTTCGGCCAACTCGAGGATCAACGAGCACCACGCCCCGGCGCAGAGGAAGGCGCTGAACTGAAAAGATAACCGGGGACAGACCTCGGTTATCAGCGGGCGGTAACCGAGGTCTGTCCCCGGTTATCTTTCTGAATCGATCTCCGTGCGCAGCCAGTCTACGAACTGGTTCACCTCCGGACGCTCGGCGGCGTCGCGGGCGAAGACGGCGTGGAACCCGCGCGAGAGGCGCTGGCGCTGGCCGAAGAGCGGGACGAGCTGGTGCGCGCGGATGTGCTGCCCCGCGAGCGTCATGCGGCCGAGCGCCACGCCCTGGCCGTGCAGCGCCGCGTGGATCACCTGGTCGTACTGGTCGAAGGTGAGCGTGCCCGCGGGCGTCGCATCCTCCACGCCCATCGACTCGAACCACGCCGCCCAGGAGAGCCACGGCCAGCGGCGCGACACGTCGTGCAGGTTGAGGAGCACGTGGTGGCGCAGGTCTTCGGGATGCCCGAGCGGCAGCTTCGCGCGCTTGGCCTCCTTGAGATACGCGGGGCTCGCCATCGGCGCGAGATGCTCGCCCACCAGGAACACCGCACCGGGTGGAACCTTGTTCAGCGGGCAATCGCGGATCGCCACGTCGACGCCCTCGCGCTCCAGGTCCACCACCTCGTGCGTGGCGGTGATGCGCACGTCGACATGGGGATGCTCCTTTCGAAAACGCGCGAGGCGGGGCACGAGCCACAACGCCGCGAACGACACCGTGGTGGTCACGGTGAGCACGTGGCCCTTGCGCGATTCCTTCAACTTACGCGTGGCGTCGCGCACCAGGTCGAGCGCATTGGTGACGGTGCGGTAGTAGGCCTGCCCCGCCTCGGTGAGCGCGAGCGCCTTGTGGCGGCGGTGGAAGAGCTCGACGCCGACGAATTCCTCCAGCGCCTGGATCTGCCGGCTCACCGCCGACTGCGTGAGAAAGAGCTCGGTGGCGGCGCGCGTGAAGGACAGGTGCCGGGCGGCCGCCTCGAAGCCGCGCAGCAGGTCGAGCGGGGGCAGGGCGCGATGCGCGTTAGCCATGCGCCTGCCTCATGCAGAAGATGCGCCCTTTTCGTTTGAGGGTGGTGCTTTCCAAGGGGAAGATGGCGTTCATCCGGGCCAGCATGCGCCCATTCTGCATGCAGCCGGAGCATCCAAGCAAGGAGGCAACCATGCAAGCGATCGTGAAATCCCCGGTGCTCGTGCTCGAAGCCGGCCAGATCCTGTCCCTCGACGACGCCGAAGGAACGCGCATCTCGTCGCGCGCGGGCACCGTCTGGATCACCGAAGAGGGCAGCCGCAAGGACAACATCGTCGGCCCCGGCGACGCGCTGATCGTCGCGCGTCCTGGCCGCACCGTGGTGCAGGCGCTCGACTCGGCGTGGATCTCCATCGCCGAGGGCCCCGCCGCCGCCAACGACGCGTACTGAGGAGCTCGCCGTGCACTTCGAAACCACATGGCATGCCGACGGCCTTCGCTGGATCGCTTCGGTCTTCCTCGACGCGGCCAACGCCATCGAGCGCGCGGCCGTGCGCCCGTGCGAGCCCCAACACCTCGCGCCGCTGCCCGCCGACGACCTGCTCGACCAGGTGCGCACGCGCATCCAGTCCCGCTATTTCTGAAATAACCGGGGACAGACCTCGGTTATCGCTCGGCGATAACCGAGGTCTGTCCCCGGTTATTTTTTTTCGAGGAGCATGGCGTCGCCGTAGCTGAAGAAGCGATAGCGACGGGCGACGGCATGAGCGTAGGCGCGGCGGATGTTGTCCACGCCAGCGAAGGCGCTCACCAGCATGAGGAGCGTCGAGCGCGGCAGGTGGAAGTTGGTGATGAGGCGATCGACCACGTCGAAGCGAAAGCCGGGCACGATGAAGAGCCGCGTCTCGGCGCTGCCCGCGCGAAGCACTCCGGAGGCGGCCGCGGATTCCAGCGCCCGCAGTGCCGTCGTCCCCACCGCAACCACGCGTCCCTTCCCCGCCCTCGCCCGCGCGACCGCCGCCACCGTCGCCTCGGGCACGCTGTACCACTCCGAATGCATCACGTGCTTCGAGACGTCGTCGACGCGTACGGGCTGGAACGTCCCGGCGCCCACGTGCAGGGTGACCGACGCCACTTCCACGCCCTTCGCCTTCAACCGTGCGATCAACGCATCGTCGAAGTGCAGCCCGGCGGTGGGCGCGGCGACGGCGCCCGGCACCTGCGCATACACCGTCTGGTAGCGCGCCTCGTCCTCGGAGGCGGCGGCATGCGTGATGTACGGCGGCAGCGGCACTTCACCGCAGGCCTCCAGCGCCGCCATCACGCCCTCACCCGGAAAGCGCAGCTCGAGGAACTCGCCCTCGCGTCCCAGCACCTCGACATCGATATCGCCGCCGATGCGCACCGTGCGTCCCGCCTTGAGCGCCTTGCTCGCGCGCACCTGCGCGAGCGCGCGATGCGAATCGATCACCCGCTCCACCAGCATCTCCACTTCCCCGCCTGAGTCCTTGTGGCCGTGCAGCCGTGCCTTGATGACGCGCGTGTCGTTCACGACCAGGAGGTCGCCCGCGGCGATGAGCGAGGCGATGTCGGCGAAGCGAAGGTCCTCGATGCGACCGCCGTCGACGTGCAGCAGCCGGCTCGCGGTGCGCTCGGCGACGGGGTGCTGCGCAATGAGCTGCGGGGGCAGCTCGTAGTCGAAATCGGAGAGGCGCACCGCTCGATTATAATTTCATCCTCGTCCCGGCCTTCCGCACGGCTGGGGAGGACGAGCCGGGATGGCGGAATTGGTAGACGCACGGGACTCAAAATCCCGCGGTGGCAACACCATGGGGGTTCGATTCCCCCTCCCGGCACCAAAGTAGCTTCCAAAGCTGTCCAGTTTCATCCCTCGCAACGCCAATCCTTCTCTGAATCATCCCTCCTGCAGTTCCGGAGCGGGCTACTAACGTCCATTGACACCCGGGGGTATCTGGGGGTACTTTTGGGGGAATCAAGACGGCCACATCAACGGAGTACCCCCAAATGCCCCTCCGCTCACCGATCCGTAACGATGTTGACGTGAAGAACGCGAAGCCCGAGGAAGCGCCCTACAAGCGCAGGGATGCGGAGGGTGCCGGGATGTACCTCTTGGTCAAGCCGGACGGCGGGAAATACTGGCGCTTCAAATATCGCTTCGCTGGCAGGGAAAAGCTGCTGGCCCTTGGCGTCTACCCCGACACCACGTTGAAGGCGGCTCGCACCAAGCGGCAGGAGGCGCGGGAAATCATGGCGAACGGGGCCGACCCAGGCGCCGCCCGTCAAGAGAAGAAGCGCCAGCAGCGGGAGAAGGCGGACAACACGTTTCGGGCGATTGCGCTGGAGTGGATGGAGAAGCGCGGGACGAAGTGGTCGGACGCCCATCGAAAGGCGGTCAAGAACCGGCTAGAGAAAAACCTGTTTTCGAAATTGGGGCCGAAGGCAGTCAGCGACGTTGACTCGCAGCTCCTTCTGGAAGTGCTAAGGGAAATCGAAGCGCGAGGGGCCCATGAAGTGGCGGCAAAGGCCCGCGCGGTAGCGGGGCAGGTTTTCCGCTATGCCATCGCGACGAACCGGGCGAAGTACGATCCCACGCCCGCCCTTCGGGGAGCATTGGAGGTTGTGGAGAAAAAGCACTACGCGCGCTTGGCCGAGGGCGAACTACCCGCGTTCCTTGAGAAGCTGGAGTCCTATGACGGGACCACGATAACCAAACTGGCGATCCGCCTACTGGTATTGACGTTCGTAAGGACGGGTGAGCTGCGCGGGGCCACTTGGCCGGAAATCGACTTCGCCAAGAATGAATGGCGCATCCCGGCGGAGCGAATGAAAGGACGCCATGAGCACATCGTCCCCTTGTCCACTCAGTCCGTGGAAGCGTTGGAGGAACTGCAGACCATCACAGGGGAAGGCGACTACCTTTTCCCGAACGAACACAACTCCACGAGGCCGATGAGCGAGAACACCATTCTGTTCGCCCTCTATCGCATGGGCTATCGTGGGCGCGCAACCGGGCACGGCTTCCGCGCCACAGCTTCAACAATCCTCAATGCTCAGAACTGGAAAGCCGACGCGATCGAGCGGCAACTAGCCCATAAGGAAACCAACAAGATTCGGGCGGCATATCACCATACCCAATACCTGCCCGAGCGCACGAAGATGATGCAATCATGGGCGGATTTTCTGGATGCCAAGAGGAAGGAAGCCGACAAGGTTATAAGCATTGCCCCGAAACGAGCGTAAGCGCGCGACAAGGCCGAAGCGCCTAGAGAGTAATTACTCGACATGAAAAGCAAACGGCCGAAATCTCGCGCCCTCAAAAAGGCACCAAAGCGGGCTCCCCGAAGGAATTTCCTGAAAGCCGCCGTGAACGTGCCATACCCGGAGGATAACCGCGCTCTCTTCGCCGCGGTTTACGCCGAACTCGATGCTAAGCGCGCGAGGGCTGGCGATATCGAGGCTGCCAGAAGCATCTTAGATGAGTTCATTGGGATGTTCTACGCTGGAAACGGCTCACTCGCCGGTGTTCACTTTCATCACGCCCGATATCTGGCCGAGGCCTTTCAACGAATTATCGACGGCGAACAGGCAGATACCGCTCTCGGAGTTAAGAACAGCGCTCCGGGACGGAGGCAATCCGACCGTACGGAGCAGGAAAAAGATGCAATAGCCGCAGGCGTTGAACTCCTCTGTCGCAACGGGTTGAGCCGCAGCCAAGCTATAAGTGCGCTGGAAGTAGAGGGCTTCAGCAAGAGCAAGATTCAGCGTGCACTAAAGGATAACAAATGGACCGCTGATGAAGACCTCGACTCGCTAAAGGTGATCGCAAAGCCAATCGCGTCAAAAATCCGGAAGATTGTTGACGCCACACGAATCAAGTAACGCATTCCAATAGAGGCCATGTTCATCTATCAACGCCCTAGGAGGGCGACATGGCCGATAAAGACCTGCATCCCGTCGCGTTACAGCTGCTGCGCCTGCCCGCCGTTAAAGAGCGGGTGGGGCTTTCCCGAAGCACTCTCTACAACAAGATCGCGGTCGGTGAGTTTCCCGCGCCTGTTTCGCTCGGCGCCCGCGCCGTGGCGTGGGACTCTCGCGCAATCGACGCCTGGATAGCTGCGCGCATTGCCTCTGCCCATGCGAACGGAGGATAAATGGAACCGCGCAAAAACAATGCCCCAGGCCGTTGGAGCGACTCTGGGGCAGGGAAAGCAATCACTGAATCGAGCATAGCCGACCTGTCGGAAGCGAGCAAGGCACTCGCCATTCTCTGGTACAACACCGGCGCGAGGAGTCGCGCACAGACAGACGAGGGATTCCGCGCGCATCCCTGTTGGGGGGCCGCATGATGGCCGCGCACGGATACGAAACCTTTAGCGACTTCATTCGCTCGCTTGGCTACGAGCCGCCCGAGAGGTTGGAGCCTGGGCGATGGACGCCCTTTTCCACCAACGGCAAACACTCAGACACGGCGGGCCGAGTAAAGCTATTCCCTGATGGCGAGGGCGGGATTGTGTATGACTGGCGAAGCGGCGAATGCCAAACGTGGCAGGCCAAGCGCGGCCCTCGCTCAGATCCGGAGCAGCGAGCATGGCGAGAGAAGATCGAGCGCGCCCAACGTGACGCCCTCGCAGAGCGTGAGCGCGAGGCAGCTCAGACGATGGAGCGGGCAAAGGGGATATGGAACGCGGCGAAGCCTGCCGACGTATCTCACGCCTATCTCCGCACTAAGGGCGTTAAGCCATACGGGTTGCGCGTGTATGGCGGCCCGATGGCGCTCAATCAGATGCGATGCGACGGCGCGCTTATCGTGCCTGCCCGCAACGTGGCCGGGGAATTGGTATCACTGTCTTTCATCGCGCCGGATGGACAAAAGCGTTATCTCGCCGGGCCGCGACAACCGGGCTGCTATTTCAGCATCGGCAGGCCCGACAAGGTGCTGTGCATCGTCGAGGGATACGCAACGGCGGCGAGCATCCATGAGGCTACGGGTTACGCCGTGGCCGTGGCCTTCGATGCGGGCAACCTTGAGCCGACAGCTCGCGCCATTCGCAACAAGTATTCCAGTCTGGAACTTGTGCTTTGCGCCGACGACGATGCGGCAACGCCGGGTAATCCCGGCATCGCCAAGGCAACCGCAGCGGCGCGCGCTGTGCGCGGACTCGTCGCCCTGCCCGAGTGGGGCGTGAATCGGCCCGATGGCGCATCCGACTTCAATGATTTGGCACAGGCACGCGGGCCGGATGCGGTACGCGAATCCATTGCCAACAGGAGGCCCGTAGACGCCCTACAAGCCGCGCAATCGACCGCGCCCATATCTACCGCTCACCACGGCGAGGCAGCCTCAACAGAGAGCCAGGAATGGCCCGAGCTAATGCCGCTTGTTGCGGCGACTACATCGGAACCGTATCCCTTGGACGCGCTGCCCGGCGTGATCGGTGAAGCTGTGCGGGAAGCTGTGGGATTCGTCCAATGCCCCGACGCCCTGGCCGCTTGCTCCGCACTCTCGGCGGTTTCCTTAGTGAGCCAAGGGCTTGCCGATGTTCAAAGGTCCGAGGGACTCTCCGGCCCATCCAGTCTATTCGTGCTTGCCATCGCTGAATCGGGCGAGCGAAAGACGACCTGCGACGGACATTTCCTTTCGGCCGTTCGGGAGTGGGAGGCGAATCAACAGGAAGTGGCGAAGCCCGAGTTAGCGAAGCACTCGGCCGCGATCAAGGCGTGGGAAGCGCGCCGCGAAGGACTGTTAAGCAAGATCAAGGAGCATTCTCGCAAGAACCATCCGAGCGACGACGACGAGCGCGCTCTGCAGGATCTTGAGGGCGACAAGCCGGATGCGCCTCAAGTGCCCCGCTTGCTGTATGGCGATGCAACGCCGGAGGCGCTGGCGTGGAAACTCGCAAGCGGCTGGCCAAGTGCGGGAGTGCTTTCGAGCGAAGCGGGAATTGTCTTCGGCGGTCACGGGATGAAGGCGGATTCGGTGATGCGAAATCTCGCCCTGCTCAACGTGCTGTGGGATGGCGGATCGCAACGCGTGGACCGCAAGCAATCCGAGAGCTTCACCCTGCAGGGCGCGCGCCTCACGATGGGGTTGGCCGTCCAGCCTGATACCGTGCGGGCTTTTCTTGAGGCGATGAAGGGGCTGGCCCGAGGAACCGGTTTCGCCGCGCGCTTCCTCATTGCGTGGCCGGAAAGCACCCAGGGCGCGCGACCGTTCAAAGAGCCTCCCGCAAGCTGGCCGAGCTTGTCGGCATTCCATCGGCGCATCGGCACGCTTCTGGATATGCCCCTCACGCGCTCCCAGGATGGGCTGCTGTCGCCCTCGATGCTGCAGCTATCGGCAGGCGCCAAGGCGGCGTGGATCGATTTCCATGACTCCGTAGAGGCAGAGCTGAAGCCAGGCGGCGATATGGAGCAAGCCCGCGACGTGGCAAGCAAGGCAGCGGACAACGCGGCAAGACTCGCCGCACTGTTCCACGTTTTCGAACATGGACCGACAGGAGCAATTGGCGAGAACCATCTACTGGCGGGCGCGCGGATCGCGGCATGGCACCTGTACGAAGCCCGGCGATTCCTTGGAACGCTCGCGCTCCCCCGAGCCGCTGTCAACGCCGGGAAGCTGGAGGCATGGCTACTCAAGCGATGCAGGGCGGATCGCCTGGACTCGGTTTCGAGCCGCGAGGTGCGCCAATCGGGGCCCGGCGCGGTGAGAGACCCCAAGGCATTCGATGAAGCGATTGCCGAACTTGCCGAGGCCGGGCGGGCAAGGCTTGCGATGGAAGGCAAGCGGAAGCGAATTTATCTCCGTCCCGAGTTGATCGCGGAGGCCCGCCATGGCGCTTAGAGATTGGCTTTCCGGGAATCCTGCTACTGCTACACCTGCTACACCTGCTACACATGAGGGGGCAGAGGCGCGACCTGTAGCAACTGTAGCAACTGTAGCAGTAGCAACGTGCGCGAAATCGAGCGTAGCAGCGACCGATCCGCATCAGGCGCGCTACTGGCGATGGCAGGTGACATACCCGGACGGAAGCGGATTCGAGGTCAGGACGCTGCCTGAAGCGACCTACGCCGAAGCGTTGACACTCTGGCTGGGCGCGACGTTGGATCCTTTGGCCGACGATGCGGAGGTCGCATGAAGCCGCGCAAGATCATAAAGCCTGACACGCCCGCCACCACAAGCGGCCCTGCTCGCTTCCTGGTCCCGCCAAAGAGCCTGACGCCGGCAGGTATGCGGTCACGGTTGGGAATGAAAGTAGAATCGCCGGGAAAAGAGCCGGAGGAGTGGGTGTTCGAGGGGCGCATTGACGAAGAGCCCGACGAAGCCATGGCGCGATTGCGGACAGCGCCGGCCTACAACGCGGGGGAGGTGATCCACGCCTATAACGGCACTTCCCACGACACGATGCGCGGACTTGTGAATGAGCTAGACCGACAGGCGCGTGCGGTGCAAGGCGGCGATCTATCCCAATTGGAATCGATGCTCACGGCGCAGGCGCACACCTTGGATGCCATCTTCACACGGCTGGCGAAGCGCGCCCACCTCAACATGGGCGAGCACTTGCCGGCGGCGGAAACCTATCTCCGGCTGGCATTGAAGGCGCAGAGCCAGTGCCGCTGTACGGTGGAGGCTCTAGGAGAGCTTAAGAACCCCGCGGCGGTTGCTTTCGTGAGGCAAGCCAACATTTCGGCCGGGCATCAGCAGATTACTGATCGGTGCATCAAATAGTGCGCAGTGTGGTAAAATGCGGGCATGCGAGCGAAACCGGATGCCAGGAAGCTGGATGCTGCGACCCAGGGTCACCTGCGGCGCTTGGTCGTCAAGGCAGTGCGAGACGGCATGAAAC
>JBBRTF010000058.1:0-19888 GCA_038244725.1 Burkholderiales bacterium
GTGGGGGGGTGGTTGTTCAGGTAACAAGAAATAAAGGGGGTGCAGGTACTCTTTTTTTTGTGGAACCTCCCACGACTTATTCGCGGCAGACCGAGGTCGGGCTCGCGAAGACCTCACGGGTGATGGGCTTGGTGATGGTGGCGCCGTTCACGGTGGCGGTGAGGGTGCCGTTGGCGGCGTCGGGACGGGATTCACCGCGATCGCGCGCGGACCGCTCCCGGCGGCGAGGCTGCGGGTGACGGCCTGCGCGGCGGCCTCGTGCGCGAAGTCCCACGATGACGGCGCAGGCAAACGCGGCGGTGAGGCGCAGGGTCGACATCATGGCGCCCCATGATCGCAAGCCCGCATGAAACGCTGCCTGCGCCCGGCCCGTGAACTCTAGTGCGACGGGACTAGGCGCACCCGCGCGAGCGCGCGGCGCCACGACACGGCTGTCGGCGCCCGCCTACTTCCTGCGGCGAAAGAGGAGCGAACCCGCGAGGAAGATGAGCACGGTGGAGATCACCGCGATCACCACGCGCCCGCCGGAGCTCATGGTGGAAAGGGTCGGGGCGAGGTTGGTGCCGATGCCGGTGAAGGCGAGGGCGTCGGTGTCGTCGGGGAGCGCGCCGATGGCGGAAACCACGCCCGTCGCGGTGTTGATGGTGACCAGCCGCGTGTTCGCGGGCGAGCCGCCGTTGGAATTCACCGCGAGCAGCAGCCCCGAAGGCGAGAACGACATCGAGTTGATCTGCGTCGAGAACGGCGCCCCTGTGAGCGGCGGGCCGATCTGCAGCGCACCGTTGGCGAGGTCGACGTTGTCGAGGGTGCCGCTCGCCCCCTTGGACGTCACGTAGACCATTCCGGCCGGATCGATCGCGATCCCCGCGGGGCTACCCGGGGGCCCGGGGTGGCCCACCGGAATGACCGAGGCGTTGGATGTATTGACCGTGCCGAGCTGGCTCGTGCCCTGCAGCCACAGATATAGCGTGCCCTTGGAATCGAAGGCGATGTCGGATCCAACCACGCCGAGCTCGCCGATGAGCGCGGCGGAGCCGCTCGCAGGGTCGATGGTCACGAGCGAGCGCGGGTTGTTGGGGGACTGCTCCGAGGTGATTCCGTAGAGCACGCCTGTGGAAGGGTGCACCGCCATGCCGGTCACGCCGATGGGCTTCGCGCCGGGCAGCCGAATCGCTCCCACCAGAGTGGCCGTTCCGCTCGCGAGATTCACGCTGTAGAGGTTGCCTGCGATGGGAGCGTCCACCGCGAGTCCGGTGCGCACGCTCGCCGCATAGAGCTGGTGAAGGGCTGCGCCGGCCACGCCTGCCCAAAGACTGAGCACGGCGAGCAAAAGGCGGGGAAATATTTTGTAGCGTGCCCTCATGGGCGAATCTTACTACGGGGACGCGTCATTTGCCCTCACTCGGCCGTTCAGAGAGCGCGAATCCATCGCCGCCCACAACATCACTGGCACCACCGTGGGGAATATGAGCGTGCCCAACTGGAACCCGAGGGCCGCGGCGCTCGCGCCCACGGAGCCGAGATCCACGAGGCGTGCGCCGCCCGCCCCGTCGAGGCGGGCGAGGTCCAGCGCGAGCTCGCTCGCGAGGCCCACGGCGGCGAGCGCGGCGAGGATGAACGCGCCGAGCAGCGCCTTGCGCGCTGCGCGTGCAGGCCTGGAGGCGAGGAGGAGCGCGAAGAAGAAGGGCAGACCGAAGCTCTGCTTCAGCGGGTTCGCGCGGATCTCGAACACCGCATCGGGGCGCAGACCCGCCCGGTACGTGGCCGACCCGTCGAGCTCGATGTCGAAGGCGACACCGGGCGCGCTCCACCGCGGCCGCGCGCGCTCGACGGGCGCGGCAGCCTCGAGCAACCGCGACGCGCCCCAGCCCAGTGCGAGGCCGAGCGGCCGAGCGGCGAGGTACCAGAGGGCGAATAGCCCGACGCTCCAGGCGATCGCGCGCAGCGCGAAGAGGAAGACCTCGCGCAGCGGCCGCGGCGTCACGCCGCCCGGCCCGCGCGCGCCACGGGCGGCGGCAGCGTCCTCAGCCACAGCAGCCATACGATGAGCGCGTCCAACATGAT
Organism: Burkholderiales bacterium; assembly: GCA_038244725.1. Classification (GTDB taxonomy): domain Bacteria; phylum Pseudomonadota; class Gammaproteobacteria; order Burkholderiales; family Usitatibacteraceae; genus Usitatibacter. The sequence goes on from JBBRTF010000058.1 coordinate 2,065, forward strand.
GAGCACTTGCCAGGCGTAGAGGTGCGCCCATTCGAATACCGCCCGGTTCCACTGGCCCAGGTAGAAGAGGCTCACGATGCGCACGAGGTTGAGGACCTGGATCGCGGCGATGCCCGCGACGAGGCCGAGGAGCTTGTGCCTGGGCGGCGCGGGGTAGGCGAGGACCGCCGCGCAGAGCACGATCATCGCCTCGATGCCGTTGCATCCGGCGAGGATGGTGACCGCGAAGCCATTGTTCACCTGGATGATGGTGGGGCCCGCCGCCATCACCTGGGGATCGAACGCCTTCATCGCCGCGGTGGCGGTGCGCGCGACGAGCGCCGTCCAGGGCTCGACCACGTAGCGCTGGCCGGGCGGGGTCAGCTCCGCGGCGAAGAGGGCGACCACGATGGCCGCGAAAAGCACGCCGAACCTCAACACGACGCGAGTGGCCTCATGCGGGGGATTCTACGCTTCACCCCGCGTGCAAATCGATGAAGCGCTTCACCGCTTCGGGGTCGGCCTTCATCACCTCGAAGCGCTGGGGAAGCTCCTCGATGCCTTCGAAGGCGGCGGGCCGCGGCGCGTGCGTGCCGAGGGCTTCCACGATCGCGCCGTCGAACTTCGCAGCGAGCGCGGTCTCCAGGCAGATCATCGGGTAGCGCGGCTCGCGCATGCGTAGCGCGATCTTCAGGCCGTCGGCGGTATGCGGATCGATCACCTCGCCGTATTTTTCCTTCGCGAGGCGGATCGTCTTCAACCGGTCTTCGTGGGCGCTGCGCCCGGAGACGAAGCCGGAGTCCTCCTCGATCTTCTCCCAGGCCTTGTCCGTGGAGAGGTCGAAGCCGCCTTCCTCCTGCACCTCACGCCACAGCCACGCGACCTTGTCGGCGTCGCCGTCGACCATGTCCCAGATGAAGCGCTCGAAGTTCGAGGCCTTGGAGATGTCCATCGACGGGCTCGACGTGGCGTAGGTGTCGGCGGCCTTGCGCGGACGGTAGCGCCCGGTGCGGAAGAATTCGTCGAGCACGTCGTTCTCGTTGGTGGCGAGCACGAGGCGGCGGATCGGCAGACCCATGCGCCGGGCGACATGGCCGGCGAAGATGTTGCCGAAGTTTCCGGAGGGAACCGCGAAGGAGACCTGCTCGTCGTTCGAGCGCGTCGCCGAGAAGTAGCCCTTGAAGTAGTAGACGACCTGCGCCACGACGCGCGCCCAGTTGATGGAGTTCACCGCGCCGAGGCGGTGCGATTCCTTGAACGCGAGGTCGGAGGAGACCGCCTTCACCACGTCCTGGCAGTCGTCGAACATGCCCTCGATGGCGATGTTGAAGATGTTGGCGTCCTGCAGCGCGTACATCTGCGCGCGCTGGAATGCGCTCATGCGCCCGTGCGGCGAGAGCATGAAGACGTTGATGCGCTCCATGCCCTTCAGCGCGTGCTCGGCGGCCGAGCCGGTGTCGCCGCTGGTGGCCCCGAGGATGTTGAGCGTGCGGTCCTGCTTCTCCAGCACCTGCTCGAAGAGCCGCCCGATCAGCTGCATCGCGATGTCCTTGAACGCGAGCGTAGGGCCGTTGGAGAGCCCGAGGATGTGCAGGTTGGGCTCGAGCGTTCGCAGGGGGGTCACCTCCGGCGTGCCGAAGTTCGCCGCGGTGTAGGTATCGAACACCGCCTTCTTGAGATCGGCGCCCGGATAGTCGTCGGCGAAGAAGCGCAGGATCTCGAAGGCGAGCTGCGGGTACGCGAGGTCGCGCATCGCCTGGAGCTTCGCGGGCATGATGCGCGGCCACTGCTCCGGCATCATGAGTCCGCCGTCGGGCGCGAGGCCCTCGAGGAGGATGTCGGTGAAGGATTGCGCCGCGGCGTGGCCGCGGGTGCTCACGTACTTCAAAGCAGCTCTTCGAGCCGGATGCGCACGACGGGCGCGGGAATGGTGGCGAGAGCCTCGATCCTCGCGAGCGCCGCGTTCACGTTCTTCTCGAGCGTGCGGTGGGTGAGGATCACGACGTCCACCTGGTCCTCGCCCTCGCCCGCCTCCTTCTGGAAGATGGCGTCGATGGAGATGGAGAGGTCCGCGCAGATGCGCGTCACGTCGGCGAGCACGCCGGGCCGGTCGAGCGCGCGGAGCCTCAGGTAGTAGCCGGTCTCGATGTCTTCCATGGCGAGGATCGGCGTATCGGCGAGGCGGTCGGGCTGGAACGCGAGGTGGGGCACGCGATGCTCGGGGTCGGAGGTCGCCATGCGTGTCACGTCGACGAGATCCGCCACCACCGCGCTCGCCGTGGCCTCGGCGCCGGCGCCGCGCCCGTAGAAGAGCGTGGGGCCGACCGCGTCGCCCTTCACCAGCACCGCGTTCATCACCCCTTCCACGTTGGCGATGAGGCGGCGCGCCGGCACGAGCGTCGGATGCACGCGCAGCTCGATGCCCTTCGCCGTGCGCCGCGTGAGGCCGATCAGCTTGATCCGGTATCCCAAACCCTCGGCGTACTTGAGGTCGACCGCGGTGAGCTTGGTGATCCCCTCGGTGTACGCCTTGGAGAATTGCATGGGGATGCCGAAGGCGATGGCGGCGAGGATGGTGAGCTTGTGCGCGGCGTCGATGCCTTCCACGTCGAAGGCGGGATCGGCCTCGGCGTAGCCCAGGCGCTGCGCCTCGGCGAGGACCATGTCGAAGGGCAGGCCCTTGTCGCGCATCTCCGAGAGGATGTAGTTGCAGGTGCCGTTGATGATCCCGGCGATCCACTCGATGCGGTTGGCGGTGAGGCCCTCGCGGATCGCCTTGATGATGGGGATGCCGCCGGCGACGGAGCCTTCGAACGCGACCATCACGCCCCTGGCGTGCGCGCGCGCGAAGATCTCGGTGCCGTGCTTGGCGAGGAGCGCCTTGTTCGCGGTGACCACGTGCTTGCCGTTCTCGATCGCGCGCAGCACGAGATCGCGCGCCGCGGTTTCCCCGCCGATCAGCTCCACCACGATGTCGATGTCCGGGCGATCGACGATATGGCCCGCGGTCGCGACGAGCTCGATGCCGTCGAGGGAGACGGCGCGCTCCTTCTTCAGGTCGCGCGCGCTCGCCACCTTGATCACGATGTCGCGGCCCGCGCGGCGCGCGATTTCCTCGCGGTTGCGCCGCAGCACCTCGATGGTGCCGCTGCCGACCGTGCCGAGCCCGAGGAGCCCTACCTGGATGGGTTTCACGAGCGCTCGATTCCGGCGGGCTGCCTGCGGACCTTCTTGTCGAAATGGAACGACGTGATCGTCATGCCCTCGCGGAAGTAGAACTTGTGCGCCTGCTGGCGCTGCGCCCCGGAGTCCAGCGAGAACGTGTCGCAGGAGCGCTCGCGGCAGATGCCTTCCATGTATTGCATGAGCGCGTGCCCGACGCCCGTCGAGCGGCGCTTCTCGTCGGTGATGAGGTCGTCGCAGTAGAGGTCGCGGCCCGAATGGGTCTTCTCGAGGACGCGAAAGACGGTGACGCCCGCCACGACGCCGTCCACCAGCGCCACCGCCATCTCGGCGCCGCCCGCGAGGACCTGCCTCATGCGCGCCACGTAGTCCGATGGCAGATGGGGCCGAAGCTGGCGGTGCACGGCCTCGGCGGACCGAAGGAGCTTCTCGTCGGCCGCGTCCACCGGCACCACGTTCATTTCGCGGCGTCCTTGCGGAACATCTCCTTGATGCCGCGCACCGCCTGGCGAAGGCGGCTCTCGTTCTCGATCAAGGCGAAGCGCACGTGGTCGTCGCCCAGGTCGCCGAAGCCCACGCCCGGCGAGGCGGCCACCTTGGCCTCCTTCAGGAGCTTCTTCGCGAACTCGATGGAGCCGATGGACCGGTACTGCTCGGGGATCTTCGCCCAGATGTACATCGAGGCCTTCGGCTTCTCCACCATCCAGCCCGCGTCGTGCAGGCCCTTCACCATCACGTCGCGGCGCTTCTCGTACTTGGCGCGGATCTCCTCGACGCACTCCTGAGGGCCCTCGAGCGCGGCCACGGCCGCGACCTGCACCGGCGTGAAGGAGCCGTAGTCGTGGTAGCTCTTGATGCGCGCGAGGGCGTTCACGAGCTCGGCGTTGCCCACCATGAAGCCGATGCGCCAGCCGGCCATGTTGTAGCTCTTCGACATCGTGAAGAACTCCACCGCGACGTCGCGCGCGCCGGGCACCTGCATGATCGAGGGCGCCTTCCAGCCGTCGAACGTGATGTCGGCGTAGGCGAGGTCGTGAACGACGAGGATGCCGTGCTGCCTCGCGAGCTTCACGACCTTCTCGAAGAAATCGAGCTCGACGCACATGGCGGTCGGGTTCGACGGGAAGCCGATGATCATCATCTTCGGCTTGGGGAAGAGCTCGCTGATGGCGCGCTCGGCCTCGGCGAAGAAGTCCACGCCCGGCGTCATGCGCACCGAGCGGATGTCGGCGCCGGCGATCACCGCGCCGTAGATGTGGATCGGATAGCTGGGGTTGGGGACGAGCACCGTGTCGCCGCGATCGAGGGTGGCGAGCATCAAGTGCGCGAGGCCTTCCTTGGAGCCGATGGTGACGATCGCCTCGCGGTCCATGTCGAGGTCCACGTCCCAGCGGCGCTTGTACCACTGGCAGATGGCGCGGCGAAGGCGCGGGATGCCCTTGGAGACCGAGTAGCCGTGCGTGTCCTCGCGCTGCGCCACCTCCACCAGCTTGTCGACGATGTGGCGCGGCGTGGGCCCGTCGGGATTGCCCATCGAAAGGTCGATGATGTCCTCGCCGGCGCGCCGCGCGGCCATCTTCAGCTCGTTGGTGATGTTGAAGACGTAGGGGGGCAGGCGCTTGATGCGCGTGAACTCGGGGACCATGGGCTTGGAGGCGTCGTTCAGGTTCATTTTCGTTGTGAGGCCGCGCTGCAAAACGCTATGATTCTAGCGTGAAAATCGAGCGCGACGACGGCGGCGGGCGCAACACCTTCACCGGATACGGTGACGGTTACGTGGTGGTGAGCGGCACGCGCCACGCCGCGAGCCTCGTGGTCTCGGGCGAACGCGTCGTCACCGACTGGCCCGCCGCTTCGGTCGAGTCGCTCACCGCGGACCACCTCGCCGCGATCGTGGAGCTCAAGCCCGAGATCGTGCTGGTGGGCACCGGGGCGAAATTCACCTTCCCCGAGCCCTCGCTCCTCGCGCCGCTCTACAAGGCCGGCATCGGCGTGGAAGTGATGGATACGCCCGCGGCCTGCAGGACCTACAACATCCTGCTCGGCGAGGGGCGCAACGTGGTCGCCGCGCTTATCGTCCCGTGAAGAAAACTGGTGTCAGGTACGACTTTTCGGGCAGAGACTGCGTCAGCGAAAAGTCATACCTGACACCACTTTTCGACGCCACCCTTCCCTAGGCCAAGGCCCGCAGCTCGCGCAGCAGCACGGAGAGCACCGCGAGGTCGAGCGACGGCGCGCGCTTCAATTCCTCCACCATGTTCGTGTAGCGCGTGATGGCCGGCGCGTAGCGCTCCTTCCACGCTGCGAGCATCAGCGCCGGCTCGGCGGCCTGGGGCGAGAGCTTCGCGACGGTGGAGGCGAGCGCGCGCTGCTGGCTCGCGAGGTCGTCGCGCAGCGCGTTCCTCGCAAGCGCCTGCCACGAGGTGTCGGTGGGGAGGAGCGTGATGCGGGAAGCGATCCAGCGCAGGTCGAGCTCGCCCACGAGCGCGAAGTAGAGCGCCCCGATGAGCTCGATCCCCTTTTTCTGCTCGAGGGCGACCTCGGTCGCGTCGAGCACGGCGTAGAGCCCTTCGAGCTCGGCGTAGCGCTCGGCGAGGTCGCGCGGCACGCCCTCGCCCGCGAAGCGCTGCACGGCAGCGTCGAAGGCGACGCGGTCGGCGGGCGCGAGGATCCCGGGCAGCAGCTCGCGCAGCTTCACCAGGCCCGGGCGGAAGATGTCGATCACCTGCGCGATCGGCATCTTCTCGCGGCGCCGGCGCAGGAACCAGAGCGTCGAGCGCACGACCAGGCGCCCCACGTCGAGCAGCATCTCGTACTGCAGCTGCGCGGCGACGCGGTTGTCGAGGGCGTCGATCTCGAGCCAGAGCGCGTCCAGGCCGAAGATGTCGCGCGTGAGGATGTAGGCGCGCGTCACTTCCTCGGCGCTGGCGCCGGTCTCCTCCTGCATGCGGTGCACGAAGACGCTGCCGGTGCGGTTGATCATCGTGTTCGCGACCACCGTGGAGACGATGTCGGCCCGCAGCCGGTGCCGCGGCATCGCCTCGGCGTAGCGCTTCCTCAGGAGCGCCGGGAAGTAGGCCACGAGCGCGCTCCTCACGTACTCGTCGTCCACCAGCGGCGCCGCGGCGAGCTCGTCGGAGAGCACGATCTTCGAGTAGGCGAGGAGCACCGCGCGTTCGGGCGCGGTGAGGCCCTTCTTCGCGGCGCGCCGCTCGGCGATCTCGTCGTCGGCGGGCAGGAACTCCACCGCGCGATTCAACTTGCCGGCCTTCTCGAGCGCGCGGATGAAGGCCGCCTGCGAGTCGAGGAGCTTCTCCGGGCGGATGCCGGCCGCGGCGAGCGATTGCGTCTGGTAGTAGTTGTCGGCGAGGACGAGCGAGGCGACGTCGTCGGTCATCTCGGCGAGGACCTGGTTCCTCTGCTTCAAGGTCATCTCGCCGTCCTCGACCACGATGCCGAGCATGATCTTGATGTTGACCTCGTGGTCGGAGCAATCGACGCCGGCGGAGTTGTCGATGGCGTCGGTGTAGATGCGCCCTCCCTGCATCGCGTATTCCACGCGGCCCAGCTGCGTGAAGCCGAGGTTGCCGCCCTCGCCCACCACCTTGCAGCGCAGCTCCCGGCCGCTCACCCGGATCGCGTCGTTGGCGCGGTCGCCGACCTCGGGGTTGGACTGGCGCGAGGCCTTCACATAGGTGCCGATGCCGCCGTTGTAGAAGAGGTCCACGGGAGCCTTGAGGATCGCCTTCAGCAGCTCCGGCGGCGCGAGATCCCCCGCCTCGATGCCGAGCACCGCCGCGGCCTCGGCAGAAACCGGGATGGACTTGGCCGAGCGCGGATAGACGCCGCCACCCTTGGAGATGAGCTTCTTGTCGTAGTCGTCCCAGGAGGAACGCGGCAGCGCGAACATGCGGGCGCGCTCATCGAAGCTCGCCTCGACGTCGGGCGACGGATCGAGGAACACGTGGCGGTGATCGAAGGCCGCCACGAGCCTGATGTGGCGCGAGAGCAGCATGCCGTTGCCGAACACGTCGCCCGACATGTCGCCGATACCCGCCACGGTGAAGTCCTGGCTCTGCGTGTCCACCCCCATCTCGCGGAAGTGGCGCTTCACGCTTTCCCAAGCGCCCTTGGCGGTGATGCCCATCTTCTTGTGGTCGTAGCCCGCGCTGCCGCCGGAAGCGAAGGCGTCGCCCAGCCAGAACCCGTACTCGGCGGAGATGCCGTTGGCGATGTCGGAGAAGGTCGCCGTGCCCTTGTCGGCGGCCACCACCAGGTAGGGATCGTCGGGATCGTGGCGCACGACGTCCTTCGGCGGCACGACCTTTCCCGCCACGAGGTTGTCGGTGACGTCGAGGAGCCCGCGCAGGAAATTGCGGTAGCACTCGATGCCTTCCTTCAACCAGGCATCGCGCTCGGAGGGGCTCGGGGCGTTCTTCACGACGAAGCCGCCCTTCGAGCCGGTGGGGACGATCACCGCGTTCTTCACCACCTGCGCCTTCATGAGGCCCAGCACCTCGGTGCGGAAATCCTCCGGGCGGTCGGACCAGCGAAGCCCGCCGCGCGCGACCTTGCCGCCGCGCAGGTGGATCGCCTCGAAGCGCGTCGAGTACACGAACACCTCGAAGAGCGGGCGCGGATCGGGAAGCTCGGGCACCTGCGCCGAGGCGAACTTGAACGAGACGAAGGGCTTCCTCTTCCCGTGCGCGTCCCTCGCCCAGTGGTTGGTGCGAAGCGTGGCGCGGATGAGGTGCAGGAACCGGCGCAGGATGCGGTCCTCGTCGGCCACCGGCACCGCGTTCAGCAGCTCCTTGATCTCGTCGTTCAACGCCTGCTGCAGCTCCCCGCGGCGCGAATCGAGCGCGGGATCGAAGCGCGCGTGGAAGAGCGCCACCAGCTTGCCGGTGGTCGCCGGGTGCGCGGCGAGCGTCTGCTCGATGTACGCCTGGCTGAACGTGAAGCCCGCCTGCTTCAGGTATTTAGCATAGGCGCGCATCACCACCACGTCGTCGGCGGCGAGTGCCGCGAGCGGCGTGAGCCGGTTGAAGCCGTCGTTCTCCACCTCGCGGCGCGCGATGCGAAGGAGCGCCTCTTCGGTGAGGCCCTTCACCGCCTGCACGTCGGCGATGGGGCGCTGGCTCGCGAGGCCGAAGTCGTGCACGAACACGGTCTCGCAACTCTGGCGCGCGATCTCGTAGGAGACTTCGTCCAGCACCTCGAGTCCCATGTTCTCCAGGACCGGCAGGCTCGCCGAGAGCGGCACCGAGGCGCCCATGCGGAAGACCCGCAGCCTCAACGTCTTCTCGCCGGCTTCCACCGGACGGTAGAGGTTCACGGCGTAGGGGTGCCCCTCGTCGAGCTTCTCGATGAAGGCGATGTCGCGCACCGCCGCGCGCGGCGTCACCTCGTCGCGATACGCGATGGGGAAGGCATGCTCGTAGGCGCGCACCAGCGCCGTGGCGTGCTCCTCGCCCATGGCCTCGACGAGCGCGATCTTGAGGTCGTCCTCCCAGCGGCGCGTGGCCTGCGCGATGTCGTCCTCGATCGCGCGGACGTCGTAAGCAGGCGTGTCCTTGGGGCTCGCGCGCACGAGGATGTGCAGGCGCGCCAGCACGGCGTCGGAAAGGTGCACCGTGAACTCTGCCGAGGTGCCTTTCAGGTGCCGCTTCAGGATCTCCTGGATCTTCACGCGCGCGTCGGTGTTGTAGCTCTCGCGCGGCAGGAAGACCAGGCACGAGTAGAAGCGACCGTAGAGGTCGCGGCGGATGAAGACGCGGGTCTTGCGCCGGTCGCCCAGCCGCAGGATGCCGAGCGCGATCTCCAGCAGCGTCTCGGGGTCGATCTGGAAGAGCTCGTCGCGGGGGTACTCCTGCAGCACCGACAGGAGGTTCTTGTACATGTGGCTGTACTGGCGGAAGCCCGCGCGCTCGATCACCTGCTCCACCTTGCGACGCAGCAACGGCACCTCGCTCGGATCCGCGTGGTAGGCCGAGGAGGTATAGAGGCCGACGAAGCGCCGCTCGCCGACCACTTTGCCGGCGGCGTCGAATTTCTTCACCCCGATGTAGTCGAGATAGCCTGGGCGATGCACGGTGGAACGCGCGTTGGCCTTGGTGAGGACGAGGAGCCTCGCCTCGCGCGCGAGCGCTCGCAGCTCGCGCGGCAGCTCCGCGAAGCTGTGCGACACCCCACCCAGCTTGGGCTCGCGCAGCACTCCCAGGCCGGAGCGCGCGACGATCCTCAGCTGGTCCTCGCCGTCGGCGACGCCCAGCTCGTAGTCGCGGTAGCCGAGGAAGGTGAAATGGTGGTCCACCGCCCACGCGAGGAAGGCGCGGATCTCGTCGGTCTCGGCGCCCTTCAGGAACGCGGGCGGCGATTCGAGCTCCTTCACGACGTCGGCCATCCGCTGGCGCATCGCCGCCCAGTCCTCGAAGGAAGCGCGCACGTCGGCCAGCACGTGCAGGATGCCCTCGCCCAACGCCTTCAGCTTCGCCGGCTCGATCTCGCGGTCCACCTCCACGTGGATCCACGACTCGGTGCGCCCCTCCTTCACCGGCGGCCCGAAGGACTTGAGCTGCCCCTCGTCGTCGCGCTGCGTGGCGAAGAGCGGATGGTTGAAGAGGTGCAGCGTGTAGCCCAGCCGGTTCACCTCCAACGTGACCGAATCCACCAGGAACGGCATGTCGTCGTTCACGATCTCGATCACGGTATGCGCGCTCGACCAGCCGTGCTCCTCGGGACGCGGGTTGTAGACCCTGAGCTTGGGCATGCCCGAGGCGAAGCGGCGGGCGAAGGCGTAGTGCGCCATGGCGGCGCCGTAGAGATCCTCGGGCGCCCTGTCAGCCAGATCCTCTGGATCGACGTTGTCGTAGTACTGCGCGATGAACGCCCGGGCTTCCTTGGCCGCGGCCACCTGCAGCCGCTGGTCTGCGATTCTCAACACCTGCTCGAGGAGCGCCTGCTTCTGCTCGTGGGTAGGAAAATGCATGGGGAGGCCCGGCCAAAACGAAAACCGTTATTGTCCTCCAATCCGCGCCCGGGTATCCTAGCCGCCAGAAGCGGCCGGTCCTCTCGGGAGCTCGTTCCCTAGCCGCCACCCTCGTCCCCAACCCAGGAGGTTCTACATGCATCGCAACCTGAAGGCCGCCATCGCGGCCCTCGCCTGCACGCTCATCGGCGCGCCGGCTTTCGCCCAGACGATCGACAAGATCAAGCAGACCGGCTCCATCACCGTGGGCCACCGCGACGCGTCGATCCCCTTCTCCTACTACGACGACCAGCAGAAGGTCATCGGCTACTCGATGGACATCTGCCATCGCATCGTCGACGACGTGAAGAAGGCCCTCAACATGCCCCACCTCAAGGTGAACTACCAGCTGGTCACCTCCGCCAACCGGATCCCGCTCATGGCGAACGGCACCATCGACCTCGAGTGCGGCTCCACCACCAACAACCTCGAGCGCGAGAAGCAGGTGAGCTTCACCAACACCCACTTCGTCACCGCCAACCGCTGGGTGGCCAAGAAGTCGTCGAACATCAAGTCGCTCGCCGACCTCAAGGGCAAGACCATCGTCTCGACCGCCGGCACCACCAACATCAAGCAGATCACCGAGATCAACGCCGCGCAGAACCTCGGCATGAACATCATCTCGGCCAACGGGCATCCGGAAGCCTTCCAGATGGTGGAAACGGGCCGCGCCGTCGCCTTCGTGATGGACGACATCCTCCTCTATAGCCTCGCCGCGCAGTCGCGCAACCCCGCCGACTACGAGATCTCCGCGGTGGCACTCTCGGTCGAGCCGTACGGGATCATGCTTCGCAAGGACGACGCGTCGTTCAAGAAGATCGTCGACGATTCCACCGCCAACACCTACAAGTCCGGCGCGATCAACGCGCTCTACGACAGGTGGTTCCTGAAGCCGATCCCTCCCAAGGGCCTGAACCTCAACGTGCCGATGAGCGCGCCGCTGAAGAAAGTGCTCGCCAACCCGACCTCCTCGGGCGATCCGAAGGATTACCAGTAAGCTCGTGAGAACGATGGGGGCCCCCGTGGCCCCCATCCGGTTTCAGGGGGGAGCGTGAAATACAACTGGAACTGGGGAGTGCTCTTCCAGGCCGAGCCCGGCGGGACCGGCACTTACCTGCACTACCTCGTGGTCGGGCTGGGCTGGAGCATCGTCACCGCGCTCTGCGCGTGGGTGATCGCCCTCGCCGTGGGCTCCCTCGTCGGCACGCTGCGCACCACGACCCACCCGTGGGTGGTGCGCATCGGCAACGGCTACGTCGAGATCTTCCGCAACATCCCGCTCATCGTGCAGATGTTCCTCTGGTTCTTCGTGTTTCCCGAGTTCCTGCCCAAGGGGCTCGGCGACGCGATCAAGCAGATGCCCCCGCCGTGGAGTGTCTTCGTGCCCGCGGTGCTCTGCCTCGGGATCTTCACCTCGGTGCGGGTCGCCGAGCAGGTGCGTGCCGGCATCCAGTCGCTGCCTCGCGGCCAGCGCATGGCGGGCACGGCCATGGGCCTCACGCAAACCCAGACCTACGTCCACGTGATCCTGCCGCAGGCTTTCCGCATCATCCTGCCGCCGCTCACCTCCGAGTTCATGAACATCATCAAGAACTCCTCGGTCGCGCTCACCATCGGCTTGATGGAGCTCACCGGGCGCGCCCGGGCGATGCAGGAGATGAGCTTCCAGGTGTTCGAGGCGTTCGCCGCGGCGACGACGCTCTACCTCGTCACCAACCTCGTGGTCGTGGTGGGCATGCGCTTCCTCGAGAATCGCGTGCGCGTTCCCGGGCTCATCGCCGCGGGCGGCGCGCCGCTGGCGGGTCACTGACGATGGGCGCCGGCTTCGACTGGGACGTCATCGAGCGCTCGCTCCCGTACCTCTTCCTCACCGGGATGAAGTTCACGCTCCAGCTCACGCTGGTGGCGATGACCGGCGGGATCATCTTCGGCACGCTGCTCGCGATGATGCGCCTGTCGCACCTGAAGGCGGTCTCGATCGTCGCCGGCGCGTACGTGAACCTGATGCGCTCGATCCCCCTGGTGCTGGTGATCTTCTGGTTCTACTTCTGCGCCCCGTACATCGGCGCCTGGGTGACGGGGGCGCCGCGGCCGGTGCAGGTGGGCCCGGAATATTCCGCGTACATCACGTTCATGATGTTCGAGGCGGCCTACTACTGCGAGATCATGCGCGCCGGCATCCAGTCGGTCGCGCGCGGCCAGGTATGGTCGGGCTACGCGCTCGGGCTGAACTACTGGCAGACCATGGGCCACATCGTGCTGCCGCAGGCCTTCCGCAACATGGTGCCCGTGCTCCTCACCCAGACGATCATCCTCTTCCAGGACACGTCCCTCGTCTACGTGATCTCGGCCACCGATTTCCTCGGCGCGGCCGCCAAGATCGCCAACCGCGACTATCGCCTGGTGGAGATGTATTCCTTCGCCGCGGTGGTCTACTTCGTCGTCTCCTTCAGCCTGTCGCTCCTCGTGAAGCGGCTGCAGGTGAAAATCGCTGTCATTCGCTAGCGGGAAAGCCGAACTTCCATGGCCATGATCTCCATCAAGAACGTCAGCAAGTGGTACGGTGAGTTCCAGGTGCTCACCGACTGCACCACGGAGGTGAACAAAGGCGAGGTCGTGGTGGTCTGCGGCCCCTCGGGCAGCGGCAAGTCGACGCTCATCAAGACGGTGAACGGGCTCGAGCCCTTCCAGAAGGGCGAGATCACGGTCGACGGCATCTCCGTGAGCGATCCCAAGACCAACCTCTCGAAGCTTCGCTCGCGCATCGGCATGGTGTTCCAGAACTTCGAGCTCTTCCCCCACATGTCGATCGAGCGCAACCTCACGCTCGCGCAGATCAAGGTGCTGGGCCGCCCCGAGGCCGAGGCGCGCGACAAGGGCCTGAAGCTCCTCGATCGCGTCGGCCTCCTCGCGCACAAGGACAAGTTTCCCGGGCAGATGTCCGGGGGCCAGCAGCAGCGCGTGGCGATCGCGCGCGCCCTGTCGATGGACCCCATCGCCATGCTCTTCGACGAGCCCACCTCGGCGCTCGATCCCGAGATGATCAACGAGGTGCTCGACGTGATGGTCGCGCTCGCGAAGGAAGGCATGACCATGATGGTCGTCACCCACGAGATGGGATTCGCCCGCAAGGTCGCCAACCGCGTGATCTTCATGGACAAGGGCCTCATCGTCGAGGACCTGCCGAAGGACGATTTCTTCGGCAAGCCCCGCTCCGAGCGCGCCCAGCAGTTCCTGTCGAAGATCCTGCACCACTAGTGTGACGCACGTCACAGACTCGGGACGCGGGACAGGTCAAAACCTGGGTGAGGCCCCAACCCGGCAATACGGGGGTCTGAACCACGGAAATCATTGACGAAACAACCCTTTTTAGCCCAAACTCCCCGGCATGAATCGCCTTACGGCCATTGGCCTGGCTTCGCTCGTCGCGTACGGGCTGCTGATCGCGACCAAGTACACAGGAGTCGTTTCCGCCGCGCGCGAGGGCGATGGCCCCAAATCGAGCGCCATGAGCGACGACGCCGCGATGAAGGCCCTGGTGATGGGCGTGCGCTCCGAGCCGGTGCAGACCCCGGTGTCGTTTCCGGCGCCGGTGCAGCGAGCCGAGCAGATGCGCGCCTCGCCCGCCTCCATCGATTTCCGCGCCGCCCGCGACCTGAAGGCATTCGCCGACGGGCTGAATGCGCGCCGCGAAACCCTCACCGGTGACGAGCGCTACCACCTCGCCAAGGCGCTCGAGGAGTGCCAGTTCACCACCACCATCAACGAGGACATCGCCGCCTACAGCGCGAAGCAGCGCAAGCAGTTCATGGCGGGGCTCACGGTGGGCGACCCGAACAATCCGAAGCGCATCGCCGCCTACGACGCCGCCGACAACACGCAGCGGTGCCTCCGCTTCCAGGGCACCAAGATCTCGCAGAAGGACATCGAGGATCTCTACGCGTCCGCCGCGCACCAGGGAGACCCGCGCGCGCAGGCGCGCATGCTCGTGGCGGAGCTCAACGCGAAGATGAACCAGAGCCGCTCGGAGCAGTCGACCAACACCTCGCGCCCCGTGGCCAACGACGACTTCTCGCGCGTGATCGGGCTGCTCGAGACCCGCGACCCGGAGGCGATGATCATCGTCGGCAACTTCCTCGCGCAATCGGCGATCGCCACGCAGCTGCACATCGGCCCCAATGGCGAGGTGCCGGAGCCTTCCGCTTTCCTCGGCGCGTTCTCGCTGGTGGCGTGCGACATGACCTCCGACTGCGTGACGCTCAATCGCGAACCGCAGCTCGCCTGCGCCTACAGCGGCTACTGCAACGCGCAGACCTTCGAGGAGCTCTACCAGAACTTCCTCGCGTCGCCGTGGGCGTACGCGCAGGCGGCGCGCTACCGCAACATCATCCACACCGCCATCAACACCCAGAACTGGGCGCTGATCGGCCTCCTCCCGCCGCGCAGCCCGGCGAACCAGCCCAGCCAGTAACCGCGTGCCGCGATGGCATCGCCGGGCGGCCGACGGCGCACTGGTGATTCTGATCCATGCGCAGCCCGGCGCGAAGCGCACCGAGGTGGCGGGCCTTCACGGCGATTCGCTGAAGGTGCGCGTGGCCGCCCCCGCGCTCGAGGATCGCGCCAACGACGCGCTTTGCGCCTTCATCGCGGAAAGGCTCGGCGTGGCGAGGCGCGAAGTGGTCCTCGCGGGCGGCGCGAAGTCGCGCGAGAAGCGCTTCGTCATCCACGCGGCCGCGGCCGATCCCTCGGCTCTCCTTCGCGACGACTGAAGGCAATCTAGGCGGAAAGGGCGCGCACGTGCTCCACGACACAGCGCCCCAGCGCCTCCGTGTTGTAGCCGCCTTCGAGCGTCGAGACGACGCGTCCGAGCGCGTGGCGCTCGGCGACTTCCACCAGCTTCTCGGTCACCCAGCGATAGTCCTCGTCGGAGAGCTTGAGGTAGGCGAGCGGATCGTCCTTGTGCGCGTCGAAGCCCGCGGAGACGAACACCATCTGCGGCTTGAACGCTTCCAGCGCCGGCAGCCAATGGCGCTCCACTGCCTCGCGGAATCCGCGCCCGTCGGTCATCGCCGGGAGCGGCACGTTGATGATGTGGTCGTTGCCGGAATCGGCGCCGCAATACGGATAGTAGGGATGCTGGAAGGTGGAGCACAGCATCACGCGCGGATCGTCGTGGAAGGCGTCCTCGGTGCCGTTGCCGTGGTGCACGTCGAAGTCGAGGATCGCGACGCGGTCGAGCCCGTGCGCCTCGAGCGCATGCATGGCGCCGATGGCGACGTTGTTGAAGAGGCAGAAGCCCATGGGTCGCGAGGGCGTCGCGTGGTGGCCCGGCGGACGCACGGCACAGAAGGCATTGCGCGCCTCGCCCGACATCACCATGTCGGTTGCACCCACCACGGCCCCGGCGGCGTGCAGCGCCGCCGAGAGCGAGGCTGCGTTCATCGACGTGTCGGGATCGAGGTACGCGTAGCCGCGCTGCGGCGCGGACTCGAAGATGAGGTCCACGTGATCGCCGTGGTGCACCCGCTCCAGGTGCTCGCGCGCCGCCTCGGGCGCCTCGCGCACGGCGAGCGTGGCGGCGAGGCCGGAAGCTTCGAGCGCCGCGAGCACCGCCTTCAGGCGCTGCGGAGACTCCGGGTGTCCCGCGCCCATCTCGTGCAGGGCGCAATCGGCATGGGTGAAGAGCGCGGTGACCATGCCGCGATGGTACTAGAACGGCTGGCGCGTGATCGCCTTGGTTCCCGCGAAGGCGGGCAGGCCGAACGCAGCATCGGTGCTCGCAAGTCCGCCCGGCGGGGCAATGGAGTATGTGAATGTTCCGACGGTGGCCGAAGAGAAGTCGAACGTGAACGTGCCGACGTTGGTGGCCGGCACACCGCTCGGAAAACTCCAATTCTGGGCGAACGGGGTGCCGAGCGTGACGTAAACGTCCCCCGTCACTCTCGTCGGCGAAACCCAGGTCGAGTTGGGCATCACGATCCACAGCGGTTTGAAGTTGCCCGGGGAGTTCGGGTCGGCCGCGCGTGGGTCGTACGTGTACCAGACCGCGAAAAGCTTGTTGGAAGGCGAATGCTGCGTGAGCGTCACGCCCCATCCCGACTCGGTCGCGAGCCACCAGATATCGGTGTAGTTCGCCGTGGGCACGCTCTGCGCCGCGGCGGGCAGGATGTAGGCCGTCGCAAGGACGGCGAGCAGTTGGCGAATCATCGGGATCTTTCCGTTCGATCGTTGGGGATGCAACCATTGTGGGTAAACATCCTTCCCATCACAACCTTCCGGCGGGGCCGCGGTTCGGCCCGCGCGGCAAGCGCCGTGATATCCTCGTCACGCATCACGGATTGACGTGTAAACCCCTGACAAGGTTCCCCTTTTTCCATGCTTCTCGACCCGCGTAGCCGGTTGGCCGCCACCCCCACCGAGGCCGTGATCGCCGCCGCCGGCCAGGTGATCCTCGGCAAGGAGAGGCAGATCCGCCTCGCGATGGCCTGCATCCTCGCCCGCGGCCACCTGCTGATCGAGGACGTGCCGGGCGTGGGCAAGACCACGCTTTCCCACGCGCTCGCCCGCCTCCTCGGCCTCGACTACCAGCGCATCCAGTTCACGTCCGACCTCCTTCCGGCCGACATCATCGGCGTGTCGATCTTCGATCGCGAGAGCTCCACGTTCCGCTTCCACTCTGGACCCATCTTCGCGCAGATCATCCTCGCCGACGAGATCAACCGCGCGAGCCCGAAGGCGCAGAGCGCGTTGCTCGAGGCGATGGAAGAGCACCAGGTCACCGCGGAAGGCGAGACGCGCCCTCTCCCGGAGCCCTTCTTCGTGATCGCGACGCAGAACCCGCTGCACCAGGTGGGCACCTTTCCGCTGCCCGAATCGCAGCTCGACCGCTTCCTCATGCGCATCGCGTTGGGCTATCCGGACGCGAAGGCCGAGCGCGAGCTGCTGAGGGGCGCCGAGCGCCGCGACATGATCCAGCACCTCGCGCCGGCGATGAATGCCGAGCAGCTGGTCGAGCTGCAAAGGGCGGTGCCGCAGATGCAGGTCTCCGATGCGCTCCTCGACTACGTGCAGCACGTGATCAACCACACGCGCCTGTCGCCGCGCTTCACCCAGGGCCTGTCGCCGCGCGCGGGCGTGGCGATCCTCCGGGCCGCGCAGGCGTGGGCCATGATGGAGGGCCGCCGCCAGGTGCTCCCCGAGGACGTGCAGGCGATCCTCCCGGCCGTGGTGGGCCACCGCCTCCACGCCAACGCCGACGCGGTGAAGGGGAGCTTCGACCCCGCCAAGGAACTGATCGCGGCCGTCGCCATTCCTTGAGTTCCGCGGCGCGGATTACCCCGGTGTCCGCGGATGAACGCAGATGAACGCAGATGAACGCAGACTAAACGCAGACAAACCCTGGATGAGCGATTCGGGTCCGGACGCAAACAACGGCGCGAATGAATCGATGGTTTCGCCTTCATCCGCGTTCATCTGCGTTCATCTGCGTTCATCTGCGGACCCCAAGCTTTTTGCAGCCTCTCTTGAATTTCGAGTGGGTAATCTGTCGTCATGTTGAGCACTGCAAGGAGGTACGGAGATGACGGCCAAACTGTTTGAGGCGGCGCTGGGGATTGCTGCGCCGTGGTCGGTGAA
>JBBRTF010000059.1:0-19081 GCA_038244725.1 Burkholderiales bacterium
AGCTGGGCGGTCAGGCCGACGTGAAGGGCATCGCGGGGACGTGGAGAGATTTGACGGAGAGCGTCAACTCGATGGCGTCGAATCTGACGAACCAAGTGCGCAACATCGCGGACGTGACCACGGCCGTGGCGCGAGGCGATCTCTCCCGCAAGATCACGGTGGACGTGAAGGGCGAGATCCTCGAGCTCAAGGACACCATCAACACGATGGTGGACCAGCTGCGAAGCTTCGCCGCGGAGGTGACGCGCGTCGCGCGCGAAGTGGGTACCGAAGGCAAGCTCGGCGGACAGGCGGTGGTGGAGGGCGTGTCGGGCACGTGGAAGGACTTGACCGACTCCGTGAACTCCATGGCCGGCAACCTCACGGACCAGGTGCGAGGCATCGCGAAGGTCGTGACGGCGGTCGCGAACGGCGACTTGAAATTGAAGCTCACGGTGGAAGCCAAGGGCGAGATCGCGGCCCTCGCGGACACCATCAACAGCATGATCGAGACCCTCGCCATCTTCGCCGAGCAGGTGACGACCGTGGCTCGCGAGGTGGGCGTCGAGGGCCAGCTCGGCGGCCAGGCCAAGGTGCCCGGCGCATCGGGCACGTGGAAGGGTCTCACCGAAAACGTGAACCAGCTCGCCGAGAACTTGACGACGCAGGTGCGAGCCATCGCGGAAGTGGCGACGGCCGTGACGCAGGGCGACCTCACGCGAAGCATCACGGTGCAGGCGAAAGGCGAGGTGGCCGCGCTCAAGGACACCATCAACGAGATGATCAGCAACCTGCGCGACACCACGCAGAAGAACACGGAAACGGACTGGCTGAAGACGAACCTCGCCAAGTTCAGCCGCATGCTGCAGGGCCAGAAGGACCTGAACACCGTGGGCCGCCTGATCCTGTCGGAGCTTGCGCCCGTGGTGACCGCGCAGCATGCGGAATTCCACGTGCTCTCCGGCGGCGACGAATACCCGCACCTCACGCTGCTCGCGAGCTACGCCTCCGACGGCGAGACCGCGCATGGCCGGCGCATCGGCCTGGGCGAGGGCCTCGTCGGGCAGTGCGCGCTCGAGCGCCGCAAGATCCTACTCACCAACCCGCCGCCGGACTACCTGCGCATCGCCTCGGGGCTGGGCGGCGCCGCGCCGAGGAACATCCTCGTGCTGCCGGTGGTGTTCGAGTCGCAGGTGAAGGGCGTGCTGGAGCTCGCGTCGTTCGAGGGCTTCAGCGAGATCCACCAGGCGTTCCTCGACCAGTTGACGGAATCCATCGGCATCGTGATCAACACGATCGAGGCGAACACGAGGACGGAAGACCTCCTCACGCAGTCGCAGACGCTCGCGCAGGAATTGCAGAGCCGCCAGGAGGAATTGCAGACCACCAACCAGGAGCTGCAGGAGAAGGCGCGCCTGCTGGCGCACCAGAACCAGGAAGTGGAGCGCAAGAACGCGGAGGTGGAGCAGGCCCGCCAGGCGCTGGAAGAAAAGGCCCGGCAGCTCGCGCTCACCTCCAAGTACAAGTCGGAATTCCTCGCGAACATGTCGCACGAGCTGCGCACGCCGCTCAATTCTCTCCTCATCCTGTCCGACCAGCTGTCCGGAAACGCGGAAGGCAACCTCACCTCCAAGCAGGTGGAATTCGCGCGCACCATCCACTCGTCGGGCAACGACCTGCTGATGCTCATCAACGACATCCTCGACCTGTCGAAGATCGAGTCCGGCACGGTGGCGGTGGACGTGGGCGAGGTTCGCCTCGACGAGCTGCAGCGCTTCGTCGAGCGCACCTTCCGCCACGTGGCCGAGACCAAGGGCCTCTCCTTCGAGATCCGCATGGACCCGAGGCTGCCCAAGTCGATCTCCACGGACGCGAAGCGCCTGCAGCAGATCCTGAGGAACCTCCTGTCGAACGCGTTCAAGTTCACGCACAAGGGAGAGGTGAACCTCATGATCCGCCCGGCGAGCGCGGGATGGAGCGGCGACAACGAGGACCTCAATCGCGCCACCGACGTGCTCGAGTTCTCGGTCACCGATACCGGCATCGGCATCCCGACCGATAAGCAGCAGATCATCTTCGAGGCGTTCCAGCAGGCCGACGGCTCCACCAGCCGCAAGTACGGCGGCACGGGCCTGGGCCTGGCGATCAGCCGCGAGCTCTCGCGCCTCTTGCGCGGCGAGATCCGCCTGGTGAGCGCGCCGCAGAAGGGCAGCGTCTTCTCCCTCTACCTGCCGCAGGCCTTCCCGCCTTCGCGCGTGCCGAGGAAGTCGAGCGATGCGGCGGCGGTGGCGAGCGCCGCCATCGAGGCGGCGCGCATCGCCGCCGAGCGGCGCAGCGACAAGGCGGCGCTCTTCACCGATAC
This sequence comes from Burkholderiales bacterium, assembly GCA_038244725.1. Taxonomy (GTDB): domain Bacteria; phylum Pseudomonadota; class Gammaproteobacteria; order Burkholderiales; family Usitatibacteraceae; genus Usitatibacter. The sequence continues at coordinate 2,342 of JBBRTF010000059.1, forward strand.
CGGCAGTCTCGTGGCCGAGCCGCCCTCGATCCCGTCGAACATGGTGAACGAGGCCGACGACGACCGCGACGCGCTCCATCCGGGCGACCGCTTGGTACTCATCGTGGAGAACGATCTCGCCTTCGCGAGGGTGCTCCTGGAAGCCGCGCGCGAGCAGGGCTTCAAGGGAATCGTCACCTCGCAGGGGACGGCGGCGCTCACCATGGTGAGCCAGGTGCAGCCGGCCGCGATCCTGCTCGACATCTTCCTGCCGGACATCGAGGGCTGGCGCGTGCTTTCACGGCTGAAGAACGACCTCACGACGCGCCACATTCCCGTGCACGTGATCTCCACGGAGGAGGCGCGCGACCGCGCGCTCGACTCCGGCGCGCGCCGCTTCATCGCCAAGCCCATCCAGAGCCGCAAGGCCGTGGACGACGTGCTCGCCGAGATCCACGCCTACACCGGCTCCGAGCAGAGGAAGCTCCTCGTGGTGGAGCCGGACCCGGCGCGACTGTCGGCGATCCGCGAGTACCTCTGCGGCCTGGAGAATGTGGAGCTCGTCTGCGCGTCCGACGGCCCGCGCGCGGCCGCGCTGTTGCGCGAGGGCGAGATGGATTGCGCCGTGGTGAATCCCGACACGCCCGAGCTCGACCTCGCCGCGGTGATGAACGAGATCCGCGACAGCAAGGTCTCGCCGCCGCCGGTGATCGCCTATGGCCGCAGGACCGCGGCCTCCATCGGCGCGGCGAGCGTCGCCTCGCTCGAGCGCGTGGCGGGCGTGCGCGAGGTGCATTCCATCGAGCGCCTCCTGGACGAGGTGGTCCTCGCACTTCATCTCGACGTTTCGCACGTGAAGGACGAGCACCGCAGGGTCCTGGACGGCATCTACGGGTCCACGAAGGCGCTCACCGGCCGGCGCGTCCTCATCGTCGACGACGACATCCGCAACATCTTCGCTTTGTCCTCGGTGCTGGAAGACTACGGCATGGATATCCGAACGGCCGACAACGGCCACGAGGCGATCTCGATCGCGCAGAAGGGCGACCTCGACGTGATCCTCATGGACATCATGATGCCGGAGATGGACGGGCTGGAGACGATGCGCGAGATCCGCAAGATCCCGTCGTGCAAGGACCTGCCGATCGTCGCAGTGACCGCCAAGGCCATGAAGGGCGACCGCGAGCGATGCATCGAGGCGGGCGCCTGGGATTACCTGTCGAAGCCGGTGGACCGCGAGCAGCTGCTGAGCGTTCTCAAGGCATGGCTGCAACGCTGAACAAGGGGCACGGATCATGAGCGCAAAAGCACCCACGATCACGCCCGGCGAGGAAGCGGCGCACGCCGCCGCCGCGCCGCTCGAGCGCTCCCATATCCTCATCGTCGACGACCGCCTCGACAAGAGGGTCGTGTTCCGCACCATCCTCGAGGAGCTCGACCAGAACATCGTGACGGCCTCCTCGGGCGAGGAGGCGCTGCGCTGGCTCCTCGACAACGAGAGCGCGGTGATCCTGCTCGACGTGAACATGCCGGGCATGGACGGCCTGGAGACCGCGGAGCTCATCCGCGCGCGGCGCAAGTCCGCGCACACGCCGATCATCTTCATCACCGCCTTCGCCGACGAGATGCACACGGCGCGCGGCTACTCGCTGGGCGCGGTCGACTACATCCTTTCGCCCGTGGTTCCCAACATCCTGAGGAGCAAGGTGAAGGCGCTGGTGCAGCTGCATCGCCTCAACGCCGAGCTGAAGAAGCGCTCCGACGAGCGCGTCGCGCTGGTGAAGGAGCAGGCGGCGCGCTCGGTGGCCGAGGACTCGCAGCGGCGCGCGAGCTTCCTCGCGGAGGCGACCCAGGTGATGGCGAGCTCGCTGGACGTCGACACCATCCTCAGGGGTGCGGCCGGCCTCGTCGTGCCGTACATGGCCGACTACGGCGCGATCGTGCTCGCGAACGAGGACGGCACGGTACGCGCGCAGAGAAGCTCGTGCGTGGCGGCGTGGGAGTCCTATCTCGGGGCGCATCGAAACGCGTTCGAAGAGGCTCTCGCGCGGTGCCAGTCGCGCGTGATCGAGAAGGGCACGCACGACATGTCCGAGCGCCTCGCGCCCACCGCCGACGGCGGCGATTCCGAGGACACCCCGCTGGGCGAGATCCACGCCTTCCCTCTCACGACTCGCGGCAAGGCGCGCGGCGCGCTCCTCCTCGCGCTGGGCCCCTCGGCGCGCCGCCTCGCGGGCGCGGACGTCTCGCTCGCCGACAGCCTCGCGGGGCGAGCCGCGAGCGCGCTCGACAACTGCCTGCTCTACGAGGAGATCCAGGTGGCCGACCGGCGCAAGAACGAGTTCCTCGCGACGCTCTCCCACGAGCTGCGCAATCCGCTAGCGCCCATGCGCGCGGCGCTGCATATGCTGCGCTCGCAGGCGGTGGAGCCGGAGCGCTCGCGCGCGCTGCTCGAGACCATGGACCGCCAGGTGGCCCAGATGACGCGCCTCGTGGAGGATCTGCTCGACATCTCGCGCATCACGCGCGGAGCGATCGAGCTTCGCCGCGAGACGCTCGACGTCTCCGCGGAGATCCGCAACTCGCTCGAGTCGTGCCAGGGGCAGCTAGAGCTCGGCGGACACGAGGTGATCGTGAACCTGCCGAGCGAGCCGGTCCGGGTCGTCGCCGACCGCGTGCGCCTGCAGCAGATCCTGGAGAACGTGATCCTGAACGCCGCCAAGTACACCGATCCCGGCGGGCGCATCGAGGTGAGCGCCGAGGGCACGCTCTCCGAGGTGGTGATCCGCGTTCGCGACAACGGCATCGGCATCGCGCCCGACAAGCTGCAGCAGGTCTGGGACCTCTTCGTCCAGGTCGACGAGTCCCCGGACCGGATCCGCAAGGGCCTGGGCATCGGGCTCGCGCTGGTGAAGGACCTCGTGCGCCGCCATGGCGGAACGGTGGAGGCGGCGAGCGACGGCCTGGGCAGGGGCAGCACGTTCACGATCCGGTTGCCGCGCGCCGTGCGCCACGACAACCCCACCGAAGCACCGGTCGCCGCCCCGCGCGCCGCCGAGCCGAGCGCGTCCAAGCGCGTCCTGATCGTCGACGACAACGTCGACGCCGCCGAGACGCTCGCGATGATGCTGGAGCTCCTCGGGCAGCAGACGCGCCAGGCCCACGAGGGAACCGGGGCGCTCAAGGCCGCGGTGGAATACAAGCCCGAGCTCATCTTCATGGACATCGGCCTACCGGGCCTGTCCGGCCACGAGATCGCGAGCCGCATGCGCCGCGACCTCGGCATGACCGATACGTACATCGTCGCGCTTTCTGGCTACGGCACCGACGAGGACCGGCGCAAGTCGCTCTATGCCGGCTTCGACAGCCACCTCGTGAAGCCCCTCGATCCGTCGACCCTGCCCAGCATCCTCGCCGCGGCCGAAAGGCGCCGGGGAACGCCGGTGAATGCTATGATTACGCCGTGAATTCAACGCGTCGCATGCACACGGCAAGCGAAAGGGCCCCGGTTATGAGACCGCCAACTACGGCAACCCTCGAGGCAAGCGCCTGACGGGCCCGTACGCGTCGTTGCATCGACGAAAAAGCGCGGCTCGTCCGCGCTTTTTCATTTGTGTCACCCCGTTGAGGAACGGGGCCCGATGAGTGGACCCCGGCCCCCGCGCCGGGGCGACGAGGAAGAAAACATGGTCGCAATCACACTGCCCGACGGTTCGGTCCGCCAGTTCGACAAGCCCGTCACCGTCGGCGAGGTCGCCGCATCCATCGGCCCGGGGCTCGCCAAGGCCGCGCTCGGCGGCAGGGTCGACGGCAAGCTCGTCGACACGTCGCACCGTGTCGAGCACGACGCGCGCCTCACCATCGTCACCGACAAGGATCCCGACGGTCTCGACCTCATTCGCCACTCGACCGCGCATCTGCTCGCCTACGCGGTGAAGGAGCTTTTCCCCGACGCGCAGGTGACCATCGGCCCGGTGATCGAGAACGGGTTCTACTACGACTTCGCGTACAAGCGCCCCTTCACGCCCGAGGACCTCGCCGCGATCGAGAAGCGCATGAGCGAGCTCGCGAAGAAGGACCTGCCGGTCGCGCGGGAGGAGTGGAAGCGCGACGACGCGGTGGCCTATTTCAATTCCATCGGCGAGAAGTACAAGGCCGAGATCATCGGCGCGATTGCCTTGCAGGAGGGCATCAGCCTGTACCGCGAGGGCGATTTCATCGACCTGTGCCGCGGCCCGCACGTGCCTTCAACGGGCAAGCTCAAGGTCTTCAAGCTGATGAAGGTGGCGGGGGCGTACTGGCGCGGCGACTCGAAGAACGAGATGCTGCAGCGCATCTACGGCACCGCGTGGGCGAAGAAGGAGGACCAGGACGCCTACCTCACGATGCTCGAGGAGGCCGAGAAGCGCGATCACCGGCGCATCGGTACGCAGCTGGACCTTTTCCACATGCAGGACGAGGCGCCCGGCATGGCGTTCTGGCATCCGAAGGGCTGGGCTTTGTGGCAGGTGATCGAGCAGTACATGCGCGCGGTGTACCGCGACAACGGTTACGACGAAGTGCGCGGCCCGATGATCCTCGACGTCGCGCTGTGGAAAAGGACCGGCCACTGGGAGAACTACAAGGAGAACATGTTCTTCACGGAGTCCGAGAAGCGCGATTTCGCGGTGAAGCCGATGAGCTGTCCCGGCCATGTGCTGATCTTCAACAAGGGCCTGCGCAGCTACCGCGAGCTGCCGCTGCGCTATGGCGAATTCGGCCTTTGCCACCGCAACGAGCCCAGCGGCGCGCTGCACGGTCTCATGCGCGTGCGCGGGTTCACCCAGGACGACGGCCATATCTTCTGCACCGAGGACCAGATCCTTGCCGAGTGCGCGGCATTCACGACGCTCTTGCAGAAGGTCTACAAGGACTTCGGCTTCAAGGAGATCATCTACAAGGTCGCGACGCGCCCGGAGAAACGGGTCGGCTCCGACGAATCCTGGGACAAGGCCGAGCACGCCCTCATGGAATCGCTGCGCAAGTCGGGTGTGAGCTTCGAAGTCTCGCCGGGGGAGGGGGCCTTCTACGGGCCGAAAATCGAGTATTCGCTGAAGGACGCCATCGGCCGCGTGTGGCAGTGCGGCACGATGCAGGTCGACTTCAACATGCCGGTGCTCCTCGGCGCCGAATACATCGACGAGCACAGCGCGCGCAAGCACCCCGTGATGCTGCACCGCGCCATCGTGGGATCGATGGAGCGTTTCATCGGCATCCTGCTGGAAAACCACGCGGGGGCGCTGCCGCTATGGCTTGCGCCTGTTCAAGTGGTCGTGATGAACGTGACGGATCGCCAGGAGCCCTACGTGCAGGAGGTGGCGCAGGCTTTGCGCGAGGCCGGCGTGCGCGTCGCGATCGATTTGCGGAACGAGAAAATAACGTATAAAATTCGAGAACATAGCATTCAAAAGCTTCCTTACCAGCTGGTTCTGGGAGACAAGGAAGTCGCCGCAAGGACGGTCTCAGCGAGAACGCGCGCCGGGGAGAACCTGGCACCGGTCCCGCTCGAGGCCTTTATTTCGCGCTTGAAAAGCGAATCCGACGCGCGCACTTGAGTGGCTTTGGGGGCACCGTTACCTGATCTCGAATCGACTTCAGGTTTCCGCGCTAATTGATTGACTTTTAGAGGACATTTCGCATAGCTCAGGATAAAGCAGTACGCATCAACGGCGAGATCAACTGCCCCGAAATCCGCCTTGTCGGCATCGAAGGCGAAGCCATCGGGATCGTGAAAATCGAAGATGCCATGAAGATGGCCGAGGACGCGGAGATCGATCTCGTGGAGATCGCGCCGACCGCGAAGCCTCCGGTTTGCCGGTTGATGGACTACGGGAAGTTCAAGTACCGCGAGAGCAAGAAGGCGCACGAGGCCAAGCTCAAGCAGAAGCAGATCCAGGTGAAGGAAGTGAAGTTCCGGCCTGGGACGGACGAGGGCGACTACAAGATCAAGGTCCGCAACCTCACCCGCTTCCTCACGGAAGGCGACAAGACCAAGGTCACGTTGCGATTCCGCGGCCGCGAGATGGCGCACCAGGAGCTCGGCATGCAGCTCCTGAAGCGTGTCGAGGCGGACCTGAAGGAAGTGGGCGTGGTGGAGCAGTGGCCGAAGCTGGAAGGCCGGCAGATGATCATGATCCTCGGCCCGAAGAAAAAGCACTGAGCGTGAGACGATAGGCAGCGGGGCGGTCGTTGGAGCGCACAGCAAGCTGCCGCTCAACGACGCGAGACGCAAAGCAGCGCCGGGAAAATTCCCGGGAGAGAAGGTGACTTCAGGTTCGAAAGCGCGGGAATGGGTTCCGCCACCTGCTGCACCAATGCAAGGAGGGCAACCATGCCCAAGATGAAAACCAAGAGTGGCGCCGCCAAGCGCTTCCGGGTCCGCGGCAGCGGCTCGGTCAAGCGTTACTCGGCGGGCAAGCGCCACATCCTCACCAAGCGAACCACCAAGAACAAGCGCCAGCTTCGCGGCGTCGGGGCGGTCCATGCGACCAACCTCGGCCACGTGAAGCAGATGCTTCCCTACGCCTAAGGAGCCGCCACCATGCCACGCGTAAAACGCGGAGTCACGGCGCGCGCGCGCCACAAGAAGGTCCTCGACCAGGCCAAGGGTTTCCGCGGCCGGCGCAAGAACGTCTACCGGATCGCCAAGGAAGCGGTGATGAAGGCGGGGCAGTACGCCTACCGCGACCGGCGCAACAAGAAGCGCGAGTTCCGCGCGCTGTGGATCACGCGGATCAACGCGGGCGCCCGTGAAGCGGGCGTCACCTACAGCCAGTTCATGGCGGGCCTGAAGAAGGCCGGCATCGACGTGGACCGCAAGATCCTCGCCGACCTCGCGGTGTTCGACAAGCCTGCATTCGGGCGCATCGTCGAGCAGGCAAAAGCGAGCCTCGGTGCCTGACGCGACGTAAAACAGACAAGGGGGCTCGCAAGAGCCCCTTTTCTTTTTGATGAAAGAACTCGAGTCCATCATCTCCGCGGCGCGTGAAGCGATCGCCGCCACTTCGAGCATCGCCGAGCTCGAGCAGGTTAAAGCGCGCTTCCTCGGCAAGGCGGGCGTGGTGACGGAGGTGCTGAGGGGCCTGGGCAAGCTCTCGGCCGAGGAGCGCCCGAAAGCCGGCGCCGCGATCAACCAGGCAAAAGCGCAAGTCGAGGGGTTCCTGCAGTCGAGGAAGGACGCGATCCTCGCGGGCGAGCTCGATGCGAAGCTCGCGGGCGAGGCGATCGACGTGACGCTCCCCGGCCGGCGCCAGGGCGCGGGCGGTCTTCACCCCATTGCCCGTGCACAGGAGCATGTCGAGAAGCTCTTCCGCACCATGGGCTTCTCGGTGGCCGACGGCCCCGAGATCGAGGACGACGAGCACAACTTCACGGCGCTGCGCATGTTCCCGGACCATCCGTCGCGCAGCATGCAGGACACGTTCTACATCGAGGGGACGGACAAGGTCCTGCGCACGCAGACTTCCCCCGTGCAGATCCGCTACATGAAGGCGCACAAGCCGCCGATCCGCATCATTTGCCCGGGACGCGTGTACCGCAAGGACCACGACGCGACGCATTCGCCGATGTTCCACCAGGTCGAGGGCCTGTGGGTCGAGGAGGGCGTGAGCCTTGCGGACCTCAAGGGCACGCTCACGCAGTTCTGCCGCGCGTTCTTCGAGCGCGACGACATCGCGATCCGCTTCCGGCCGTCGTACTTTCCCTTCGTGGAGCCGGGCGTGGAGATCGACATGGAGTGGTCGCGCGAGGCGGGCGAGATCACCTACCTCGAGATCGCGGGTGCCGGCGTCGTGCATCCCGACGTGCTGCGCAACGGCGGCATCGATCCCGAGGTGTATTCGGGGTTTGCCTTCGGCATGGGGCTCGACCGCCTCGCGATGCTGAAGTACGGCGTGAACGACTTGAGGCTCTTCTTCGAGAACGACATGAAGTTCCTGGCGCAATTCCGGTGAAGATCTCGCTCGCATGGTTGAAGGAGCTGGTCGGCGCGCAGGCGCCGGTGCGCGAGATCGCACACGCGCTCACCATGGGCGGCCTCGAGGTGGAGGAGATCACCCCGGTGGCCGCAGAATTCTCCGGCATCGTGGTGGGCCTGGTGAAGAGCGTCGCGCCCCACCCGAACGCGGACAAGCTGCGCGTGACGGAGGTCGACGCGGGCACGGGCGAGACGCTCACCATCGTGTGCGGAGCGCCCAATGTCGCCGCGGGCCAGAAGGTGCCCTGCGCCCTGGTGGGCGCGAAGCTCCCAGGTCTCGAGATCAGGAAGGCGAAGCTGCGCGGCGTCGAATCGAGCGGGATGCTCTGCTCGGCGCGTGAGCTCGGACTTTCGGACGATCACGCGGGACTTCTCGTGCTCGAAGCCGACGCGCCGATCGGCCGCGACGTGCGCGAGGTGCTGGCCCTCGACGACACCTACCTCACGTTGAAGCTCACGCCCAATCGCGGCGACTGCCTGTCGATGTTCGGCATCGCGCGCGACCTCGCGGCGATCCTCGGCGCGCCGCTTTCGCTTCCGGCGCCGCCCGCGGTCGCCGCATCCGCGGGCGACGCGCGCGCCGTGTCGATCTCAGAGCCCGATGCGTGCGGGGTCTACTTCGCCCGCGTGATCCGCGGCCTCGATCCCGCCGCGAAGACGCCGGCGTGGATGTCGCGGCGCCTCGAGCGCGCGGGACTGCGCGCCATCAGCGCGATCGTGGACATCACCAACTACGTGATGCTCGAGCGCGGCCAGCCGATGCACGCGTTCGACAATACCAAGTTGAAGGGCGCGATCGGGGTGCGCTTCATGAAGCCGGGCGAGAGCGTGAGGCTGCTTAACGAGGAGGACGTCTCCTATCGGCCGGGCCTGCTCGCCATCACCGACGATACGGGGCCCGTGGCCCTGGGCGGCGTGATGGGCGGCTTCGACACGATGGTGGGCGCGGACGCCACGGAGATCCTTTTCGAATCTGCTTTTTTCAGCCCGGAGGCCGTGCAGGGCAAGACGCGCGAGCTCGGCCTCGCGAGCGACGCCGCGTACCGTTTCGAACGCGGCGTCGATTTCGGCGCGACGCGCGCGGCGCTCGAGCGCGCAACCGGGCTCGCGTTGGAGATCTGCGGCGGGGCCGCGGGCCCCGTTTCGCAGGCGCACGGCAACCTTCCCGCGCGCAAGCCCGTGCGCGTGCGTCCCGCGCGCGTCGTGAAGCTCCTCGGCTATCCCGTGAAAGACGGCGAGATGGTCGATATCCTTCGCCGCCTCGCCGTCTCGGTCGAGGTGGAGTCCGACGCGATGCGCGCGACGCCGCCCTCGTGGCGCTTCGACCTCGCGATCGAGGAGGACTTCGTCGAGGAGATCGCGCGCATCCACGGCTACGAGCACGTCCCGGACGCGGCGCCTCGCTCGCGCCTGCCGATGCTCGACCTTCCCGAGGGGGAACGTGATCGCTTCGACCTTCGCCATGCCCTCGCCGCGCTCGGTTACCAGGAAGTCGTGAACTACAGCTTCGTCGCTCCCGAGTGGGAATCCGATTTCGCCGGCAACGCGAGCCCGATCCGCCTCGCCAATCCCATCGCGGGCCACATGAGCGTGATGCGTACCACGCTTCTCGGCGGGCTCGTGCTGAGCCTGCGCTCCAACCTGAACCGCAGCGCCGAGCGCGTGCGCGTCTTCGAGATCGGGCGCTGCTTCGAAGGCAGCGCTCCCGAAGTCGCCGTGCAACCCGAACGCATCGCCGGCCTCGCATTCGGCTTGCGCTGGCCGGAGCAGTGGGCCGAGAAGGGCGCGCGGGTCGACTTCTTCGACGCCAAGGGCGACCTCCAGGCCCTCGCAGGAGGCCGCAGCCTCGATTTCGCTTCCTCTACCCACCCCGCGTGCCATCCCGGACGCTGCGCGGCCGTGAGCGCCGATGGCAAGCTCATCGGGGTGGTCGGGGAGCTCCACCCCCGCCTGCAGCAGAAATACGAGCTTCCTTCCGCCCCCGTGGTATTCGAGGTGCTCACACGCCCGCTCCTGGGGGGGGCGTATCCGCGCTTCCATGGGGTCTCCCGGATGCCGGTGGTACGCCGCGACCTCGCCCTGATCGTGGCCGACGAGGTGCCCGCGGAGGCCTTGCTGGCCGCCGCGCGGACGGGCCTTCCGGGCTTCGTCCGCGAGGTCGAAGTGTTCGATCAGTACCGGGGAAAAGGGGTCGAGCCCGGCCAAAAAAGCCTTGCCCTACGGATAGTTATGCAGGATACTGACAGGACTTTGACAGATTCGGACGTGGAGGGTGTGATCGCCTCCATTCGCCAGAAACTCAACGAAGAATTCAAAGCCAAGCTGCGCACGTGAAAGACAAAGTCACCCTCACCAAGGCGGAGCTCGCCGACCTCATGTTCGAGAAGGTCGGGCTCAACAAGCGCGAGGCCAAGGACATGGTGGAGTCCTTCTTCGAGGAAATCCGAATCGCCCTGGAGCGCGGGGAGATGGTGAAGCTTTCCGGCTTCGGCAACTTCCAGCTGCGCAAGAAGCCCCAGCGCCCAGGGCGCAATCCCAAGACCGGGGAGGAAATCCCCATCACGGCGCGTCGCGTCGTCACCTTCCACGCGAGCCAGAAGCTGAAGAGCCTCGTGGAGAAGTCCTTCAATGGCCACGGAGACCCTGGCGACGACTGAGCTCCCTGCGATCCCCGCAAAGCGCTATTTCACGATCGGCGAAGTTAGCGAGTTGTGCGGGGTGAAGCCCCATGTATTGCGTTACTGGGAGCAGGAGTTCACGCAGCTCAAGCCCTTGAAGCGGCGCGGGAACCGGCGCTACTACCAGCATCACGAAGTCCTCCTCATCCGCCGCATCCGCGAGCTCCTCTACGAGCACGGCTTCACCATCAACGGCGCGAGGAACCGCCTCGAAGACCCGGTGCCGGGGTCGCTGCCGCGCGGCGGCGACGGCCAGAAGACGATGACCGTTCCGCAGCCCATCTCCCCCTCGACCATCCGCAAGGAATTGAAGAGCATCCTCAAGATGCTCGAGCGGTAGGAGCGGCGGAAACGCCGCGATCTGTCATTCCCGCAACGGCGGGAACCCAATCCAATATATAATTCGAGGCTCGGTCGGGGCGTAGCGCAGCTTGGTAGCGCACCTGCATGGGGTGCAGGGGGTCGGAGGTTCGAATCCTCTCGCCCCGACCAATATTCAGAACTTGAAATGGCGTTCGCCGCTCTGAGTTTTGCGAATTCACAAAAAATCTGTCGCTCAGTGCGGGCAATTTCCTCCCGCAATACGCAGCGCAGAAACCTGACGCCCCCTTCACTACCCGCCAGCCTCCGCTGAGAGAGTACGGTCTCGTCAACGCAACTATCGGTGACGGAAGTCTATGTCCCGGTTGGAATCGCGCGATCAGAGAATTGCGTTGCCAACTCAGGACATTTCCCCTCGCCCGCGAGGCCTTGTCGCCAATGGTCCGCTTTTCTTGGCAGCCGAGTCCGCCAGCAATATCGGTGCGTCAGATCGCGGTGCGCCACGCGACCAATGGCACGCAGAGCTACTTTTCGAATGGTCACGTGGATATCGGCGCTCAGGCTACGTTGCAGCGAATAGCGGGCCGTCGCGGATCCTATGCCGGCCTGTCCGTGGTCCACACGCGCGCAGACCCGTTCGAGTCCTCGGGCGCGTCGCGGCTTATTCCGACGCTGGTCATCGGCCAAGAATACGCGTGGGACGCGTGGACAACGTCATCGCGAAAGCCCGCGAGCCCAAGCTCGAGCACCGCGACACGGACCTTGCCCCGCCGCTGCGCACGAAATTCCCGGGCTCCATCGGCCTGCGTCGCCGCATCGGCGGCTCGGTGCTCACATTCGCCATCACCGAGAATTTCGTCAACTTCGAGAACACGCTCGACATCGGATTGCAGATTGGTTGGACTTGCTGCGCGGCCATGGCGGAACGATGAGTCTGCCGTTCGGGAGACTGCCGAACCGGCGAGCTCGGTGATGGGCGAATGCGATCGGTTTACTGCGCGCCCCGAATCGCGGCGACCGCTCGGGCGCTGCGGGAATTTGCGACCGTCCAGCTGTACGGAATGAACCGCAGTTCGAAATCCTCGGGAATCGCGTGCGGAACGTAGCGATTGATGAACGCGATGAGCGAGGCGTCTTCGGAGCCGAAGTCCTCGCGATAGAAACGCAGGAGCTCGCTCACTCGGACGATCCTGTCCCCGGGGTCGACGAGCTAACGCCCGTCGCGAGCCATGACGCGCAGGTCGCCAACAACCCGGACCGACGACACAGCAACAACGACGGAGTTTCACCAGTAAACTAGGAAAAGCAGTACATCGAACGACTCAAGAGTGTCGATTGAAGTGGGGTCGACTCACTTTCTCGATTACGATGGGTCGTTCGGCGACCTGAATAGTAAAGATCCGAGAACCGACGAATCGCGTCGCCGCGAGGGCGGTGCGCCCGCTCACTTGCTCGAAACACGGGGGATGCGCTTGACCGGAGTTTTCCAGCGCGCGGAGGCGCTTCCGCCGCCAGCGCTCAAGGGCCTGTTGCGAGGAATAGAAAAGGAGAGTCTTCGCATCAGGGCCGACGGGACGCTGGCCGTTACGCCACACCCGGAAGGTCTCGGCTCGGCATTGACGCACCCCTTCATCACCACGGACTTCAGCGAGTCGCAGCTCGAGCTGATCACGGGCGTGCATACGGACATCGATTCCTGCCTCAGCGAGCTGACCGAGCTCCACCAGGCGGTCTACCGGGAAATCGGCGACGAATTGCTCTGGTGCGCGAGCATGCCGTGCATGTTGCCTGCCGACGAGCTGATCCCGATCGCGCAGTACGGAAGCTCGAACATCGGGAAACTCAAGACGGTCTACCGCCAGGGGCTCGCCCATCGCTACGGCCGGCGCATGCAGGTGATCTCCGGCATCCATTACAACTTCTCCCTGCCGGACGCGGCTTGGCCGCTCCTGAGGAGCCAGGAGGAAGGCGCAGATTCCGCCGACGCCTATCGGGACCGCCGCTACCTGGCGCTGATCCGGAATTTTCGGCGCCATTCATGGCTGCTGCTCCTGCTGCTGGGGACGTCGCCGGCGGCGTGCGGATCGTTCGTCGAGGGCCGCAGCCATGAGCTTTCGGCCTGGGAGGGCGGAACGGTTTTTGCACCCTACGCGACGTCATTGCGCATGGGCCGGCTGGGATACCAAAGCGACGCGCAGGCATCGCTCGCGGTGAGCTTCAACAGCCTGGGCGGATACGCGGCCGTCCTTAACCAGGCGCTCACCACGCCCTTCGGCCCCTACGAGGCGATCGGATTGCGCGATGGCGACGACTATCGCCAGCTCGCCACGACCCTGCTGCAGATCGAAAACGAGTTCTACGGGACCATCCGGCCGAAGCGCCGCGTCGAGCCCGGCGAGCGGCCGCTGCGTGCGCTGGGCGATCGCGGCATCGAGTATGTCGAGGTACGGTGCCTGGACGTCGATCCCTTCAGCCCGGTTGGCATCGATGCGGACGCCATCCGCCTTCTGGATATCTTCCTGCTTCACTGCCTGCTTTGCGACAGTCCTCCCGATTCCCCGCGGGAGATCGCCGCCATTTCGCGCAACCAGCGTCTCGCCGCCGAGGCGGGGCGCGATCCCGGCATCCGACTGGATCGGGCGGGTGAGCAGGTCGCGCCCGCTGAGTGGGGCGCCGACTTGCTGCGGCAGTGCGAGCCCATCGCCGCGTTGCTCGACGAGGCGCACGGGGGAGGGCGATATGGAAAGGTTCTCGCGGCAGCCCGACACATGCTGAGCAATCCATCGTCGCTGCCTTCGGCCCGTGTCATTCACGAGGTGGAGCGCGTGCATGGAAAGTCCTTCCCGGACTTCGTCCTGGCGCAGTCCAGGCTGCATCGCGATGACCTATCTGCGCGTCCCGCGGCGGTCGAGACCGAGGCGCGTTACGCGAAATGGGTGGCCCAGTCGCTGGCCGATCAGCGCCGCATCGAAGCCGCAGACGACGTGCCTTTCGAAATCTACCGTCAAAGGTATCTCGGCCAGGATCTCCTGTCGGGACCCCATTTCCGTCGGCGTGGCTAGTCGATGTAAGGATTTCAAGTCTCGACGGGTCACCTTTGGCCGAACGTCTCGATTCGCAAGCCAAGCAGCAGAACCGGTTAATCCGGCCCCCCATCAACAGTAGCGTCGCAACGGGATATCTCCGCACAAGATCACGGACCAGCTTCGCACAGCGATCAATCGCGGGCACTTACGTCATTCGCGGCAGATGCTTGCCGCTGTTGATCGTAGTCTCGCGCGACTTCGCATGCGAAGCTCTGCAGCGTGCGTCATGTGCGAGCTCGAAGATTTCGAGGCACAGGAGGCGTGCACTCGACTCGGCATAACCCCCGGTAACCTTTGTTAGCGCGAAGCCCCGACAGCCTCGAAGCGCTGGATTTCGCGCGCATCGAAAGTTTCTCCACGGAACCGTGGCAGGTCCAATGGATCGCTCTGCCTCTCGAGGATCTCGATGAAGCGCGACATGTGCGTGCCTTTTGCGACCGAGGACAGACTCACTGTCATCGAGAATGTGGATCGTAGGCGTCAGCCATCCTCTGGCCTGCACCGTCACCGGATATCGCACCCCCGCGATGCCCACCGCGTCGATTGAAAGGTCGCGGCTGTCCATCCGCGACTGGACGTCGGCGATGGTGATGCGCTCTGGAGCGTTCATGGCCGCCCTGCTCTCGCGCACTGCGACGAGCTGCCTGCGTGTTCGAGATATGCGATCAGGTCGGCGCGCTCCTGCCTGTCCGCGATACCGGCGTAGCCCATCGCCGTTCCAGGAACGACCTTCATCGGGTCGGCGAGAAAGCGGTCGAGGGTCCTCGCGTTCCAAACGATCTCCGAGCGCTTCATCGCATCTGAATAGGAGAATCCCGGAACGCTGCCGGCCTTGCGGCCGATGAGGCCGCAATGGCGCGGCCCGGTGCGGTCGTAGGCGAGTGCGTGGCATGCGAGGCAGCGCGAGTAGATATCCTCGCCCGGGACACGATCCATGCGCAGACTGACGCAAAAGAAGGCCGCCCGCGCCAGCGGATGTCGTAGTCGAGCTGGCTAAGGGCTCCGCAAGCCGGCGCTGCCTTTCTCAATGAAGTAGCGAAACCGCATCTCGATCGTGCCGCTGCGCGCGCCGAGCCGTTCTATCATGTCGATAACCCTTTCGCGGAACCGCGGCGGGTCCGGTATACGCGTCTCAAATTAATGGCACTAGATGTGGCGCTATATTTAGTGCTATAATTAGCACTTATTTTGCATTGAGGCCTTCCTTATGGAAGCTGTTCTTACCAACCTTTCGATCAGTATTTCGGAATTCAAGAAAAATCCCACGAAGATTCTTCGCGAAGCCGGGAAACAGCCTATTGCCGTTCTCAACCACAACAAGCCAGCTTTCTATTTGGTTGAACCGAGCCTGTTCGAGGCCATGGTGGAGCACCTGGAGGACATCGAGCTTGCTGAGCTGGTCGCCAATCGTGTCTCAAAGGGCGAGCGCGCCATTCGCGTGAAGCTCGAAGATCTTTGATTCGTGGCAGGTCACAGGGCGAAAGCCAAGGCGGTCACGAAGGCGCCGAAGTATCAGCTTGAGTTTCTCGAGTCGGCTCTAGATGAATGGAAATCCCTGGACGGATCCGTCCGCCAAGTACTCAAGAAGTTGCTCGCAAAGCGCCTTGAGAATCCTCGAACGCCGGGCGCAGAACTTCATGGCAAACTCGCGAACTGCTACAAGATCAAGCTACGCAAACAGGGATATCGGCTCGTCTATCAGGTGCGGGATGACACGCTTGTCGTCCTTGTCATTGCCGCGGACCGGCGGGATAGGGACAAGGTGTACCAGTCTGCACTGGCGCGCATCATGAAAATGGTTGCCGATGCGGTCGAGAGTCTGGCTAAGCGGGATACGAAGCGGCACTAGAGACCCATAATCGAGAACTTACTTAATGGCGTTCGCCGCTCCAAGCCTTGCGAACTCCTAGTTGATAGAAGGTACGGTCGGGCGTTAAAGGCGGCTTTTTGGCGCTGGATGACCGTCCGGATCGTCATGCACCGGCGCATAGCGAATGAGGCGGATGGTGCAGTCGGCGGAACCGCCGGTCGCTACATCGAAGGCGCGCGGGCAACCCGAGCAGCGCGGCGAGCGGCGACTCGGCGCGCACGATGTAAATTCGCGGCCGGTTGCACTCCTCGAGGATACGCACCTCGCGCGCGCGAAGCTCCGCAAGCACCCGGCACGCATACTCGCGGCGAACAGTAATGCGTACATGCATGATTGGCTCATGCACCGGATCGCCAGGCATATAGCGCACCTTTGGGCTGCGCAGCTCGACCAGCGCGCCGAACACATCGCGCAGTACGCGAGCCGGGTTCGTCAGCGCCTGCTCGTTCGCCGCGAAAATGGCCAGCCCGCGATCGGCCGGCTGCGAAAGCACCTCATCGGAATCGAAGAGCACGCGCTTGGCCTCGCGGGCGAATTCAATCTGCGTCAGCATGCCGCGCCTACGTGCCAGTGTCTCAAGTGAGAGGTGGTCCCAGAAATCTAGGCAGTCCGCTAAGTGTAATCTCGGCCCGAATGGGCGGCGGCACCGCCCGATTTTTGGGAGTCGAGAATGGCAAAGCGGTCGAGAAGGAATCACGGAGCGGAGTTCAAGGCGAAGGCGGCTTTGGCGGCGATCCGAGGCGACAAGACGATGGCGGAGCTGGCCACGCAGTTCGGTGTGCACGCGCATCA
>JBBRTF010000060.1:0-19012 GCA_038244725.1 Burkholderiales bacterium
CCACGCCCCCCCCGCCGCCCCATGGCACCCCCCCACCCCCCCCACGCTTGCCCCCCACACCGCCGTGCCCGGACCCACTAAAAATCTCGAACCGCACACGACTTTCTTGAACGGAGATGAAAATGCTTCCGCTGTTGCCAACGACCATCGCCGGAAGCCTGCCCAAGCCGCGCTGGCTCGCCGAGCCGGAGAAGCTCTGGGCGCCGTGGAAGCTCGAAGGCGTCGCGCTCGCCGAAGGCAAGCGCGACGCGGTGCGCCTCGCGCTCGCGATGCAGGAGAAGGCCGGCATCGACATCGTGACCGATGGCGAGCAGACGCGCCGGCATTTCGTGAACGGCTACATGGAGAAGCTGGAGGGCATCGACTTCAGGAACCTGAAGACGGTGCGCATTCGCAATCGCTACGACGCGAACGTGCCGCGCGTGGTGGGGCCGGTCACGCGGCCGGCGCCGGTGCACTCCGAGGACGTGAAGTTCCTGCGCGCATCCACGACCAACGCGATCAAGTTCACGCTGCCCGGCCCGATGACGATGGTGGACACGCTCGCCGACGAATACTACGGATCGCGCGAGAAGCTCGCCATGGCGTTCGCGCAGATCCTGAACCAGGAGGCGCGCGAGCTCGCCGCGCTCGGCGTCAACGTGATCCAGTTCGACGAGCCCGCGTTCAACGTCTACTTCGACGAGGTGCGCGACTGGGGAATCGCCGCGCTGGAGAAGGCGCGCGCGGGCGTCACCGCGAAGACCGCGGTGCACATCTGCTACGGCTACGGCATCGAGGCCAACATCGCCTGGAAGAAGACGCTCGGTAACGAGTGGCGCCAGTACGAACAGACGTTTCCCCTTCTCGCGGCCTCCTCCATCGACCAGGTCTCGCTCGAATGCGCCAACTCGCGCGTGCCCATCGACCTCATCGCGCTCCTCGCGGGAAAGGACGTGCTGGTGGGCTGCATCGACGTGGCGACGCAGCGCGTCGAGAGCGCCGAGGACGTGGCGAAGGTGATCCGCGAGGCGATGAAGCACATGCCCAGGGAGCGCCTCTATCCCTGCACCAACTGCGGCATGGTCCCCCTCCCCCGGGATGTCGCCGCTGGCAAGCTGCGCTCGCTGGGCGCCGGCGCCGCACTTGTCCGCGCGGAGCTTGTCTAACTTCGCGGAGGTGCAATGAACCAGGTCGTCTTCATCGTGGTCGTGGCCGCCGTGGTCCTCGTGGCGGGCTACCTCCTCGTGATGCGCGTCTTCTTCAAGGAGAGCAAGGAGCTCGACAAGAAGATCGACTACTCCAAGATGAAGGAGTGGAAGGACGAGGACTAGCGGGCGCGGCGCGCGATGAGGACGGCGTTGGTGCCGCCGAACGCGAACGAATTGGACATCGCCGCGCCCACGTCCACGCCCGAGCGCGCCGCGAGCGGCACGTAGTCGAGGTCGCATTCGGGATCGGGATCGCGCAGGTTCACGGTGGGCGGCAGCACGCCCGCGCGCATCGCCAGCACCGACGCCGCGAATTCCAGCGCGCCCGCCGCGCCCAGCAAATGACCATGCATCGACTTGGTCGAGCTCATCGGCGTGCGCACCGCGGCCGGCCCGAACACTTTTTTCACCGCCGCGGTCTCCACGCCGTCGTTGGCCTGTGTGCCCGTGCCATGCGCGTTGATGTAGCCGATCTCGGCGGCATCCATCGCGGCCGACGCCAGCGCGCGGCGCATCGCCTCGGCCTGCCCTGCCACGCTGGGGCGCGTGATGTGGGTTGCATCGGTGCACAGGCCATAGCCCGCCATTTCCGCGAGGATCGCGGCGCCGCGCGCCCGGGCGCGCTCGGAGTCCTCGAGCACCACCATCGCCGCGCCCTCGCCCAGCACCAGGCCGCTCCTCCTGCGGTCGAAGGGCTTGCACGACGCCGACACGTCATCGGCATCCGCGCTCGCGAGCGTGCGCAGCGCCTCCCATGCCTTGAGCGTGCCGAAATTGAGCGGCGCCTCGGCGCCCCCGGCGATCGCCATGTCGATCTCGCCCGACTCGATGCGCCGCGCGGCCTCGCCGATCGCGACCGCGGAGGAAGAGCACGCCGTGGAGTAAGTGAGGTTCGGCCCCGAGAGACGATGCTCGAGCGCGATCCACGCGGCCGGCGCGTTGTTCATCGCGAGGAGCACGCTGAAGGGCTTCACGCGGTCGGAGCGCTCGGCGTAGAGCGTCTCGTAGCCTTCGTCCGTCGTCTCGGCGCCTCCCATGCCGGTGCCCACGAAGACGCCGGCGCGCGCGCGGTCGAGCCCCTCGAGCACCCCTGCCGCCTCCTGCAGCGCCTCGGCGGCGGCGGTGAGGGCGAACTGGCTCACGCGATCGAGCATGCGCAGCTGTGGCGCGGAAAAGTGCGCGGCGGCATCGAACGCGACCGTGGCCCCGATGGGATCGGCGAGGCGAGCATGCGACTTTCCCTGCAGGCGAACGATGCCCGAGCGCCCCGCCTCGAGCGACGCGAAGAAGGCGCGTGCGCCGTTGCCGAGCGGGGACACCACGCCGATCCCGGTGACGGCGACGCGCTTCACCTAGCCCGCCTTCGTGCCGGCCCCCGGCTGCGCCGCGACCAGCGAATCGATGTACGCCGCGAGGTCGCCGACGGTCTGCACCTTCGCGCGGAGCTCCGTCGCGTCGGCCGGCACCGAGATGCCGAAGGCATCCTCGACCGTGAAGAGGATCTCGATCATGCGCAGCGAGTCGATGTCCAGGTCCTCGAGGCGAGTCTGCGGAGTCAACACGCCGGGCTCCAGATCGAAGTCCCTGGCGAGGAGCGCATTCAGCCGCGTGAGTGTGGTGGGGGGCACGTCGTCCATCTAGGCTCCTCGCGGCGAATGGGAGACGAGCGTGCGCGCCTTGCCGGTTGCGCGCGCGCCGAGGGAAAGGAGTCGCGGGATGCGCGAGAGCACCTGCGCGCTCGCCGCCGCGCCGGCGGGATGCGCGGTGAAGGCCGCGAAGAGGCCGGCGGCGCGCACGCGCATCGCCAGGTGGCGGCGCCAGCGCGCGGCGTATTCGCGTCCGGCGACCTCGAGCGCCGCTGCCGAGAAATCGCTGTGAGCGCCGAGGACCTCCGCGAGGAGCCAAGACGACTGGATCGCCATGCTGATGCCTTCGGCGACGAGCGGATGCGCCTCGCCGGCGGCGTTGCCCACCGCGAAGATCCCCGCATCGGCGCGTGCGCGGATGCCGGGGCGAATCGGACCCGCGGCGAGCCACGCGCCGTCGCGCCGCGCCGGCGCGAGCGCCTCGCGTAGGCCGCGGCACGAAGCCATCGCGTGCGCGAGGAGCGCGTCGCCCGCGCTTTGTCCCGGGCGCGTCGACCGGGCGTGCGCGAGCACGTCGCGTCGCACGCAGCAGGAGAAGCTCACGCGCTGAGAATCGCTCTCGACGAGGCCGCCGTATCCGCCGGGGAAAAGCACGAGCGGCATGAGGCCCGCGGCAAGGCGCGCGCCGAGGAAATGCGCCTTGAAGCCGAGGAGGTCCGAGGGCGCCGCGGCGCTGCGCGGAGACGTCATCGCCACATCGCGCTCCCAGGAGCCATGGGCGTCGATGAGGATGCGCGCGTGCGCTTCACGGCCCGAGCCGCCTCGCGGCTCGCGCAGGGAGACGGTGAAGCCATCGCGAGTCCGTTCGACCGCTTCGACGGCGAAGGGCTGCATCACCCGCGCGCCCGCTTCACGCGCGCGCTCCAGGAGCGACGCGTCGAGGAGGTCGCGGCCGATGGCGCGCCCCCAGTCGCCGCCCGGATGCGGCATCGGCGCCTCGATCGTCGAGTCGCCGGAAAAGAAACCCACCCGGCGCACCGCCGGGCCGGCGCGCGGCTCGAGCTCTGCGGCGACGCCCAGCCCCCGAAGCACGGGCCACGTGGTCGCCGAAATGTGTTCCCCGCACACCTTGCGTCGCGGGAACGCCGCCTTCTCCACGACCACGACGGACCAACCCGCGCGGGCGAGGGCGAGCGCCGCCGTCGAGCCCGCGGGGCCGGCGCCGATGACGAGCGCGTCGCAGCGATTCACGCCGCGCTCCGCGAGGCGACGAAGACATGGCTGAAGAGCCCGCGCGCGCGCTCCTCGAGCGACCAGCGCGAATCGCGCGGCCAGAGCGCGGAGATCTCGGCGTCGCGAAATCCCGCGCGCACGCTCACCACCGCGTCGTGGCGGCTCACGTCGTTGCAGCCCACGAGGCACAGGAGGCGCGCCCCGCCCAGGGCGAACGCCGAGCGGCGCGGCTCGCACGCGACCACCATCGACGCACGCGCGGCGGCGAGCGCGAGCATCTCGGCAAGACGCGCGGGCTCGAAGTGATGCAGGAAGAGATTCGCGACGATCGCGTCCACCGGCGGCGTCGCGCGCAGCCAGTCGAACACGTCGGCGTCGACGGCACGCGTGCGCCATCCCCGCGCGGCGAACCCCTCGCGTGTCGCCGCGCTCACGATGCCCTTGCGATCCACGAGGATCGCATCGACCTCGCGCGCCCCCAGCGAGCGCGCCACGCGCAACAGAAAGCCGCCATCCCCCGCCCCGATCTCCGCCACCGATAACCGGGGACAGACCTCGGTTACCGCATGCGGATAACCGAGGTCTGTCCCCGGTTTAAGGAGGCGGCGCAGCGCGCCGGCCAAGAGGCCGGCGTTGCCCATGAGCGCATTGATGCGCACGAGGTCGCGGCGCGAGCGCTGCGCGCGCGCGTCGTCGGCGGGGAGCTCGTCCAGCCACTCGGGCTCGACGCGCCGGGCGGCGCGCGTCATGCGACCCGCAGCAGCGCGCCGTGGCAGCTGAAGCCCGCGCCGAAGGACGACATCCACCACCAGCCCGCGCGTGCGCGCGCATCGCGCGCCGCCTTCAGCACGAAGTAGACGAACGGGCTCGACAGGTTGCCGAATTCGCGCAGCACGCCCGCGCTCCAGGCGATCTCGTGCGCCGAGAGGCCGATGGAGCGCTGCAGTTCCTCGAGCACCCTGCGCCCGCCCGCGTGGAGGATCCACGCGTCGATCTCGCCGCGCGCGATCCCTTCGGCTTCGAGCACGCCGTCCAGCACCTGGCGCGCATGCTGGCCCGCGAGCTTCGGCACCGGCAGCGTGAGGATGTTGCGCAGCATCCCGCCCACCTGCTCGAAGCGCAGCGCGTCGCGCTTCGCCGGATTGTGCAGCGATGCCGCCGCCTTCCACTGGATCGAGGTCCGGCCTTCCAGCGGCCGGCGCGACACCACCGCCGCGCCCGCGCCGTCGCCGAAGAGGCACGCGCTCACCAGCACGCCCAGGTCGTTGTCGAGATAGAAGGCCGCGCTGCAAACCTCCACGCACACCGAGAGCACCTGCTCGCAGCGCCCCGAGGCGAGCAGCGCCTCGGCGGTGCGCAGGTTGGGCATCGCGGCGCCGCACCCCTGGCCCACGAGGTCAAGATGCACGGCATCGGCGCGCATGCCCAGGCTCTCCGCGACGTAGCTGGTGAGACCGGGACACAGATACCCGGTGCAAGTGCTGATGATCACCGCGTCGATCGCGCCCGCCTCGAGCCCCGCGTCTTCGAGCGCGCGCCGCGCCGCCTGCGAGGCGAGCACCGGCGCGTGTTTCGCGAAACGCCGATGCAGCGTGTCCGGATCGATCTCGAAGCCCTCGTCCAGCGTGTCGAGCGCGAGCGAGCGCCGCTCGATGCCGTTGTCGTGCGTGAGGATGCCCTGCAGGATCGAGCGCGTGCGCGCCGTGAGCTCCGGGCGCTCGGCGCGCTGCAGCGCATCCCAGCAATCCGTTTGCGTGAAGCTCTTCGGCGGGACCGCGGTGCCTAGGCCGGTGATGAACATTTCGACTTTCTCCCCCTGCATTTTGTTAGAGGGCGTTGGGGGTGGTGGAAGACTTACTTCATGCGGTAGCGCGCCACCGCCTCCATGTCCCACGCGAGGCCGTTGCCGGGCCGTTCGGGAATGCGCGCAAATCCGCCGGCGATCTCGAGCGGCTCGGCGAGGATCGGCGCCGCCCAGTCGACATATTCGAGCCAATGCGCGGTCGGCGTGGCGGCGAGGAGATGGGCGCTCACCTCGGGGAACAGGTGCGAGGACATTTCCTTCCCGTGCACCTGCGCGATCGCCGCGGCGCGCATCCAGCCGGTGACGCCGCCGATGCGCTCGAGGTCGGGCATCACGTAATCGCACGCGTTGGCGAGGAGCGCCTCCTCCATCGCGTGCGGCTGGGAGAAATTCTCGCCGATCTGGATCGGCGTGGCGAGCGCGCGCGCGAGCGTGGCGGCGCCGCGATAGTCGTCGTGCCGGATCGGCTCCTCCAGCCAATAGACGCCCTCCGCGTCGAGCGCGCGGCCGCGCTCCAGCGCCTCGGCCACGGATAGCGCCTGGTTGTAGTCGACCATGAGATGCGTCGCCGCCGGCAGCACCGCGCGCACGGCGCGCACCGCCGCGACGTCCGCGGCGAGCGTCTCGTAGCCCAGGCGCAGCTTCATCGCCGTGAATCCGCCTTCGAGGAGCGCGAGCGCCTCGCGCGCGAGGGCGCCCGCCTCCATGAGGCCCAGGCCGTTGCTGTTGTAGGCGCGAATCGCGCGCGGCGCGCCGCCCAGGAGCGAGACGAGCGGCTGCCCTGCGGCGATCGCAAGCGCGTCCCAGCAAGCGACGTCGAATCCGGCCATGGCCATGCGAACGACGCCCTGCACGCCGATCAGCGTGAAGCGCTTGCAGAGCTTTGCCCAGAGGTCCGTGGGCGCGACGCGATCGCCCTTCGCCACGCTCTCGACCTCGGAGAGGAGGCTCGCGATCGCCACGGCTGCCGCGGGCACGTAGCAGAAGAGGTACGCATGGCCGGTGACGCCTTCCTCGGTCTCCAGGTCCACGAGGACGAGGGGCGCGGCGCGAATCACCGCGCGGCTCGTGCCGAGCGCGCGCTTCATCGGCACCTCGACCGCCGTCGCGCGAACCGCGCGGATCGTGAGCGGCGAGCGCGTCACTTCCGCCCCGCCGCCTGCAGCGCGAGGATGTCGCATACGGCGCTGTTGGCGGGCGTGGGGATCCCCTTCTCCTTGCCGAGCGTCACCACGCCGCCCGACAGCCAGTTCACTTCGAGCGGATTGCCGTGCTCGAGATCGTGCGCCATGGAGGAAGTCATGTCGGAGGGAAGGCCGTCGGCGAACGCGAGGCGCCCGTCGGCGTAGTCCGCGGGAAGTGCCACGCCGTGCGCGCGCCCCACCTCGACCACCTCGCGCATCACCTGCAGGAGGAAGGCGCGCGTGCGCGGGTTCTCGCGGATCGGGCCGATGGGGCTTCGCATCGACGCCGTGGTCGCCGACAGCCCCACGAGGAAGACGTATTTCTCCCAGATCGCGCGGCGCACGTCGCTCCCCAGCTCCGCGGTGACACCGGACTTGGTGAGCGCCTCGTGCAGGTGCTTCGCGCGCGGCGAGGCGCTGCCATCGTACTCGCCGACGATGATGCGCTGCATCGTGCCCACCTGGCGGATCACGCCGGGGCGCGAGATGTGCGTGGCCACGTAGCACACGCCGCCCATCACCGCGCTTTCCGGCAAGACGCGGCGCAGGATGTCGTCCTTGATGACGCCATTCTGCAGCGAGACGACGCCCGTGGCCGGACCGACGATGGGCGCGATCGATCGCGCGGCGGCCTCGGTGTCCCAGAGCTTCACCGAGACGATCACGAGGTCGACGGGTCCGAGGCTCGCCGGGTCGTCGGTCGCCTGCACTTTCGGAATGTGGATCGCGCCCTGCGCCTCGCTTTCGATGGTGAGGCCGTTCTCGCGCAGGGCGGCGAGGTGCGCCCCGCGCGCGATGAAGCTCACGTCGTAGCCGGCTTTCGCGAGCCGGCCGCCGAAAAAGCCGCCGACTCCGCCCGATCCCATCATCGCGATTCGCATGCCGGCGCGCCCTGGAAGTGGAATCGAATGTTACTTCAACGCGA
The DNA here is from genome assembly GCA_038244725.1 of Burkholderiales bacterium. Taxonomy (GTDB): domain Bacteria; phylum Pseudomonadota; class Gammaproteobacteria; order Burkholderiales; family Usitatibacteraceae; genus Usitatibacter. Next base: position 7,923 of record JBBRTF010000060.1, read on the forward strand.
ACGTGACGCGACTCGCCTCGTCCTTTTGCGTGTCCGGCTGCGACGCGTCGGCCATGAGGACGCGCTCGGGCGCGAGCCCTCCCTTGGAGATGAGATAGGACTTCACGCTCTCCGAGCGACGCGCGGCGAGCGCGCGCAGCTCCTCCTCGCCCACCGTCACGCGATCCAGCAGGAACGCTTCCATCTCGGCCAGCGAGGGTTCCTTCGGCGGCGCCTTCGCCGCGGCATCCTTCGCCGTCCCTTCCTTCGTAGCCCCTTCCTTCGCCTTCGCGTCCTGGCCCGCCGGTTCCTTCGCCGCGGCCGGCGGATTTTCCTTGAGGTACTCGATCTTCACACGCGCCGCGTACTGCGCGTCGTCGGGTGCGCCCAGCTTCGCGCGAAGCGCCGCCTTCTTCAGCGCGGCGAGGTCCTTCGCGCCGTCGTTGTGGCCGGCCATCTCGATGCGGATGCCGGGACGGTCGGCGAGCGCCTTGGCCACCGTGTCGAGTTTCTTCTCGGCCGCCGGGTCGATCCGCGCGAGGCCGGAATCGAAGCTCACGTAGGCGAGGTCGTCGCTGCCGGAGCCCGAAGCGCCGCTGCCGCCGAAGGCCGCGGTGAGGAGCGAGAAGGGCGAGGTGATCGCCTTCTTCAGGAGGTTCGCGACCACCTGCCCCACCAGAGCGCCGATCTCGAACTGCGGATCGTCGAGCGAGCCGCTCACCGGCAGCTCGAGCGAGATCTCGCCCTTCGCGTTCTTCAGCAGGTTCACCGCGAGGAGCACCGGCAGCTTGGTCGCCTCGGGGCTGTCCACGTGCTCGCCGAAGGTGAGCTGGTCGAGGAAGATCTTGTTGCGGCCTTCCATCTTGCCGTGCTCGATGTGGTACTTCACGTCGAGCGTGAGCCGGCCCTTGGTGATGCCGTAGCCCGCATAACGCACCGAGTATGCGGAGAGCGTGGGCAGCTCGATGTCCTTGCCGTTGGCGGCGATGTCGAGGAAGAGATCGCCGGAAAGCGGGTTCACGCTGCCGGCGATGGTCACCGGCGAGGTCTTGTTGTAGTGCCCCTTCAGGTCCACCACCGCGTGCACGGCCGGATCCGACGAGAGGTGGGTGACGCTCCCGGCGAGCGAACCCACGTCGGCCGAGTAGTTCGGCTTGATGAAGTGGTCGGTGAAGTTGAGGCGGCTGTCCTTGAACGTGATGCGGTCGATGCGCACATTGCGCGGCTTCGCATCGCCGGGCGCGGGCGCCGGCGCGTCGGGCTCGCCGGGCGTGGCGGCCTTGAGCTGCTGCAGATTGAGCTTGCCGTCGGGATTCACGACCACGCGCGAGTAGATCTTGTCCACGGCGATGTCGGCGATGGCGAGGTTGAGCGGCGCCGCATCCGAATAGCGTAGCGCGATGCCCGACGCGTTCACGGAGCTCCAGTCCAGGAGGGCCTCGCCGATCGTGGTGTCGACGGTGGCGAGCTTGTCGATGGAGGCCGCGCCGTTGTATGTGATCTCGAGCGCCTTGCCTTGCGAGCGCAGCGCGAGCGTGCCCTTGGCCGATGCGAAGCCGCTCTTCAGCGCGACCGTCTTGAACTCGTCCACGTAGCGGCGCGCCGGAACGATGTCGACGTGGCGCGCGTCGAGCTTCGCCTCGAGCGCGAAGGGCGCGAGGACGAAGGTGCCGTTCACGTCGACGCTGCCCGACTTGTCGAGCGCGAGGTGGCCCGTCATCGTGCCCTTCGCGTCCTCGTCGGTGGACAGGGACGCGGCCTCGAGGTGCGCCACCTCGACGTGGTGCGTCGCCGCGGGCTTCACCGCCGCGTCGTGCAGCGTCACGCGGTAGCCGTCGAGCGTGAGCTTGGCGAGCGCCACCGCCCACGGGCTTTCCGGCTCGGCCTTGGCGGGCTCGGCCTTCGCGAGCACGAGCGGCATCTCGAGGGAGCCGTCGGCCTTGCGCGCGAGATCGATGGCGGCGCCGCTAGAGGCGAGCGATGCCACCTCGACGCGCTTCTTCTTCAGGTCCACGAGGATATCCTTCGCCTCGGCCGCGGGAACGCGAATGGGCCCGCGCGCGGCGCTCGCCTCGGCGATCTTCAGCGAGTCGATCTTCGCGAGGCCGGCGATGGGGTCGAAGGAGGCGACCACGGCATCGATGCGCCCGACCTGCGCGCTGCCGCCTTCGCCGGGCGCAGTGACCTTGAGGTCATGCAGCGCGAGCGTGCCCGCCAGTTCCACGGACGCGTCCTTGCCGGGCGACTGGGTGAAGCGGATGGTGACCTTCGCATCGAGCTTGCCCGAATCGATCGCCAAGGGCAGCGGCGCGGGCGAGTACTCGACGTAGCGCTTGAGGTCGAACGCGTCGAGGTCCAGCGCGACGTGGGTGCGCAGCGAATTCTCGAAGGGGAGCGTCTCGCCCTCCAGGTGCAGCGGCGCGCCGTTCACCTTGGCGGCGAAGGTCGGCTTCACGTACTCCTTCAGGTGGGACGGCAGGTTCGAGACGAAGGGAATGGCGAGGTCGATATCGCTCACTACGTGCTTGGCGCCCTTGGGCTTGTCGTCGAAGTCGATGCGCGCGCCCGAGACGCGGATGTTGCTCACCGAGAAGCGCGCCTTGTCCTTCTCGGGCGTGGGCGGCATCGCGGCGAGCTTGGCGAGGATGTCGCTCACGTTGTAGTGTGTCTCGGCGTCGCGCACGAGGCTCACCTTGAGACCCGACACGGTGAGCTGGTCGGCGACCGGCGCGAGGCGATAGACCGACATGATGCTGCCATCCGCGTCCAGCTGGTCCACCGAGACGAAGGGGGTCTTCCCGTCCGGCTCCATCATCCGCAATCCCTTCACCGTGGCCTTGAGCGTGAAGGGATTGAAGGAGAGCTCGTCGATCGCGACCACGCGGCCCAGCTTCTCGCGGGCATTGTCGGCGATGGCCTTCTTCACGAGGGGGGGCGCCACCAGCCCCGCGACGAGCGCATAGAGCCCCACGGCGCACGCCACCGCGATGGCGGTGTTGCGCAGCCGATGGCGCCTGGCGGGCGGGGTGGGAGTCGCGGTCACGGCCGTTGGACAGGACCGCGCGGCTCGCGTTCTATTTCTTTCGCGGCGCGGAACTTCCGGACTTGGCCTTCAGGCCGGGTGGGAAGCCCGGCGAACGAGCAGGCCCTGCGTCTCGATGAAGCCGATGATCGTCTCGAGCCCGCGGCCGGTCTTCATGTTGCTGAACACGAAGGGCCGTTCGCCGCGCATGCGCCTCGCGTCGCGCTCCATCACTTCCAGGGAGGCGCCCACCATGGGCGCGAGGTCGATCTTGTTGATGACGAGGAGGTCCGACTTGGTGATGCCGGGGCCGCCCTTCCTCGGGATCTTGTCGCCGGCGGCCACGTCGATCACGTAGAGCGTGAGGTCGGAGAGCTCGGGGCTGAAGGTGGCGGCGAGGTTGTCGCCGCCCGACTCGATGAAGATCACCTCGAGCGCGGGGAAGCGATTCATCAACCGCGCGACGGCCTCGAGGTTGATGGAGGCATCCTCGCGGATCGCGGTGTGCGGGCAGCCGCCGGTCTCGACGCCGATGATGCGCTCGGGCGCGAGCGCCTCGTTCCTCACCAGGAACTGCGCGTCCTCCTCGGTGTAGATGTCGTTGGTGACCGCGGGCGATGTCGTACTTGTCGCGCAGCGCCTTGCACAGCGCCAGCGTGAGCGCGGTCTTGCCGGAGCCCACCGGGCCGCCGATGCCGACGCGAAGCGGGGATGAATCGCTCATGAGCGGAAGATCCGGCTGTACTGCGTTTCGTGGCGCGACGAGAGGAGTGCCATGCCCGGCGCCAGGCTCGAGAGGTCTTCGTCCGCGAGCGTTGCCGCGCGCTCCACCATCGGGGCAATGCGCTGCGCGAGGGCGAGCAGCACGCGCTGGCCATCGGTCTGCCCCAGCGGAACACACTTCAGGGCCGCCAGCACCTGGTTCTCGATCCACGCGAAGAGGTAGGCCGCGAGGGCTTCGCGCGCGTCGATCTGCCAGGCCGCGACGGCGAAGGCGAACGCGGTGGGATACGCGAGCTCCTCGAACGCATGCAGCTTGCGCGCGCCCTCGACACCGAGCGAGAGGAGGAGCGTGCGCCGCGACTAGCCCATCTGCAGCGTCTCGGCGCGCAGTTCCGCCGTCTCGCGGCTCGCGACGAATTCCTCGTTCCATCGCCGCACGCTCGCCAGATCGCCCGCTCGCCACGCCGCCGCGAGCCGCAGCAGGATCGGCGCCTCCAGGTCCTGCAGCGAGATCGCGAGGACGTCGCCGATCCATGCCGATGCGCTCGCCGCATCGTGGACGATACGCGCCTCGACCGCGGCCTCGAGGCCCTGCGAATAGCTGTAGGCGCCGACCGGAAGCGACGGGCTCGCGAGCTGCAGCAGGCGCACGTCCATCATTTCTCCCCGCCGAATTCGTGGATCTTCCCGCCGTGCCCCGACTCGTTGTCGTGGTGATGGTGCGCGCCGTAGGCTCCGGCCTCGGGCTCGAAGGGCTCATGGAGCATGGTGAGACGCGCACCCAGGCCCTTCAACATTTCCTCGAGCACGTGATCCGCGGCGAGGCGCAGCCACCCGTCGCCCACCTGCACCGGCACATGGCGGTTGCCGAGGTGGTACGCCGCGCGCGCGAGCGCCTGCGGCGTATCGCACTCGACGTGCAGGACCTTCTCCGTCTCGGCGAGCACCTCGATCACGCGCCCGTCGGAGGCGACCACCCAGTCGCCGCCGCGCAGAACGAGGCCGCGCTCGAGCACGATCGCCACCCTCTCGCCCGACACGAGGGTCGCGAGCTGGCGGCTCTTCTGGCGGCGGTCGAACGGCAGGCGCAATTGCCCGCGCACCTTCACGCCGTACGCGGCGTTGGGTTTCATCGGAAAGCGCGAGCGGATCTCGATCATGGAATCAGAAGAGGAAGTAGCGCTGCGCCATGGGCAGCGTCTGCGCAGGCTCACACGTGAGGAGCTCGCCATCGGCGCGCACCTCGTAGGTCTCCGCATCCACCTCGAGCCTCGGCATCCACGCGTTGTGCACCATGTCCTTCTTGCCGATGCCGCGCGTGCGGCGCACCGCTTCGAGCGGCTTCGCAAGGCCGAGGCCCGTCACCTCGGGATTGTCGAGCGGCGTTTGTGCCAGAAGTGGCCTACGCCCGGCAGCGTTTTGATCTGATTGACGAAAGGAGAAAGAAGCGAGGCACGAGGCGTGAGATGCGCATGCGCGCAAACGGTGCAAAGAAAACGGCGCGCCCTGATTTGGCGCGCCGTTGTCTGGGGAGAGTGAAAAATCAGCCCGGATGCAGCGCCGTGCCGACGAGCTTGCCGGGGTTCTTCTCGAGCCACTTGCGGATGCGGTTGGCATCGGCGATGCGGGTGAGGCGGCCCCACGAGTCGAGGAGCACGATCACGATCGGCTGGTTAGCGATCATCGCGTGCATCACCAGGCACTTGCCGGCCTCGTTGATGTAGCCCGTCTTCGACAGGCCGATCTTCCAGTCGGAGCTGCGCACCAGCGCGTTGGTGTTCACGAAGTTCAGCTTGCGCTTGGAGTCGGGCAGCGTCACGTTCACGGCGCCCGTGGTGGTGTACTCGGTGATGACGGGATAGGTCGCCGCGGCGCCGACCAGCTTGCCGAGATCGGTGGGGCTCGACACGTTGGCGGGCGAAAGGCCCGACGAGTCGACGTAATGGGTCTGCGTGAGGCCGAGCGCCTTCGCCTTCTCGTTCATCGCGGCCACCGCCGCGGCGATGCCGCCGGGGTAGGTGCGACCGAGGGCGGAAGCGGCGCGGTTGTCGCTCGCCATGAGAGCGAGGCGCATCAGGTCGTCGCGGCGGAAGTGCGCGCCGATCGGCAGGCGCGAATGCGTGTTCTTGAGCGTGTCGATGTCGTCGTTGGTGAGCTCGATGGGCTCGTCCATCGCGAGCTTCGCGTCGAGCACCACCATCGCGGTCATGAGCTTGGTGATCGAGGCGATGGGTGCCGCGGTATCGGCGTTCTTCGAGAAAAGCGTCTGCCCCGACGCGGGGTCGAAGACGAGGACGCCGGTGGACTGCACGTTCGGCTCGCCATCCTTGGTGAATTCGGCGGTCGCCACCCTGGCGGGACGAGGCTTGGCGTGGGTGCCCGCGGCTGCCGCATACAGCGGGAGCAAGGCCATCAAAACGGCGGCGATCAGTCGGGTCACGGGATCTTCAGGACGACAGAGAGGCAGGCGACACCATAGCAAACAACCCCGGTTCGTGACAAGATCTCAATATTACATCCTAAACAATTGATTTTGATGGCCCATTCCGGCCCCAAAACCCCTCATCCGGACACTTTGGCGGTCCATGCCGGCCAGTCGCCCGATTCCTCGACCGGCGCCCGGGCCGTGCCCATCTACCAGACGGCCTCGTTCGTCTTTCCCAACACCGATACGGCGGCCGCGCTCTTCAACATGGAGACACCTGGCCATGTCTACTCCCGTCTTTCGAATCCCACTGTCGCGGTTTTCGAGGAGCGCATAGCCTCTTTGGAGGATGGGGTTGGGGCGATCGCTACAGCCAGCGGGCAGGCGGCTCTGCACCTCGCCATCGTCACGCTGATGGGCCGGGGCGGCCACATCGTCGCTTCATCGAGCCTCTATGGGGGGTCGCACAACCTGCTCTCCTATACGCTGCCGCGCTTCGGGATCGAGACCACGTTCGTGCCCTCGCGCGACATCGAGGCGTGGCGCCGCGCGGTGCGCCCGGAGACGCGAATGCTGTTCGGCGAGACCGTCGGCAATCCTTCCGTCGACGTGCTCGACGTTCCCGCGGTCTGCGTGGTGGCGAAGGAGCATCGCATTCCCTTCCTCGTGGACGCGACGGTCAGCACGCCCGTGCTTTCACGTCCCCTGCACCAGGGCGCGGACCTCGTGATGCACTCCGCGACCAAGTTCCTCTCGGGCCACGGCGTCGTCATCGGCGGGGTGCTCGTGGACGGCGGACGCTTCGACTGGCAGGGCTCGGGCAAGTTTGCCCTGCTCACCGAGCCCTACGACGGATTCCACGGCATGGTGTTCGCGGAGGAGTCGACGGCCGCGGCGTTCCTCCTGCGCGCGCGCCGCGAGGGGCTGCGAGACTTCGGCGCGTGCATGGCGCCCATGACGGCGTTCCAGATCCTGCAGGGCCTGGAGACGCTGCCGCTCAGGATGGCGCGCCACATCGAGAATGCTTCCAAGGTGGTGGCGTTCCTCGCCGCGCAGAAGGAAGTCGCCCGCGTGCATCACCCGGACCTCGCGGAGCATCCCGACCACGCCCTCGCGAAGGCTCTCTATCCCGCGGGGTGCAGCGCGATCCTCGCCTTCGAGCTCGCCGGCGGGCGCGAGGCCGGGCGCAAGTTCATCGAGGCCCTCACCCTCTTCTCGCACCTCGCCAACATCGGCGACGCGAAGTCGCTGGTGATCCATCCGGCGAGCACGACGCATTTCCGCATGGACGACGCCGCGCTCGCAGCGGCGGGCATCACGCCCGGAACGGTGCGCCTGTCGATCGGCCTCGAGCATGCCGGCGACCTCATCGAGGACCTCGCGCGCGGGCTGCGCGCGGCGAGCCGCTGATGCAGGTCATCGTCCAGGGCTATCCCGCCTACGCGTACACGGGCGGGCGCGAATTCGATGCGTCGCTTCCCGCCGTGGTCTTCATCCACGGCGCCGCCTTCGACCACAGCGTATGGCAATGGCAGTCGCGCTATTTCGCCCACCATGGCCGCACGGTGCTCGCGGTGGACCTCGCCGGCCACGGCCTGAGCCCCGGCACGGCGCGCGCGACGATCGAGGAATGGGCGCGATGGATCGTGGACTTCCTCGACGCGGCGGGGCTCGCGAAGGCCGCGCTCGTGGGGCACAGCATGGGCTCCCTCATCGCGCTCGAGACGGCGCTTCGCCACGGCGCGCGCGTCGAGGCGCTCGTGCTGGTGGGCACGGCGGCGCCGATGCCGGTGGGAGAAGCATTCCTCGCCGCGGCGCTCGATCGCTCGCCCGCGGCCCTCGACATGGAGGCGGTGTGGGGACACTCGCGCAATGCGCAGCTCCTGCAAAGCCCCGTGCCCGGGACCACGCTCCTCGGAGCGAGCCGCGCCCTCAACGATCGCTCGAGGCCCGGGGTGCTGCACGCGGCGCTCAATGCCTGCAACGCGTATCGAGCGTCGATGGAAGCGGTGCGCGCGCTCGAGGTGCGCTCACTCGTCGTCGCAGGCACGCGCGACCAGATGACGCCGCCCAAGGCGGGCAAGGCGCTCGCCGCCGAGATCCCGGGCGCGAAGCTCGTATTCCTCGACGCGGGGCACTCCATGATGAGCGAGGCGCCGCGCGAGCTGCTCGGGGCCCTACGTAGCTTCCTCGGCTAGGTCGCGGCCCTCGGTCGGGTGCTGCTGCTTCCTGCCTTCTTCCTGCTGCAGCCGCCACATCTCCGCGAACTTGCCGTTGGCCTGAATGAGCTCGCGGAAGTGCCCGCGCTCCACGATCTCGCCGTGGTCGAGCACCAGGATCTCGTCGGCATCGACGATGGTGGACAGGCGATGCGCGATCACGAGCGTGGTGCGGTCGCGCGAGATCTCGGAGAGCTCCGCCTGGATCGACTTCTCGGTGCGCGAGTCGAGCGCCGAGGTGGCCTCGTCGAAGACGAGGATCGGCGGGTCCTTCAGGACCGTGCGCGCGATCGACACGCGCTGCTTCTCGCCGCCGGAGAGCTTCAAGCCCCGCTCGCCGACCATGGTCTCCCATCCGTCGGGCAGGCGCGCGATGAATTCCGCGATGTGCGCCACGCGCGCCGCGTCCTCGATCTCGGCGCGCGTCGCGGCCGGGCGCCCGTAGGAGACGTTGTAGTAGATCGTGTCGTTGAAGAGCACGGTGTCCTGCGGCACGACGCCGAGCGCCGCGCGCACGCTCGCCTGCGTGACGTCGCGAAGGTCCTGGCCGTCGATCGCAATGCGCCCGCGGTTCACGTCGTAGAAGCGGAAGAGGAGCCGCGCGAGCGTGGACTTGCCCGAGCCGCTCGAGCCCACCACGGCGACCTTCCTGCCGGCGGGAACCTCGAAGCTCACGTTCTTCAGGATCTCGCGCCTGCCGTCGTAGCTGAAGTCGACATTCTCGAAGCGGATCGCCGCCCCGGACACGGCGAGCGCCGGCGCCCCCGGCTTGTCCTCCACCTCGCGGTTCTCGCCGAGGAGGCGGAACATCTTCTCCATGTCCACCACCGCCTGCTTGATCTCGCGGTACATGACGCCGAGGAAGTTGAGCGGGATGTAGAGCTGGATGAGGAGGGCATTCACCATCACGAGGTCGCCCAGCGTGAGGGCGCCGTTCACGATGCCGTCGGCCGCGCGCCACATGAGGAGGGAGACGGCGAGCGCGATCACGCCTGCCTGCACCGCGTTCAGGAGCCCGAGCGAGGTCTCGCTCTTCACCACCGCGCGCTCGTAGCTCTTCAGGTTGCCGTCGTAGCGCCCGGCCTCGTAATGCTCGTTGCCGAAATACTTGACCGTCTCGTAGTTGAGGAGGGAATCGATCGCGCGGGTGTTGGCCTTCGAGTCCATCTCGTTCATCTGCCGGCGGTGCTGCGTGCGCCACTCGGAGATGAGGAAGGTGAGCGACACGTAGAGCACGAGCGCGCCCACGGTGATCACGCCGAACCAGACGTCGAACTTGTAGATGAGGAAACCGGTGACGAGCGCGATCTCCAGGAGCGTCGGCAGCACGCTGAACACCATGAAGGAGAGCAGCGTGTTGATGCCGCGCGTGCCGCGCTCGATGTCGCGCGTGAGCCCCCCCGTCTGGCGCTCGAGGTGGAAGCGAAGGCTCAGCGCGTGGAGGTGGTGGAACACTTCGAGCGCGATGCGGCGCATGGCGCGCTGCGCCACCTTCACGAAGACGATGTCGCGCAGCTCGTTGAAGAGCGTGCTCGAGAGCCTGAGGAGCGCGTAGGCGAGGAGCAGCGAGGCCGGCACCGCGAGGAGGGCCTTGTCGCCCGAAAGCCCGTCGACGATCCTCTTCATCACCAGCGGCACGGTGATGTTGGCGAGCTTCGCGGCCACCAGGAAGGCGAGCGCGAGGATCACGCGGCCGCGGAATTCCCAGAGGTAGGGGAAGAGGCGACGCACGACGGAGAGGTCGCTGCGCGCGATCGGCGCGGTAGTGGAATTCATGTCCTTCGGTATAGTAGCAGCCGCCATTCACGCGCCTTTCGCCATGCCACGCTTCGCCGCCAACCTGGGCTTCCTCTTTCCCGAGCACCCGTTCCTCGAGCGCTTCGAGGCCGCGCGCAAGGCGGGCTTTCGCGCGGTGGAATTCGCCGTGCCCTACGACCATCCGGCCGCGGAGCTCGCGAGCCGCATCGCCGGCAACGGCCTCGAGTGCATCCTCGTGAACCTGCCCATGGGCAATCGCGCCCAGGGCGACTTCGGCATCGCGTGCCGGCCCGGGCGCGAGCGCGAGTTCGCCGACGGGGTGGCGAGCGGCATCGCGTATGCGCACGCGCTCGGCGTGCCTAAATTGAACTGCATCTCGGGAGTGAAAAAGTCCGGCGAAGAGGATGGGCTGCTGCGCCGCACGCTCGTCTCCAACATGCGGCTTGCCGCGCGCGAGTTCAAGGCCGCCGGGCTCGAGCTCGTGATCGAGCCGCTCAACACGCGCGACGTGCCGGATTTCATCGTGCCGCGCTCGCCCGACGTGGTGCGCCTCATCGAGGAGATCGGCGAGCCCAACGTGGGATTGCAGTGCGACCTCTACCACACGGCGATGATGGGCGACGACCCGGTGGCGATCCTCGAGGAATGCTGGACGTCGATCCGCCACATCCAGTTCGCCGACGTGCCCGGGCGCGGCGAGCCGGGCAGCGGCGGAATCGACTTCGCGCCTCTTTTCTCCCTCATCGACCGCAAGGGCTACCCGGGCTGGGTGTCCGCCGAGTACCACCCCACCCGGCCCACCGCCGAGACCGTCGGCTCCTACTTACTGAGGAGGCCGGCAAATAGTGCGTGAGTTGGTCACGCGGCATAACGAACATGCTTTTCCTGAAACAGATTGCGGATCACATGAGGTTGTTTCTGCCGACGATGCAGATGGCTACGTACGCCGGCTATCATTTCGGCC
>JBBRTF010000061.1:0-18496 GCA_038244725.1 Burkholderiales bacterium
AGCCCGAGCGCCGAGACAGGATCCTTCTCCTCAGCGCGGTAGCGCAAGCCCTGCTCACGCTCCTCGGCGCCGCCGGTGAAGCCTGCGGTCTCGACCGAACGCTGAAGGCCAACACCGTCACCACCCGAACCATGTCGCTCTTCAACCAGGGAACCTACTGGTACCGCGCTATCCCGAACATGCGCGAGGAGCGTCTCGTGCTCTTATGCGCGAGTTCGGAAATATCGTCGCCGATCACGCAGCGTTTCGCGAGATCTTCGGCCTCATCTGAGGGGATGGATCAGCATCGGGGGTCCAGGCGGCCATCGCGTCGAGGCGCGTGCTGTTCACCGCCCACGCCGTCGCCCCGCGTCCGTGAAGGGGAGGGCAAGGAGCTCGCGACTGTCATCGTGGGGCTCGACGTGTCTAAGGCTTGTATTCGTGACGCCCACGGACAACCGTGGCGACATGCTCCGTGAATTCATCGCCACACGGCGCGACGAGATCCTCGCCCTCGCGCGGCTACGCGTTGCAGCCCGAAACGAACCCGCCTCGACCACGGAGCTGGCGAAGGGCCTGCCGGTCTTTCTCGACCAGCTCGGGGAAGCGCTTCGCAAAGCCTCCGCGCACGAGCCGATCGAACACGACGCCATCAAGGCGAGCGCAGACCAGCACGGCAACGATCAGTTTCACCAAGGCCTCAACGTGGCCCAGGTCGTTCACGGATACGGAGACCTCTGCCAAGTCATCAGCGGCCTGGCGATGGATCAGGACGCCTTGATCCCTGCCAGCGAATTTCAAACCCTCAACCTCTGTCTGGACGACGCGATCGCGGGCGCGGTGTCGGCGTTCGGACGGCACCGCGAGAGCGCGATCTCCGACGAGGGCACCGAGCGGCTCGGCATGCTCGCGCACGAGATGCGCAACGTGTTGGCGTCGGCGGTGCTCTCGTTCGGCAGCATCAAACGCGGCACGGTCGCCATCGGTGGAAGCACGGGCTTGAGCCTCGAGCGAAGCTTGACCCGCCTGACTCGGCTCATCGATCGCTCGCTCGCCGACGTGCGCCTCGATGCGGGGATCCAGCACCTGGAGCGCGTTCCTCTGTGGGCGGTGGTCGAGGAAGTGGAAATTGGCGGCCTCTCGGTGGCGGAGCAGCGAGGGCTTCACTTCGATGTGGCGACCGTGGATCGCACGCTGGTTGTCGAGGCGGACCGGCAGATCCTTGCGGCGGCACTCGCGAACCTGGTTCAGAACGCGCTGAAATTTACGCGTCCGGGGACAACTATCGCGGTGAGGACGCGCACCACCGACACCCGAGTTTTTATCGATGTCGAAGACGAGTGCGGCGGGCTTCCGCCGGGCGGTGCCGAGGAGCTGTTGAAGCCGTTCCGGCAGCGAGGCGAGGATCGGACGGGCGTTGGGTTGGGTCTCGCCATTTGCGCGAAGGCGATGAAGGCCCTCGCCGGCGAGTTGCACGTCCGCGACCTCCCCGCCAAAGGATGCATCTTCACCATCGACCTGCCGAAGCAGCTCCCGGCGCCCACTTCCATTCACGGCCGGACGCGGAGGCGAAGCGAGACGGAGCCGCGGAGCGCTAAAAGGTCCGCGCACAAGGGCTGAGTCGGGCACTCCGCTACTGGCGTGGATGCGGCGGTGCCGCTGACGTGTATGGCGCGACAGGAAGCGTGAAGGAGAACGTGCTTCCGCTTCCCGGCGTGCTCTCGACACCTATCGAACCGCCCTGCGCATCGACGAGGCACTTCGAAATGTAGAGGCCGAGGCCCAACCCAGGGCCGTCCGGGCCGGCGGCTTGCCAGAACCGCTCGAAGACCAAGGGCACCTTGTCAGGCTCGATGCCCTGGCCCGTGTCGGTCACCGAGAAGCGAACGAAGTCTCCCGCGGGCTCGAGCCGCAGCACGATACGCCCGCCGCTCGGCGTGAACTTGATGGCGTTGCTCACGAGGTTCGCGAGCACCTGGAGCGCCCGATCGAAGTCGAACCGGGCGCGCGGAATGTCGGGGGCGATCTCCTTCGAGAAGAGAAGGCCTTTCCCGGCCGCCATCGCGTGAAAGGTCTCCGCCATCTCCATGACGAGGCGCTGGGGCTTCTCCGTCCTCGGTACGACGAGAAGCTTGCCCGCGTCGATGCTGACGACGTCGATGAGATCACTCACGAGTCGGTCCATGCGCTCTGTGAAGCGCTGAATGCGGTCGCCCCCGCGGCGCACCTCTGTGCCCACTTCGTCGTCCTTGGCGTTGCGCACCAGGATCGCCGCATTGAGGGAGATGCCCGAGAGAAGCGTCCGCAGATCGTGCGCGACCATCCCGAGAAACTCGTCGCGCGAGGCGAGGACCGTGTCGGCGCGGTCGCGCTCGACGAGCAGCATCTCGTCCGTCATCGCGCGCTCGTGACCGACGAGCACGGCGAGCGCACGTCGGACGCCTTCGCGTTCGCGGAACGTCTGGGCGTCCGCGCTTCGGTACTGATCGCGGAGGGCGGCGTCCTCCGTGGCGCGGTGCTCCCGGACGTCATCGTCCACGCGTGGCGCCTCCGAGTCCGCGACGGCACGTGCAGCTTCAATGACCGCGATGGCTCGGGAGCGCGCCGCGCGTACGACGTCGTCCGCGTCGTCGACGTTCAGGGCTCGATGCCGTTCGAGCTCGCTGTCGGTCTTTTCACGCTCCTCTTGCAGACTCGTGTCGGTCTGCTCGCGTTCGCTTCCGGCACTCGGATCCACCATGCGCGATGGTGTTCCCAAACGGTCCTCGAGCGCAATGGAGCCGCATGGGCGGGCCCCCGGCCTAGGGCGCTCCACAGAACTCGGCGACGATGCGCATCAGCGTCTCGTAGGAGACCGGCTTCTTCAACACGTGCCGCGCGCCTCGCGACTCGCGCGCGGTCACCTTGGAGCCAGTGACCATGACGACGGGCATCGCCGCAAAAGCCTGGCTCTCGTGAAGCTCGTCGAGGAACTCGGCGCCGGTCATCTCGGGCATCATCATGTCGACGAGCACGAGATCCGGCCGCTCACGCATGGAGCGAAGCTTCTCAAGCCCCAGGCGTCCGTTGCTGGCCTCCTCCACGGCGTAGCCTTCGCTCGTCAGGATCGCGGCGTACGTCTCGCGAATATCGGCGTCGTCCTCGATGAGGAGGATGGTCTTCACGACGGTCGCTGACGGAGGGGTCGCTTGGAGATGCGCATGCCTCCTCGTACCAGGGGCGGCACGCAGAGGGGACGCGCGGAGGAGCTTCGGCTTCGAGTTTCGCTCGCGAGGGGTGTCGTCGCGCGGCGCAGCCGGGAGGCGGATCGAAAGCCGCGGCGCAGCCGGGAGGCGGATCGAAAGCTCTAGGGTTTCATCGCCCGGAGATCGCCCTCCGCCACCGCACGCGCCAGCACCCAGACAGAGCCGAGACACCCGAGGAGGACGAGGGCGGCGAGCGTGATTGTGCGCCAGCGCTGGCGCCGCATGCGCGCCGCGTCCTGGGGGTGCCGGTTCACGGCGCTCTCGGCGCGCGTCGCGAACTTCTCACTGTGCGTGAGCGCCGCATCGCAGATGCGCACGAGCCCGTCGTGGGCCTCGAGGGCGACGCGGTACACGCCGTCCGGCAGTTGGTCGATCGCGAGGTTCAGCACCCGCAGCGGTAGGCGCGTGAGGACCGTCCCGAGTAATGTCTCGAGGAGCGGGGCGGAGCGGGCGTCGTCGTTCATGGCGCGGCGTCGGGTGTAGCAGCTTCCAGCATCGCGCTCACCTCGCGCGCGAGCGGCCACGCGACGGCGAGGGTGAGGGCGAGGAGCACGCCGGTGAGCGTTGCCTTGCGCATGCGCTCTCGTCGCAGGCGACGCGGCGCACGCGCGCGCTCTCGTCCCGGTGAAGGCCGTTGGCGCGCGCGTCGTTCCACGCGTACTTGGGAAGTCCAGGATCTTCGTCCACAGCATGCCCAGCACAACGGATGGGCTGGCACGTGTCAACCGAGCGGGAGGTGAGGGCGTTGGACCCCATGACGCAGGGCGGGTCTCTTCATTAAGCGACCTTCCGGTCTGGTGTCCGGAAAGAGCCCTTTTCCGGACACCAGAAACGAGAAGGGATGGACGCGGTGCGTCAGACGAAGCGCTTCGCGAAGCGACGTGCCCGAGATCGTTTCGCTTGACGACCCGACGTCGCGCCACCGAGACCCCATCACCTTCGAGAAGTTCACAGCATTTCGCTCGCCGCCTTTCCGACCGTGAAACGCTTTCTCGATGCGCCGGATGCGGCTATTCACGCCGTGGGCATAAGCGCCGGAAAGTTCGCTGCGCCGCGTCGGTGAAGCGATCGCTCGTGGTGCCTGACCGAAGCGATGATCGAGGAGCGATCGACCGCCGAGGGTGCTCGCGGGCTCTGCACGATCGAGGGGATCGGTCCGTGGACCGCCGCGGTGATCTTGATTCGTGGATTCGGCCGTCTCGACACGTTTCCTGGCAACGACAGCAGCGTGGCCGCGAATCTTGCGCTCGTCGCTCCCGGCGTGACCGTCGACGCGGAGCACATCACGGAGATGCTCGGATCGCAGCGAGGGATGCTGTACTTTTGCCTGCTACTCGCGCGCTTGGAGACGCGTGGCGAGGTCGGTCGCGCGTCAGACGTCGCAAGCGTGAACGTCACGGCGCAGGATACGACACGTTGAACCCGGCACCGACGCGCGCGAACGGCGTGAGCGAGGCCGGCTCGCCCTTCTCGCGCGAAAAGAGATGAACGACCGGAACTCCGTGCGCGAGCAGATGGTCGGTCACGATTCGCCTGTGACAACGCCACCAAACCGCCTCCGCGCACATGATCACGCACGTCTCCTCCGAGGCCATGGCGAGCAGTTCCTGCAGACCTGCGCGGAACGGAGGTGTCTCTGCGTAGTCGGCATAGTTCCGGAAAGCCTGCACCTCCCATCCGGCGTTGACGCGCATTCCTGCCGACTTGCTCTTCCCACGACGCCCGCCCAGGGCGGCCATTTGCACGTAAGAAATCCTTGCGGCTCCGAGCGCGCCCGGCAAGACACCGATATTGAACTGCGGATTGGTGCGCGAGCGCGGAATGGTTCGGATATCCACGAGCCGTGTGATGCCCCATTCGCGCAGGATGTCGATCAGGTCGTCCAGTGAACGGGTCGAGTGCCCGATCGTGTAGAGCGTCCGGGCGGAAGGTCGCTGCTCAGATTCAGAGCACGTAGCGCGCGGCATCGGCGACCCCCCTACTCTAAGCGATTCGTCAAGCAAGGAGCCCGCACCGATGCGGCTGCTATCCTGGTTTGGAGTGAGGGGAGGACGCGCGCCGTTCAGCTCCCGCGGGAACCCGTGGGACGCCGGAAGCGGTAGTGCGGCTCTCGGGGCCGCTCGCCATCCAGACGCCGCACGTGGGCCGAGATCACGTCGCTTCGCGAAATCATCCCGATTACGAGGCCTGATTGGCTCCGCGCCACGACCGGAAACCGGCCGACGTTCTCTCGGTCCATGTGATCGGCCGCGTCTCGCAGCGACGAGTCGTCGAACACCACCGCCGCCCTTCGCTTGACCACGCTTCGCGCGGTCGCGCCGGGCGCCTCGCCGTCGAACACATCACGGCGCGTGATGACACCGACGAGGCGCTCATCATTGTCCAGCACGGGAAAGCCCTGATGTGCGGACCCGGGCGCATGCGAGACCATCCACGCACGTATCTTCTCGAGTGTGTCGTCGGCATGCACGACGACAACGGGGGCCGTGGCGACTTCCGATACGCGCACCTGCTCGAGGAAGTCAGCGACGTAGTCGCTGACTTCGCGCGCCCCTCGGCGGGCGATCTTCTCGGTCATGATCGAGTTCCGCATCAACATGGCCGAGATAAGGTACGCCGCCGTGCACCCGCCGAGGAGTGGCAGGAGACCCATGGGCTGACGCGTCGTTTCGAACGCGAACACGACCGAGGCGAGTAGCGCGCGAGATGCGCCGGCGAAGTGCGCCGCCATGCCTACCAGCGCCGCGACGCGGACGTCGACACTTGCGGAAGGGTCGCTCATCGCCGGAGCGCACTTCAGCCCGATGCGCCCGCGACGGTGAGGTCCTCTACCGGCTCGAGCGGCGCGACCGATCCCGGGCGATTGCGGTTCGCGACCATGCGGAGCGCGAGGTAGACGAGCGGCACGATCCCGCCCGCGATGAAGACGACGTCGCCGGGGAGGCGAAGCCACTCGAGCACGCGGATGTCGCCGCGCGCGAAGAAATCGGGGCTGCGCGCGTGCCAGTAACCGTGGACGAGCGCGTCGTGGAACTGCAGCGCGCCGATGGGAAAAAGATTCACGCAGACCATCCAGGCGAGGCCCCCGTTCAGCGACCAGAAGGACCATCGCATCGCGCGCTCCGTCCGCGCGTCGCGCGGGACGAAGTACGCCGCCACGAACAGGAAGAAGCCCACGGCGAGCATCCCGTAGACGCCCATCATTGCCGCATGGCCGTGGTTCGCGGTGAACTGGGTGCCGATCTCCCAGTAGCTCACGACGGGCAGGTTGATCAGAAAGCCGAAGACGCCGGCGCCGACGAAGTTCCAGAAGCCGACGGCGGCGAGGAACATGAACGCCCACTTGTGCGGGAAGCGCGCGTCGCTCGTGTCCATCTTGTCTTCGCGCAGCCGCATGAAGCGCCACGCCTCGAAGGTCAAGAGGACGAGTGGGACGACCTCCATCGCCGAGAAAAACGCGCCGAGCGCCATGTGCACCGCCGGGGCGCCGCTGAAGTAGAGGTGGTGCATCGTGCCGACGACGCCGCCGACGGAGTACAGGATGATCTCGAGGTAGATGAGCCGCGTGGCCGAGCGCTCAGGCACCAGGCCGATGAGCACGAACATGTACGCGACGGTCACCGTGGTGAAGATCTCGAGGAAGTCCTCGACCCAAAGGTGGACGACCCAGAACCGCCAGAAGTCCATCACGGCGAAGTGCGCGCGCGGGCCGAACAGCATGCCGACGCCGTAAAAAAGCGGGATCGAGAGCGACGCGTAGAAGAAGAGCCAGGGGAGGCTCCCGAGGTGCTCGCCGCGGAGCTTCGCACGGAGCCCGCGGAAGATGATGACGAGCCAGAGCGCGAGCCCCCCCGTGAGAGCGATTTGCCAGACGCGACCGAGGTCGAGGTACTCCCAGCCCTGTGCGCCGAGCCACCACGCGGTGTACGGCGAGCGGATCACGCCGCGATAGCTGAGCACCTCGCCTGTGAGCGAGCCAACGACCACGACGACGAGCGCGCCGAAGAGCAGGAGCGCGAGCGCCTTCTGGTGCTTCGGTTCGCGTCGCGCGATCAGGGGCGCGAGGAAGATTCCGATCGCGAGATACGAGGTCGCGACGAAGAAGAGCGCGAGCTGAAGGTGCCACGTTCGCGTGAGTTCGTACGGAAACCAGGACGCGACGTCGATCCCGAAGAACGTGGAGGGCTCAGCGTGGTAGTGCGCGTTGGCGCCGCCGCAGACCCCTTGGAGTAGGAACAGTGCGGTGACGACAAGGAAGAACCAGACCGTGACGCGCTGGCCCGGCGTGAGGCGCGCCGTGAGGGGGTCGTGAAATACGAGCGAGCGCGGAGGCCCGTCGTCTGGCCAGCCGAGATCCCGGAAGCGGCCGAACGCAAAGAGCGTCGCCCCGATGCTGGCGAGGAGCGCGACGAGCGAAAGCGCCGACCATAGGATGGCATCCGCCGTGAGCGTGTTTCCTACGCGCGGGGCGGGCGGCCAGTTGTTTGTGTACGAATACGCGAGACCCGGTCGGTTTGCGGTCGAAACCCACGCCGCCCACGAGAAGTACGCGACGAGCGCGCGCACCTCGTCGGCCGGGATGGTGGGGCGGCGCAGCCCCGTTTGCGTGTCGGCGGGCCCGAACCACCCCGCGTAGTACCCTTCGAGCCCGTGCAACGCAGCGACCTGCGCGGGCGTGTACGTGAGGACGTCGCGTGCACCGTCGAAGCGGTTCGTCTTGAAGTCGGGGACGACGAGGTCGTCCGGATCCGGAGCGCCGCGGTCCGCATAGAATTGGCGCATCGCCTCGCGGGCGCGCTCGATGTAGTCCGCCGTGAAGTCCGGCCCGAGGTACGCGCCGTGCCCGAAGATCGTGCCGTACTCCATCAGTCCGTGCCTCTCGAACACGAGCTGACCGCGGAAGACGTCGTCCTCGGTAAAGAGCGCGGTCCCGTCCATCGCGACGGTCTGGCGGGGCACCGGTGGGTGCTCCGCGTAGACGCGGTACGCGAGGTAGCCGAGGATGCCGAAGCCGATCACGAAGGTGAGCAGCGCGAGCTGAATCCAGGCCGGTGAGACGGTTAGCTTGGTGCGTAGGATGGTCATCGCGAGGCGCATACTGCGCGCGCTTCGCGGCAAACGGGGGATGGCGATCGAGATGCGCCTGGTGGCTAACCGTTCACGAAAGAGGCGAGCATCCCTCGCATAGCGACGACCACCGCGAGCAGAGCGGCCAGCGTGGCCGCAGCGTTGACGGCGAGAGCGACGGCGAAGGCGCCGCGTGTGATTCGCTCTTCCACAATCCCGCCGCTTGTGAGACCACGACCATGAGCCCGACCGCGAAGGCCGAGGCGCGAGCCGAGGGGCGCGGAGAGCTAAGCCTTGGCCGCCGCAGGAGCAGCTCCGCATCACCTGGGGGGCCCGCGGTCGCCTCCGCCCGAGATGAGTACCGCCGACTGGAAGCGTCGCGCCTCGGAGCGATTGGCGAACAACGCCGCGCCGCACGCGCGTAAGCTGCCGCTGCAGACACTTGTGCCCGCCCCGATTGGGGGAGAAATGGGCGGTTTATCGTTCAATCGAAGCGGGCACACGAAGGCGAGGCATCGACGTGCGTACCGGCGACTCATGGATGAACGGACCGAGCGCGCACCTGGAGACGGCCAAGCGATTGCTCGCGTACGAGGGCGCTGCCAGCAGCGCGGACGAGTGCGCTTCGGCCGCAGGCCGAGTCTACGACAAGCTCCAAGATCACCTCGCGCCGCTTCTGAGCTCCGCCGGGGTGGAAGCGCTGTTCGTTCGAAGCGCAAAGCTGACGCATCGCGAGTTTCCTTTCCTGGAAGTCGCCCTCCGCGAAGGTTCGACGAAGCTCCGCGAACGATTGCGGGCGCAAGATGCCGCCGTCGCTGCGGAGTCGGCCGAGGCGCTGTTTGGGACGTTCTTCGCGCTGGTCACGACCTTCATCGGCGAGCGCCTCACGACACAGGCGCTGCGCAGCGCTTGGCCGACGATCGAAGAGATGGCACCAGGTCACCTAGCTGAGGACACACGAAAATGAGCGACGCCGTTGCGATCATCAAATTGCCCTCCGGGGTGCCGGGTCTCGACGACGTATTGGGCGGCGGGATTCCGGAGTTCTCGTTCAATCTGATCGCTGGCGGCCCAGGGGGCGGCAAGACGACGATGGCGCATCAGATCATGTTCGCGAACGCGAGCGCCGAACGGAAGGCCGTGTATTTCAGCATTATCGGCGAGCCTCCCATCAAGATGCTTCGCTATCAACAACAGCACGCTTTCTTCGATGCTGAAAAAGTGGGCGACGGCTCGGTTCGTTTCGTCCACCTAGGCGAGCAGGCGCTCCACGGAGGGATGGCGAAGGTGTTGGAGGCCATCGAGCAGGAACTCGAAACGTCGACTCCGGCGATCGTCGTCGTGGACTCCTTCCGAGCCATGGTGCGAAGCACGCTCGCCATGGGGCCTGGCGGCGAGCAGGAGCTGACGAGCTTCATGCAGCGCCTCGCCTTGTTGCTCACGAGCTACCAGGCCACCACCTTCCTCATCGGAGAGTACGCCGACGGCGAGCACGACAGCGCAGTGTTCACGGTCGCCGACGGGCTCCTCTGGCTCTACCAGGCCGTCGACCGCAACTCCGTCGTGCGCAAGTTGCAAGTGATGAAGATGCGGGGCCAGGGGCAGATCCCCGGGCTGCACACGGCCCGCATCACGGACGCGGGCTACAGCGTCTTCCCGCGACTTCTTAAGCCGCCGGAGGTCGTTGGCGACCACCCTCTCAAACATCGCCTCAAGACCGGAGTGCCGGGTCTCGACGAGCTGATCGGCGGCGGCATTCCCACGGGATACTCGGTACTAATCGCCGGTCCCTCCGGCTCGGGCAAGACAGTCCTCTCCAATCAATTCATCATTGAGGGAGTGGAGCACGGCGAGAAAGGGATCGTCGCCATCTTCGAGAAGCGGCCCAACGACTATCTACAGACCACGCCGCGCGGGGAGGAGTTCGAGAAGCTGGTCCGCGAGAAGAAGCTGGAGGTCATCTACCTGCGCCCGCTGGACCTCTCCATCGACGAGACGCTGCTGGAGCTTCAGAGCGCCGTGAAGCGCCTCGGTGCGAAACGGGCGGTGATCGATTCGCTGTCCGGTTTGGAGCTGGCGCTCGCGCCGACGTTCCGAGAGGACTTCCGAGAATCGCTTTACCGAATGATGGGAGCGCTGACCGGGCTCGGCGTCACTGTAATGGCGACGATCGAGCTCGAAGACTCCTACACGGATCTTCGATTCAGCCGACAGGGCATCGCGTTTCTGACCGACGCCATCATCATCCAGCGCTACGTCGAGATCGACGGCCAGCTCAGACGAGCGCTGTCCGTCGTCAAGGTGCGCTCCAGCCAGCACAGCAAGGACCTGCGAGAGTACGAGATCACGTCGGAGGGCGGGATCGTCGTTGGCCAGCCGCTCAAAGGTTACGAGGGCCTTCTCACTGGAACTCCGAGGGGCAAGTCGATCAAAGAGTGATGACAGATGAGGCCCGGACCCTCCCGGGCGCACGCGCGCTACGGCACGCCGCGTGGCAGGCGAATCACGAAGGTCGTCATGCCGTCGGCAGAGCGCGCGGCGAGCGTGCCCCCGTGCGAGAGCACGATCTGGTGGGCGATATACAGGCCGAGGCCGAGATGGTCGCTGGGCGGTTTCCCGCGCAGTTGCGCCCGGCGGAAGGGCTCGAAGATGAACGGGAGGACGTCAGGGGGAATGGGCGCTCCGTGGTTGCTGACCTCGACGACGACCTCCGCCCCGTCGGGGTGCGCCCTGACGATCACAGCCGTCCCTGGCGCGGCGTGCTCGACCGCGTTCCCCGCGATGTTGGAGAGAGCTTCCTCTAGGCGATCCTTGTCCCAGGTGCCCGTCAGGTCTCCTTCGACCACCAGCTCGATGGTCACCTCGAATTCCTCGACGACGTCTCGGCAAATGTCAGCCACATCGGTCGGCTCCGGTTCGATCGGCATCCCGCCGCCGAGACGAGCCCGCGTGAGATCGAGCAGCTGAGTGATCATCCGGTTGATACGTTGACTGCTGCGGATGATGCGCGCGACCGTCTCCCCGTCTTGCTCGTCGAGATGGCCGCGCCGAAGCAAAAGTGCGGCGGCCATGGTGATCGACCCGAGCGGGTTACGCAGGTCGTGCCCGAGGATGCCGATGAACATCTCCCGGAACTCCGCCACCGTGCGGAGCTCGATCTCGCTCTTCTCCGCACGGTCCCTGGCCTCGTTTGCCTCGACCGCCAGCTCTTCCGCCTGAATCGTCGCGCGGACCATCTTCGCGTTCGCTTCGCGCTGGTCGACGATCAGTGTGTCGGCGTGAGTGCGTTCGCCGGTCAAGTCCTTGTCGGTGGCGCCGCGTTCGACCGCCATCAAGCCCTCTCGTTCGCTCTTCCGCTCCGCGCGCTCGGCTTCGAGCGCACCATCGGCGTCGTGTCGCTCGCGCTCGAGGACAGTGCGCGCGCGCACGAAGCTCGCTTCGTTGGCCGTCGGGCGCGGGACGCGCTCGCCATCCGCGTCGTGTGCGGTCTGGATGATCTCGTCGGCACGCCGGCGCGCGACGCGCACCACATCGTCCGCCTTCTTGTCGAGGGCCGCGCGCTCCGTCGCGACGGCGATGTCGGACTTGTCCCGTTCGAGCCGCAGACTCTCGTTCGTCTGCTCGCGTTTCGGGTGGCCGGGGCGGCGCACGCCGTCAGCCGCGGCAAGGGCCAGGTGCGCGAGCACTTCGCTCGGATCGCCGAGGACGGCCAAGTAACGGATCGTCTCGTTGTCCAGCTCGACGATGAGGCCTTGTTTTGCCATGACTTGTACTTCTCGTGGGCGCCAATACCCACCTGGGCTTCTCCGCGCGTCGCAGTCCGCGACCACGGATCGTCGCGCAGCCTTCCGGCCGCCGCACCCCTCTCTCGGCAGCTTACACCTGTGCGCGACCGCCCGCGTTGTTCGTCGACGTGCGCGTGGCGCTGGAGACGTCGTATCCCGAGGTGCGCGCCTCGACGCCGCGGCCGCGGTGCGCGTGCTGGTAGAGCGCGACGCGCGCCGCGAGGAGTTAGGCTCGATCGAGCGCGGCGAGGTGAACGTCACCATCGCCATCCTCGTGTCCCTCGCGAAGGCGTTCCGGATGACCGTCGCCGACTTTTCCACGAGGGAACGCGGGTGGTCCTCAACCCACCTGCGCGACGTACCGGAACGGCCAGGGCCGCGAAGAAGGGTCGGAAGAGGGTACGGGTCACAAGCGCTGAACGCACTTAATCCTGAACGCGCCTGACGCTTTTAACTCCATGTGTCTCGCCGATGGAGTTACAAGCGTCCCTGGACGCATGGACGCAAAGGAAGGTTACCCGATTCTACTTGCCGCGAAGCTCGCAGGAGTCACGCGGCTCACGCTCGACAATTGGGACCGACGCGGCTTCTTAAAGGCTTCGATCCCCGCTCCGGCACGTGGGCAGAGCCGCATCTACAGCTTCCGCGATTTGGTCGCGATCCGCGTGGCCAGCCATCTTCGCGAGAGTGGAATTGGCGTTGGTGCGATGAAGCGGGTCGTTCGATACCTGCGGTCGCGCAAGGGGCTGCTGTCCACAAGCGAGGTCCTGGCGACTAGCGCGCTAATTACGGACGGTCTCGACGTCTACGAGGTCGAAGGCAACGTCATGGTCTCCGCTCTGAGGTGTCCCGGCCAACGCGTGCTCTTCCTCGTTCCGCTTGGGACGATCGTTTCGGAGCTCCAACGGCTTGTGCGGAGCGCAGCGGCATGAACCCTCACCGGGGGAGGCTCGCCATGTAGGCGGCACAAACGACAGAGGGCCGAGCTTGGGCACCCTGCCAGGGGTGCTGGCTTGCGCCAGAAAGCTCGACCCTCGTCCTAACCCGGACGAATCGAGACTAGGGGATCGTGTTCCCTTTTTCAAGGGAACGACGCGACACCGAGCAGCGATGCTGCGCGGCCGGACAGGTTCCGGCTGCGCGCCACGCGGGTGAGCGCTCCTTCACCTCTCGATGTGAACAAGACCCCGCCGGGCGAGTGAGCCCGTGCGCCGTGTCCTTTGGGTCGGAGCTGGTCTCCGCCCCGCTTCGGTGTCCGATGCCTCCTGTCCCTCACGATCCGCAGCCCTTCGAGGCTGCGTTGCCTTCAGATTTCGAGCACTGGCCCGCGCCGATGCGGGCGGTGTGGAGAGACATCCTCGCGTTGAGTGCCTGGCGCTCGAACGGCTGGGCGCCCGTGACCATCGGCCCGCTCGGCGAGCGGATCGCCCGCGCGCTGAACCGTCCGAAGTGCCCGCACGCAACGGTGCGCCGCTGGCTCAAGTGGCTCGCCGACCGCGGTGAGTTCGCGCGGCGGACGGTCCACCGAGGCGAGCGGCTCCCCGATGGCACAGTCGCGTGGTGCGACCACTGGGTGGTGGTTCCGGGCGATGCGATGAAGGCGCGCGCGGGTGCCGCTCCGGCACCGATGATCAGGGGGGTGATCACGAATGATCACCCCTCTGATCATGGCCTCTCGCCGTCGAAGGTCGCTCTTTCCGCGGTTTTTTTCGCTGATTCGCGCGCGCCTGAGGCTTCGGTGCCCCCCCCTCCGCCTCCGGGGGAGACGCCCTTTAAAGACTCTCGTCTCTCTTCTCGTTCTGGATCGGGATCTCGATCTAGACATTCAGAGCGGGTGAAGCTTCGTTCGAAGCTGGGAGAGAGCGGAGACGAGACCAAGGGGCCGGAGCTCGCGCCACCCGTGCGCATGCTCGCCGAGCGGATCCTCCGCCACTACGCGACGGCGACCGGCGTGCGCGTCGCGCACTTCCGCGCGAAGTCGCGCGCCATCGTGGCCGCGTGCCTCGACGAGATCGAGGGCAACGATGCGGCAAAGGAGATGCGGATCCGCGCCGTCATCGCCGACGCCATCGCCGAGAGCCAGGCGCGTGGCATCGCGCACCCGCCCCTCGGGTACGTGTTCAACGTGCGTCACGTGCGGCGTCGCCTCGAACGACTCGCCGAGGCCGAGCACCTCGCGCAGAAGGCGGCGGACGTCGGGGGCGACATGTTCGCGGCTGGTTTCAATAGCGCGCTCGCAGAGGCGCGCGCTGAGCTCACGGCCGGCCTCGAGCCCAAGGCGCTCGAGCGCGCACGCCCCTTCGTCGACAACCGCCTCGTGACCGACGCGGTGCGGGTCGCGGCGTTCCACGAGGTCGCCAAGGCCCGCCGGGGCACTCCGACGCCGCCCCCCCTTGCGAGAGCGGTCCGTCCGGCGCCGAGACCGGCCCAGGCTGCACCCCAACGGGATTTGCGCCCGTTGGGGTCCACGCCGACCTACGGCCCTTCTCGGGCCGTCTCCGGGCCGGAGGACGCCCTTCGCGCGCTCGCCGCGTTGTTCGAGACCGTGACAGACGCTTCGCCGCGCGTCTCGGCAGCCGAGGTGCCGCTCACCGTCGCGGAGCGCGCGGAGCTCGAGAGGGCCCAAGAGCACGCGCGCGCGCGCTGGGCGCGCGCCGGATGAGGGTGGGACCGTTAGCCGAGGGCGGGGGTGCTCGCGTGGCGTAGCGCCAGCACAAGCGACCGCAGGTCGCCGTGGAGGTGGAGGGCGAAGCCGTTGTCGAACATCGCGACGGTGACGCCCTCGGCGTTCGTGGCGACGTAGCGGAGCGGCCCGAGCTCCTTGGACAGAAAGGGCGCGCGGAGCACCACGCGGGGAAGAAGGGCGGCGAGCTTGGGATCGCCTCCGGTGTCGTCGTCGTTCTCGATGCTCATCGTCCTCGTCGCTGCGTGATGCCTCACGTCACTCCATCGGCCAGTCACCCCTTTATGTTTCGTAAGAGTGGATGTGGTGGCCAGCGAGCCCGAGTTGACGCGCGATCGCTGCGCTTCGACGGAGATCGCCGAGGAGAGCACCCATGAATCACATCGCAATCGATCTTGGCAGCCGAGAGTCGCAGGCAGCACGACTACCATCAAGCCGCTGAGTCGCAGGCCCGATGCGCACGACAGAACCGGTCGCCGCTCCCGGCGCCTTCACCGAGCGGCGCGCCGCAAAGGACAACTCGCTACGGGGCGGGCTCGAAGTCGATGCCGCAGGTGGCACAGACGATGAGGAGATCGGGCTTGCCCCAGGCGTTGGCGCCGCAGGACGGGCACGTGAACTTCGACTTGTTCTTCGCCTTGGCCTTGCCCTTGGCGGGCCCGTCGAGCTCCTCGGCGGCCCAGGGGAGGCGGTACGCGTCGGGCATCTTCGCGAACGCGCGCATGAACCGTCCCTGGCCGTCCACGTAGTGGCTGACGGCCTGGCCGACGCGCTTGCCGCCGGGCGCGCCCGTGGTCGAAGGCAGGAGGCCCACGTCCTCCATCTTCGAGGCCCACTGCTCGTTGTGGTAGCCGCGCCGGCTCGGCGTGCCGAAGTGCCATTGCCACAGGTGCACCATCTCGTGCACGAGCGTGGAGGCCACCTCCAGCGCGGGGCGCGAGAGCCACGCGGGGTTCAGGCTGATCTCGTCCCTCACCTCGCCGCTCTTGGCCCAGCGGTCGGGCGCGAAGAAGCCGTACGTGCGGGTCTTGCGCGAGAAGTTGAGGATGACCAGCGGGAGCTTGTCGGCGAAGAGCGCGCGGTTGAAGTACGCGAACATTTTCTCGTACGCGCTGAACTGCACGCGCGTCGGCGTTGCCAGCTTGGCGGGGTTCGACGCGGTGGGCGCGTGTGCCGAGCATCCGCAGGCCTCCGCGGAGCGGTACGGCGTGCGCGCCTTCGCGCGCCCGCCGACGGGTGGCGTCCGGCGCGTCTGGCGCGGCGACCGCGCAGGCTGGACATGTGCCGCCGCGGCGGCACGGAGCGCGAGTGCCGCGGCGGGATTCAGGGTGGTCACGGTGGACATCGACGACTCCGGTGCGGCGCGCTAACGCTCGCGGGTGATTCACAGACCGAACGCGTTCCAGGGCTACGCGCGATGCGACCAGTGCATGAAGACGTCCGCGATCGTCGTGGCGACGAACGATGACGCCGTGAAAGAGATCCTCTGCGCGGCGGGGTGGAGCTTCGCGGCACGCGGTCAGTCGCACTGCCTGGAATGCGCGACCGCGCCCCCTGTCGCCGCGAGCGCGGCGCGAAAGCGGTACCGCTAGAACGGCACATCGGCGAGTTCCGCCCGCGACGCCTTCGCGCGTGGCATCGCCTTCCGAGGACGCGGCGCGCGACGCTGCTTCTCCTCCATCTCGCGCACGAGTGCGTCCGCCTGGTCGTCGAGGACCGCGAGCACCTCGCGCGGGTGCTCCTCGGCGTACTGGAGGAACGCCTCGGTGCGCGACACGCGCGCCGAGCCCTTGATCCCTCGCCTCACCTTCTCGAAGAGCGGCACGAGCTCCGGTGGGAGGTTCACGCGCACCTCGTCGTCCGACTCGCTCCGTCGCTCGGCGCGGCTGGTGCGCGGAGCGCCGCGCCGCGCCGCGTGGTTGCCACGCTCGATGCGTCGAAGGTCGGTCTGGTACTTCCGTTCCGCCTCGAGCTCGGCACGCGCCCGCTCGATGTCGTCGGTCAGGCGTGCGCGCGCGTCGTCCTTCCGCAAGGCGCACGTGCGGCGCGCCGCCGCGCGCTCCGCGCGGAGCGCCTCCCGGAGCGCCGCGAGCGCGGCGGCGCGCTTCTCCGCGAGCGCGTGGCGCTCCGCGCGGCAGTGCTCCGCGGTCGCCTTGAGCGCCGCCTCCTGGTGGGCGCGGAGCTTCCGAAGCGCAGCGCCGAGGTTCGTCACCTTGGCGCGCTCCTTCCGCCGGTAGTCCTTGTCGACGGCGCGAAGGAGCTCGCGGCGGTCGGCCTTGGCTTGCTTCGCGGTACGCGTCGCCATGGCGCTCCGCTCCCTACGCCGCCGACGTCGCGCGAAGCGGCGTAGTGCCCGCAGTCCCCGTGTGCCCCTCGCGCATGCCGCGGAGCGCCGCGCGCGCGGCGAGCTCGCCGGCACGGATGTACCGCTGACGAAGCGCCCGATCGAAGAACCCGTCGAAGGCCCCGCCCTCGAGCGGCAGATCGGGACGGATCTCGACGAGCTCGAGCCGGCGCCGCCCCGTCCACCCGAGCGCGGTGAGCGCGTCCTCGAGCGCTGCCCCGTCGCCGAAGCGCGCCTCGAGCGCGACCAGCGCGCGGTTGACGCTCCGCGCTTCGCGGACGTCTCGGTACAGCCGTTCGCTGACTAAGATTTCCACCAGGTGCGCGAGGAGCCCGACGCCGTGCCCATCGGCCGGCTCGGGATACGCGAGCGCGGGCGACGGGGTGACGATGAAGATCCGATCGACGTCGTTGGCGTCGATGGCGTGCTTGATGGGGGCATTGTCGACGAGCCCGCCGTCGAGGCACGACACGAGCTCGCCATCGACGTGGAGCCCCACTGGCCGGAACGCCCCCGGAAACGCCGCTGACGCGGTGACCGCATCGAGCATCGGCTCGAGCGCCTTCGCGTCGTCGAAGCTATCCCCGTCGAAGCGCAACACGCGCTCGAAGGTCGAGGCCGCGCGCCCGTCCTCGACGACGGTGCGCCCGGCCACGCCCGTCACGACCACGCGGAGCTCTACGGGGTGATGCGGCGCTTCGGGGCGCACGAAACGCGCGAGGAGCTCGCGCACCTTCACGCTCGACGAGAAGCCATCGAGCTTCGTGAGCCCCGCGAGGCTAGGTCGAAACACGTCGCCGAAGCGCGCGTGATCGAGCCAGAGTGTCTCGAGGTCGTATGCCGCTTCCCCGGCGGAGCCCGCGCAGATCGCGGGCGTCATGAAAGCGGCGTTCAGCGCACCCGCGCTCGTCGCCACGACGCGCGTGACGACGAGGCACGGAAGCTCGTTGAAGAGGACGGCGCACGCGCCCGCGCCAAAGGCGCCCTTCGCGACGCCGCCCGCCAAAACCAATGCATCGGACATGGACCACTCCTGTGGCCGCGCGCGCTCACGCGCGGGCCTCTCTCTCGTGTCGTGGGTGTTGCTGCCGGCGACCGGCGGCGCCGAGGGGCGTGTTCTCCCTCGCGCGTGACGCGCTCAGCGCGTGGAGGACGAGTACACGCGGGCGAAGAAGTAGCTCTCGACCACCGGATCGGCGTTTGCGGCGTTGGTGCCGGCGGAGACCTTCACCACGTACTCATCGCATCCCGTCGCGGCCGTGAGCATGATCGACATGTCGACCGCGGTGATGGGCGCGCGCGCGAGCTCCACCTCCGTGCCCGGCGTCCGCCCCATCAGGCGCAGCGTGCCGCCGAGGAGGTTCGGCGCCTTCCGCGGGTCGAAGGTCACGTC
>JBBRTF010000062.1:0-17472 GCA_038244725.1 Burkholderiales bacterium
CTGCGCTCCGTAGTAGATGCCGGCCAGCATGATGAGCGCGGAGACCGGCGGCAGGACGAACGTGGCCGGAAGGAGCATCGCGATGGTGGCGATGGGACCGATGCCGGGAAGCACGCCGATCAGCGTGCCCAGCAGGCAGCCGATCAGGCAATAGAGCAGGTTGTTCCAGGTGAGCGCGACGCTGAACCCGAGCATCAGGTTCTGTAGTAGTTCCACGGAGATCCCCTATTGCGTGCGCCCGAGTGTGCTCTGGAAACCTGTCGCCAATCTTGCGAGGGTCAGGCTCCCGCGGGCTGGCGCGCCATGTACGCGCCGCCGATCGCGAGCGCCGCGCCCGCAATCTGGATCGGCGTGAGCACCTCGCCATAGAGGAAGAAGGCGATGAGCGCGGCCACAGGCGGCGCCATGTAGAGCAGAGGCGCGACACGCGAAGCGGCGCCACGGCGCAGGAGGAAAAGAAGGAGCGAGATCCCGCCCACCGACAACACCAGCACCGCCCACGCCAGCGCGCCGAAGACCGCTGGGCTCGCATCGAAGCGGCCGGCCTCGAGCGCCCACGCGATCGGTGCGGTGAGGATGAGCGCGCCCATGAACTGGATCGCCGCGTTCACGCGCAGGTCCATCGCCGGACGCGAGCGCTTCTGCCATACGGTGCCCAACGAAAGGCCGAGGGTCGCGATGAAGGACGCGAGGAGCGCCATCAACGGAACGCCATGGACCGAAGCGAGCGCGGGCGCGACCACCAGGCCCACGCCGACGATGCCCACGGCGATCCCCGCCCACTGCCGCCGCGAGATGCGCTCGTGGAGGAACGAGATCGCCAGCACCGCGGTGAGGAGCGGATGCAGTCCGGTGACGAGCGCGGTCACGCCCGCGGGCATGCCGTGGAAGATCGCCCAGAAAACCCCGCCGAGGTAGACGCCATGGATCAGCATTCCCGCCACCATCGCATCGCGCCATGCACCGGCTTCGCGGGGCCACGGCATGCCGAGCGCGAGCGAGGCCGCGACGAAGACCGCGATGCTCAGCACATAGCGGTAGACGAGGAACGTGAGCGGGTCCGCGTGCGGCGCGGCCCAGCGGGCGACGATGAATCCCGACGCCCAGATGAGGACGAAGGAATACGAGAGGAGCTCGAGGCCGGCCGAGTCGTGTCCGCCCGCGTGGCGGGGCGCGTTGCTTATTCTTCGGTCCTCGTCGTCAGAGCTTGGGGATGTGCAAAGTCTTGCTGATCATGAGCGTGCCGGAAAGCCCGAAGAGGAGCACGAGCGGATGGAGCACCCAGGGACCCAGCGTCCACGCGCCGCCCCACAGGTTTTCGTCGATCGCTCCCGTCCACGCGCAATACGCGAGGATCGCCGTGAGGACGACGCTCGTGGGAATGGGAGTGCCCTCGAAGTACTTCACCTTGCCCGAGCCTTCCGATATGGACTCCGCGGTCACGTTGAAGCGCGCGAGGCGGCTCACGCCGCAGCAGACGAAGTAGACGAGGATCGCCGCATCGAGGCCGCCGCGCGCTCCGGCGGCGAAGGCGAGCGTCGCCGGTGCCACGCCGAAGGAGATCACGTCGGCGAGCGAATCGAGCTCGCGTCCCAACGCCGAGTGCTGCTGGCGCCAACGCGCGATGCGCCCGTCGAGCACGTCGAAGACGAACGCGGCCGGCGCCATCGCGGCGGCCCAGAGGAAATGCGCCGTCGACTCGCTCGCCATGTAGAGCATGGCGAGGAACACCGCCGTCATGCCGCACGCCGCGTTGCCGAGGGTGAAGAAGTCCGCGAGGTGGAAGCCGCGGATCATCGAGAAATGCCGGGGAGGACTTTCGGGCGTGGACATGGGATTTCTAACGGTGGGGGATGGGGGTCTGACAGCGATTCAATCGCGAATATCCTGGAGGAACCAATCGGTGGGGATCTCGCGGCCCAGGCCCGCGGCTCGCGCGGCCTCGTAGACCCGCGCGGCAACGGCGTGGAACTGAGCGCCCTGCAGGTTGCCGCGCTCCGACCACGTGATCTGCTCGTCGGACGTGCGCCCCGGGTGGCGCCCGGCGACCACGTCCGCGAGCCATGCCACCTTGTTTTCGAGTGCGACGCCGTGGGCGCGCTTCTTCGGGCCCTTCGCGGTGCGCGGCCGAGCGGACCACGTGAGGTGCTCGTCGTCGAACGCGAGCTCCGGGTGCCCCACCGGCGCGGACGCGTTGCCGAAGCGAAGATAGACATCGACGCGGTCAAGGCTCGCCGCGTCGGGAACGCCGCCGCCACCCACGTTCACGATGTGCGCGCCTCTCTCGAGGAGCCGCCCGTCGAGCACCGGCAGCGCGGAATCGGTGACGCCCGCGACGATGTGCGCGCCGCGATAAATCTCCTCGGGCGCATTGCACGCCACGGCCTCGATCCCATGGCGCTCGCCCATCTCGCGCGCGAAGGCCTCGCGATGCGCGCGCGTGGGGCTGAAGACCTGGAGCCTGCGCAGCTTGCGAACGCACATGAAGGCCTCGACGTGGGAGCGCGCCATGCCGCCGGAGCCGAGCATGCCCACCACCTCGGCGTCCTTGCGCGCGAGGTGCTTCACGCCGATGGCGCCGTCGGCGCCGACGCGCATGTGCTGCAGCACGCCGTCGTTGATGATGGCGAGCGGCTCGCCGGTCTCCACCGAGGTGAGCAGCACCAGGCCGCAGAAGAGTCCCGGCCGGCCGCAATACTTCTCGCGCGTCACGCGGCCGTCGGCCTGCCGGTCGTAGGTCACGTCGGACTTCATGCGGATCGCGAAGTAACCGCCGGTGGATCCGCCCTCCATCGTTCCCCATTGATAGACCTTGGCGGGGTCGGAAGTGGGAATGCGGATGTCGATGCGCGGGCGGCACACGCCCTCCTCCGCGGCGAGTTCGCCATAGGAGCGCTCGAGCGCCTCGATGGTGGCCCCCATCGTGAGTACGGTCGATACGTCGTCATTGTTCAGAATGAGCGTCACGGAACGATTATAGTTGGCGCTGGAAAAAAAGCCCTTAGGACACCATGCGCAGGAACACGGCAGGATCGAGGCGGCAATTCGTACTGGGTTCGGCGGCGGTCGCCGCGGCATCCTGGCTTCCCTCGATCGCCCGCGCGGCCGATCCGGTGCGTTTACAAGCGAAAATACTTTTCCGTCCTATACAAGTTGTCCCAGCCCGATGAGACCGTCGGGGGTATGGACCTCTTCAACGG
This sequence comes from Burkholderiales bacterium, assembly GCA_038244725.1. Taxonomy (GTDB): domain Bacteria; phylum Pseudomonadota; class Gammaproteobacteria; order Burkholderiales; family Usitatibacteraceae; genus Usitatibacter. Next base: position 3,201 of record JBBRTF010000062.1, read on the forward strand.
AGTTTCCAATTCGGACGAAGTTGTCGCGCAGGTTCGATCGAACATCACCGCAGCCTGCGGCGACGCGTCCCGTCTGAAGATCGTCGTGGCGGACAGCATGCAGCTGACGAGCGACAGAATTACAACAAACTGTTTGTGACGACGCCGCAGTTTCACGCCCGATTCTTGGGCGAATCGCTGACATTCCTCGATCAGGTGAAATGGCTGCCGACACACCAACGCACGCAGGAGAGCTTGAGGGAAAACCGTGCGAACAACTTTACTCCGGCGATCTTCGGCTACGGATTGTCTCCTTTATACAAGCATGATTGAGGGTCGTTGGTATGTGCCAGGAACGGTCTCATGAGCCCCGTCGGAGAGGATTCCGTGTCGAAGCGTGATGCATTCCTGTCGATCCACCGGCAGGGCTTCGTACGCGTGGCGGGATGCACGCCGCGGGTTCACGTGGGCGACCCGAGGTCCAACGCCGAAGAGACGCTCGCGTTGATGCGCGCGGGCGAGGAGCGCCACGTCGACCTCGCTGTCTTCCCCGAGCTCGGCATCAGCGCGTACGCCATCGACGACCTGCTCCTGCAGGACGCGCTCCTCGAGGCGGTGGACGCGGCGATCGCGCGGCTCGCCGAGGCCTCCCGCGACATGCGCCAAGTGTGCGTGGTGGGCGCGCCGGTGCGGCGCAACCAGCGCCTCTACAACTGCGCCGTCGTGATCGCGCGCGGACGCATCCTCGGCGTCGTGCCGAAATCGTTCCTGCCCAACTATCGCGAGTACTACGAGAACCGGTGGTTCGCGCCGGGCGCGGGCGTGGTCGGGCTCGAGGTGGATCTCGCCGGCCAGCGCGTGCCGTTCGGCACCGATCTCATCTTCGCCGCAAGCGACCTTCCGGACTTCGTCTTCCACGCCGAGATCTGCGAGGACTTCTGGTCGGCCACACCGCCTTCCACGCAAGGCGCGCTGGCGGGCGCCGTGATCCTCTGCAACCTCTCCGCGTCCAACGTCGTGATCGGCAAGGCCGAGGAGCGCGCGGTGCTGTGCGCCTCGCAGTCGGTGCGCTGCCTCGCCGCGTATGTGTATTCCGCATCAGGCCCCGGGGAGAGCACGACGGACCTCGCGTGGGACGGGCAGGCCACGATCCACGAGCTGGGCGCGCTCCTCGCCTATAGCGAGCGCTTCCCGAAGGCCGGCCAGATGGCGGTGGCCGACGTGGATGTGGAGCGCCTTCGCCTCGAACGCATGCGCACCCTCACCTTCAACGCCGCCGCGTCGGCCGCGGGACATCCCGAGAAGCGATTCCGCCGCATCGCCTTCGAGCATCGCCCGGATTTCGCCGACGTCGGCCTCGAGCGCAAGGTCGACCGCTTCCCCTTCGTGCCCGACGACCCGAAGCGCCTCGACCTCGACTGCTACGAGGCGTTCAACATCCAGGTGCAGGGCCTGATGAAACGCCTGCAAGCCACCAACGGCGAGCGCATCGTGATCGGCGTCTCCGGCGGCCTGGACTCCACGCATGCGCTGCTGGTAGCCGTGAAGGCTTTCGACGCGCTGGGACTGCCGCGCAAGAACATCCTCGGTTTCACGATGCCGGGCTTCGCGACTTCCGAGGGCACGAAATCGAATGCGTGGGAGTTGATGAAGGCGCTCGGCGTGACCGGGGAAGAGATCGACATCCGCCCGGCGGCTACCCGCATGCTGCAGGACCTGGGGCATCCTTTCGCCAAGGGCGAGCCCGTCTACGACGTCACCTTCGAGAACGTGCAGGCGGGCCTTCGCACCGATTACCTCTTCCGGCTCGCGAACCAACGCAACGCGTTCGTGCTCGGCACGGGCGATCTTTCCGAGCTGGCGCTGGGGTGGTGCACCTACGGCGTGGGCGACCACATGAGCCACTACAACGTGAACGGCTCGGTGGCGAAGAGCCTCATCCAGTACCTGGTGCGATGGGTGATGAAGTCGGGCCAGCTCGACGCGGGCGCCTCGAAGACGTTGAACGCGATCCTCGACACCGAGATCTCGCCGGAGCTCGTGCCCGCGGGCGAGGACAAGAAGCTGCAAAGCACGCAATCGAAGATCGGGCCCTACGAGCTGCAGGATTTCCACCTCTACTACGTGACGCGCTATGGCGCGCGCCCCTCCAAGGTGGCATTCCTCGCGTGGCACGCGTGGCGCGATGCTTCGTTCGGCGATTGGCCGCCGCAGTTCCCCGAAGCCGCGCGCCATACGTACTCGCTGGGCGAGATCAAGAAGTGGCTCGGCGTTTTCCTGTTTCGGTTTTTCGAGATCTCACAGTTCAAGCGTTCGGCGCTGCCCAACGGGCCGAAGGTGGTCTCCGGCGGGAGCCTTTCGCCGCGGGGCGACTGGCGCGCGCCGTCGGATGGCAATGCGCGCGTGTGGCTGGAGGAATTGGAACAGAACGTTCCGGATTGAAGCTAGCGAGGCTCGACGCGCCAGACCGAGTTGCCGACGTCGTCAGCGACGAGGAGCGCGCCGTCGCGGTCGATGGCCACGCTCACGGGCCGTCCGTGCGCGGCGTCGCCCTCGCGGAATCCCCAGAGGACGTCCATCGGCGGGCCCGCGGGCTTTCCGGCGGAAAACGGGACGAAGATCACCTTGTAGCCACTCCAGGGTCGACGGTTCCAGGAGCCGTGCTGCGCGACGAAGGCGCCTTCGCCGAAGGGCTCCTTCCAGGCGCCGGTCGCGAAGACGATGCCGAGCGAGGCGGTGTGGTTGCCCAGCGCGTAGTCCGGGGTGGAGGACCGTTGCGCGTCGCATGACCACGTCGCGGGCACGCGCGTATCGATCCTGTCGCCGTAGTAGCGGCACGGCCAACCGAAGGACGACCCGTCCTGCACCGACGTCATGTAATCGGGCACGAGGTCGCTGCCCATCTCGTCGCGCTCGTTGACGGCGCTCCACAACGCGCCCGTGCGAGGCTCCCACGCGAGCCCGTTGGGATTGCGCAGGCCCGAGGCGTAACGACGCCACCGCCCGCTCGGGATCTCCAGCTCCCAGATCGCCGCCCTTCCGGATTCGAGCTCCGGTCCGCGCTCGCCATGGTCGCTGTTGGAGCCCACGCTCACGTAGAGCCTGCCGCCATCGCGGCTCGCGAGCAGGTTCTTGGTCCAGTGGTAGTTCACGCAACCCGCCGGAAGATCGCGCACCCGCACGCCGGCCCGATCGATGCGCGTCTGGCCCGGCTCATATCGGTACTTCATCAACGCGTCGGTGTTGGCCACATACAGGTCATTGCCGACCAGCGCGATTCCGAAGGGCGACTTGAGGCCCGTGAGGAAATCCGCGTAGACCCGCATCGCCGATCCGCCCGCATCGTAGCGCAGCAGCGTGAGGCGATCGGCGCTGGGGCCGGAGGCTCCTGCGCTTCGCATCAGCCAATTCCCGATCCATCCCCGCAAGCTCGATCCGCAATCGTTCTCGGCCGGCGTGTCCGACTCGGCCACCAGCACGTCGCCGTTGGGCAGCACCAGGAGCGAGCGCGGGTGCTTCAGTCCGCCCGCCATCCGGCGGACCTTCAGCGAGGGCAAGGTCGCGGGTCGCCCGACCTCGGTCCATCGATCGGGCGTTGCGATGTTCAGCGTCGGGATCCAGGGAGGATCCGCGGCGGGCAGGACGGGCCGCCCCGGACCGAGGGACTGGTCGTCGGCGAGCTTGGCCGTATCCCCGCAGGCACTCACAAATATGGTGACGAGCGTAACTGCCACCAGTGCGATCGATAATTGCATGTTCATCCCCATCCCTTGGGAAGACACGAATAGGTCACGGATGCGGTGTGGCCGATGAATTCGCAGCAAAGCTGCCAGCCATCGGCTGCGGGTGACAGGCCGAGCACCGCGAAGCCATCACCGATCCGCGGGAAGCGGGTGTCCACGGTGCACTCGTATCGCGTACCCGCGACCTCGGGATCGTCGAACTCGAAGCGGTCCGCGGCGACGAGATCCTCCTCGACCGAGTTCGCGAAAGGGAACGGAGCGTACAGCGGCGAGCCGTGGATCGAGTAGATGACCGTATTCGGCTTGCCCGCCGCCGGGCCCGCGATCGCGCGAATCTCGATGCGCGCGGCGCACGAGAGGTGCTCGTCGCCCGAGACGAAGAACAAGCTGCCGATCTCTTTCCTCGCGATGAACGCAAGGAGCTCGTGGAGGCTCGCCCGATATCCATCCCAGGCGTCGGATCGCAAGGCGTTCGCCTCATGGCCGCGCGCCCAGCGGCGCCGCGGCAGCAGGATGGAAGGCGTGGCGATTACCTTTGGGATCGTGCGGTTCGCGTCCTTTTCGAGCCACGTGCGCAAGGCATCGCGCTGTTCGCTACCCATGATTCGCGCCCCCGAAAGCAGGCGCACGTTCCTCGCCGTGCGCTCCGTTCGCGTGTCGGCCATGAAGAAGCGGGCCGGATCGCGATCGAAGGCATACCAGACCGGGGGCGCGGGAGATCGCCCGGGAACGCATGCCGGCCCCTGCGCGCGCTCCCACTTGGCGTACCCCTCGACCGCCAAGCGCAGCTTTCCATAGTCGATGCCGGCGGGCGTTTCGACCGGCTCCCAGTTGTCCTCGAGCTCGTGGTCGTCCATCACGCAATACACCCCGTCGAGGCGCCGCCCGATCGCGCTCACGCGCGGCTCGCCATACAGGACCTTGTACGGCCGATGAAAGCGGTCGGCGAGCACCGTCGGGTCGAAGAGGCCCGCGGTGGCGTCGATGTAGACCTGGTCTCCCACGAGGAGCAGCAATTCAGGCGGTCGACCGCCGGCGAGGCTCTGGGCGAGCCTCTCGTAGCTGCGGTACGCGGGCTGCTTGTCGAGCAGGCCCGAGGCGTACTGGCAGCTCGCCACGGCGAAGCGCAGCTCGGCGTCCTTGCTTTCCGGATTCACGGATAGATCAGGCATGGCTCGAAGGTCTCGTGGAAAAACGCTTTCGACTCCAGCAGGGCGGCGATCTGTCGCGCGATCGCGGCGTCCACCTGGCCAGGGCCTGCCGCCTCCTGAAGCGCGAGGATACGTGCGGGGTTACCCACGCTCCGCATCGCGCGCATCATTCTCATGAGTTGCCCCGGAACGTGCTCCGGGAAGCTCGGCTCGACACGGGGGCCATCCTCGACGAGCAGGACCATCCAGGCTTGCGGTTCCGGGTCTCGTTGAGGAATCGGCGCCGTGACCGGCACGCCGGCCTGCTTCGGGCTCGAGACGAACACCGCCCCCGCCCCGATGCGGCCGGCGAGCGTATCGCTACCCGGCACATCGACACGCGTCCCGCCCAACATCATCGGGACGAACACGACCCCGAGCGTATCCCCGGCGATCTGGTATGGAATCGCATACACCTCGCGCACGGCTGCGGAACCGCGATTCATCAGGCGGACGCTTTCCGGCATGTGGACCATCAGCGGGATCGTTGCCGCAGGCGCGGACAGCGAGCGCTCGGGCTTGTTTGCCGGCGACGCATCCGATGCCGGGTCGAGGAATGCCGCGATGGTCTTGAAGTAGCCGAGGCGTTCCTCGCCGATCAGCTGGTCCTGGTGGCCGCCCTCGAACGAGCGCTGGTGGAGCGGCGAGGATTTTCCGTACATGTCGTAGAACAGCGATCGCATCTCGCGCCGGGTCGCAAAATCCGCGAGTCCGTTTTCGCACGCATGAAGGCTGAGGATCGGCATCGAGAGGCGCTTGCGAAACTCGGGGCCCCGGTAGTAATCGCCCTCGCCGCGCCGGTCGGTCACGCGGCGCAGGCGCGCGAACTGCATGGGCTGGGCGAGCGTGTCCAGGTTGATGCGCCCGAAGAGCTCGTCGATGTGGTCGAGCACGCCGCGCGACATGTGCTCCGCGTTCATCACGCGCCCGAAGAGCGCATCCATCCGGTGGCGTGTCGTCGCGAAAGGCGCCGTCTGCCAGCAATGCGGCGGATTCTCGACATGCCACTCCCGGTCAGGATAGGGGAGCGTGGCGAGCGCACGGTCCATGAACTGGTCGAGCAGCCCCGCATCGGAGGGCGGGCGGAAGTCGAACGGCAGGAGCGGGAAGAAGAAGCGCAGGTATTGCATGACGTAGGCACGCAGCACGTTGCTCGCGCTCATCGCCACCGCCGGTCCCACCTGTGAAAAGACGATGCGGCGGATCCGGGCGGGGAGCGCTACCCGCTCTATGTTGTTCGCGCATCCCGGTTCGGCGACTTCGAGTACTGCGATGGACAGCATCGCTGCCCCCATGCAGTGCGCCACGATGTCGATTTTTTCTGCTCGCGTTTCGCGCACGATGTAGTCGACGGCAACGGGTATGTCGGCGCGGCCCACCTCCTCGAATGACCAGGGCAGACCGCACGTCGGCATTCCGCTGCTGGTCCTCAGATCGAGCACCCAGACATCGCGGCGTTCGCCGAAGAGGTGGCCCGCGAGGTTGGGAGAAACCGCCGGGTGCGCGAACGTGGTGCCGCTCGCGCTGTAGCCATGAATGAGGACGACGGGCGGTCCGAGACTCGATGCGGGCTTGTAGCGGCTGAGCCTCGCCTTCGCCGGCGTACCGTCCGGACATGTGCCCACGACGAGCTCCGTGACCTCCGGGGCATGGCCCAGGACAGGGCCGGGCAGCCGCGACTCGCGAGGCGGCGCCGGCGGCGGATCGTCGGGCTTGCGGAAGCTCCAGACGTGGATGTGAAGCAGCATTCGCGCGACGTACAGCGCGAGCGAGCCCAGGTCCGCGAGCGCCGAAGGCTGGTCTTCCTGCTCGTTGAACCGCATGAGCGGAATCGCCTTCGCGGCAAGGAAGGGAAGATCCAGCTCGAGGGTACAGGTCTGGGCCTGAAGCCCCGGGAATCGGTGGAGCGCGATGCGGCTCAATTGCTTCCACGGATTGGAGCGTGGCGAATACGTGAGCGTTTTCAGGCCGGCGATTTCCTCGCCGGCGCACAGCAAGAGGTTCTTGCTGTCGGAATTTGCGACTTGCAGGCGATATTCGAGGGTGCGCAACTCGCCGGCCCGGGTCGCAAGTGCGAACAGCATCCGCTTCAGGTCGCAAGTGCTGGCCCCGATCCCTCCGAACCCGCGCCGGGGAGAACGCAGGAACGCCGAAACCGATTGCCAGAGGTCGCGCTTGCCGCGGTTGCCCCACCATGCACGCAGCGCCCGGCAACGCCGATCGCGTGCGGTGGACGCCTTTCGTGCGAACACCACGAGACTTCCCTCTACCGGCGCGACCTCCTCGGCCGACTGGTCGCGCACGGGATCGGCGTCGTGCGGGCGAAGCAGCCCCCAGCGCGAAGGCCGAAAGATTCGCACGGTGCCGCTCTCGACCTGGAGCTCGCGTGCCGTTCCGCTCGTCAGCGCCGTGACTGGCACGGGCCGGAAGGTGAGTGAGAGCTCGATGATCCTTCGACGTCCGCTGGCACCGCCAAGCATCGCCGTCCCCTGCAGGCGCTCCACGATCTGGATCGTCGTGGCCTTCCTCGGTATCGCGACCGGCGGTGTACGGAAAGCGGGCCGCGTGCGTTCCTTCGGATTCCAGGCCGCCGGCGAATCGAGCTTCCAGGCGCGCCGCAATTCCTCCACCGCTCGCAGCGCGAGCGCGGTGATCGTGAGGGACGGGTTGATGCCGAGCGAGGTCGGGACCATCGAGCCATCGAGGACCACGAGGCCGTCATGCGTGGCCGCGCGATCCACGGAGTCCGGCCGGAATACACGCCCGAACGCGTCCACGACGCCCGTGGCGATCGTCTCCCCCATGGGGCAGCCTCCCAGCGGGTGCACCGTGAGGAGCGGTCCGCGCTGCACTTCGAAAAGGCCATCGAGGCTCTTCGGTACCGGGTTCCAGAGCGGATTGGGCAATACCTTCCCGCCGGGCTGCAGGCGATCGCGATGAAGCTTCGCGAGCGCGGCGAGCTCGTCTTCGAACACCTTGGCACGCGGCAAGTCGTGCCAGCAGACCCAGACGGCGCCGTCGCCGTCGTCGCGGCCCGGCCGCGGTGGCGTGAGGCGCAACTCGCCGCCGGCGCCGTCGTGGCCCATCACGGCGAGCACGGAGCTATGTTCGATCGCTCCCGCATCCACGGCGCATGGGTCCGGGCTCGGCACGCCGGTGGCGTGGTCCTGGCCGTCCGGCTGCGCGAGGTCGTGGAACGCGTTGAGGGTGGTGACGGTTTCCTCGAATAACCGGCGCAGCGCGCCCGGAACCGCCATCTCCTCGACGACGTAACCGCCGTCGCCCGAATCGGTCCGCAGGTCGAGGAGTCCCGTGATGGTCGGACCGACTTCGCGCGCTTGCGGGGCGCAATCTTCGCAAGCGGCGGCATTCACCTTCTCCTTCTGGCGGTAGCCCGACGCGATGAGGTCCGCGTTCGAGGAGAAGCGCCGGCCCACCATCGCGGAGAGCGCGAGGCCTGAGCGCTGTGAACGCAGCAACAGCTCGGTCGAGCCGAACGCGCCCGCGGCCAGCACGACGCGGCGTGCCCGCAGCACGGAGGGCCCGCCGTGGCGCGCGCGCAGCTTGTCATCCGTGTACGTCACCGTGAGCGCCCAGCCCTCGCCGAATTGCCCGACTTCCAGCACGGTGGCTCCGGTATACACGTGCGCGCCGGCGAGCCGCGCACGCACGAGCAGGCCCACGTCGAGCGAGCCCTTCGCGCCGTGATTGCATCCGGTGGCGCAATCGCCGCAGCGCTTGCAGACGCTCATGCGTACGCCGCCGGGGCTGGGCTCGGCCTCATCGGGCCGGCTGCCCGGAGCCTGCCGACGATGGAGCGCCACCGTGATCGGCGCGGAGCGGAACTTGGTCCCGGCCAGAGCCTCGAGCGCGAGGTACTTGTCCGGCTTCGCATCCTGCGTTCCCAGCACCTCCACGCCCAGCAGCTCCCGGGCGGTAGAGAAGAATGGCGCAAGCGATGGGCCGGTGATCGATTTCGGCCATCCCTCGTTGAACACGCGATCGTGAGGACTCTCCATCACGCCCGCGTTGATGAGCGATCCGCCGCCCAGTCCGTTGGCCACGACCGCGTTCAAGTCCGGGCCCATGCGAATGTCGAAGAGTCCCTCGCGCATGCCCCGCGGCGCGGCGGAGCTCGGCGTGCTGAAGCGCACCTGGCCTGCAAGCTGCGACATGCGGGAGGGAAACATGCCGGGCAGGTACTCGCGGCCCCTTTCGAGGATGCACACGCTGATGTGACGTCCGGACTCCGTGGCCCCCGCGAGTCCCGCGGCCGCCACCGACCCGCCGTAGCCGCTGCCCACGATCACGACGTCGAAGTCGAATGCCTCGCGCCGGGACGGGCTCGAAAGATCGGAAAGCAGGACCTCGATGCCTCGCGAGAGCCACTGTGTCGCCGGGCCGTCTTGAGGCAGCTCCGATTCGAGCGGCGAGCAAGTCGTCTTCATGACCGCGCCTCGCGCACGGCCGAGTCGATCGCCATACAAAGCGCCTCGCGTTTCACCGGCTTGTGCAGCATGCGCACCCCGTGCGCCGTGGCTTCCCTCAGCCGCTCGGGAGCGGTATCCCCGCTCACGAGGATCGCCGCCAGGCCCGGTTGGCGCTCGCGAAGCGCGCGGACCAGCTCCACGCCGTTTTCGTCGTCGCGTAGCCGGTAGTCGGCGATGACGATGTCGAACGCCTCCTCGCGTGCGCTGCGCATCGCCTCTTCCATGCGATCCGCGCAGGTGACGCGGCAGCCCACAGCGCGCAGCAGCAGGCTGGTGCTGTCGCGAACCGCCTTCTCGTCGTCCACGAGCAGCACCTTCAAGCCCGCGACGGACCCGAGCGACGATTCTTCCGCCCGGGGCTGACCGGCGTGCTGCGCCGACAGGGGAATGTCCAGATCCACGCGTGTGCCTTGACCCTGGATGGAATGCAGCTCGATCTCCATATCGAGCAGCTTGCAAAGGCGCCGAACGATGGCGAGGCCCAGGCCCAGCCCCTGCTGCCGGTCGCGTTGCGGGTTGTCGATCTGGTAGAACTCCTCGAACACGCGCTCCTTCTCGTCCTCGGGGATGCCGATGCCGGTGTCGAGGATCGTGACGCGCGCACGCGTGCCGAGCGCGCGGCCCACGATCGACACGGTTCCCGTTTCCGTGTACTTGACCGAATTGCCGATGAGGTTGCGCAGGATCCGTTCGAGCAGCTGCCGGTCGGTCTGCGCGACCAATCCCGCATCGCATGCGAGTATCACCTCGACAGGTTTGCCTTTCACGAGCAGCGAGTAATCCCGCGCCATCCGATCGAGTAGTGGCTCGAGCGACGTGGGCTCGAGACGCGCGGTGACGATCCCGGCATCGAGCTTCGAGATGTCGAGCAGGCCGTCGAGCAGCGAGGACAGGGCGCCGATCGCCTCTTCCATCTTTCCCGCGACCTCGCGCGCAGGGGGCGGGAGCTCCGCCAGCATCAGCGCGGCGCCGAGCAGCGACATGGTGTGCATCGGCTGGCGCAAGTCGTGGCTCGCGGCGGCCAGGAACCGTGACTTGGCACGGCTCGCGCCTTCCGCCCGGTCGCGCTCCACCGCGAGCGCGGCGCGCTCACCGCGCAGCTCGCGCAGCAGCTGCTCGTTGCGGTAGCGGATGCCGAAAGACTCGATGAAGGTCTCCTGCGATCGCCGCGCGAACCCGTCCTGCACGAAGCCGTACAGCACGATGAAAAGCGCCAGCCCTAGGAGCTTGGGCTCGGGCGGCGCCGGCACGGCCGAGGCCCATCCGCTGCCTTGCCAGAACCAGAAGGCTGCCAGCGGCACCAGCAGGAACCACGAGTAGATCCGGTACGAGGGGAGGTAGAAGCCCGAGGTCGCGATCGCGGTCGCGGATTGCCCGAGGAGCACCATGGTGAGGATCGCGCTCGATTCGGGTCCCATGTGGGGCAGGAACAGCCATGCGGGAACGCTGTGCACGGCGCCGTTCACCACGCTGAACATCCGCACACGACGCAGGTCCGGCGCGCCCTCGCTTCGCTGCAGGCGGCGTAGCCCCCGCGAACGCAGCAGCAACCCCGCCGAAACGGCGAGCGCCCACGCGACCACCCAGCCCAGGCCCACCGCGGGGGAGGCGAGCGCGGCAATGAATAGCGAGAGCGCGGTCATCGGCACCGCGACCCGGCGCGCCTGCTCGATCAGCGCATCGACCCGATAGCGCGCCAGCGCGTCGTGCTGCTCCGGCTCGAGGCCGCTCGCCAGGTCACGGGATCCGTCCATGCGGCCGGTCACCGCGGTCGAGCGTCGTTGGCGATCGAGTACAGCGCCTCCGTGCGGTTGCTCACCCCGAGCTCGGCGTACACACGGCTGAGGTGCGCCTTCACGGTGCCTTCGGAGATTCCGAGCGCGCGCCCGATCACCTTGTTCGCCTTCCCCTGCAGCGCCATCTCCAGCACCTGCCGCTGCCGGGGGCTCAGCGTCTCGCGACGGAGGGAAGCGTTGGGCCCCGGCCTGCGGCCCGGATCGCTGTCGCGATCGAGCAGCGCGGCCGGCGGAAGGTAGATCCCGTCGGCCAGGACCACCCGCATCGCCGCGACGATGAGGTTGCGGTCGATGGTCTTGGTCATGTACCCGGAGGCGCCGCGCTCGATCGCCGCGCGAATGAGCTTGGGATCGTCCTGGCCCGACACGATCACCACGGGCGCTCCCTCGAAGGCCGGCTTGATGCGCTCCAGGGCGTCGATGCGCCCCGGCGTGGCAGCCTGGGCATCGGGCAGCCCCATGTCGAGCAGGACCAGATCCACGTCGGTGTCCGCAAGCGCGATCGCTTCCGCGCAGCTGCCCGCCTCGATCACCTCCACGCCCTGATCGAGAGCGCGCAGGATCAGGCTCAGACCGCTTCGGGTCATCGGGTGATCGTCGATGATCAGGACGCGCATCGGGTACCCCCGGAAGCCGAACGCCGCCTACCCTACAGGCTTCCCACGCGGCGCGGAAGGGCGAACCGGTAAGCGAAGGATGACAGCGGCGTCCTAGGCGCGAGTCCTCACCGGGTCGCTGCATCCGACCACGTTGACAGCGAGAGGAGACTGCCCGGGCCGCGAGCCTGAGGGCACGATGCATCCACCCCGGAGCTCAGCGCCGGGCGCGAAGGGGCCCCGCACAGGGCACCGCCAAGGCAAAAGGAGATCCACATGACCCGCAGCACCGCACTCGCCGTCGGCATTGCCTCGCTTCTCACCGCGTCGGCGCCGATCGCTCACGCCAGTGACGTGCCCAACACCCCCGAGAACCGCGCGCGCGAAGCCGCCAAGCAGGGTCCCGAAGCGCTGCGCCGCTTCATCCATCGCACACGGATGATCTACGGCCTGTACTTCGGGGACTTCGTGAAGTTCGACGATTGACTCGGCGACGCCAGCCGCTTCCATGTCGTCGCGCAAGCCACGTTCGAAGGGCGCCGCCCCGCGCCCTGGCTCGCCCCCTCCGGCCAGGCGGGATTTCCTCCCCCGGCCGGAGGCGCCGGGAACGCCGCTCGCCATGCGTGCGCGCCCTGCGTGCGCCGAAGCCGCCAACGATCCCTTCTATATCGAGGAGACACACACATGAGGTACTTCCAGGAATACAGCCTGCTCGTCGCCATCGCGACTCCTGTCGCCGTGATCGTGGTCATGAACCTCGTGCTCGCGCTCCGCGGCGAACGGGGAACCCTGCTCATGCCCTTGCCCGCGCGCTATCCGCGCGTAGACCTAGAAAGGGAGGCGCACAATTGCGCGCCGACCATCGTCAACGACTTCCAGCAGACATTGCCGATCCAGACTCTCGAGCCGATGACCCTGGACGCACGGGCCGCCAATGCGCCCCGGATCGTCGCGGAGGTCGAGCACGCGGCATGAATGGTGAGAACACCAGCGCTACAATGACGCACCCGCCATCAGCAGAAGCGGGAACATCCGTTGTCCTTGGTAGACCAAGCCCCCATGAAATACGACGAGCAGTCCATCAAGGTCCTGAAGGGCCTGGAGCCGGTGCGCGCCCGCCCCGGCATGTACACCCGCACCGACACCCCGCTGCACATCATCCAGGAGATGATCGACAACGCCGCCGACGAGGCGTTGGGCGGCTTCGCCACGCGCATCGAGGTGACGATGCACGCCGACGGATCGGTGAGCGTGCGCGACGACGGCCGCGGCATTCCGGTGGGCCCGCACCCGGTGGAAAAGGCGCCGACGGTGGAGGTCGTCTTCACACGCCTGCACGCCGGCGGCAAGTTCGACAAGAAGGGCGGCGGCGCGTACGCATTCTCGGGCGGCCTGCACGGCGTCGGCGTCTCGGTGACCAACGCGCTTTCGAAGAAGTTCGAGGTGCAGGTCACGCGCGAGGGGGCAGTATGGGAGATGGCCTTCGAGGGCGGCGAGGTCACCCAGAAGCTGAAGAAGGCCGGCAAGGCGGCACCGAAGGAAAGCGGCACGCTGGTGCGCGCGTGGCCCGACGCCAAGTACTTCGATACGGCCAAGGTCGCGAAGCGCGACCTTGAACTGCTCCTGCGCGCCAAGGCGGTGCTCCTGCCGGGACTTCACGTGACGCTCGTGGACGAGGCGGGCAAGGACAAGTGCGAGTGGAAGTACGAAGGCGGCCTCTCCGCGTATCTCCAGGAGCGCCTCGCCGACATCGACGGATACACGAGCCCCATCTTCGCGGGCGCTTCCCTCGTCGCGGCGGATGACGCCAACTACGCGCAGGGCGAAGGCGCGGAATGGGCGATCGCGTGGACCGAGGCGGGCGGCGAAGGCGAATCGTTCGTGAACCTCAGTCCCACCGCGCTCGGCGGCACCCACGAGGCGGGGCTGCGCAACGCGGCCTACGAATCGGTGAAGGAATTCTGCGAGCACCACGAGCTCCTCACGCGCGGCGTGAGCCTTCAGTCGGAGGACGCGTGGAAGCCGCTTCGCTACGTGCTCTCGGCACGCCTCCTCGATCCGCAGTTCCAGGGGCAGACCAAGGAACGGCTCTCGTCCCGGGAAGCGGTGAAGCTCATCGCCTCGCGCGTGAAGGATCCGCTCGACGCGTGGCTCAACGCCAACGTCGAGGACGGCAAGAAGATCGCGCAGCTCGCCATCAGCGCGGCCACCGCGCGCCAGAGGGCGAGCAAGGTCGTGGAGAAGCGCCGCGGCTCGGGTGTCGCGGTGCTGCCCGGCAAGCTCACGGACTGCGAGTCCCAGGACACGCTGAGGAACGAGGTCTTCCTCGTCGAGGGCGATTCCGCCGGCGGCTCCGCCAAGCAGGGCCGCGACCGCCAGTACCAGGCGATCCTGCCGCTGAAGGGCAAGGTGCTCAACACGTTCGAGGTCGATGCGAAGGAGCTCTACGCCAACACGGAGGTGCACGACATCGCGGTC
>JBBRTF010000063.1:0-16693 GCA_038244725.1 Burkholderiales bacterium
ATCACGACGTCGCCGCAAGTAATCCGTACCCGACCTCGGTTTTTCCTATAGGTTCACGAGGCGCAGCGCGAGGGCCTTGCCGACCGCCTGCGTGCGGTTGAGGACGTTCAGCTTGCGGAGCGTCTTCTGCACGTGGTTCTTCACCGTGAGCGGGCTGATGTCCAGGATCATCCCGATCTCGATGTTGCTCTTGCCGTGGTAGATCCACTGCAGGATCTGCGTCTCGCGCGGCGTGAGGAGGCCGGTCTTGGCGGGCTTGTTGGCGCCGGCGCGGTCCAGAGGCCAGGAAACCTGGCTGCGCACCCAGGCCGCGTTGAGGTAGGGAACGATGAGGTCGGCGAGGTAGGCCTGCTTCGGGCCGATCGCGCCGGGACGGCAGGCGAAGACGTAGAAGCTCGTCATCGTGCCGGTGGCGTCGTGCGTGCCGTGGGCGAGGACGTGGCTCGCGCCCAGGCGCGAGAACTCGCGAGCGAGCGCCGCGCCCGCCAGCGGGCCGCGCTCGGTCTCGCACAGCACTGCCTGGCAGCGGTTCTCTTCCCACACCTTGATGAGGTGGGGGACGAGGGAGACGTCCTGCTGGAAGATCTCGTTCAGGCGGGCGCAGTCGACCGGCGCCGTGGAGAAGCTGTCCACGCGCAGCGCGCTCTGGCGGCTTTCCTGAAGGCCGCACACCAGCACCTCGTGCGGGATCATGCTTTGCAGCGCGCCCTGCACCCAGCTGAAGAGCTGGGGGCGGGTATGGACGCGCAGCGACACATCGATGTTGAGGAGGAGAGTCTCGCGCTCGGAGTCGTTGAGCCGGGCCGGAGTTTGCTCGTACGGCGCAGGCTGGTGCGCTTCTCCGTCTTCATGAAGGTCTGCGGAAAAGGGCGCCCTGGGCAGGCGAGTTTCAGGCGTTCTGGGTTCGATTCGCATGGTCCGCAATGTAGCCGGTGTTTGTTAAATCCGTATGAAGTTTTGTGATTTTGCTCACAAATTCTCCCGGGGTAGTCCTTTGAGACCACTGCGCCTCCACGGAGTTTTTGCATTGCGGCGATAGGGTGCAGGGGTTGGCTTTCAACGACAGCCGACTCCTATTCGAGGCCGCACTTGCTAGCTACACCAGATACCCATCCCCGGCTCACCCAGGGCCCCCTCGCGGTGGCGCATCTCGTGCGCATGCTGCTCGAGGCGGCGGTCGCGGTCGGGACGCTCGCCGCCAGCGCGTGGTTCTTCGGCTACGCCTTGACCGGCCCCTACATCATCCTCGCCCTGCTGATCTTCTCCCTCACCTTCCCCGGCCACGCGCCGCGCGGCACGAGCCCCACGGCGATCGCCCGCGAGGTGCTGGGAGGCTGGATCCTCATCGTGGGCCTGCTCCTCATGCTGGGATGGGCCACGCACACCGTCGGTTCCTTCGACGAGCGGGTCATGGTGACCTGGGCGGTCGCCACCCCGTTCGCCCTTTTCTGCGCCCACATGCTCACGCCGGCGATCCTGCCGCGGCTCCTCGCCGCCGAGGGCATGAACCGCGTCGCCGTGATCGCCGGCGCCGGGGCGCTGGGTCACAAGCTCGCCGAGCGCATCCGGACGACGCCGTATCTCGGCGTGCAGGTGGCCGGGTATTTCGACGACCGCGGCACCGACAGGCTCGAGGGCGTGAGCGACGAGGAGGTCCTCGGCACGGTCGAAGAGCTCGCGGAGTTCGTGAAGAAGAACCGCGTGGACTTGATCTACCTCACGCTGCCCATGGCCTCGCAGCCGCGCATCATGAAGCTGCTGGACGACCTTCGCGACACCACGGCGTCGGTCTACTTCATCCCCGACATCTTCCTCTTCGACCTGATCCAGGGGCGCATGGACACGATCGGCGGGCTCCCGGTGCTCGCCGTGTGCGAGACCCCGTTCTTCGGCATGAACGCGCTGGTGAAGCGCACCTCCGACATCGCACTCTCGACCGTGATCCTCATCGGCATCGCGCCCCTCCTCGCGGCGATCGCGATCGGCGTGAAGCTTACCTCGCCCGGGCCCGTCCTCTTCCGCCAGCGCCGCTACGGCCTGGACGGGCGCGAGATCCTCGTCTACAAGTTCCGCTCCATGACGGTGGCCGAGGACGGGGCCGTCGTGAAGCAGGCCACGAAGAACGACCGGCGCGTGACGCCCTTCGGCGCGTTCCTGCGCCGCACGTCCCTCGACGAGCTGCCGCAGTTCGTGAACGTGCTGCAGGGGCGCATGAGCGTCGTCGGCCCGCGCCCCCACGCAATCGCACACAACGAGCAGTACCGCAAGATCGTGAAGAGCTACATGGTCCGCCACAAGGTGCGCCCCGGCATCACCGGCTGGGCGCAGGTGAACGGCCTGCGCGGCGAGACCGAGACCGTCGACAAGATGAAGGCGCGCATCGAGTACGACCTCGACTACCTGCGCCATTGGTCGCTCAAGCTCGACTTCCACATCATCTGGAAGACCCTCTTCGTGGTCTTCAAGAAACAGAACGCTTACTGAGGGCCGAGCGATGAACCTCTATCCCGTGATCCTCGCCGGCGGCAGCGGCACCCGCCTCTGGCCGCTCTCGCGCGAGGCCTATCCCAAGCAGTTCCTCGACATCCTCGACGGCACGAGCCCGTTCGTCGCGACCCTCGAGCGGTTGAAGGGCCTAGGACGTGTGCAGCCCCCCACCGTGGTCGTGAACCAGGAGCATCGCTTCCTCGTGGCCGACCAGGTGAAGCGCTCCGGGCATGCGCTTCGCAAGATGTACGTGGAGCCCTTCGGGCGCAGCACCGCTCCCGCGCTGGGCGTGGTCGCGTGCGATCTCTTCAACGAGGATCCCGATGCGCTGATGCTGGTGCTGCCGTCCGACCACGACATTCCCGACGAGGCGCAGTTCGCCGAGGCGGTGCAGGCGGGCGAGGCCGCGGCGGCCCAGGGACGCCTCGTGGTCTTCGGCGTCGTGCCGCGCTGGCCCGAGACGGGCTACGGCTACATCGAGCGCGGCGCGGACCTCGCGCAGGCGCCGGGCTCCTTCGACGTGACGAGCTTCGTGGAGAAGCCCGAGCTCGAGATCGCCACCCGGCTCGCGGACTCGGGCCGCCACTACTGGAACAGCGGCATCTTCCTCTTCGGCGCGGCCTCCTACCTCGAGGAGCTCGAGCGCCTCGAGCCCGAGATCGCGCGCTCCTGCTGCGAGGCGGCGCAGGCGAGCAGGAATGACGGCATCTGCCGGCGCATCGACGCCGCGGTCTTCGAGAAATGCCGCGCGCTCTCCATCGACCATGCCGTGCTCGAGCGCACGCACCTCGCGGCGATGGTGCCGGCGCGCTTCCGCTGGTCCGACATCGGCTCGTGGGATGCGCTCTGGGACCGCGCGAAGAAGGACGGCGACGGCAACAAGCTCGAGGGCGACGTGAACGCGATCGACGTGGGCCAGAGCTTCATCCACGCCGAGGATCGTCTCGTGGTGGGCATCGGCCTGGAAGACGTGGTGATCATCGACACGCCCGACGCGCTCCTCGTGGCGAAGCGCGGCGATACCCAGAGGGTTCGCGAAGCCGTGGAGCAGCTGCGCTCGAAGGGCCGCACCGAGCATCGCACCCACCGCACCGTGCACCGCCCCTGGGGCCACTACCAGGACGTGGACCAGGGCGAGCGCTTCCGCGTGAAGCGCATCTGTGTGGCTCCCGGCGAGAAGCTCTCGCTGCAGCTGCACCACCATCGCGCCGAGCACTGGGTGGTCGTGAAGGGCACCGCGCGAGTGACGCGCGGCGAGGAGGTGACGCTTCTTACCGAGAACCAGTCGATCTTCATCAACGTGGGCGAGGTGCACCGCCTCGAGAATCCGGGCAAGATCCCGCTGCAGATCATCGAGGTGCAGACCGGCGCCTACCTGGGCGAGGACGACATCGTGCGCCTCGAGGACGTCTACCAGCGCGCGGCCCAGGAGGCGACGCCATGACCACCCGCGCCTTCGACCTCCCCGCCACGCCGGCGCTGCGCACCGCCTGCCTCGTCGCGTTCCTCGCGATGGTGGCGCAGCTGCTGCTCCTCGCCGAACCCAATTTCGCCGCTCGCATCGTGAACGCCACCTGGGACAAGGCCGTGCACTTCATGTTCTACGGCACCCTGGCGTTCCTCCTGTGGGTCGTCACCGGCAAGCGCTGGCCGCTCGCCGTGTGGATGGTGGTCGCCCTCATCGGCATCGCCGACGAGACGCTGCAGGCCACGACGCCGGGGCGCACCTCCGACGTCGACGACTGGCTCGCCGACGGCTTCGGCGCGGCCGCCGCCCTCATCGTCTCGCAACGCACCTCGCCGCGCGTTCCCGTGCCGGCGCGGGCCACCCCGAAAACCGGAGGCTAGTCATGTGTGGAATCGTCGGCGCCGTCGCGCGCCGCAACGTGGTGCCGATCCTCCTCGAGGGCCTGAAGCGCCTCGAGTACCGCGGCTACGACTCGGCGGGAATCGCCGTCGTGAACGGCCGGTTGAAGCGCCTGAGGAGCACCGGGCGCGTGGCGCAGCTCGGCCTCCTCGTCGACGAGCAGAGCCTCAACGGCACGATCGGCATCGCGCACACGCGCTGGGCCACCCACGGCAAGCCCACCGAGGCCAACGCGCATCCGCACCAGAGCGGCGGCATCTCGGTCGTGCACAACGGCATCATCGAGAACCACGAGCCGATGCGCCGCAAGCTGCGCGCGCACGGCTACGAGTTCACCTCCGAGACCGACTCGGAAGTGATCGCCCATCTCATCCACTCGTACAAGCGCACCGGCGTGGGCCTGCTGGAGGCGGTGCGGCGCAGCGTGCGCGAGCTGCACGGCGCCTACGCGATCGCCGTGATCGACGAGCAGGACAAGGACCGCATGGTGGTCGCGCGCATGGGCGCGCCGCTCCTGCTGGGAATCGGCGAGCACGAGAACTTCGCGGCGTCGGACACCTCCGCCCTCCTCCAGGTCACGAAGAAGGTGATCTACCTGCAGGAAGGCGACTGCGCGGAGCTCTCGCTCGAGGACATCCGCATCGTCGACAAGCAGAGCGGGCGCGCCGTGGAGCGCCAGTACCACGAGTCGCTCCTCTCGGCCTCTTCGGCGGAGCTCGGCGCGTACAAGCACTACATGCAGAAGGAGATCTTCGAGCAGCCGCGCGCCGTCGCCGACACGCTCGAGCTCGCCACGGCGGGGAACGCGCTCACGCCGGAGCTCTTCGGCACCGAGGCCCGGCGCATCTTCTCGGAAATCGATTCGGTGCTGATCGTCGCCTGCGGCACCAGCAGCCACGCGGGGCTGGTCGCGCGCTACTGGATGGAGAGCCTCGCCGGGATTGCCTGCAACGTGGAGATCGCGAGCGAGTACCGCTATCGCCAGTCGGTGCCGAATCCGCGCACGCTGGTGGTCGCCATCTCGCAGTCGGGGGAGACCGCCGACACGCTCGCGGCCCTCGAGCACGCGAAGGCGCTCGGCCAGCCCCACAGCCTCGCCATCTGCAACGTGGCGGAGTCGGCCATCGTGCGCGCCGCGGCGCTGCGCTTCCTCACGCGCGCCGGCCCCGAGATCGGCGTCGCCTCCACCAAGGCCTTCACCACGCAGCTCGCTTCGCTGCTGCTCCTCGCGATGACGCTCGCCAAGATGCGCGGCAAGCTCTCCGCGGGACGCGAGGTGGAGCTGCTCGACGCGCTGCGAAGCCTGCCCGCGGTGCTCACGCGTGCGCTCGAAACCGAAGGCCCGATCACCGACTGGTCGCTCAACTTCTCGCTGCGCAAGCACGCCCTTTTCCTCGGCCGCGGCATCCACTACCCGATCGCCATGGAAGGCGCGCTCAAGCTGAAGGAGATCACCTACATCCACGCGGAGGCGTACCCGGCGGGTGAGCTCAAGCACGGGCCGCTCGCACTGGTGGACGCGAGCATGCCGGTGATCGCGATCGCGCCGCGCGGGGCGTTGCTGGAAAAGCTCAAGTCGAACCTGCAGGAAGTGCGCGCGCGCGGCGGCGAGCTCTTCGTGATGGCCGACGAGGACGCGCACATCGCCGCCGAGCCGGGCGTGAGCGTGATTCAGATGCCGCCGCACCACGCGATCCTCTCGCCCATCGTCCACGCCGTGCCGCTGCAGCTCCTCGCCTACCACGCGGCCCTGTGCCGCGGCACCGACGTCGACAAGCCCCGCAACCTCGCGAAATCCGTGACCGTCGAGTAAAAGATAACCGGGGACAGACCTCGGTTATTTATCGCCAGGCGAAAAATAACCGAGGTCTGTCCCCGGTTATCCCCGGTTATCGCGAGCGCCGTGCACTCCATGGGCCTCTTCGCGGCGGGGACGGGGGCCATTCTCAGCTCGGTCTCGCAGGAGACTTCGGAGGCCGCGCTCGCGATCTTCACGATCTCGCGATAGTGGCGCGGGTTCTCGCGGGCGACGCGGTCGAGGGCGCCGGGGCGGTCGAGGTCGACGTAGCCCTCGCCGGCGGCCGCATCGAATGCAAGCGCGGCGAGCACGGCGGCGATGGCGATTGCGCGCATGGTGTCATCCTTTCAGGGAAGCGAGCCCCAGCCCGAGCGCCAGGGCGAGCAATCCGGCCACGACGCTGAGGACGACGTTCGCGCCGGCGATGGCGATGTCGCCGCGCCTGATGAGATATATCGTCTCCAGGCCGAAGGCCGAGAACGTGGTGAATCCGCCGAGGACTCCGGTGAAGAGGAGCAGCCTCGTTTCGGGCGAGAGCAGGTCGTGCTTCTCGGCGAGCCCGGCGAGGATTCCGGCCACGAGGCAGCCGGCCACGTTAACCGCGAACGTGCCCGCGGGAAAGCGCCAGTCGATCGTGTGGTGCAGCACGAATCCTGAGATCTTGAAGCGCGCGGCCGAGCCGATGGCGCCGCCCAATGCCACGAGGAGGATCGATTTCATGGCGCCATTCTCACACCGTTGCCCGCGGCCCTCAAGCGCGCCGCGCCCTGCGCCTAGAGGAAGGGCTTGAACCCGCCGTACATCATTCGCTTGGCGTCGAACGGCAGCGATTTCGGATCCATCATGCTGGCGAGCCTCGGGTCCTTCATCACCTTCGCGTTGACGCGGTCGCGCTGTGCCCGCGACTTGTAGACGATCCACGAGAAAACCACCACCTCGCCCGGCTTCAGCTTCACGCTGCGCGGGAAGGAGGTCCGCTTGCCGTAGGGCGTGTCGTCGCCGATGCACTCGTGGTACTCGAGCGCGCCGTGCTCGCGCCAGATCTTGGCGCCCTTGCGCGCCATGGCGCGGTAGGCCTCGATTTTCCTCTTCGGCACCGGGACCACGAAACCGTCGACGTACGCCATGCGATTGCTCCTCGCTCGCTTCAGTCGTTGAAGTCTACCCCGCGAGCTCGTCCTGCAGGAATTGCAGCACCGCGACCTCGTCGCGCCTCAAGGCCGCGGCGCGCCCCTCGCGGCGCGGCAGCCTCTTCGCCGCATCGGCCGCGGGCGCGGTGCGCCCCCCGAGATAAGCCTCGATCAACGCCGGATGCACGTAGTACTTGCGGCAGACGGCGCGCGTGTTGCCGAGCCGCTCGCTCACCTCGTCGATGGCGCGCACGATGTTGCGGTCGGCCTCGCGGCGCGACGCCGCGGGGCCCACGGCCTGCAGCGCGAGCGCCGCGTGCATGGTGCCGCCCCAGGTGCGGAAATCCTTCGCCGTCACGTGGCGCCCGGTGATCTCCTGCAGGTGCGCGTTCACGTCGTCGGAGGATATCGCCTGGCGCTTGCCCGCGGCGTCGAGGTACTGGAAGATCTCGGTGCCCGGCAGGTCCTGGCAGCGCTGGATGATGCGCGCGAGGCGCGCATCGTCGAGGGCCACGTCGTGCTCCACGCCGCTCTTGCCACGGAAGCTGAAGCGCAGCAGCGTGCCGTCCACCTTCACGTGGCGGCGCCTCAACGTGGTGAGCCCGAAGGAGCGGTTCTCGCGCGCGTACTCGTCGTTGCCGACGCGGATGAGCGTCTTGTCGAGGAGCCGGATCACGGTCGCGAGGATCT
This sequence comes from Burkholderiales bacterium, assembly GCA_038244725.1. Taxonomy (GTDB): domain Bacteria; phylum Pseudomonadota; class Gammaproteobacteria; order Burkholderiales; family Usitatibacteraceae; genus Usitatibacter. Next base: position 7,973 of record JBBRTF010000063.1, read on the forward strand.
GCCGGCGCGAATGGTCTTCGGCGCGCAGGTCGCGCTCCACGCGCTCGCGCAGCCGCGGCAGGATCTCGCTGAACTCCAGCATGTGGCGGAACTTGGAGCGGTCGCACGCTTCGCGGTACGAGGCGTGGTAGCGATATTGCTTGCGCCCGCGCGCGTCGCGGGCGGTCGCCTGGATGTGACCGTCGCGATCGGGGCAGATCCACACGTCGGTCCATGCGGGCGGAATCGCGAGCGCGTTGAGACGCCGGCGCTTCTCGCGGTCGCGGATGCGCGCGCCGTTGGGCGCGTAGTAGGCCCAGCCCGTGCCGACCCGCTTGCGCGTGATGCCGGCGAATCCGTCGGTGACATAGGTGAGGCCCGCGCGCCTCGCGGTGGTCCGGTGGTCGCGCCTCGCCTGCGCCCGGGACTGCGTCATCGGGCGTGGCGCATCATCATGGCTCGCCTGCCTTCATGGGGCGTGAGCGTACGCGAAAATCAGGTAAGCCTGAACTCCCCGCCGCGCTCGAGCGCGCGCCGGTACGCCGGACGGGCATGGATGCGCTCGAGGAACGCCATGAGGCGAGGACGGCGAGCGTCGAGCCCGGCGCGCGCGGCGGCGCCCTCCACCGGGAAGCTCATCTGGATGTCGGCCGCGCTCATTTCCTCGCCGGCGAACCAGGCGGACCTGCCCAGCTCGCCCTCGAGATAGTCCAGGTGCAGGTCGAGCTGCGGCTGCACGTAGCCGCTCTTCGCACTGGCCGCCGCGGCGCGCAGGATGGGCCGCGCGAAGAACGGCGCCTTCGCATGGGCCATGCGGTCGAACACGAGCTTCAGCAGCAGGGGCGGCATCGCCGAGCCCTCCGCGTAGTGCATCCAGTATCGATAGCGCTGCCACTCGGGCGTTCCGCGCGCGGGCACGAGGCGTCCCTCGCGCTCGGCGAGATACTCGACGATGGCGCCCGACTCCGCGAGCACGAGGCCGGCCTCGGTGATCACCGGCGACTTGCCGAGCGGATGGATCGCGCGAAGGCTCGCCGGGGCGAGCATCGTCTGCGGGTCGCGCTGGTAGCGCACGATCTCGTAATCGAGGCCCAGCTCCTCGAGGAGCCACAGCACCCGCTGCGAGCGCGAGTTGTTCAGGTGATGGACCGTGATCACGCGACATCATGCACCAATGGCGATGCGGGAAAAAAAAGCCTGCCGATGCGTCAGGCTCTGGAACACCGCATACGCGCGATGGATCAGCTCATCGTGCCGGAGCGTGTGCGGCGCAGGACAATCAGGCCGAGGAAGCCGAGCGCCATGATCCAGGGGCTCGGCGCGCCGCCGACGTTCTCCTCCGAAAGCGTGAGGAAGGAGTGCTCGCCGGTGTGCAGCGCCTTCATCGCGGCCACGCTCGCGAGGGCCGCGGCGGGCCCAGTGGTCGCGAGGGACTGCGGTGTGGCGTTCAGTGAGATCATCGTCGCGGCCGCGGCCAGCAACGTTGCTGCGAGCTTCATGTGAAAGCCTCCTCGTATCTTGCTTGAACCGTGGGTGCGATCCGAGCACCCCAGATTGCAAGATAGAGGAGGCTTGTTAAGCCCCCGCTGCTAGGCGGCCCGCGCGATGTAGTCCAGTGGGCCTTGGGTCGGACGGAGCAGGATCGGCGCGCGCGCTGTCAGCTCCTGCGGAAGCTCGCGTCGGAAGCAATAACCCACGCCACGCACGGTTTCGAGCAGGTCCTTGTGGCCGGTCGGCTCGAGCGCCTGGCGAAGGCGGCGGATATGGACATCGACCGTGCGCTCTTCGACGTAGACGTTGTTGCCCCAGATCTCGTCGAGAAGCTGCGCGCGGCTGTACACGCGGCCCGGATGCGTCATGAAGAAGCGCAGCATGCGGAACTCCAGCGCCCCCAGGTCGATGTCCTGGCCGCTGCCGACGATGCGGCGCGAGGCCGGGTCCAGACGCAGGCCCGCGATGTCGACGACCATGTCGGCGTGCTGCGGCGAGCAACGCCGCAGCACCGCCTTGATGCGCGCGAGGAGCTCCCGCGGCGAGAAGGGCTTGATGAGATAGTCGTCGGCGCCCGCTTCCAGGCCCGTGATCTTGTCCGACTCTCCATCGCGGCCGGTGAGCAGGATGATGGGCACCGCAGCCGTGCGCGACTCGCTGCGCAGCTTGCGGGCGAACGACAGGCCCGGCGTGTCCGGCAGCATCCAGTCCAGCAGGATGAGCTGCGGCACGGTCGTATTCACGAGCGCCTCGGCCTGGCGGACGTTGCTCGCGCGAAAAACCCTGTATCCCGCGTTCTGTAGGTTAAGGGTGAGCACTTCCTGAAGCTCGGGATCATCCTCGACGACAAGTATGGTGTTGTCCATTTGGTTCCTGGTCCGGGTGGCGGGTCACTATTGGAACCATGATATTTTCGCGAGCTTTGTCATGAAGCCGGGCGGACGATGATTCACCTGTCGGAACACTCCGAGGGAATGTAGCCCTCCGCCTACAGTCGAATGGGCCGTATCCTGCTAGGCACGTTTCACAATGCCGCAACAATTGCCCTCCATAGTCTTCGCCCCCCGAGCGCGCTCACCTCCAAGGAATGGAAAAAGCCCCAAGCACCTGATGCCTGAGGCTTTTCGGGAACCGGCGCGACGGTGCGCTAGAGCGCCTGCAGCCTGTCGTAGACGTCCTTGGGCCAGGTGGCGTCGGGTCCGTTGTGCAATTTCACGGTCGCGTCACGGAAGGGCTTGCGGTCCACCTTGACCACGGTCTTGCCGCGCTTCTCGAATTCGGCGCCCAGCTTCTTCTCGTTGGCGATGATCTCCACGGTCGCCCGGGCCGCCGCTTCCTTCAGCACCGCGTCGAAGACCTTCTTGTCGGCGTTCGAGAGCTTGTTCCAGGTGCCGCCGGCGACGATGGTGAGGAGCGCGTCGGTGATGTGCCCGGTGAGGACGATGTACTTCTGCACCTCATAGAACTTCTTCGCGTCGATCGTCGGCAGCGGGTTTTCCTGCGCGTCCACCGTGCCGTTCTGCAGCGCGAGGTAGACCTCGGCGAAGGCGATCGGCGTGGGATTGGCGCCCACCGCGCGCGGGAACATCGTGTAGAGCGGCGCGTCCGGCACGCGGATCTTCAGGCCCTTCATGTCCTCGGGCTTGTTGATCAGCTTGTTGGAGGTGACATGGCGCTCGCCGTAATAGGTGATGGCGACCACCTTGTTGCCGCCCGCCTTCTGGTAGCCGTCGCCGAGCTCCTGGAAGAGCGCGCTCGTCGAGTAGCGCTTCCAGTGGTCGAAGTCCCTGAACATGTACGGAGCGCCGCCGATGGCGAGCGGCCCGTAGGTGCGCCCGGCGAAGAGCTGGCCCGTGTAGATGATGTCGACCGTCCCCAGCGTGAGGCCCTGGTTGATGTCGGTCTCCTTGCCGAGCGTGGAGGCGGGGAACACCTCGATGTCGTAGCGCCCGCTGGTGCGCTTCTTGATCTCCCCCGCGGCCCACACCGCCGCCGTGTGGTACGGCTCGCTCGTCTCGTAGACATGGGCCCACTTCAATTTCGTCTGCGCGCCCACCGAGGCGGACATAACGACGGCCGCCACCCCCACTGCCAATCGAATCAACCCCTTCATCACTCCTCCTTTATGTTTTGTCTCGCGTTGCACTACATGACCGCGCCCAGATACCACGGCACGAACTCGTCCTGGCCGAACCCGTGCATCTCGCTCTTGCTCGGTTGCCCCGAAGCGGTCGCGAGGATCAGCTCGAAGATCTTGCGCCCCGCGTCCTGCACCGTGAGGGACCCGTCGAGGATCTGCCCGCAGTTGATGTCCATGTCGTCCTCCATCCGCTCGTACATCGCGGTGTTGGTGGCGAGCTTGAGCGAGGGCGACGGCTTGCACCCATAGACCGAGCCGCGCCCGGTGGTGAAGCAGATCATGTTGGCGCCGCCGGCCACCTGCCCCGTCGCCGATACCGGGTCGTAGCCCGGCGTATCCATGAAGACGAAGCCTTTCGCGGTCACCGGCTCGGCGTACTGGTAGACGCCCATCAGCCCCGTGGTGCCGCCCTTCGCGACCGCGCCCAGCGATTTTTCCAGGATGGTGGTGAGCCCGCCCGCCTTGTTGCCCGGCGAGGGGTTGTTGTTCATCTCGCCCTTGTTGCGCGCGGTGTATTCCTCCCACCAATGGATGCGCTCCACGATCTTCTCGCCGACCTCGCGGGATTGCGCGCGGCGCGTGAGAAGGTGCTCGGCGCCGTAGATCTCGGGCGTCTCGGAGAGGATCGCCGTGCCGCCGTGCCTCACGAGGAGGTCCACCGCAGCGCCCAGCGCGGGATTCGCGGTGATCCCCGAATAGCCGTCGGAGCCGCCGCATTGCAGGCCCACCACGATGTGGCTCGCGGGCACCGCGCTCCTCGCCACCTGGTTTGCGGCGGGCAGCATCTCGTGGACGAGCCTCACGCCCGCGGCTACCGCTTTCGCCGTGCCGCCCTTGTCCTGGATCGTCATCGCCTTCAAGAGCGGCCCCTGCGCGAGGCCCTGCGTGAAGAAGAGCGCGTCCATCTGGTTCGCCTCGCAGCCGAGCCCGATGACGAGCACGCCCGCGAAGTTCGCGTGGCGCGCGTAGCCCGCGAGCGTGCGCCGCAGGATGTCCATGCCCTCGCCGGTCGTGTCCATGCCGCATCCGGCCGTATGCGTGAGCGCGACGACGCCGTCGATGTTGGGAAAGGACGCGAGCGCCTCGCCCTCGAAGGTCTTCGCCACGTGCTTCGCGACGGTGGCCGAGCAGTTCACGGTGGACAGGATGCCGATGTAGTTGCGCGTGGCCACCCGCCCGTCGGGACGCACGATGCCCTGGAAGGTCGCCGGCTCGGCGGCGAATTGCGTCGCGCGGTAGCCCTCGCCGTACGCGTAGTCGCGCGCGAAGTCGCGCACCTCGAGGTTGTGCACGTGCACGTGCTGCCCCGGCGCGATGGGCTGGGTCGCGAAGCCGATGATCTGCGCGTAACGGCGCACCGGCTCGCCCCTGGCCACGGCGCGCGTGGCGACCTTGTGCCCCGCGGGGATGCGCTCGCGGCAGACGACGTTTTCCTGCAGGAGGTTGGTGCCCGCGTCCAGCTCGCGGCAGGCGATGACCACGTCGTCGGCGGGATTCAGGCGCAGGTAGAGCGGGGTTTCTCGCAACATGGCGGCTTCCTACTTCAGATAGTTCGGCAACCAGAGGCTCACCTGGGGAATATACGTCACTATCACGAGGCTCACGAGGAGGGGCACCAGCCACGGCAGGATCGCCATGGTGGTGCGTTCCACCGAGAGCTTCGCGACCCTCGCGAGCACGAAGAGCACCAGTCCCATGGGCGGATGCAGGAGCCCGATCATCAGGTTCAGCACCATCACCAGGCCGAAGTGCACCGGGTCGATGCCCAGCTTGTGCACGATGGGCAGCAGGATCGGCACGAGGATGGTGATCGCCGCCGTGGGCTCGAGGAAGCAGCCCACGAAAAGCATGAGGAGGTTGGCGAGGAGGAGAAACCCCGCGGGCGAGCTGGTGACCGACAGCACCCACGCCGCGATCATCTCGGTGGTGCGGGTAACCGTGAGCATCCAGCCGAAGATCGACGCGGCGGCGACGATGAGGAGCACCGCCGAGGTGGTCTCGATCGTGTCCATGGACGCCTTCACCAGCATCTTCCAGCTCAACGTGCGGTACCAGAAGAGGCCGAGGAAGAGCGCCCACACGCACGCGGCGATCGCGCCCTCGGTGGCGGTGAAGACGCCGGTCGTCATGCCGCCGATGAGGAGCACCGGCGTCATGATCGGCATCACCGCGGAGAACTTGAATTTCCAGTCCGCGGCGAGGAGGATCGCGAGCCCCAGCGCCACGGTGATGCGCGGCTCGCTTCCGAGCTCGGTCGCCGCCCAGACCGCCGCCGGCCAGCCGAACACGATCGCCGCCTCGAAGAGCGCCTTGCCGACGCGCGCCCACTGGAAGGGAACGTCGGCTCCCCACTTGTTGCGGTGCGCGTAGAAGGCGACGGTGACCATCATGAGCACCCCCATCACGAGCCCCGGCAGGATGCCGGCGAGGAAGAGCGCGCCCACCGACACGTTGGCGAAGAGGGCGTAGATCACGAAGGGCAGCGACGGCGGGATGATGGGCCCGAGGGTCGCGGAAGCCGCCGTCACTCCCACCGAGAATTCCTTCGAGTAGCCGTGGTCCGTCATCGCCTTGATCTCGATGGTGCCCAGGCCCGCGGCGTCGGCGATCGCGGTCCCCGACATGCCCGCGAAGATCACCGAGCCCACGATGTTCACGTGGCCCAGCCCGCCGCGCATCCAGCCCACGAGCGCCAGGGCGAAGTTGTAGATGCGGTTGGTGATCCCCGCGGAATTCATGAGGTTTCCGGCGAGAATGAAGAAGGGCACGGCGAGGAGCGGGAAGGAGTCGAGGCCGCCCACCATGCGGTGGATGACCACGTAGTCCGGGACGATCCCGGTCACCATCACGTAGATGAGGGAGGCGATCGCCATGGCGAGGGCCACCGGCAGCCCCGACAGCATGATCGCGAGGAAGGTGAGCTTGAAGGCTCCCGGGCCCATCAGCGCGCTTCGTCCATGAGCTCGGGCTTCTCCAGCACCGACGCGCCGCGCTTCCAGTTCTGCACGGCCACCCCCACCGCGCGCCAGGTCATCAGCGCGAAGCCGAACGCGACCACGCCGTACATGAGGCCGATGGGCCAGTCGACGATCGCCATGCGCTGGGCGCCAATCTTGCCCATGAGCGAGATCGTGAGCCACACGCAGTAGGCGAGGAAGGCGATGCGCAGCGCGTCCACCGCCGTCGACAGCGGCCGCGACACCGCGGGCGGCAGGAAGCGATAGAGGAAGTCGACTTGAATGTGGTTGTTCTTGCGCACGTTCACCGCCGCGCCCACGAACACCACGCAGATGAGGAGGTAGCGCGCGATCTCCTCGGTCCACGAGGCGGAGTCGTTCAGGGCGTAGCGCGTGAAGAACTGGTAGAAGATGGTGAGCGCGAGGACCCAGAAGAACGCGAACGCCACCCAGTTCTCGAAGCGGTACTGCGAGAGGTCGATCGGCTCGTCGTGGACGTCGAACTCGCCCGCGGCGTTGAGTACGTGCTCCTGCTCGTCCATCGTCTCTCCTTTGTTCATTTTCTCTTCTTCTTTTCCCAGCTCTTGCTGAAGCGCCGCGCGGCGTGGTCCATGTGGCGGCGCATCGCGGTGCGCGCGGCGCCCGGATCGTGGCGCGCTATCGCCCCCACGATGTCGCGGTGCTCGCGGATGGCGACGCTCCAGAGCTCGGGCGTGTCGAAATGGTGCTCGAGGCGCAGGAAGAGCGGCCCCTGGCGCTGCTCCCAGAGCGTCTTCACCACGAGCGCGAGCGCGCTGTTGCCGCTCGCCTCGGCGATGCGCAGGTGGAAGAGGCGGTCGGCGTCGAGCGGCATCACGCCCTTGTCGCGGTCGCTCTCCATGCGCTCGAGCGCCTCTTCCATCGAGCGGACCTGCGCTCGCGTCGCCGACTTCGCCGCCAGCGCCGCGCACTCCGCCTCGATGAGCCAGCGCGCGCGGATGAGCTCGAAGGGCCCGGAGTCCGCGGGCAGGGGCGCTGCGGCCGTGGCGCGTCCCGGGCCCAGCACGTAGACACCGGAACCGATGCGCACCTCGACATAGCCTTCGACCTCGAGCGCGATCAGCGCCTCGCGCACCGACGGCCGGCTCACGCCCAGTTGCTTCGCGAGGTCACGCTCCGGCGGCAGGCGCTGGCCCGGGCCGTACTCTCCCCGCTCGATGAGCGCCGCGATCTGGTCGGCGATCTGTCGATAGAGGCGGCGGCTGTCGACGGCCTGGAGCGGCATCTGGTAAAGTGGTAAGGCCAATTTGCGGCCACTCTAGCACGGAGGAAAATCGATGGCCAATCGCCTCGCGGGCAAGCGCATCCTGGTCACGGCCGCGGGCGCCGGCATGGGGCGCGCCGCCGCCCTCGCCTTCGCGCGCGAAGGCGCCCGCGTGATCGCCACCGACCTGGACGCCGACGCCCTGGGCGCGCTCGGCGCCGAGAGCGCCATCGAGACCGCGCGGCTCGACGTGACCAACGAGGGCGCGGTGAACGCGTTCGTCGCGAAGACGGGCGCCGTGGACGCGCTCTTCAATTGCGCGGGCTGGGTGCACCAGGGCTCGCTCCTCGACTGCACCCTCGCCGATTGGGACAAGAGCTTCGACGTGAACGTGCGCAGCATGTTCCTCGTCACCAAGGCGATGCTGCCGAAGATGATCGCCGCTGGCGGCGGCGTGATCCTCAACATGGCCTCGGTGCTCGGCACCGAGAAGGCAGCGCCCAACCGCCTCGCCTACGCGGCGAGCAAGGCCGCGGTCGCGGGCTTCACGCGGGCGCTCGCCATCGACCACGTGAAGCAGAATATCCGCGTGAACTGCGTGTGCCCGGGCACCGTCGACACGCCGTCATTGGGCGATCGCATCAACGCCTTCGCCGATCCCGTGCAGGCGCGCAAGGATTTCGTCGCGCGCCAGCCCATGGGGCGCCTCGCCACCGCCGAGGAGATGGCGGCGACCTTCGTCTACCTCGTCTCCGACGAGTCTTCCTTCATGACCGGCCAGGCCGTCTTCGTCGACGGCGGCATGAGCCTGTAAACTTAAAAGTCGTGTCAGGTACGTCATAAAATGTCGGACCGGACCCCACTTTTTTTTGTAACCGGGGTAGAACGAATGTGAATTCGGCGATACGGCG
>JBBRTF010000064.1:0-15867 GCA_038244725.1 Burkholderiales bacterium
AAACGCTCTTTGCGAGATCGATTCCAACAGTAGTAACCTTGCCCATGACTTCCCCTCCTGAAAGACTGTGTGTGGAAACTCAATCTTGGCACCTAGTGCCCTCGCGGGACGGGGAAGTCCCTTTCATTCGTTAGGCCTCATCACCTCGAGGGCCATTTACCATCACGCCCAAAACCTCGGAGAAACACGAATATGACTCAGCGGAACGTCTCCAAAGTTCGATTGGCTTTGAATGGTATTGGCTGTCTTGCTATTGCGATTCTTTGCCTGCCGTTCGGCCTTCAAGGACTAATCGGCCTTATGTCGGGAGCGCTACATATGGGGAGTGACCCTGATGGCGGGGATAAGGTACTGGCGATCCAAATGTTGTCTGCGCTTATTGCAGCAATCGCGCTGATCTCTCTTATTCGCACTGTGAAGGCGTGGCGTGAATTGTCCGAAGCATAACCGTTGCCATGCCCGCCGTAGCGGTAACTTGGCGTGCTGCCGGATACCGGTGCTAGTCGTGCCAGGTCAACCGTTGCGAACGCTCGAACTGGCTCAACCAGATGAGCCCTAACAATGCATTGGCGGACCGGAATCCTGACCCGGTAATGTAGACACTTCGGCGGATTTTGGAATTAGAACCGCCGCGGGATCGACAGCGCGGGAATTAGCCAAGAAACACGGCGCCCAAGATTCGGAGAGATTGCTCTACGAAGAGGAAATGGCGGCCGAGAACGAAAGCGCATTGGCAGCAACCGGAAAGCTGTCTTGATGAAGGTTGGGCGTGGGGTTTCCGTAGGGCAATGGCGGCCTTGGCCAGGATTGCGCTCAGTTACCCGGAGCAAAGCCGGCGATTACCCAGGCGAAAACGTAAGCCAATCCGAGAAGAGCGGCGCCGACGAGAAAGCCGGCCAGCATGTAACCAAACTGAACCGATTGAATTTGAAATTGCTTCTCTCTCGGAATCAGATCGTCAAACGCCCTGGGGTAGGGAGCATCGTGTCCCTATGGGAATAATGGCTTTAGTCCCTGCTAGCAATGGTGCTATTTGAGCCCTATTGTCCGCGCCAGATTAAATACCCCATCCATCCAAAGAAGATTAGGTTTCCTGCTATTGCCGCGACCCAGTGAACGATTCTGTCGCGCCGTGTCGCCTCCGAGCCATCGCGCACTTTGAAAAGAACGACCTTTGACCGGCTCATTGGAAGGAGCTTGTAGAGGAGCCAGACGATTGGCGCCACGACAAGAGCCATGAACGCACCGATTACCAAGGGCTTTATCACTATTGCCCAGTGCCACGGCTCCATAGCTGTCCTCCCAACCAAAGGTTTCGAGGACTCTAAACCAGAGCGCAGTTACCGCCTAGGCAACACGGCTAGGGGTACAAGTGGGGGTATGTCGCTACGAACACTGCCAGAAGCGCCGGGATTCTTAGAGGGAAACGCTGGCTGTAGTGTGCTTCCCCCTCCCCACACGGCACGCAGCGTTTTTTTGCGCCATCGCGTGAAATCAAATCGCTTGTTGCAGTGCAGCACCCTCGCTACCTTGAACGCTGTCGATTGGATATCGGAGCGTTCATGGAACCGCCGACGGACTACCGCACCTTCCCCTCGCTCGAGGATCGCATCGCGAGCGCGCGCGCCGAACGCAGCATCGCCGTGGGCGCCGCGATGGGCAACGCCCTCGCCGCGCTCTGGCGCGTGCTGAGCTCGCTTCCCTTCTCGCCCGAGCGCAGCGGCAGGCTGCCCCCGCATCGGTGAGCGCCTCGCGCTCGAATCGGGCAGCGCGTGGATGCAATGCCGCGTCCTCCCCGGCGTGAGCTATGCGGTGCAGCCCGACCGGCCTGGCGCGGCGTTTCACCCCGCCAGCATCGCCACCACCTGCGCGGCGGTGCGCACGCGCGCCATGCGCGGGAAGACGCGCGCCATGAGCTGCTCGTGGTTGTCGCGCTCCGGGGACGTGCACGCGTCCGGCACGATCACCAGACTGTAGTCGAGGTCGCGCGCGGCGAATGCCGTCGCGGCGATGCCCACGTCGGTGGATCCTCCCGCGAGGACGATCGTGTCGATCGTTCGCGTGCGCAGCGCAAGGTCGAGATAGGTGCCGTGGAAGGCGCTCCAGCGATGCTTGGGAATCATGAAGTCGCCCTCGCGCGGCACGAGCTCCTTCACGATCGCGGTCTCGGCCGTTCCCCCGGTGAGGAGCGGGACGTCGCTTTCGCCTTCGGCAAGGGGCCGCAAGCGGTTGTCGGTGTCGCGCAGCGTCCGCGCGCTGGTGGCGCGGTCCGCGCGATGGTCCGCATGCGCATACGCCACCATCACGCTGGCCGCGCGTGCCGCGGCGAGGACGCGCGCCGCGTTGGCGACCACCGGCGCGTAGCGCGCCTTCGACCCGGCGTCGCGGTTCACGTGGCCCTCGAGGAAATCGAAGAGCAGGAGCGCGGTGCGCGCGGGGTCGAGCCGCTCGCGGCTCAACGCGCGTTTCCGAGCACGATCTCGCCCCAGAGCTTCTTCCATTTCGCGTCTTCGTCCAGCACGGCGGCGGGGTCGACGAAGGTGAGGGAAAGCTTCTGCAGGGGGCTGCCGACGCGCAGGTTAGCCGGCACGTAGCCGCCCTTCTCGAGGATCTTCTGTCCCTCGAGCGAGAGCACGAAATCGGCGAAGAGCGCCGCCGCGTGCGGATGCGGCGCGTTGCGCATGATGGCGATCCCGTTGGCGCGGCCGATGGCGGGCTCGATGGCGTACCAGTCCACGGGCGCGCCCTTCTTCTTCATCTTCTCCGCTCCGTGGCTGTACGTGGTGAGCGCGAACGCAATCTCCCCGGAGGCGACGAGCCCGGCAAGGAGCGTGTGGCCTTTCCTCACCGAGAAGCCGTTCACCTTCGCGATCTCGCGGAAGGTGCGCAGCCCCGCCGCCTCGCCCTCGCCCTTCACGGCGGTGGCGAACCAGTCCTCGTCCTCGGCCTCGATGCCGAGCTTGCCCTTCCAGCGCGGGTCGGCGAGGTCGGAATATGTCCTCGGCAGGTCCTGCTTCCTCACGAGCTCGGTGTTATACGTCTGCACGAACATGTTGATGCGCGTGCCGACCCATTGGCCGTGCGGGCGCACCGCCTGCGGCATGAGGTCCTTCAGGTACGGCGACGTGAAGGGCTGCAGCACCTTCTCGCGATAGAGCGATTCGAGCTCCGGACCGTTGGTCTCGATCACGTCGGCGTCGTGGCGGTTGGCGCGCGCCTCGGTGAGCGCGCGCTGCAGCACCTTCTCCGAGCCCGCGCGCCATCCCTTCACCTTCACGCCGTACTTCTTCTCGAACGCGGCGGAAAGCGCCACGAGGTCCTCGGAGATGAGCGAGGTGTAGACCGCCACCTCGCCTTCCTTCTTCGCGCCCTGCGCGAGGTACTGCTCGCGGTCGGCGCGCTGCGTCGTCACGATCTCGGCCGAAGGCTCGCTCGCCTGAGCCGCGGCGAGCGCCGGTGCTACCGCGAGGATCGCCGCCACCACGTTCCGCCATGCTGAATGCATTTCCGATCTCCTGTTGGGGCAACTGAAATCCTACCGCTTTCGCGAACCCTCGATTCGGTACACTCACGGGACGTCATCGGCGCCGGGGAGGGCGTGATGAGAAAAGTGCTCTTCATCTTCAGCGTTCTCACCGACGGCGACGTCGAGTGGCTCGCCAAGGCGGGCCAGCGCGTCCGCGTCGATCCCGGCACGGTGCTGATCCCGATCGCTTCGCGCATCGACTACCTCTACTTCGTGCTCGAAGGCCGCCTCGCCATCAAGACCCGGGCGGGCGATCCCATCGCGCTCCTGGAATCCGGTGAGATCATCGGCGAGATGTCGCTCGTGGACCCCGCGCCCACCGCGGCCTCGGTGGAGGTGGTGGCGGATACGACGCTGCTGCGCATCCCCGACGCGGTGCTGCGCGACAAGCTCGCTTCCGATCCGGGATTCGCCTCGCGCTTTTATCGCGCGCTCTGCGTCTTCATGGCCGACCGGCTGCGCAGCACCACGCAGCGCATGGGCTACGGCGCGGTGAGCGACGACACGCACGCGAAGGACGAGCTGAACGACGACCTCCTGGACAACGTGCACCTGGCGGGCGCGCGCTTCGACCGGATGTTGAAGCGCCTCGCGGGCTGAACGCATGTCCGACCAGGAATCGATCTTCCGCAAGGCGGCGCTCGACCGCCTCGCCTCCCCCGAGCGCTTGGACGAGCGCCTCGGCCTACCTCCCTACCCGCGCGCGCTCCTCGCCGCGCTGGCCGCCCTCCTCGCGGCGGTCGCCGTCTTCGCGATATGGCTGCTGTTGGAGCGCTAACGTCCGGGGCGCCGGCCGGTCCCGCCGACGCGCGCGAGCCCGAGCCGCAGCCGCGCGCCCCGCTCCCCGAGACCGCGCGGCACCGCACGCCCACGATCCTGCAGCTGGAAAGCGTCGAGTGCGGCGCCGCGGCGCTCGCCATGATCCTCGCCTACCACGGCCGCTTCGTGCCGCTGGAGCAGATGCGCGTCGACTGCGGCGTGAGCCGCGACGGCAGCAAGGCGGGCGGGCTCCTTCGCGCCGCGCGGGCGCACGGCATGGTGGCGCGCGGCTTCAAGAAGGAACCCGACGACATCGCCGCGCTGCCGCTCCCGGCGATCGTGTTCTGGAACTTCAACCACTTCGTGGTGCTGGAGGGATTCCGCGATGGGCGCGCCTGGCTGAACGATCCGGCGCGCGGGCGGCGCAGCGTCGACGCCTCGGAATTCGACGCGGCGTTCACCGGCGTGGTCCTCACCTTCGAGCGGGGCCCGGAGTTCGAGCCCGGCGGCCACGCGCCGTCGGTGATGCGCTCCCTCGGCCAGTACCTCGACGGTTTCCGCGTCTCCATCGGCATCGCCTTCTTCCTCGGGCTTGCCCTCGTGATCCCTGGCGTCGCGTTGCCGTGGCTCCTCGGGCGTTTCGTGGACGAGGTGCTGGTCGCGAAGGTGCACGGCGTCGCGATCCCGCTCCTCCTCGGGCTTCTCGCCGCGGCGCTCGCGCGCTCGGTCCTCCTCGCGATCCAGGCGAGGGTGCTGATGGATACCTTCGGGCGCGCGGCGCGCGCCTCCGCGCGTCGCTTCTTCGCGCAGGCCCTCGCGCTGCCGATGACCTTCTACTCGCAGCGCTCCGCCGGGGAGATCGCCGCGCGCGTCGACCTGAACGAGCGCGTCGCCGAGACCATCTCCGCGGACCTCGCGCGCCTCGCCCTCGCCTTCGTGACGGCGAGCTTCTTCCTCGTGATGATGGCGCGGCTCGACGCGGGCCTCACGCTCGTGGTGGCGGCGTGCCTCGCGCTCGAGCTCTTCGCGTGGCGCGCCCTTGCGCGGCGCACCGCGGAGGTCTCGCAGGAGCTCTCGGTGCAGGCCGGCAAGCTCGCCGGCATGGCCACTGGCGGGCTCGCCAACATCGAAAGCATCAAGGCGGGCGGGCAGGAGACCGCGCTCTTCCTCAAGTGGATCGGGCTTCAGGTGCAGTACGTGAACGCGTCGATCCGCGCGCAGCGCTACCTCGTGACGCTCGGGCAGGCGCCCGCGGTGCTGGGCCTGGTCGCGCACCTCACGGTGCTGGGCCTGGGCGCCGCGCTCATCATGAAGGGCACCTTCAGCGTGGGCGATCTCGTCGCGTTCCAGGTGCTGCTCGCGGGTTTTACCGCGCCGGTGCACGAGCTCTTCGGCCACACGCAGAAGCTGCAGGCGCTGCGCGGCGACCTCGCGCGGCTGGACGACGTGCTGCACCACGCGCCCGAAGAGGGGATCGACGTGGCGCGCACGGCCGCGGGCCTGCCGGCGCCCGTCATCGCCGGCGCGCTGGAATTCCGCGACGTGACCTTCGGCTACAACCGCGGCGAGGCGCCGCTCGCGGAGTGCTTCTCGCTCTCGGTGAAGCCGGGCGGACGCGTGGCGCTCGTGGGCGCGTCGGGCTCGGGCAAGTCGACGCTCGCGCGCCTCGCGGCCGGGCTCTATCGCCCGTGGTCCGGCGAGATCCTCTTCGACGGCGCGCCGCGCGCGGCCTACGAGCGCGCCCACCTCGCCGACGCGGCGGCCTACGTGGACCAGGACGTGATGCTCTTCGAAGGCAGCGTGCGCGACAACCTCACGCTCTGGCAGCCGGCGGCCGACGAGACCCTGCGCGCGGCGATGCGCGACGCGGCGATCGACGACGAGATCATGCAGCGCGAGGGCGGCCTCGACGCGAAGCTCCAGGAGGGCGCGCGCAACCTGTCCGGCGGCCAGCGCCAGCGCCTCGAGATCGCGCGCGCGCTGGTGCGCAATCCCGTGATCCTCATCCTCGACGAGGCCACCAGCGCGCTCGACCCCGGCACCGAGGCGCTGGTGGAGGCAAACCTGCGCCGGCGCGGCATCACCTGCCTCGTCGTCGCCCATCGCCTGTCCACCGTGCGCGATGCCGACGAGATCGTGGTCCTCGACCAGGGACGCGTCGCAGAACGCGGCACCTACGAGGAGCTGAAGGCGCTCGGCGGGCGCTTCAGCGCGCTGGTCGCCACGGAGACGGCCGATGTTTGACCCGGGAATCTCGCTCAGGTCGACGACGCTGGAGGCCGCCTGGAAGCTGCTCGCCGAAAGTCGTGTCAGGTACGACTTTTCGGAAAAGTCGTACCAGACACGACTTTTTTCCGACCTCGCCGCGGAGGCGACGGACGTGATCGAAGCCATGGCCGTCCCCGCGGGCATGAGGTCGCGGCGCGTGCTGCTCGATGCGCGATGGTGGCGGCACTCGAGCGGGCCGATGATCGCGCGCGTGATGGATCGAAGGCGCGTGCCGCGCGGGCCCACGCCGATGACAAGCCCGTCGCTCGCCGCGGGCACGGGCTGGGTGGCGCTTATTCCCTTCCTCGGCGGCTACCGCATGCGCGCCACCGACGCCGACACCGGCAAGGTCGTCGAGTGGCGCGTGGACGAGAGCCTCGCCGCACGCCTCGCACCCTTCGCGTTCACGTTCTATCGCCGCTTCGAGCCGCGCGCGCTCGGCGCGAAGGACATGCTGCGCTTCGCCGCACTCCACGGCGGGCGCGACCTGATCCTCCTCCTCATCGCGGGATTCGTCGCCGCGCTGCTGGGCCTTTTCACCCCGGTGGCGACGGGCTGGCTCATCGATCGCGCGATTCCCGCCCAGGCGACGCAGACCGTGCAGTCGATCGTCGCCGGCCTCGCGGTGGCGGGCGTGGCGGTGATCGCGCTCGAAGTGCTGCGCTC
This sequence comes from Burkholderiales bacterium, assembly GCA_038244725.1. Lineage (GTDB taxonomy): Bacteria > Pseudomonadota > Gammaproteobacteria > Burkholderiales > Usitatibacteraceae > Usitatibacter. The sequence continues at coordinate 7,220 of JBBRTF010000064.1, forward strand.
GCTCGCCGTGCTGCGCTTCGAGTCGCGCATCGGCGTCGCCATGCAGGCGGCGCTCGTCGACCGCGTGATCTCGGCCCCGGCGCGCTTCTTCCGCGACTTCGCGAGCGCCGACCTCGCGCTGCGCATGGGATCGGTGAACACCATCCAGCGCACCATCACCGGCTCCACCATCGGCACCTTCGTCACCTCGCTCTTCCTCGTCTCGAACGTGGCCCTGATGATCGCGTACAGCCCGAAGCTCACCGTCGCGGCGTCCGGGATCGTCGTCGCCGTGATCGCGCTCTCCACGCTCTTCGGGCTCGCGCGCCTTCGCGTGGGGCCGGCCATCGAGGCCATGGACGGCAAGCTCTCGGCGATGCAGTTCGAGATCTTCGCCGGCATCGCCAAGCTGCGCGCGAGCGCCGCCGAGCCGCGCGCCTTCCGCGAGTGGTACGAGAAGTACGACCGCTTCCGCGACCTGAACCGCGTGAGCGCACGTCTCGCCAACTGGGAGTCGGTGGCGCTGAACGTGCTGCAGCCCGCGGCGACGATCCTCGTGCTCTACCTCGCGTGGCGCCTCGCGCCCACCTCGAAGATGTCCACGGGGGACTTCGTCGCCTTCCACGCCGCGCTCTTCGCGCTCCTGGGCGGCGTGCACGTGCTGGTCTCCACGGCGCTCGACCTCGTGAACCTGAAGCCCGTGTGGGACCGCGCGCGCCCGATCCTCATGATGCCGCCGGAAGACTCGGGCTCGGCAGGCGCAGCGCACGATCCGCAGGGCGCCATCGCGCTGGAGGGCGTGAGCTTCGCCTATCCCGGCGGGCCCACCGTATTGCACGACGTCGGCCTCGCGATCCGGCCCGGGGAATTCGTCGCCATCGTCGGCGCGAGCGGCTCGGGCAAGTCGACGCTCTTGAGGCTTCTCCTGGGCTTCGAGCGGCCCGCGAAGGGCGCGGTGCGCTTCGACGCTCGCGACCTCGCCACGCTCGACGCGCGCTACCTGAGGAAGCGCATGGGCACGGTGCTGCAGGGCGGCAAGCTCTGGGCGGGGGACATCCTCACCAACATCGTCGGCGCCAACGCGCTCGGCGTGGACGCGGCGTGGGACGCGGCGAGGCGCGCGGGCCTCGAGCGCGACATCGAGGCGATGCCGATGGGCCTCTACACCGTGGTGGGCGAAGGGCTCTCGACCCTTTCCGGCGGCCAGCGCCAGCGCGTGCTCATCGCGCGCGCCCTCGTGAGCGAGCCGCGCATCCTCCTCTTCGACGAGGCGACGAGCGCGCTCGACAACGTCTCGCAGGCGACCGTGCTCGAGGGCTTGCTGGGGCTCCAGGCGACGCGCGTCGTGATCGCGCACCGCTTGAACACCGTGCGCGACGCCGACCGCATCGTCGTGATGGACCGCGGGCGCATCGTGCAGCAGGGAACCTTCGCGGAGCTCGCCGCCGAGGCCGGCCCCTTCAGCGCCATGCTCGCGCGCCAGGTCGCGTAGAAAAGACTAGGCCCCGGCGAAAGCCCGGGGCCCGATCGCAACGCGAGGCAAGCTAGTTCTTCTTGCTCTTCGTATCGGCCTGCGCGAGGTTGGTCCCCGCGAGGTCCGGCTTGTCGCGCGACGCCGTCACGACGATCGTCTCCATCTTCACCACCTTATCGGGATGCAGGCGCTTCGCCTCCACGACGATGGTTCCCATCTTGCGCACTTCCTGGCCGCCGGCCACCTTGTCGAGCTGCTGCTCGGAAAGCTCGCCGTCCTGCTGGGTCTTTTCCTTCGTTGCCATGTCGCCTCCACCGGGTTGACCTGCGGATGAACGATAGCACGCGTCCCCCGGCCCTTCTGCCGAATTTTCCGCATTCCGGATAGCGAAACGGCTGCAAGGCCGGCTCCCGGGGCCGGCGCGGGAAAATCCTTCAGAATGGCGTGATGTTCGATCCCAGGCCCTATCTGAAGGACCTCGCCCGCGGCAAGAACGGCGCGCGCGACTTGACGCGCGCCGAGGCGCGCACGCTCTTCTCGGCGGTGTTCGCGGGAGAGCTCACCGACCTCGCGCTCGGCGCGCTCCTCGTGGCGCTGCGCATGAAAGGCGAGAGCCTCGAAGAGCTCACCGGGATGATGGACGCGCTCCAGCCGCACATCCGGCCCATGGACCTCGCGGCGCGCCGCGCCATCCCGGTGCTGCTGCCGAGCTACAACGGAGCGCGCAAGATCGCGAACCTCGTGCCGCTCCTCGCCCTCCTCCTCGCGCGCGAGGATGTGCCGGTGGTGGTGCACGGCGTGCACCAGGAGGCGGCGCGCGTCGGCACCTTCGAGATCCTCGAGCTCATCGGCCACCGCACCGTCGCCACCATCGGGGAAGCCGAGGCGAGGCTCGACACGCACAAGCTCGCCTGCGTGCCGGCGAGCGTGCTCTCGCCCGACCTCGCCAAGCTCCTCGAGGTGCGCGGCGCGCTCGGCGTTCGCAACAGCGGCCACACCCTCGCGAAGCTCATGATCCCCAACGGCGTCGCTCCCAGCGCGGCGTGCCGCATCATCGCGGTCACCCATCCGGATTTCCTGAAGCTCATGCGCGACTACTTCACCGCGTCGCCCGCGAACGTCTTCCTCATGCGCGGCGTCGAGGGCGAGGCGGTGATGCGCCTTCACGCGCCGCAGCCCATCGAGGAGATGCGCGCCGACGCTTCACCCGTGACGCACCTCATCGGCGAGGGCGATGCGGCGTTCGCGCTTCCTCCGCGCGACGCCGCCGCCACCGCCCAGTGGACGCTCGAGGTGCTCGACGGGCGCGTGCGCGCTCCCGCGGCGCTGCTGCGCGAGGTGACGCTCATCGTCGAGCACTGCCGGACCGCGGCGAACGCCGGGCGCCCCGGCTTGAAGCTCGTCTCGTCGAACGCCACGCTTTCGGTGAAGCCCTAGGGAAGGTCTGGACAAGACCTTCCCTAGTCCGCGCGAGACGCCCGGGAAAAGCGGCGCAGGAATTCCAGCAGGGCGCCGATCGCGAGCGCGGCATCGCCGGGCGTGACGGTCTCGGCGGGATGGTGCGAGACGCCGCCCGCCCCGCAGCGCACGAACATCATTCCCACCTCGGTCACGCCGGCGAGGATCATGGCGTCGTGCCCCGCTCCGCTCGGAAGGCGCAGGGCCTTCTCTCCGGGAACGACGCCCTCGATCGCGGCGGCGACAAGCTCCTGCAGGCGCGGCGCGCAGGGCGCGGCGCGCACTTCGTGCGTCTTCGCGATGTCGAGCGACACGCCGCGGCGCTGGGCGATCGCGCGGCACTCGGCGAGCATCGCCTCGCGCGCCGCGGCGAGCGTCGCGTCGTCGGGGGCGCGCACGTCGGCGGTGAGCTCCACGTCGCCGGGGATCACGTTGCCGGTGCCGTCCTTCACCCTGAGGATGCCGACCGTGGCGACGACGCCCGGCGCAGCCGCGGCGCGCGCCTCGAGCGCGAGCACCATTTCCGCCGCGGCGGCCAGCGCATCGTGGCGCATCGCCATGGGCACCGTGCCCGCGTGGCCCGCCTCGCCCGCGACCCTCAGCAGGTAGCGCGTGCCCGCGGCGATGCTCGTCACCACGCCCAGCGCGCGGCCCGCGTCCAGCAGCACCGGCCCCTGCTCGATATGGACCTCCAGGTAGGCGGCGAGCGACGCGGGATCGACGCGATCGCCGTCGGCGGCCGCCGGATCGAGGCCCGCCGAGCGCATCGCCTCGCCGAGCGCGATGCCGTCGGCGTCGCGCCGTTCCAGGAGCGGGGCGAGCGCCGCGGCGCCTTCCACCATCGCCCGGCTCGCGAGGAAGCTCGTCTGGAAGCGCGCGCCCTCCTCGTCGGCGAAGGCCGCGACCTCGAGCGCCACGCGAAGCCGTTCGCCGCGCCGATGGAGCTCGGCCACGCACGCGATGGGAACGAGGATGCCCAACACTCCGTCATACTGGCCGGCGTTGCGGACCGAATCGAAGTGCGACCCCATGAGCAGCGTCTTCGCCCCGGGGTCGGCCGCGTCGTAGCGGCCGACGACGCTCCCCACCGCGTCGACGCGCACGGACATCCCGGCCGCGCGCATCCATTCGGCGATCCGGCGCGCCGCATCCCGGTGCGCCGGAGTAAGGTACGTGCGGGTGTAGTGCGCGGGCGAATCGCTGTGCCGGGCGAGGGATCGCACCCGGTCGATGAACTCCCGGCCGGATGCGGGATCGAAAGTCGAGGCTTGCATTGCGGTATCTTCCAGAGCGCGGTCGAGTGTAGCCCAGAACAATGACGAATCCAGACGCCATCATCGCCTGCCGCGAATGCGATTGCCTGCAGCGCCCGGTCACGCCGCCGCGCCACGGCATGGCGACCTGCGTGCGCTGCGGCGCCGAGCTCTACCGCAACAAGCCGAGGAGCCTCGACCACACGTTCGCCTTCCTCGTGGCCGCGGCGATCTTCTTCCTCGTCGCCAACGCGTTCCCGCTCCTCGCGCTCGACACGCAGGGAATCACGAACGCGACCACCCTCTATGGCGCCTCCCACGCGCTCTTCCTCCACGGCGAGGCGCCGCTCGCGGTGCTGGTCTTCATGACCACGATCCTCTTCCCGGCCGTGGAGATCGGCGCGATGATCTACCTCCTCGCCAATCTCAGGTTGGGAAGGCTCCCGCGCGCGCTCTCCCCGGCCTTCCGCCTCGTGGAGGCGGTCAAGCCCTGGGGCATGATCTCGGTCTTCATGCTCGGCGCCCTGGTCTCGCTCGTGAAGCTGCACAACATCGCCACCGTGATCCCGGGGCTCGCCCTCTATGCGCTGGGCGCGCTGATCCTCATGCTCACCGCGAGCGAGGCGGCCTTCGAGCCGCGCGAGCTGTGGGCGCGCGCGCGCGCGCTCGGCGCATGATCGCCACCGCGGCGCGCTCGGGTCTCCTCGTCTGCCACACCTGCGGCGAGGTGCAGCGACCATGCGACGAGCATGCGCGGATGGGGTGCGCGCGATGCGGCGCGGGCCTGCACTGGAGGAAGCCCGACAGCCTCCTCAATTCCTGGGTGCTGCTCGCCACCGCCGCCGCGCTCTACCTTCCGGCGAACATCCTCCCGGTGATGGAAAGCGGCTCGCTCTTCGACGCCCACAGCGACACGATCCTGTCGGGCGTGCGCTTCCTCTGGAACAACGGCGACGCGTTCATCGCGGCCATCATCTTCATCGCGAGCATCGTGCTGCCCGGGGCCAAGATCATCGGGCTCACCCTCCTCCTCGTCACTTCGCAGCGGCGCTCGACCTGGCGCCCGGAGCTGCGCGCGTCGCTCTACCGCGTGCTCGAATCGGTGGGGCGCTGGTCGATGGTGGACATCTTCGTCGCCGCGGTGCTGGTGGCGCTGGTGCAGTTCAAGACGCTCGCGCAGGTGGACGTGGGGCCTGGCGCCGCGGCCTTCGCGCTGGTGGTGCTCTTCACCATGTTCGCCTCGATGAGCTTCGATCCGCGCCTCATCTGGGATCCGCTGGACGGCTACGGTGAGTGAGCCGCGCGAGGCGCCGGAAGCCGAGCCGCGCGTTCCGAAGGCCGTGGCGCGCAAGCCCGGCGTGCGCTGGCTTCAGCCCATCTGGGTGATCCCGATCGTCGCGGCGCTGGTGGGCGGGTGGCTGCTGTTGCAGCACGTGCTCGAGACCGGCCCGCTCATCACCATCCGCTTTCGCAGCGCCGAGGGCCTCGAAGCCCGCAAGACGCACATCAAGTACAAGGACGTCGACATCGGCATCGTGAAGTCCATCGAGCTCGACGAGGAGAAGAGGGGCGTGGTGGTGTTCGCGCAGATGACGCGCCAGGCCTCCAGCGGGCTCCTCGTGGAGGACACGCGCTTCTGGGTGGTGCGCCCGCGCATCTCCGGGGGCCACGTGTCCGGGCTCGGCACGCTCCTCGCGGGCTCGTACATCGGCGTGGATCCCGGCAAGTCCGCGACCGAGCGGCGCCACTTCACGGGCCTGGAGACGCCGCAGATCGTGACTTCCGACGTGCCGGGTCGCTACTTCGTGCTGGGCTCCGAGGAGCTGGGCTCCATCGACGTGGGCTCGCCCGTCTATTTCCGCGGCGTGAGCGCCGGTCAAGTGGTCACCACCGAAGTCGCGCCCGACGGCAAGGAAGTGCTGGTGCGGATTTTCGTCGACTCGCCCTTCGATCGCTTCGTCGCCACCAACTCGCGCTTCTGGAACGCGAGCGGCATCGACCTCTCGCTGGACGCGACGGGCGTGCGCCTCAACACGCAATCGATCGCGACGGTGCTGGTGGGCGGCATCGCCTTCGACACGCCCACCGACGCGGACTCGCCGCCCGAGCCCCGCGCGGCGGCCAACTCCAACTTCGTCCTGTGGCGCGACCGCGCCGAGGCGTTGAAGCCGCGCGAGACCGTGGTGGAGACTTACGTGATGCGCTTCCCGCAATCGGTGCGCGGCCTCGTGGTCGGCGCGCCCGTGGATTTCCGCGGCGTCACGCTGGGCGAGGTGTCGTCGATCGAGCTGGAATACGATCCGGCGCGCGTGAACTTCCGCACCGTGGTACAGATCCGCCTCTTCCCGGAGCGCCTGCAGCCGCACGCGCGCAAGCCCGGCCCGGTGACCGAGGAGCTCGCCGATGGCGAGCGCCGCATGCGCAAATTCGTGGCGCACGGCTTCCGCGCGCAGCTTCGCAACGGCAACCTCCTTACCGGGCAGCTCTACGTGGCGCTCGACTTCTTCCCCGGCGCCGCGCCTGCGAGCATGGACTACAAGCACCTGCCCGCGGAGATTCCGACCGTGCCCGGAAGCCTCGCCGAGCTGCAGGAATCCGTCGGAAAGATCATGAAGAAGCTGGAGAAGGTGCCCTTCGACACCATCGGCGAAGACCTGCGCAAGGCGCTCGCGAGCCTCGATGCGACCCTGAAGACGGTGGACAAGGCCGCGGGCCACGTCGACAGCGAGGTGATCCCGGAGCTGAAGACCACGCTCGAGAACGCGAGGAAGACCTTCGAGTCGGCGCGGCGCACGCTCGCGCAGGATTCGCCGGTGCAGAACGACCTTCGCGAGGCGCTCCATGAAGTGAGCCGCGCGTCCGAGGCGCTGCGCGAGCTCGCCGACTCCATCGAGCGCCATCCCGAATCGCTCCTGCGCGGCCGGAGGACACCATGAGACGAATGCTGGTGGCGGGGCTCGCGGCGCTCCTCGCCGCGTGCGGCACGCCCGCGAAGCTGAACTACTTCACGCTCACCGCGCAGCCTTCCGCGGCGCCGTCTCCCGCCGCCGCGCGGCCGCTCGCGATCTACGTGGGGCCGGTCACGCTTCCCGAGGCGGTGGACCGCCCGCAGATGGTGGTGCGCGTGGACGCGAACCGGGTGGAGATCGTCGATCTCGACCGCTGGGCCGAGCCGCTCAAGACGGCCGTCCCGCGCCTCGTCGCCGAAACGCTCGCGCGCGAGCTGGGCACGGCGAACGTGATGACAAGCCGCCAATCGGCCACGCTCGCCTTCGACTATCGCGTGGCGCTCGACGTCGAGCGCTTCGATTTCTCCGCGAGCGAAGGCGCCATCGTCGACGTCCTGTGGACGATTCGCACGGCGAAGAGCGAGGTGCCGCGCACCGGCCGGTCCCAAGCGCGCGAGGCCGCGGGCGGGGCGGGCGCGCAGTCGATGGCGGCAGCGCAGAGCCGCGCGCTGGAGCAAGTGGCGCGCGAGATCGCCGCGGCGATCCGCGCCATGGAGCGATGACGGCGCCGGACGCGGGCTTCGTCGAGCGCGAGTACAACAACCGCGCGCTCGTTCCCGACCATCCCGCGTACTTCTCGCGATGGGAAAAGGATTCGGCCTTCGTGCGATCGACGCTCGCCTGCGATCTCGACATCGCCTACGGACCGGATGCGCGCCATCGGATCGATTTCTTTCCCGCGGACAGGGCGCGCGGCACGCTCGTCTTCATCCACGGTGGCTACTGGCGATCGCTCGACAAGAGCGTCTTCTCGTGGCTTGCCGCCTCGTGGGTCGCCGCGGGCGTGAGCGTGGCGATCCCCAATTACCGACTGGCGCCGCACGTCTCGGTGGAGGAGATCGTCGAGGACGCGATCGCCGCCGCCAACTGGATCTTCTTGAACGGCGTGAAGCATTCCATCGCCACCGAGCGTGTGGTGATCTCGGGTCACTCCGCCGGCGGGCACCTCACCGCGGCGATCTTCGCCACGCCGTGGAGCCGCCTCAAGTTCGATCCCGCGCGCATCGTGGGCGGCGTGCCGCTGAGCGGCGTCTTCGATTTCGCGCCGCTCGTGGATTTCAGCGCCAACGTCGACCTGAAGCTCGATCGCGAATCCGCCGCGCGCCTCACGCTCCTCGATCGCAAGCCCACGGTCGAAGCGCCCCTTGTCGTCGCCGCGGGCGCCGCCGAGAGCTCCGAATTCCAACGCCAGTCACGCGACCTCGCACGCGCCTGGGCGCCGCAGGTGAAGTCCCTCCTCCTGCCTCCCGGCCTCAACCACTTCAGCATCGTCGACTCCTTCGCCGAGCGCGGCCAGCCCCTCCACGACGCCACCCTCGCCCTCTTCTAAAAAGTCGTGTCAGGTACGACATAAAGAGTCGTGGGGGGGGTGGCAGAAAAAAAAATTAAAACAAAGACAAAATGAGGGGGGGCGGGAAAAACACGCATGAGCGAACACCCACACGAGCACCACACCCCACACCCCCCCAACCAGGC
>JBBRTF010000065.1:0-15408 GCA_038244725.1 Burkholderiales bacterium
CGCGCATGCCGGGCCACGTCCGCCCGGGCATTCCTCGCACCTGCTTGCCGTTGGAGTTCCATGCGTTCGCTCTTGGTCAGTTTCATCATGCCCTCCATGGACACGATGATACTACCGTTTTAACTGTTACAGTCCACTAGTCGCTGTTCCATCACTCCTCCCCTGATCTGACTACATCGCTAAACGAAGGTCTTGAGCGGCTCGATGCCACTGCTCATGGCTCGTCGTCGCCAGCCCTTCCAGAATGCCTTGGCATATCCGATATGCCGGTAGGCCCATAGCGCTTTGAGATCGTCTTTGAGCACATAGACGGTCATCAGCGCCCTGTTGGCCGCCAAGAGCTCGTCCAGTCGTACCTGGTCTGCCGGGCGCGTCACGTTCTCGCGATTGCGAAGCAGCAGCCAACGCGCGCCCTTGACCAGATGGCGCGCATGCTGATCGCCGCGAAGGCGATTGGCTTCATCGACACGCACTTCGCGACCGTACTTGGCCACCACATGGAAGAGGTCATAGACGATTCGGGCCCGGGGGACAGCGGGCTCGAACCTCTTCGGCATAGGCGGCTCATGTCCATGGCGACCGCCTTCAAGCGTTGGCATCCTTCGCGCCCCAGGAGATCGAAGAACGGTCGAATGTCTTTTCGCCCCCGGCCTCTTCCGACCCAAAGGACACGCTTGCGCGAGGGCTCGACCACCACGGTGGCGTAACGATGGCCCTTCTGGATCGCGAATTCGTCCATGCCGATCTCGCTCACGCCCCTGAAGTCCACGACGCCCAGATCACGTTCAAGGTGCCGGCAATCGATCTGCTTGACGGTGTCCCAAGCCAAGCCATAGTACGCCGCCACATGTCGAATCGACATCACCTTGCACATGCGCGAGACGCTCGTTGCCAGGCGCGTGGTCACCCGTGCATACGGCTCGAGCCACTCCAACTGCTCCAGCTTCGGACCACAGTGCGGACATGCCAGCCGCAATCGCGGCAGTACGAGCTCTACAGGGATCTCGAAGATCGGCAGGTCCCGCACGTGCCGCTCTTCGGCATCATGAATCGAGTTCACCCGCGAGCCGCACCCGGAACAACATTGTCGGATCGCAGCTCTTGCCGCCAGCGCACCACGCACCACCTCTGCTCGCCGCGATGCTCCTCATGCGCCCGCAACACCTCGTATCCCGCCCACCCCCCAGCCGAGCAATAATGTCCATGGCAGCCACCGGTCGCCTCCACTGCATCTTGTCGTCTCGATAACTTCAAGATAGCAGCGGCGACCCGCTTCAGGACTCCCCCGTTACCCGGTGTCATTCGCTAGAAAGTCTCAGTGCCCCATTTGTGGGTCGTGAAGTACTGGATCAGGCGAAAGATGCTTTCGGTGAAGAGTCCCACGATGATCACCAGAAGGATTCCCGCGAATCCGTCGCTGATGTTCATGAAGAGCCGGCTGTTGTTGATGTACCAGCCGATGCCGCCTCCGTTTCCAGTCGCGCCGAATACGAGCTCCGCGGCCACGACCGTGCGCCAGCCGAATCCCCAGCCCACGCGCAGTCCGGAAATCATCATCGGCAGGGCCGCGGGCAGAAGAATCTGGGTCATCATCGAGAAACGACCCAACTCGTAGTTGCGCCCCAGCCGAAGCAGCGTGGGCGAAATCGTCGCAAAACCCACGGTGAGAGATGACGCAATGGGCCAGATCATGGCCATGACGACGACGAACACTAGCGAATCCCGCGAGAACCCAAACCAGAGAATTGCCATTGGCAGAAGGGCAATGGAGGGCAGCGGCTGAAAGATACCTGTCATCACGCTGAGCACTTCGCGCATCCATCGGTTGCTCACCGCGAGCCCGGTTACTACGATCGCGATCACGATGCTGATCGCGAACGATTGCAGTATCACCGATAGCGTTTCCCAGATGTAGCTCCACAGCTCCCCGCTGCCGCCGGCCCCGATACCCAGGCCCATTGCGAGCCGCATCGCCACGTCGGTGAATGGCGGAAAGAGAAGCTTGTTGACATGAAGGAGGCGCACGGTGGCCTCCCACGCGGCGCAAAGCAAGACGAGAACGATCAACTTCTTGAGCGCCCCAGCGCCAAGCAGTTGGGAGACCAGAGCGTTGCGCTTGGGCGGCGACTCAAGCATATCGGTCGAAGCCATCAGACGGGATCCTTGAGAAGCTCGCGCAACTCCTCCACGAGTCTGAGCGCCGCGCCGTCGTGAGGCGGGCTACCGACGCTCGGATTTTCCACCAGCGATCGCAGGCGTCCCGGTCCACGGCTCATCACCATAACCCGATGGCCAAGGTGAACCGCCTCGTTCACGTCGTGCGTTACGAACGCGATCGTGACGCGCTCGTTTTCGGCGGCCCAGACGCGATTGAGCTCGAACTGCATTCGCTCGCGGTTGATCGCGTCGAGGGCGCCGAAGGGTTCGTCCATCAGCAGAATCTCCGGTTGCACGGCGAACGCGCGCGCGATCGCGCAGCGCTGCTTCTGGCCGCCGGACAGGGTATTGGGATACTGCTCGGCCTGGGGCCCAAGGCCGACCAGCTCCACGTATTGCATCGCCCGCATATTGCGTTCGCCGGCGGAATTGCGGGGCCAGCGCCTGGCGACCGCCCACTCCACGTTGCCAAGCACGGTACGCCACGGCAGGAGCTGTCCGAAGTCCTGAAACACCAGCACCCGATTCATGGACGGGGCCTTCACCACCTTCCCGTCCACGCGGATCTCGCCTGCGGTGACCGGAATGAATCCCCCGATTGCGGTAAGAAGGGTCGACTTCCCGCAGCCCGAAGGCCCGAGAACCACAAACTTCTCACCTCGCCGGATGGAGACGGAGACGTCCTGTACCGCTATCACCGTCCCGCGTCCGCGCGAACGCGGGAACGCAATCGACGCGCGGTCGATCTCGACGAGGTTGGAGCGCGGGTCGGGTTGCACTTCGGAAAGCACCGCTACCACTTAGCTCCAGCCTCGGCCGGGAACGCGTAGAAGTCTCCCGGTCCCTTGGGCACTCGCTTGAGCGCGCCGAACGAGTACATCGCGGCCGCCTGCGTCTTCAGGTCGGCGTCCGTCGTGTAGCTGTCGTAAGTCGCCGACTTGAGATATTTTACGAAATCGCTCCCGGAGACCTTGTTGCCGGTCGACTTGCTCATCATCTCGGCGGCCTTCTCGGGGTTGGCCTTCATCCACGCCACCGTCTTGCGCAGCGCTTCCGCGTAGCCTTTGGTGAGTTCGGGATGCTCTTTCACGGTTTTCGTAAGCGCGCACGCGCCCACCGCGTAGAGAGAACCCCAGACGTCCTTGAAGCTCGCGATCTTCTTCATTCCCAGCTCCTCGAGGCGCAAGGCGAAATCGGAGGTGGCGAAATGGCCGTCTAGCTGTCCGGCGATGAGAGCCTGCATGGCATCAGGGTGCGGTAGGTTGACCCAGTTGCGATCGAGCGCCTTTACGTCCTTGCCCGCACGTTTCAGGATTTCCTGGACCGTGAAGTACTGGGCGGTGTTCGGGCCGGGCGAGAGCTTCTTCGATGTACCCAGGAAGTCCAGGACGCTGTTCGGGCCATCCTTGCGCACCATGAGGTAGCCGTCGAACCCGGATGTGGTTTGCACCCATTTCCAATCCACTCCCTTGTCCCAAGCCTGCAGGTATGGGCCCGGCGTGCAGGAACCGAAATCCAGCTGGCCCGCGAGCATTGCATCGCGCTGCTGCGCGGTGGTGAAGATGTTGTGCCAAATGATCTTGGCATTCGGGAACATCTTTTCCACTACGCCAAGCTGGCGCGCAACGGGCATGGGTCCGTAGATCAGGCCGAAGCCGTGAGCGAAGTTGTAGGCCCCCGTCACTTGCGGATAGATCTCGACGGACAGGCCGTTGGTAACCTGTACCGTCTCGGCGGCCGCGGACAACGAGATGCAGGCGGCCAATCCGAGGCCTGCGACGAGCGAGCAGATATGCTTATGAATGCTCATGACTCCTCCTGGAGTAGTGGCTGCTAGTGGTTTTTCGCGACTTCGAGCGTTTGCAGGCCCTGGAACAGGCAAGCGGCTCCGTCGTCTCTTGTGAGTGAATCGATGAGACCCGAGATTTCCCCGGCGCGCGTCGCCCCGATGCCCGGGGTCGCGCATGAAACGAACTTGCGATCGATATCCTCGGCCGACATCGGATTTCCTGGCGTCCCGAGATTGTGGGCAATGTACGCCACATGCTTCTCGCCGGAACGCATGGTCACGGTGACGCGCGCCGGGAACGCCGCGGGAAATTCGGGCAGCTCCTCCGCCTTGCAGGTGGTCCGGCTGCAAAGCGCGAGCGCCACGGGGTCCGCCAGCTTCTCGGGAGTGAAGCTCCAGACGTCGATGCCGCCGTCGAGGAGCGCGCGCGCCATGGTCCATGGCGCGCTGAAGCGCGCTTCATACGGCGTGCGCGGCGCCGCTTTAGCGGCCGCGGGCTCGAACACGAGTCCGATATACCAATTCGGCACGTCGCAGTGAATGTTGGCGATGTCGTCAACACTCCGGGGAGAGATCTTTCCGGCTGCGTGTAGCTGGAGAATGGCTTGCACGGGTGCGTGGACGCAAAGGCATGCGGGATAGGGCTTGGGCGCCATGAGCTCGACTTCCCACGGAGCACCGCCCGCGCCTTGCCACCTGTCGGAGATGTCCATGCGGGCGAATGACCGGAATACGCCGAGCTTGTACTCAAAGACGGCGCTCGGGCCGCGGAAGCCCGTCTTGGCCATGCGCGCGGCGCGAATGCCCGACAGGGCCGCCCAGCCGGGATGCATCTGCTTCACGTCGCTGCCGTCGGAGAGGTACGCCATCAGTCCGGAAGCCATGCTTCCGGCGATGCCGAGCGCATTGAGCGCTTGTTCCGGCGAGAGCTTGAGCAGGCGCGCGGCCACCGCGGCGGCCGCGAATGTGCCGAGGACCGACGTCGCCTGGAACCCATTGTCCTGGAACGGTCCCGGCGCGAGGCGACCGAGGCGCGCCGCCACCTGGTAGCCGACGACGAGCGCGGCGACAATCTCGCGACCCGGGACGCGCTGCGTTTCACCGAGGGCGAGTGCCGTGGGCACGATCACGGAGCTGGAATGCATGATAGCCGCGGCGTGGGTGTCGTCGAAATCGAGCGCGTGGGCGAGCGTGCCGTTGGCGAATGCCGCGTCTTCCGCGGAAACGGACTTGCCGGAGCCCCACACCACCGCATTGCCTGAGCTCCCCGCGTCCAGTACCGCTTGCGATGCGGCCGTGCCCACGCCAAGAGTGCGAGCCGCGATTGCCACGCCCATCGTGTCCTTTACGCAGAGCAGGGTGCGCGATAAGACCCGCTCAGGAATCGCGCTTGCCTCCATCGAGTACCAGCTCTCGATCAACCGGCTCGCGAGCGTAATTGGAGAGGAAGCATCGATTCGAGGCAGCGGATTGGCAGCCATGGCAGGCTCTCCGGTCAGGGGCGCACGCCGTAGCGGGCCTTGGGGCCGACCTTCGTCGGCAAGGTTGAATAGGCCGTCTCGACGAACGTGCACAGATAGGCGCGCGTTTCCAGGGGATTGATGATGTCTTCCACCGCGAACGCCTCGGCCATCCGGAAGGGCGAAGTGAGCGCCGCGAGCTCCGCTTCAATCTCGGCTTCGCGCGCCACGGGATCGGGCGCCGCTTCGATTTCCCTGCGAAAGGCAGCGCGCGCGCCGCCCTGCACGGGCAGGTTTCCGATTTCTGCGCTGGGCCAGGCGATCTTGAAATTGATACCCGCCTTGTCGCACGCGGCCATGCCCGCCATTCCGTAGCACTTGCGCACGACAAGCGTTACGGCGGGCACCGTCGCTTGCATGCCGACATAGACTGCACGCATACCGTCGCGAAGCGTTCCTGCCGCCTCGGCCTGCGGACCGACCAGGAACCCCGGCTGATCTACAAGGTAGATGAGCGGCAAGTGGAAGGTGTCGCACAGCTCCACGAAATGCGCCTGCTTGCGCGCCGATCTTGCGTCCATCGCGCCCGCGTAGACCATCGGATTGTTCGCCACGACGCCTACGGGACGACCGGCGAGCCGGGCGAACGCGGTGACGATGCCCTTGCCCCACGACGGCTGGATCTCGAAAATCGAATCGACGTCGAATACGCCGCGCATCAGCCGACGCATGTCGTAGGGCTTGCGGCGATCGCGCGGAATGATCGTGGCGAGCATCTCGTCGCGGCGATCAGCCGGGTCGTCGCACGCAGCGACCGGCGGCATTTCCCACACGTTCTGCGGGAGGTACGAGAGAAAATCCGCGACCAGCCGCAGGCACTCCGCTTCGCTTGCTGCGGCATTGTCGATCGTGCCGCCCGCGTGGACCGCCATCTTCACGCCGCCCAGCTCCTCGCGCGTGACCTTTTGTCCGAGGGCTCGCTCCACGATGGGAGGCCCGGCGGCGAAAATCTGGCTTTGACCGGTGACCATGACCGACCAATGGGAAAGGATCGCGCGTCCCGCTGGTCCGCCGGCGGCAACGCCGAGCACAGCGCTCACGACGGGTACGAGGCCCATCAATTCAACCGACTTTTCGAATCCATGCACTCCCGGAAACACTGCGTGGCCACGCTTCTTGATCGAAGCGACGCTCCCACCGGAGCCGTCGATGAGATTGACGAGGGGAATGCGGTAATTGGCGGCGAGATCCTCGATGAATCCGCCTTGGCCGCCCTTGCGCCGGTCCGATCCCCAGCTCGTGCCCCCGCGCACGGTGAAGTCCTCCCCGCCGATGGCAACTGGTCGGCCGCGAATCTTTGCGATGCCCATAACATACGGAGCCGGCAAGACCGACTGCACTTTTTCCTGCGCATAGGTGCCGGTGCCTGTGAGCTTGCCGACTTCCTGGAACGATCCGCTGTCGACGAGGTGCGCGATGCGCTCGCGAATCGTAAGTCGCCCTCCGGAGGCGTGCTTCGCCACCGCCTCCGGCCCCCCGAGCATCTCGGCCCAGCGGCGGCGCGCGTCGAGTTCGTCGATCTCTGGTTGCCAGGGAGATGAAGTGCTCATGCGACGTTCTTCGCGGGCTTGGCGGCTTCGAGGCATTCCTGCATGAGGCCGGTGTGGACCTCGCCCGCGAGGAACGGTTCGCTCGCCAGCACGAGGCGGACCGCGGGAATGTTGGTCTTGACTCCCGCGATCTCGAACGCGGCTAGCGCGCAGTCGAGCTTCTCGATCGCTTCCGCGCGCGTCGGTGCATGCGCGATGACCTTCGCGATCAGTGAGTCGTAAAAAGGCGTGATGCTGTTGCCCTCGGCATACCCGGTCTCGACGCGAATTCCGGCGCCGGATGGCGCACGGAATGCCTGGAGCTTTCCCGTCGAGGGAAGGAATCGCTGCGGGTCCTCGGCGCAAACGCGGGCCTCGATCGCATGTCCCCGCGTCTCGATGATCGCGGGAAGGATCGAGCTCAGGCGTTCGCCCGCGGCGCTGCGGATCTGCCCGGCTACGAGATCCACGCCCGTGATCTCTTCAGTGACGCCATGCTCGACCTGCAGGCGCGTGTTCATTTCCAGGAAGCTGAATTCGCCCGTGGAGGCGAGCATCATCTCGAGGGTTCCGATGTTGTCGTAGCCTGCGCGGGCCAGCGCTCTTGCTGCCTGGGTGGCGAGCTCGAGCCTGCGCGCGGCCGCGAGCCCCGGCGCCGGGGCCTCCTCGATCACCTTCTGGTTACGGCGCTGCACCGAGCAGTCGCGGTCGAACAGGTGCGCGACGTTTCCGTGAGCATCGCCAAGGACCTGGATCTCGACGTGTCGAGGATGAATAACCAGCTTTTCGAGGTACACGTCCCCAACGCCGAAGCCGCGCTCGGCGACCGAGCGGGCCTTGCCGATCGCCTCGATGAGCTGGGCCGGGGAATCTACGCGCAGCATCCCGATCCCGCCCCCGCCCGCGGCCGGCTTCACCATGATCGGGTAGCCGATGGACTGCGCTTGCTCGAGCACGCCGTGCGCCTGGGCATCGAGCACCTTGGTTCCGCGTCCCACGGGCAATCCCCACGATGCAGCGAGCTCGCGGGCGTTTGTCTTGTGTCCCATCGCGTCGATCCATCGGGCGGAGGGTCCGATGAAGGCAACCCCACTCCTGACAACGGCCCTGGCGAAGGTCGCGTTCTCGGAGAGAAATCCGTAACCCGGATGCAGCGCGTCAGCCTTGCAAGCGTGCGCCGCAGCGATCAGGCGCTCCATGGAGAGGTAGCTTTCGCGCGGCGCTGGCGCTCCGATCGCCACGGTCTGGTCCGCCTCGGCCACGTACGGCAAATCCCGATCAGCTTCCGAATATACGGCGACCGAGCGGATGCCGAGGGTGCGCAGCGCGCGGATCACGCGCGAAGCAACGGCTCCGCGATTGGCGACGAGTACGGCGGCAAAGGAGCCCATCGTCAGTAGCTCGTGGGCCAGGCGCGCATCAGATGCTGGCCCACGCCGCCGGTGATCTTGAGCGAGTGGATATCGAGCATCCGGATCAGGTAGTCGCGCGTCTCTTCGGGTCGGATCACGTTCTGTACGGCGTAGGTGCGCGCGATTTCGTACGCGTTATTGTCCTTTTCCATCTCTTCGAGCTGCTCGTCGAAGCCGGGCTCGCCGGGCCGCGTGCCGTGCACGATGCTCACCGCGAATTGGGGCGTCATAAAGCTCACTTCCGCCGTTGGCCACGCGGCCACCTCGTCGGAATTGCGGCCGCCGCCCATGTTGAGGTAGGCCTGGCCGAACGTCTTGCGGATGATCACCGACAACTTCGGAACGGTGACGAGCTGCAGCGCACTCATGAAGTTCACGATCTTGCCCGTGGCCTTCTTCCTTTCGGCCTCTGCGCCGATGACGAAGCCGGGCGTGTCGACGAGGAGGACGATCGGGATGTTGAACGAGTCGCACATCACCAGGAAGCCGATCACCTTGTCCGCCGCATCGGAATCGAGCACGCCGCCCTTGTACAGTGGGTTGTTTGCGACGAATCCGACGGGCTTGCCGCCCAGGCGCGCGAGGGCCGTGACGGCGACCCGGCCAAACTTCGACTTGAGCTCGAACACGCTGCCCTTGTCTGCGATAGTCGAGACGATCTTGCGCATGTCGTAGACCTGCGCGCGGCTAGCAGGCAGCAGGTCGAGGATGCGCGCCATGCCGTCGCCCGATCCCGCGGGAACCGGCTGCTCGGGCGGCGCCTGGTTGTGGTTTGCCGGCAGGTAGGAAAGAAATCGCTTCAACGCGTCGAGCGCTTCCTCGTCGCTGTCCACCGCCATGTCGATGAGGCCGGTGACCTCGGTATGCATTTGCCAGCCCCCCAATTCCTCCGCCTTGACCTTCTCGTTGGTGGCGAGCTCGATCAGCCGGGGGCTGGATACGGCCATGACGCCGCCCTTGCGCATCACGCGGAAATCCGAGCAGCACGTGTACAGGAAGGACGATCCGTAGCACATGCCCAGCACGGCGGCCGCCCACGGCGTCTCGCGCATGCGCAGGTACTGGGTCGGATCGTTGCCCAGGCCGAGGCCCATGCCGCGGGCGCCCATGGTGTCGGGCATGCGCGCGCCGGAGGACTCGCCGAGGAAGATCATCGGCATGCCGCGCTGCGTGGCCACGCGCTTCATGTGGGCGATCTTGCGCACGTTCGTGGAGCCGCTGGAGGCTCCGAACACGGTGAAGTCGTTCGATACGGCGGCGATCCAGCGGCCGTCGATCTTGCCGTAGCCCGTGATCTTCCCGTCGCACGGCGAGCGCTGCGCATCCTCGGGCGAGTAGATGGAAGTGCTGAAGAGCCCGGACTCCGTGAACGTGCCCGAATCGAAAAGGCGATCGATGCGGGCGCGGGCGTCGAGTATGCCGGCCTTGGCCCGCCTGGCCAGTTTCTCCGGACCCCCCATCGCCATCGCCTTGGCACGGCGCTGCTCGAATTCCTCGTCCAGCTCGCGCGTGAACTCCTCGCGGCTCTTTGGCTTCACGCTCATGCCTCTTGCGCCAATTTGTTTTCCCGCGCCGCCGATGTCGCGATGACGCGATCGCGCTCGAGCGCCTCGATCTGCTCCTCGCTCAAGCCCAGGACGTCCGACAGGACGTCGACGGTGTCTTCGCCGACGCCGTGGCCCGCGTGCCTGATCCCTCCCGGAGTGGCCGAGAGCTTCGGGACGACCCCGGGCAACGCAACGCTGCCGAAGGTTTCGTCGGGCACGCGCACGAGCATCTCGCGCGCTCGATAGTGCTCGTCCTTGAAGATGTCCTCGATCGTGTAGATGGGCGCGGCCGGAACCCCGCCTTCGTTGAGCGCGGCGCTCACCTCGTCGAGTGGGCGCGCCGCGACCCACGCGCCGATGATGTCGTCGAGGGATTCCTCGTTCGCCGACCGCGCGATCTGCGTGGCGTAACGGGGGTCCGTCACCAAGTCGGGACGACCGATGACATTCGCGAGGCGGGCGAACACCGCGTTGCCCATGGCGGTCACGTGGATGTAGCGACCGTCGCGAGAGGTGAATGTATTGTTCGGCGTGGAATCCGGAAGCCGCGCACCGGCGCGGTTCGCGACGATTCCGAGCTTATCGAAGGCGGGTACGTGCGGCTCGATCAGACTGAACGCGGATTCGAACAGGCTGGCATCCACCACTTGACCGCGGCCCGTCGTGACGCGCGACCAAAGCGCTAGCATTGCGCCGAAGGCGCCGTATATTGCGGTCACTTCGTCCGTGACCGAGGCGGCGATACGTGAGGGCGGGCGATCCGGGTCACCCGTAAGGCCGCGCAACCCGCTCAGCGCTTCGCCGATGGCACCGTACCCGGCGCGCTGCGCGTAAGGTCCCGTCTGCCCGAATCCGCTGATGCGCACCAGCACCAGCCCGGGATTCTTGGCGCTCAAGGTGTCATAGCTCAGCCCGAGGCGCTCGAGTGTTCCGGGACGGAAGTTCTCCACAATCACATCGGATTTCGACGCGAGCTCCGCGACGAGCTCGCGACCCTTGGGCGTCTTCATATCGATGGAAACAAGGCGCTTGTTGCGAAAGATGCTCGCGGCGTAGAGCGACTTGCCCTCGAGGCGCTTGCCCATAGCGCGGACAGGATCGCCTTCCGCCAGCTCAACCTTGATGACTTCGGCTCCGAAATCGGCGAGCAGGCGGCCACAAAACGGACCCGCCACGCTCGAGCCCAACTCGAGGACGCGAATGCCGGCGAGCGGCCCGCCTGGGCGTTGGAGCATGGAGCTTTTCCTCCGAGGTTTACGAAGCGCGATCGTGGAATCCCGGCGCCGATCCAGCAAGGCTACTAGAGCGTCGTAAAATGTGTCTACATTTCCGTAGACAAATACGTAAACATAGATGTTGCACCGCAGCATCAAATGCGTAAAATAGGCGCCGTCATGAAGAAGAAACGCGCGAGCAGTTCGATCCGCTCGAAGCCCGTGGATATCATTCAGGTGCTTCGCGACGGCATTTCGACCCACGCGATCCCGCCTGGCTCGAAGCTGCAGGAAGCGAAGCTCGCGAAGGATTTCGGGGTATCCCGCACGCGCATCCGCGAAGTGCTCGCCGAGCTCGAATTACGCGGCCTCATCAAGCGGGTTCCGAATCGAGGCGCCGAGGTCGCGCGCCTCGACCTCACCCAGGTATTCGAGATCTACGACGCGCGGGAGGCCCTCGAGGGCATGTGCGTACGGCTCGCGACCCAGAAGGCGCTGCGGGAGACTTGGCAGGAGTGGGTCGAGCTGCTGCGCGAGGACGGGCCCATGGAGAAGCTCATCGAGAAGGGCGACGTCGAGTCGTATTTCGCCAATTACGAGCGCCTGCGACGGCGCATCATCGAGGCGGCCGAGAATCCGGTGCTGGCCGGCATGCTCGACAGCATCCTGGAGAAGACGCGTGTGATCATGCGGCGCGTGCAGATCCTGCCCGGCCGCGCGGCGACCGGATTGAAGGAACACCGCGCGTTCGTGACCGCCATGCGCGCAGGAGATGCGGAGAAGGCCGAGCAACTGCGACGGGAAAACATTCGAAGCGCCATTCGAACCTTGAAACGATTTCAGAGCTTCATCATTTAAGACGGCCGTGAGCGACTGGCAGCCTACCGAGTCACGCCGCCCTGCGCCACTCGCTGGAATCCGCATTCTGGATTTATCGCGTCTACTACCGGGCCCGCTGTGCGCGCAGCATCTCGCGGACCTGGGTGCCCGGGTAATCAAGATCGAAGACCCGAAGGTGGGTGACTACGCCCGACCGTCGGTGCGCCGGCTCGTGAACCGCGGCAAGGAGGGCCTCACCCTTGACCTGAAGTGCGAGCAGGGCCGAGCGGTGTTCTTCGAGCTTCTGTCCGCAGCCGATGTCGTGATCGAGAGCTTTCGCCCCGGAGTGATGTCGCGCCTTGGTCTTGGCTACGAGACGCTCGCGGCCAAGAGGCCTTCGATAGTGTATTGCGCGATCACCGGATACGGCCAATCTGGGCCGAGGCGCGATGTCGCAGGCCACGACATCAACTACCTCGCAATTTCCGGAGTGCTCGACCAAACAGGTGGGGCCGATTCGGCACCGGTGCTTCCAGGTTTCCTCATATCTGACATTCTCGGAGGAACGCTCACGGCCGCCATGGGAATCCTGGCCGCGTTGTTCGAATCTCGCGCCACGGGGAGAGGGCGCTTCATTGACGTGAGCATGGCCGATGCAGTCATGGCGCATTGTGTCCTTCCGCTCGCCGAGTTCAACGAAGCCGGGAAGGTGCATCCCCGCGGGGAGGGAACGCATACCGGCGGGTCGCCCCGTTATGGCGTCTACGCCACGCGGGACGGGCGCTATCTCGCGGTCGGCGCCCAAGAGAAGAAATTCTGGGACGTGCTTTGCGACCAACTCGGTCTGCCGAACTTGAAGGAAAAGCACCAATCGCAGGGAGTCGAGGCGATGGAAGTATCCAGTCGTCTTCGAAATGCGTTCCTGAAGCGCAATGCCGACGAATGGGCGAAACTGCTGGAACCCTTCGATTGCTGCGTGACCCCCGTGTTGTCATTCGAGGAAGCACTCGGCGACCCCGGATACCTCGCTCGCGGCACCATTCGGGGAGAAAGTAATGGAGCCGCTGTTCATTTTGGATTCCCGCTTGCGATGAGCGATTTCACCGCTCCCTCGAATCGCGAGTCCCCGGCGCGAGGAGAACACAGCAGGGAGATTTTGATGAGGCTAGGCCATCGTCAGGAGGAGATCGACGAAATGCAGAGGAAGGGTGTCATTTGATCGCGCGATTAGGTTCAACCGTCCTCCCATCCCACCTCACGAGGGAGAACGCGTTGGTCGCCGTGCTCGGAAATTCATTGAATGGACCCTCAACTTGTGAAAAGGAATGGAGGCGTTGATATGGCAAGGAAGGAAGTCAAATCTGAGATTGCAGGGTCCGTGTGGAAGATCATGAAGCAGCCGGGGGAGGCCGTCACCGAGGAAGATCCCCTGATGATTCTCGAGTCGATGAAAATGGAGATTCCCGTACTCGCGGAAACGAGAGGGAGGGTCAAGGAGTTTCTTGTCAAGGAAGGCGATGCAATTGCGGAAGGCCAATTACTGGTGATCCTAGAAGACTAGATGAAAGGGGTCGCAGATCGTGCTGTCAAGTGCCACGGCATGATTCGCGCGGTGCTCCTCGACCTCGACGGCACGCTCGCCGACACGGCGGAGGAGATCGTGCTCGCGCTGAACGAGACGCTCGCGGAGCTCGGGCTTCCCGTCGTTTCGCTCGAGGCCGCGACCGCATGGATCGGCCGGGGAGTGCGCGTCCTCGTGGAGCGCGCCCTCGAGCGCGCCGGAGGCGCCACGGACATCGACAGCGCGGTGCAGCGCTTCGAGGCGCACTACGCCCGTTTCGTCGCCACGCGCGCGGTCCTGTTTCCCGGAGTGAAGGATGGATTGCTCGCGATGCGCGGTGAGGGGCTCAAGCTCGGCGTCGTCACGAACAAGCCGCGCGCCTTCACCGACGTTCACTGGGGAGAGCCAGGCGTTTTCTGAGCTCTCGGAGCCGTTGAGTCAACTTCGGCTGCTGCTGTATAAGCACGCATGATAGAACACCGCTGCTCAAGTGGTATGCGAATGTGGGCTAGCCGCTGCGGCGAACAGTTTCACGTTGTTTTTGCCAAAATTTGTCCACTCCAGACGAATTTCCGAGAATAACGGGTAATATGGATTCGCATTAAATCAGGCGTTTATGCCTGACGCGGGATGGACGGAAGCGAATCATAATCCGTTGGTCCGGGGTTCAAATCCCTGACTCGCCACCAATTCGAAACGGGCCCACGTGGCCCGTTTTTTTTTTGCGCTCACCAGCTCGACTCTCCAATTCCCATCAATGGGGAGCAACAAGGCAAATCCCACACGATTACAGCGATCGCGCTCCAGGGAATTCTGAAAGGACGCGGTCTTCGCTCCATTCCGTTGGCGGATATTTCGAGATTTCAACAAGCAGAAGCGGAATTTGACGCGCTCTCACCCGGACTTCCTGCGAAATTGCAGCTTTCCCAACTGCCTTTGCACATGGTCCCGACCTCGATTCCGAAGCCGGTATACGTCGTCTGTTGGTGTTGTTTGGCAGGCGCGATATTCGTAGTGCCGGCTCGATCGAGCCGCGGCCAATCTACCGGAATTCGATCTTCGGCGCTGCAATTTCATTGCAATGTGCGGCAGCGTGCAAAGCGCGTGCGCGCCAAGGAAAAAAAGAGCAGGCCGCGAAGTCCGCTCTCCTCGAGTTGGTGGCGAGTCAGGGATTTGAACCCCGACTTCGACCGCTGCTTCTTACGTCGCGGCGCCCGTGCCCGCGTTCTCGCCAGGCGTTCGCGTGTCGAGGCGATCGGAGCCGCCGATGAGCTGGGGACGCGCGACCGCGTCGAAGTCCGCCCATACCCCATCGGCCCATCGCCCCTCGGCGCGCTCCACCTGCCACGCGCCGCTCTCCTCGAAGATCTTGATGAGCGCGGGCTCGTCGATTCCCGCGGTGTCGGCGTTCACGCCGACCAGCATCTCCGCGGGGCTGAGGTCCTCATGGCCCCATCGCGGGGCAGCGTGTGGCCATCGGGCGCGAGACGACTCGCCAGAGGCGCGTGGGGCGGTGAACGCCGACGCGATCCTGCTTGCGTTCTCGGCGAGCCTCGCGGTCACTATCCCGCGGGTATCGCGCTAACGGGGTTGCCGCGATGAGATCTCGTTGCCGGCCGAAAAAAGAAAAGCGGGCGCGAGGCCCGCTTTTTCGATTCTCGAAGTCGTCAGTTTGCGACAACCCTGAAAAAGCTGGAGGATTGCGTGCCGATCTCCGACGCACTAGTGGACTGTATCAACCGAATCGGAAGTAATTCGCCGCGACGGATCGAAGTACTTCCATTTCACGGTTCTCGGATTCTTGTTGTACTGACGGATGTAGCGCATGAGCTTTCTCTTGAGATCAGGCACCGAGGTGAA
>JBBRTF010000066.1:0-15206 GCA_038244725.1 Burkholderiales bacterium
GGCCGAAATGATAGCCGGCGTACGTAGCCATCTGCATCGTCGGCAGAAACAACCTCATGTGATCCGCAATCTGTTTCAGGAAAAGCATGTTCGTTATGCCGCGTGACCAACTCACGCACTATTTGCCGGCCTCCTCAGTAAATACCCTTTTATATCATCACGTTGAACAATAGGCATGGGGGAGTCTTGTTGATTTATGAATTCTTCATAAATCTCATAATCTTCGTATAAACCTCGGCCCCGGCCCTCATAGGTCCGGCGATATCGCGGAGTGCCTGAATCGCAAGGTGACGTCGCTCTGGCCGACTCGCAATCAACTCATCGCAAAGGGCATGATCTGGAGCCCGAACCACGGAGATACGGCCTTTACGGTCCCGCTCTTCGATGAGTTCATGATTCGAATAATGCCGGGTGAGGATTGGGAAGGAATGAACGCGTAAGCGCCGCTCCGGCAAGCGGTACCCGACCCTTGTTGGAGCTTGATCCTCGTCAAGCCCGAACAAGCGCGAAGTTCGCTACTCTAACGACTTGGTCCCCAGGCCAGTCGCGCCTCGCGTCCCGCGCACGGAGCGCAACCCCATACGCCCATGGCTGATACCGTCACCATCCCCGTCTCGAAGATTCGCCGTACCCGCCCGACTCCGAAGGGCCGTGCCGTCGATCCTGTCGCCCGCGCCGAAATCCTCGCGTTGATCGAGGGCGTGCCCACGGATCGCGAGTACCTCATCGAGAACCTGCATCGCGTCCAGGACCGCTTCGGACATCTGTCGGGCGCGCGCCTCGCCGCGCTCGCCGAGGCGATGAAGCTCTCGATGGCGGAAGTCTACGAGGTCGCGACCTTCTACCACCACTTCGACGTGGTGAAGGAAGGCGAGGGCGCGCCGCCCTCGGTCACCGTGCGCGTGTGCGAGACGCTCTCGTGCCGCATGGCGGGCGCGCAGCAACTGCTCGACAAGCTCCCTTCGCTGGTGGGGCCGAACGTGCGCGTGATCGGCGCCCCGTGCATCGGGCGCTGCGCCGAAGCGCCGGCGGTGTGCGTGGGCCAGCATGCGTTCGGGCATGCGACCAAGGAACAAGTCGTCGAAATCGTGCGCAAGGGCGACGTGAAGGCGATCGGCCCGCATCCGCACACGTACGACGAATACCTGAAGCAGGGCGGCTACAAGACGTGGGCCGAGTGCATCTCCGGGAAGCGCGACGTCGATTCCGTCATCAAGACGATGGAGGACGCGGGCCTGCGCGGCCTGGGCGGCGCGGGCTTCCCCGCGGGACGCAAGTGGAAGATCGTGCGCGCCGAGCCCGGCCCGCGGCTCATGGCGGTGAACATCGACGAGGGCGAGCCCGGCACGTTCAAGGATCGCCACTACCTCGAGCGCGATCCGCATCGCTTCATCGAAGGCATGCTGATCGCCGCGTGGGCGGTGGGCATCGAGGACATCTTCGTCTACCTGCGCGACGAGTATCACGCGTGCCGCGTCATGCTCGAGCGCGAACTCGCCGCGCTGCAGGCCGATCCGCCCGCGCAGCTCCCGCGCATCCACCTGCGCCGCGGCGCGGGCGCCTACATCTGCGGCGAGGAATCCGCGATGATCGAGTCCATCGAGGGGCGCAAGGGCATGCCGAGGCTGCGCCCGCCCTACGTCGCGCAAGTCGGGCTCTTCGGACGCCCCACGCTCGAGCACAACATGGAGACGCTCCTCTGGGTGCGCGACTTGATCGAGCAGGGGCCCGAGTGGTTCTCGAAGCACGGGCGCAACGGCCGCAAGGGACTGCGCTCGTTCTCGGTTTCGGGGCGTGTGAAGAAGCCCGGTGTGCACCTGGCGCCTGCGGGCATCACCGTGAAGGACCTCATCGCGGAGTATTGCGGCGGCATGCAGGGCGGCCACGAGCTCTATGCGTACCTGCCGGGCTGCGCCTCGGGCGGGATCCTTCCCGCGTCCATGGGTGACATCCCGCTCGACTTCGATACGTTGCAGCCCTATGGATGCTTCATCGGCTCGGCGGCGGTGATCATCCTCTCGCAGCACGACAAGGCGCGCGACGCCGCGTTGAACCTCATGCAGTTCTTCGAGCACGAGTCGTGCGGGCAATGCACGCCGTGCCGCGTGGGCACCGCGAAGGCCGCCGCGCTCATGGAGGCGCCGAAGTGGGACACGGCGCTCCTCGAGGAGCTTTCGGTGGCGATGGCCGACGCGTCGATCTGCGGGCTGGGCCAGGCGGCGCCAAACCCGATCCGCTGCGTCGCGAAACATTTCCCGCACGAGGTCTGACCATGAAGATGAACGAGATCGTCGGCGCGGAAACCATCGAGTTCAAGCTGAACGGCGAGACCATCTCCGCCTTCGCGGGCGAGACCATCATCCAGGCCGCGGCGCGCTACGGCACCGACATCCCGCACCTTTGCTACAAGGAAGGCTACCGCGCCGACGGCAATTGCCGCGCGTGCGTGGTGGAGATCAAGGGCGAACGCGTGCTGGCACCTTCGTGCTGCCGCCAGCCCGCCAAGGGCATGGAAGTCGGCAGCAACACCCCGCGCGCGCTGGCTTCGCAGAAGATGGTGGTGGAGCTCCTCATGGCCGACGTGCCGAAGGTGGATCTCAAGCCCGGCGCGAACGAGCTCTTCCACTGGGCGGGCGAGCTCGGCGTGACGCGCTCGCGCTTCGCGCCCCGCCATCAACCGGCCGCGGACAACTCGCACCCCGCGATGAGCGTGAACCTCGACGCCTGCATCCAATGCACGCGCTGCGTGCGGGCCTGCCGCGAGGAGCAGGTGAACGACGTGATCGGTTACGCCCATCGCGGCCTCGACTCGAAGATCGTCTTCGACTTCGACGATCCCATGGGCGAGTCCACGTGCGTCGCGTGCGGCGAGTGCGTGCAGGCGTGCCCCACGGGCGCGCTCTCGCCCGCGAAGCACGCCTACGAGATGCTCGCCGACAAGACGATCGATTCCGTGTGCCCCTTCTGTGGCGTCGGCTGCCAGCTCACGTATCACGTGAAGGACAACGCGATCGTGCACGTGGAAGGCCGCGACGGGCCTTCGAACCACGAGCGCCTGTGCGTGAAGGGGCGCTTCGGCTTCGACTACGTGTCGCACCCGCATCGGCTCACCCAACCTCTCATCCGCAAGGCGGGCGTCGCCAAGTCCGCCGACATGGACATGGATCCCACGCGCTGGCGCGAGGCGTTCCGCGAGGCGACCTGGGAAGAGGCGCTCGATCTCGCCGCCAACGGCCTGAAAAACGTGCGCGACACGATCGGACCTTCGGCGCTCGCCGGATTCGGCAGCGCGAAAGGCTCGAACGAGGAGGCCTATCTCTTCCAGAAGCTGGTGCGCACCGGCTTCGGCACCAACAACGTCGACCACTGCACGCGCCTGTGCCACGCCTCTTCCGTGGTGGCGCTGCTGGAGGGCATCGGCTCGGGCGCCGTCTCCAACCAGGTGTCCGATGTGGCGCTGGCGGAATTCATCTTCCTCATCGGCGCCAATCCCACCTCGAACCATCCGGTGGCCGCGACCTGGATCAAGAACGCGGTGCAGCGCGGCGCGAAGCTGGTGGTGGCCGATCCGCGCAGGAACGATCTCGCGCGCCACTCGTGGAGATACCTCCAGTTCACGGCGGACATGGACGTGGCGCTGCTGAACGCGATGATCCACACCATCATCGACGAGAATCTCGTGGACGAGGAGTTCGTGCGCCAGCGCACCAGCAACTACGCGGCGCTGAAGGAAAACGCGAAGGATTTCAGCCCCGAGAAGATGGCGCCGCTCTGCGGCATCCCGGCGCAGACGATCCGCGAGGTGGCGCGCGCCTATGCGACGTCGAAGGGATCGATGATCCTCTGGGGCATGGGGATCTCCCAGCATGTGCACGGGACGGACAACGCGCGCTGCCTCATCGCGCTCTCGCTCATGACCGGGCAGATCGGCAAGCCCGGCACGGGGCTGCATCCGTTGCGCGGGCAGAACAACGTGCAGGGCGCCTCCGACGCGGGGCTCATCCCGATGATGTATCCAGACTACCAGCGCGTCGACAATCCCGAGGCGATCGCGCGTTTCGAGAAGTTCTGGGGGCGCACACTCGACCACAATGCGGGGCTCACCGTGGTGGAGATCATGGACGCCGCGTGCGACGGAAAGATCAAGGGCATGTACGTCATGGGCGAGAACCCCGCGATGTCGGATCCCAACGCGCACCACGCGCGCGAAGGCCTCGCCGCGCTCGACATGCTGGTGGTGCAGGACATCTTCCTCACCGAGACCGCGTATTTCGCCGACGTGGTCCTGCCCGCATCGGCGTGGCCCGAGAAGACCGGCACCGTGACCAATACCGACCGCATGGTGCAGCTCGGCAAGCGCGCGCTCGACATGCCCGGCGACGCGCGCCAGGACCTCGCCATCATCCAGGAGCTCGCCAATCGCCTGGGCTGCGGGTGGAATTACTCCGGTCCCGAGAGCGGCGTCGCGGAAGTGTACGAGGAGATGCGACAGGCGATGAACAGCATCACCGGCATCACCTGGGATCGATTGCAGGAGCAGTCGTCGGTCACCTATCCGTGCCGCACCGAGCACGATCCCGGCCAGCCGGTGGTGTTCACCGAGAACTTCCCCACGAAGGACGGGCGCGGCAAGTTCGTTCCCGCGGACATCATTCCCGCCAACGAGCGACCCGACGCGGAATATCCGTTGGTGCTCATCACCGGTCGCCAGCTCGAGCATTGGCACACCGGATCGATGACGCGGCGCGCCGCGGTGCTCGACGCGATCGAGCCCGCCGCGGTGTGCTCGGTGCATCCGCTCGACCTGGACGCCATCGGCGCGAAGCCGGGCGACGTCGTCACGGTCGCCTCGCGCCGCGGCGAGATCGCGCTCGTCGCGCGCGTCGACGACGGCATCGCGCCGGGATCGGTCTTCATTCCCTTCGCCTTCTACGAGGCCGCGGCCAATCTCCTCACCAACGCCGCGCTCGATCCGTTCGGCAAGATCGCCGAGGTGAAGTATTGCGCGGTCACGCTGAAGAAGGGCGGCAATCTCGTGCCGCTGGGCAGCTACGGCGGCGGGCAGTCCTTCAAGACCGATCCCGCGCGCGTGCCCTGACGGCCGTGGCCGACCGCCTGCGCACGCTCGACGAGGAAATCGCGCGCCATCTCGAGGAGGCCGCGAAATCGGGCG
The DNA here is from genome assembly GCA_038244725.1 of Burkholderiales bacterium. Taxonomy (GTDB): domain Bacteria; phylum Pseudomonadota; class Gammaproteobacteria; order Burkholderiales; family Usitatibacteraceae; genus Usitatibacter. Next base: position 5,174 of record JBBRTF010000066.1, read on the forward strand.
AGCTGAAAACCGCCAAGGGCTACGGCAAGCCGTACGAGACCGATGCCGGCTGGGATGCCACGCCGCCCGAATTGCGCATGCCCTTCAAGATCCTCAAGGACGCGGGCTTCGTGCCGGCCGAGGTCGAGTGGTTCCACGAGCGCGCGCGGCTGAAGAAGGTCCTCGACGCCGGGAGCGATCCCGGGCAGCAGGAAGCGCTGCGCAAACAGCTCGTCGCGCTCGAGCAGATGATCTCGCTCAGGCTCGAGGCGCTGCGGGGTAGCTCGAAGCTCTGAGAATAAGTCGTGTCAGGTACAACATAAAATGTCGTACCTGACACGACATTCAGATGCTCGGCCGCTTGCGCATGAATTCCAGCCGATCGATGGAGTGCACCTTCACTTCTCGCACGTCGGTGCCGTGCAGGACCTTGAGCTGGACGTCGATGCCCGGCGCGCCCGAGGACCAGAGTCGCTTGTAGAAAGTGTCGAGCTTCTCGACCTTCTCGCCGCCCATGCCGAGGATGATGTCGCCGGGCGCGATGCCGGCCTCATTCGCCGGTCCTCCTTCCGAGACGCGCAGCACCTTGATGCGGCCGTCCTCCTCGAGCGAGCTCAATCCCAGCCACGGCCGGATGCCCGCCTTCTGCCGCCCGGTCGCGATCAGCTCATCCAGGATCGGCTTCAGCAAATCGATGGGCACGAACATGTTCCCCGGCAGCCGTTCGCCCGGCGTCATCGCGTCCATCACGAAGAGCGAGCCGATGCCCACGAGCTCGCCGTCCTTGTTGATGAGCGCGGCGCCGCTGTGGTCGATGCGCGGGGGCGAGGTGAAGATCGCGCCGTCGATGAGGTACTCCCAGTAGCCTGCGAACGGGCGGCGCGACACCACCGTCGCCACCGACACGCCTTCCTCGCTCCCGCCCGCCGCGATCATCATGCGGTCGAGCTCGGTCACGGCCTTCGACTCGCCGAGCCTCGCCGGCTTCACGCCAAGAGGCCCCATGGGCCGCAGCAGCCCGAATCCGGTGGCGTGGTCGTACGCGGCGACGATGGCGGGAACCGTGCGTCCGTCGCGGGTGGTGATGTCGACGGTGTCCGCCTCGAGGATGAGATAGCCGATGGTGAGCACGAGCCCGCTGGGCGCGATCGCGATACCGCTGCCGGTGCGCTCGTCGCCGAGGTTCGCGCTGCTGCGCGCGCCCGGGAGCGCCTTCGTCCTGATCGCCACCACGGCGTTCGCCGCGTTGACCAGGTGCTGGTAAGCCGCCTCATCCGGCTTCGCGGCAGCGCCCGGCGCGGAGGAAGGTGCCGCCCCATGGGCGCAAATGGCAAGCGCGGAAATGAAGAGCGCGAGGAGACGCGAGGCAATGGGACGAAGGGCGCGTTGCACGGGACCTCCCGCGAGGGTCGGTTGCCACCGTGCTAGCCTACACCCGATTCGAAGAGCGGCATCTCGATAAAAATCGCAACAGGAGGATTCATGATTCATTGGCGCCGTGGGTTGGTTGCATTCGCGTGCGGCATCGCGGCGCTGGCCGCGAACGCGCAGGGCCCATGGCTCGCGAAAACGGTGAAGATCGTCTCGGTGTTCCCGCCCGGCGGCTCCGTGGACCAGGTCTCGCGCATCTTCGCGCAGCAGCTCTCGGTGCAGACCGGCCAGCAATTCATCGTCGACAATCGCGGCGGCGCTTCGGGCTCCATCGGCACGCAGGTGGTGGCGACCTCGCCGCCCGATGGCTACACGTTCGGCGTGGTATTCGACACGCACGCGGTGAATGCGTCGCTCATTCCCAACATTCCCTACGACACGCTGAAGGACCTGGCGCCGGTGATGCTGGTGGGCACCGCGCCGATGGCGATCGTGGCGCACGTGGGGCAGCCGTACAAGGATTTCCGCGACGTGCTCGCGGCGGCGAAACAGAAGAAAGGCGGTGTCGCCATCGGCTCCATCGGCACCGGCAGCCTCGGCCACCTCGCCATCACGCAGATCGGCAAGCTCACGCAAACGGAATTCATCCACGTGCCCTATCGAGGCGGAGGCCCCCGCATGACCGACGCCGTGGGCGGCCAGGTGCCGCTCGCGATCGGCTCGGTCTTTCTCGTGAACCCGCACGTGAAGGGCGGGAAGCTGAAGGCGCTCGCCGTGACCTCCGAGAAGCCCTCGCCTCACTTCCCCGGCGTGAAGACGGTCGCGGAGCAGGGCGTGCCGGGATTCTCGGCGCTTTCCTGGTGGGGCGTGATCGCGCCCGCGGGGACGCCGCCCGCGATCGTGAAGCGCATGAACGAGGAGCTCGACAAGGCGCTGCACAATCCCGCGGTCGCGCAGAAGCTGAACGAGCAGGGCATCGACATCGTCGGCGGCGGCCCCGACGCGCTCGACCGGTTCCTGCGCACCGAGATCCCGCGCTGGGCCGCGGTCGTGAAGGAAAACGGCATCAAGGCCGGCGACTAGGCCGGCTGTGCGCTCGGCTCACCCGGTGCACCCACCGAGACGAGGTGCAGCGTGCGCGTGGGGTAGGCGATGGAGATGCCCTCGCGCGTGAAGCGCTCGAGGATCGCCATGTTGATTTCCTGCTGCACGTCCATGTAGGTGTTGTACGCGGCGTCCAGCACGTAGTACACCACCTCGAAGACGAGCGCGGAGTCGCCGAATTCCTTGAAGTGCGCGCGATCGAAGCGCGTGCGCGCGCTCGCCTCGACGATCTCGCGCAGCGAGGCGGCGATGCCGCGCACGCTTGCCACCGGCGTCTCGTAGGTCACGCCCACCGTGAACGTGGCGCGCCGCTCGCTCAGGTGCTTGAAGTTGCGCACCCGGCTCTTCAGCAGGTCGGAGTTGGAGAAGACCAGCGTCTCGCCGCCGAGGCTGCGCACGCGCGTGGTCTTCACGCCGATGCGCTCGACCGTGCCGCGCAGCGTGTCCACCACGATGAAGTCGCCCACCACGAAGGGCTTGTCGAGGACGATCGACAGCGACGAGAAGAGGTCGCCGAGGACGTTCTGCAGCGCGAGGGCGACGGCCACGCCGCCGATGCCCAGCCCTGCCACGAGCGCCGTGATGTTGAAGCCCATGTGGTTGAGGATGAAGAGCACCACGAGCGCCCAGATGCCCACGCGGGCGGCAAGGCCCAGGAGCGCCAGCGCGGTCACCGCGCCCGCGTCCTCGCTCGCCCGCTCGATCGTCTTCACCTCGACCCATTCGCTCACGAGGTGCGCCGTCCAGAGCCCGAGCTGCAGGACGACGCCGGCAACGGCGGCGATGGCGAGCGCATGTTCCAGGCGCGCCGGCAGCTCGAGCGCCGAGGCGCCCACCTGGAGCGCGAGCGGCAGCAGCAGCCAGAGCCGTGTCGCGCGGGCGGCGCTCGACGCGCTCTGCGCCGCCCTCGAAGCGCGGCGCCGCGAGAACGCGGCGAGCGCCCGCGAGGCGATGTAGCGCGCGGCGGCCAATGCGAGCAGCACGGCCAGCGCGAAGCCGAGCGCGACGGCGAATGCCTGCAGGTCGTTCTCGTTCCAGGCCCGTTGCAGGACTTTCATGGCGTGACCCCCTTTATTGATATTGGTGTGTGATGGTGTCAGACGCCGTGAGAGCGCAAAGTTCCGGAATTCACGGAACTTTCCTTTCCCACGCGCATCAAACCATACCCCCGGATGGGGGGTTTAGTTCCTCAGGGTCCAGGCCCGGGACTTTCCTCGCGCTTTCCGGCCCGGTCCGGCTCGCGCGGGCGCATCGATGAAACTCCGCGAGTCGCTCCCGTGCCGCGCACGACGGGCGATATCCGCTTCGATAAGAAAAGGAAGGGAGAATCACCATGTTCAAGCGAATCCTGGTTCCCATCGACGGTTCCGAACGCTCCAACAACGCGATGCGCGCGGCGGTCGAGCTTGCGCGCATGGGCGGAGGACGGCTCTTCGCCGTCCACGTGGTCGCGCCGGTGATTCCCGATGCGGCGTTCTCCGGCATGAGCGTGATCGGCGTTCCCGCGCCGGTAGGCGCCGCGACCGCGCCCACGGGAACCGCGCACGATCCCGCGCTCCTCGCGGTGCGCCGCGCGGCACACGAGGCGGGCGTGCGCGTGGACTCCGCGCAGCTGGTCGACCTCGATCCCGCGCAGGCGATCGCGCAGGCCGCGCGGCGCTGCGAGTGCGACCTCATCGTCATGGGCTCGCGCGGGCGCAGCGGCATCCTCTCCGCGATCACCGGAAGCACTTCGGGCACGGTATACGGAAGCTGCGACGTGCCGGTGCTGCTGGTCCATTGAACGCATCCGGGGAGGATTGCATGCTTGCCGACGAGAACAAATACTTCGCAGCCGAGACCGGAGAAGCGCCGAAGGCGCCGGCGCGCGCCGGCGTGGTGATCCGCAACACGAGGCCCACGGACATCGCCGACATCCGCGAGCTGCAGCAGCGCGTCTATCCGACGATCCTCGCGTGGACCGAGGCGCAGATGCTCGAGCAGTTGCGCCATTTTCCCGACGGCCAGTTCGTCGCCGAGGCGGGAGGCAGAGTGGTGGGCGCGGCGAGCTCGCTCGTGGTGCAGTGGGACGATTATGCCGTCAACCACACCTGGGAGGAGGTCACCGGCAACGGGACCTTCTCGACCCATGACCGCGCCGGCCGCACGCTCTACGGCGCGGAGGTGGTCGTGAGTCCCGCGCAGCGCGGCAACGGCGTGGGTCGCGCGCTCTACCACGCGCGGGCGCAGCTGTGCCGCAGGCTGAGCTTGAGGCGCATCATCGCCGCCGGGCGCATTCCCGGCTATCGCGCCGTGCGCGACAAGATGACCCCTGAGCTCTACGCGATGCGCGTGGTCTGGGGCGACATCGCGGATCCGGTGCTGCGCTTCCAGATGTCGCAGGGATACCACTATTGCGGCATCGTCCACGGCTACCTTCCCGAGGACCACGAGTCGTGCGGGCATGCGGCGCTCATCGTGTGGCTGAACAGCCGCGAGGCGCCGGCGCGGCCGCGGCGCTCGCCGCCCGCGAGAATCCTGTGAGGGCGCGCGTCGCGGCGATCCAGTACCACCTGCGCCCTATCCAAGACTGGGCCGGCTTCGAGAGCCAGGTGGACTTCGTGCTCGACGCGGCGGCGGAGTACCGGCCCAACTTCGTCCTGCTTCCGGAGATCTTCACGACGCAGCTCATGTCCTTCACCGGTGCGGCGGACGTGCACGCCTCGGTGCGCGAGATCTCGCGCTTCACCGGCGACTACATCGCGCTCATGACGCGGCACGCGACGAAGCACGGGTTCCACCTCATCGCCGGCAGCCACCCGACGATGCGCGACGACAAGCTCTACAACACCGCATACCTCTTCAACCCGGCGGGCGGCGTGTTCCAGCAGGACAAGCTGCACCGCACGCGCTGGGAGAAGGACTACTGGAACACCACCGCGGGCGACCACTTGTCGCTCTTCGAGACGGCGTTCGGCAAGATCGGCATCCTCGTCTGCTACGACGTGGAGTTTCCCGAGCTCGCGCGGCAGCTGTGCGAGGCGGGCGCCGACATCATCTTCGTGCCGAGCTGCACCGACGACCGCCAGGGCCTCATGCGCGTGCGCTACTGCTGCCACGCGCGCGCCATCGAGAACCAGGTCTACGTGGCGATGACCTCCACCGTCGGCAACCTGCGCGTGCCGGGGCTTCGCATGCACTATGGACAGGCCGCGATCATCGCGCCCTCGGACTTTCCCTTTCCGCGCGACGGCATCGCCGCCGAGGGGCTCCCCAACACCGAGCAGATCGTGATCGCCGACCTCGACCTCGAGCTCCTCGGGTTGAATCGACTGAACGGGACCACGATCCCGATCCACGACAAGAGGAAGGAGCTCTACGACGACCCGGTGGCGATCGTGCGCGCTTGAGCCCCGCGCGCCGCCGCCTTCAGCCCAGCCCCACCAGGCGCGCGACCGCGTCGCGCACGCTCATGCCTTCGCGCAGCTCGAGGCGCGCCGCGATCTCGTTCACGCGCGAGAGGACTCCCGTGTCGTAGCTCGAGCGCCCGTCGCCGATGCGCGCGGTGTTGCATGACACGGTTCCGGCGGCCACGCCTCGCCCGGCGAGGCCCGGCAGGCATGCGTACCCGGCGCCATCCTTGCCGCCGCCCGCGTCGTTGAAGAACGCGGCGAATACGTCGACCTGGAGGAGGCTCTCCTTGTGCCCGCCGGCAAGCCCGCCGTGCGAGCCGGTGACGACGACCGCGCGGCGGTCCTCGTCACGCGCGATCGTGATCGAGTCGAGCGCCCACACCTCGCGGTGTCCCGAGTTCGCGATGCGCAGCCGCGTCTCGCCGATCTCGGGCACGTCGGGCTCGGCTTCCTGCGCGTTGTCGAGCAGGCAAGCGGCCACTTGGCGGCATGTTTGCCGCGGCAGGCAGCCGTGCGACGCGGCCACGTCGTTCGCCATGGAAATGAGGCCGTTCTCCAGCATGTCGGCGGCGTCGCCGATGCGCGCGCTGCGATAGTCGACCGCGCAGGCGGCGATGCCCAGGCCGCCCAGCCATGCCACGCCCGCCACGCCGGCCGAATGCTTGCCGATGCCGGCGTCGTTCAGGATCACCGCGCGCACGCGGGAGCTGGCGGCGAGCCACGCGGCGTACAGGGCGCCGTGCGAGCCGCATACCGCCACGGTGCCGCGCGACGAAGCGTCGAGCCGGCTCGCGGAATCGACCACGGTGAGGCCATCCATACCCCGATTCTAGCGTCCGCTTGACAGCGCTCCGGCTTTGTATCAATGTGATATCACATCAATAGCAGCCGGCCCCACCGGCGAGGAGTGACCGCGATGGTCGATTACCGCAAGGAAGGCAACTTCGAAAAACCCGCGAGCACCATGAACGGCATCGCGATGCTGTTCGTGCTGATCGGCATCGTGTTCCTGGAGGTGGCCATGGTCGTGATGGTGCGCAACCCCCTCGTGCTCGCGCTGGGCGGCATCGCCATCGCGTTCATCGCGCCGGGCTTCTTCATGCTGCAGCCCAACGAGGCGAGCGTGCTCACGCTCTTCGGCAGCTACATCGGCACCGAGCGCATCGCCGGCCTGCGCTGGACGCTCCCCTGGAACGGCAGGAAGCGCGTGAGCGTGCGCGCGCGCAACCAGAACATCGAGACGCTCAAGGTGAACGACAAGCGCGGCAACCCGGTGGAGATCGGCGCGGTCGTCGTGTGGCGCGTTGAGGACACCGCCCAGGCGATGTTCGACGTCGAGGATTTCGAGAGCTTCGTGCGCGTGCAGAGCGAGTCGGCGCTGCGCCACGTGGCCACGCGCTACAACTACGACTTCGGCGAGGAGCACGACGAGCACGAGGTGACGCTGCGCGCCGGGGCCGACGTGGTGGCCGACGCCCTGCGCGCGGAGCTCCAGGAGCGCATCCAGCAGGCGGGCGTGAAGATCGAGGAGGCGAAGTTGACGCACCTCGCCTACGCCCCGGAGATCGCCGGCGCGATGTTGCGCCGCCAGCAGGCCGAGGCGGTGATCTCCGCGCGGGCCAAGATCGTGATGGGCGCGGTGTCGATGGTGGAGATGGCGCTGAAGAGCCTGTCGGAGAAGAACGTGGTGGAGCTCGACGACGAGCGGCGCGCCGCGATGGTCTCCAACCTGATGGTGGTGCTCTGCTCGGAGCGCGACACGCAGCCCATCGTCAACACCGGGACGCTCTACACTTGATCCGCGATGGCCGAGCGTAAGGCGTACCTGCTGCGCATCGACCCGGAGCTCTGGGCCGAGATCGAGCGCCTCGCACAGGCGGAGCTGCGCTCGGCCAACGGCCAGGTCGAGTACCTGTTGCGCGAGGCGCTCGAGAAGCGCGGAATCGGCCCGCACGCGGCGGCGCGCAAGACCCGCAAGGCCTGAAGAAGGGGAAATCGATGCAATCGTACCTTTGGGTTTTCAACGAAATGCCCGAGCGCGACTGGCTTCTGGTCGCCTGCGTCCTCATTGCGATCACGTCGCTGCCGCTCGCGATGCGCTGGATACCGCCCAACGCCTTCTACGGATTCAGGACGAAGTTCACGCGCTCGAGCCCGGCCGTCTGGTACCCGGCCAACGCGTTCATGGGCCGCGCGATGTTCCTCGCGTCGATCGCGAGCGCGGCGCTCATCCTCTACGGCCCGCGCCTCGCCACGTGGTGGACCTCCTTGGCCGTGGTCTTGTTGCCGCTCGCGATCGCGACGCTCGCCGGGTTCGTGTACCTGCGCCACCTGCGCGAAACGCTGCAGCGCCGCTGAGCGTCCGGGAGAAACCCCATGAGCCCATTCAAGGCGTTCTTCGCGCTCCTCCTCGCCGCCGCCATCCTCGCGCTCTCGGCCTATGCCGCCGGCGATACCCCCGAGGTCACGCCCGCGCCCGCGCCCGCGCTCGTGCTCGACACCACGCCCGCGATGGGCGTCGCCCGGCATTGGCTCGCCGATGTCGACTCGGGGCGTTACGCCGAGAGCTGGGATGACGCCGCGGCCTATTTCCGCGAGGCCGTGCCGAAGGCGCAGTGGGAGACGTCGCTCGTCGCGGTGCGCGGGCCGCTCGGCGTCGTCATCTCCCGCAAGGTGCGCTCGGCGACCTATACGCGCTCGCTGCCCGGCGCGCCCGCGGGCGAGTACGTGGTGATCCAGTACGACACGCGCTTCGAGAACCGCCCGCTCTGCGTGGAGACCGTGACGCCGATGCGCGAGAAGGACGGCAACTGGAAGGTCGCGGGATATTTCATCCGCTGAGGCTGCGCCTCAGACGGTGGGCTTGCGCCTCATGTACTCGTCGCGCTCCATGGAGCGCACGATGACCTCGCGCTCGCTCACGCCGTGCAGCACGGTGAGGTGCACGTCGGAGCCGGGCCGCGCGCCGGGGCTCCAGAGCTTGACGTAGAACTTCTCCAGCGACTCCACCGGCTCCCCGTTCACCTTGAGGATGATGTCGCCCGCGGTGATGCCCGCGGCTTCCGCGGGGCTTTCCTCGTTCACCTGCATCACCTTCACGCGCCCGTCTTCCTCGAGGGAGTTCACGCCGAGCCACGGCCGGCGCGGCCCGGCGCGTCCGCCGGTGCGCACGAGTTCGTCGAGCACCGGCTTCAGCAGGTCCACCGGGATGAACATGTTGCCGGGCAGGCGCTCGCCGGGCGTGAGCGCGTCCATCACCAGGAGCGAGCCGATGCCCACCAGCTCGCCGTCCTTGTTGATGAGGGCGGCGCCGCTGTGGTCGGTGCGCGGGGGCGAGGTGAAGATCGCGTCGTCGATGAGATATTCCCAATAGCCGGCGAACTGCCGCTTCGACACCACCGTCGCGATGGAGAGAGTCTGCTCGTCGCCGCCGGTCACGATCATCATTCGGTCGAGCTGCGCCACGGGGGCGGAGGAGCCCAGGCGGATCGGCTTGGGTGAAAGCTTCCTCATCGGGCGCAGCAGGCCGAAGCCGGTGACCGGGTCCGAGGCCACGACGATCGCCGGAACCGCGGTGCCGTCCGCGTCGCTCACCTCGACCTGGTCCGCCTCCGCGATGAGGTAGCCGATGGTAAGGACGAGGCCCTCGTTGTTGATCACGACGCCCGATCCCACGCGGTCCACGCCGAGCGTCTCGTTGCCGCGCGCGTTGGGAAGCGCGCGCACCTTCACGCCCACCACGGCGTTGGTCGCGTCGATGAGCGCCTGGTAGCTCGAGTCTTCGTTGAGGGCGACCTTCTCGCTCGAGGAGCGCTTCGCCGCGGCCTCGGCGCCCGGGCCGGAGAACGCGGCGAGGGCGATCAGGATGAGGAAGAGCCGCGCGGGGATGGCCATGAGTATCTCCAAGTCGATACCCCCGAGGCTATGCCTCCAGTTTGGCCGGGCCGTGAACCCCGCCCCCCTGCACCCCCTACACTCGGACAATGCCGTGGCTCCCCAGCCTCAAAAGTAGTGTCAGGTACGACTTAAAAAGTCGTGTCAGGTACGACTTACTGATCGGTGCATCAAATAGTGCGCAGTGTGGTAAAATGCGGGCATGCGAGCGAAACCGGATGCCAGGAAGCTGGATGCTGCGACCCAGGGTCACCTGCGGCGCTTGGTCGTCAAGGCAGTGCGAGACGGCATGA
>JBBRTF010000067.1:0-15109 GCA_038244725.1 Burkholderiales bacterium
ACTCGAGGAAGTGCGCCTCGCCATTCCTCCAGATGCGCAGCTTCAGCCATTCGGAGAGCGCGTTCACGACCGAAACACCAACGCCGTGCAAGCCGCCCGACACCTTGTACGAGTTCTGGTCGAACTTGCCGCCCGCGTGCAGCTCGGTCATGACGATCTCGGCGGCGGAGCGCTTGAGGTCGTCGTCGTCTTTCACGTCGGTGGGAATGCCCCGCCCGTTGTCCACCACCGAGATCGAGTTGTCGGTGTGGATCACGACCTTGATGTCGTCGCAGTGGCCGGCCAATGCCTCGTCGATGGCGTTGTCGACGACCTCGAACACCATGTGATGCAGCCCCGTGCCATCGGAGGTATCGCCGATGTACATGCCCGGGCGCTTGCGCACGGCGTCCAGGCCCTTGAGGATCTTGATGCTCGAGGAATCGTATTCCGCGGGGATGCGGCCGTTCTCGGGATTGGGTTGCGGGACAGTTGCCATTGAGTTCCTGATCGATTGAAGCGGCGGCGACTAGATGCGCATCGGCATCACGACGTACTTGAAGTCGTCGTGGCCGGGCATCTGCACCAGCGCGCTCGAATTCGAGTCGCCCATGGTGAAGGTCACCGTTTCGGAATCGACGTGGTTCAGGACGTCGAGCAGATACGAGATGTTGAAGCCGATGTCGAGCGGGTCGCCGTCGTACTCCACGGCGAGGCCCTCTTCGGCCTCTTCCTGCTCGTTGTTCGTGCAGATGATCGACAGCGCGTCCTTGGTGAACACCAGTCGCACGCCGCGGATCTTCTCGTTGGAGAGGATCGCCGCGCGGTTGAGCGATTGCGCGAGCGTGGCGCGGTTGAGGGAGACCTGGTTCTTGTGAGCCGCCGGGATCACCTTCTGATAGTCGGGGAATTTCCCCTCGACGATCTTGGAGACGATCTCGATGCCGCCGAAGGAGAAGCGCGCCTGGTTGGAGCCAATCGCCAGGGACACCGGCTCGTCGGTATCGCCGAGGAGCTTGATCAGCTCGAGCACGGTCTTCCTCGGAAGGATGGCCTCCACGGAACCATGATCGCTACCCAGGGACTGGCTCGCGAAGGACAGGCGATGGCCGTCAGTCGCGACCACGCGCAGGGTCTCCTTGTCCACCGAGAAGAGGACCCCGTTCAGGTAGTAGCGGATGTCCTGCACCGCCATCGCGAACTGCACGAGGCCGAGGGCGTCCTTGAGGGCCTTCTGCGGCAAAGTGAGCGTCTTCGACGCGTCCTTGGCCTCCACCATCCTGGGAAAGTCGGCGGCCGCGAGCGTCTGCAGATTGAATCGGCTCTTGCCCGCCCGTACGGTCATGCGGTTTTCCTTGGCCTCGAGCGAGACCTCCGCGTCCTCGGGAAGTGAACGCAGGATGTCGTAGAGCTTGCGCGCCCCCGCAGTGACCGAGCCTTCTGCGGCGGTTTCGAGATCCGCGCGCGAAGTGATCTGCACCTCGAGGTCCGTCGCCAGGAACTCGACCCTCGAACCCGTGGCGGTGATGAGGACGTTGGACAGAATCGGCAGCGTGTGGCGCCGTTCCACGATCCCGGTGACCTGCTGCAGAGGGCCCAGAAGCTTGTCATTCGTGGTTTTGATTTTCAGCATTGGTCTCTATCTATTAGTAATCTTTATAAAAGAGAACAGTTAACAGCTAATAGGAGAGGCTCCGGAGCGGGATAACTCCGCAATCCGCAAGCCGATCAACGAGTTAACCCCATTAAAAATGGGGACAAGACTGGGGGATTGCAACGCCGGCCTGTGCGCAGAAGCGCTCGTCGCGCAGGCTTCGAAAACTGTCCACAGGTTCTTCATGAGTTCCGGCGCTTTCATCCCAGCAGGATCTGCTGCAGCTGCGCGTAGTCGCGCGCGAATTCCTGGTCGGACTCGCGAAGCTCCGCGGTCTTGCGGCAGGCATGCAGGACGGTGGTATGGTCGCGACCGCCGAACGCCTCCCCGATCTCGGGCAGGCTCTGCTGCGTCAACTCCTTGGCGAGCGCCATCGCCACCTGGCGCGGACGCGCCACGGAGCGGAAGCGCTTCTTCGAATACATCTCCGAAACCTTGATCTTGAAGTAGTCGGCGACGGTCTTCTGGATGTTCTCGATCGACACCTGCCTGTTGAGGACGGCGAGAAGATCCTTGAGCGCCTCGCGCGCGGTCCCCACGGTCACCATCGCGTTGTTGAATCGGGCATACGCGAGGACGCGCTTCAGCGCCCCTTCGAGCTCGCGCACGTTCGAGCGGATGTGCTTGGCGATGAAGAAGGCGACGTTCTCGTCCAGGCGCACGCCGTCGTTCTCGGCTTTCTTCAGAAGGATCGCCACGCGCATCTCGAGCTCGGGCGGCTCGACGGCGACGGTGAGGCCCCAGCCGAAGCGCGAGATCAGGCGATCCTCGATGCCGGTCATCTCCCTCGGGAAGCAGTCGCTCGTGATCGCGACCTGCTTGTGGGCCTCGAAGAGGGCGTTGAACGTATAGAAGAACTCTTCCTGGGAGCGCGACTTGCCGACGAAGAATTGCACGTCGTCGATGAGGAAGAGGTCCAGGGACCGGTAGTAGCGCTTGAGCGAGTCGAAGCTCTTGTGCTGGTAGGCGCGCACCACGTCCGCCACGAACTGCTCGGCATGGATGTAGCGCACCTTCGCCTTGGGATTGCGCTTCAGGACCTCGGTGCCGATCGCCTGCAGGAGGTGAGTCTTGCCCAGGCCCGTGCCGCCATAGATGAAGAGCGGGTTGTACGCGGTGCCGGGATTCTCCGCGACCTGGATTGCGGCGGCGCGGGCGATCTGGTTGGCCTTGCCGTTCACGAAATTGGTGAACGTGAAGCCGGGATTCAGGCGGTGCTCCTCGCGTGCCGGGCGCTCGGGCGCGGCGACGGCCACCGGCTCGGGAACGACGATCTCGTTTTCCGCGAGCTTGTCGTCCAGCACCAGGTTCACGCTGAGGCGCCCGCCCGCCACGTGCTCGACGCGCGATGCGATCCGCGGAAGGAGGTTGGTCCGCACATACTTCAGGACGTGATGATTGGGAGCCACGAGGACCAGTTGGTCGTTCTTGCGCTCGCCCCGGAGCGGCTTGATCCAGGTGTCGTACTGCTGGGCCGGCAACTCCTTCTTGAGTTCAGCGGCGAGCGACGGCCAAAGCGAATCCATAGGCAAAATCGGGGGCAGGGAGAGGTCGGAAAAAGACGGTGGGGCGATCACAAATTTTACCGGGATCGAGGCCGGTTATCCACAGCCAAATTAAGCCCGAGAGGGGCCGCGGCGATGGCGCCGGGGGCGCGGATCCGTTATAATTTCAGGCTTTTCGCCGTCTGGCGATTGAATCAACAGGGACAGCCGCAATGAAGCGCACCTTCCAGCCGTCAAACACCCACCGTAAGAAGACGCACGGCTTTCGCGTGCGCATGAAAACGGCCAGCGGCCGCGCCATCATTAATGCGCGCCGCGCCAAGGGCCGCAAGCGCGTCGCCGTCTAGCCGAGCCATGCCGCGGGACGCCCGGAAGGAAGGGTATTCGCGGCGTCACCGCTTCACGGTGCAAGGCTCCTTCGGCACCGTGCTTCGCGGCCCACGCAAGGTCCGCGGGCACCTCGCGATCCTTCATGTGGCAAAGGGCACCCCGGGCGTTTCGCGCCTGGGAATCGCGCTGACCCGCCGGCTCGTGCCGAGCTCGGTGGATCGTAACCGCGTGAAGCGCCTTGTGCGCGAGACGTTTCGCCGCCATGTCGGCAAGCATGCCGGCCTCGATTGCGTCGTGTCCTTGCGCGAGCGATTCGATTCGGCTCACCCGCAGCCGCTCTTCAACGAGATTCGTGCCCTCTTCGACCAACTCACCAAGAACGACGCCCACTGAATGACGCGCCTCATGCTTTTCATGATCCGCGCCTATCGCTACCTCTTGAGTCCGTGGTGGGGAAACCAGTGCCGATTCGATCCAACCTGCTCCGAGTACGCGATGCAGGCGATCCGGGGCCATGGTGCCCTGCGCGGATCCTGGCTCGCCCTGCGACGCCTTACCAAATGCCACCCGTGGCGCCGCGGCGGCTTCGACCCGGTGCCCTGAGCCCATTCCCGCCATGATGGATACGCAACGCCTGATCGCCCTTGCCGTCTTCGCCTTCTCCTCCCTCTTGCTGTGGGAGGCGTGGCAGAAGCACGAGGCGCCCAAGCTACCCTTGGCGCCGTCGAGCACGATCCCGGCGGCTCCCGTGAGCCCCGGAGCCGTGGCGCCGCCGCCGGCGCCGGGCGCCGCGACGTCGCCCGCGGGCGCGACGCCCCCGGGGGCCGTGATACCGGGCGCGGTCCCTTCTGCGGTTGCGGGCGCGCGCGGCGAGCCGGTGATCGTGAAGACCGATGTATTCGACGTCGAGCTCAACACGCTGGGCGGCGACATCGACCGCGTCACCATGAGGAAGGTGTATTCGGCGCTCGACCGCACCCAGCCGCTCACGCTGATGGAGCCGGATCCCAAGCACTACTTCGTCACGCAGACGGGTCTCCTCGGGGACGGCTTGCCTACGCACAAGAGCTTCTACGAGGCCGCGCAGCGCTCCTATTCGCTCGCCGACGGAAAGGACACCGTCGAGGTCGCGCTCAAGGCGCGCGACGCGAACGGCGCCGAGGTGACCAAGCGCTATACGTTCCACCGTGGCAGCTACGTGATCGACGTCGCCTACGAGGTCGCCAACACGTCCGACAAGCCCATCGCGCCTTTCGCCTATTTCCAGTTCCTGCGCGACGCGAATCCCCCGAGCGAGCAGGCCGCGCAGACCAGCCGCTTCGCGGGCGTGACGACATTCACCGGGCCCGCCGTCTACACGGACGAAGCGAAGTTCCACAAGGTCGATTTCAGCGACATCGCCAAGGGCAAGCAGAGCCATGCGAAGAAGGCGAAGGACGGCTGGATCGGCATCATCCAGCACTACTTCGTTTCCGCATGGCTCCCGAAGACGGGCCTCGAGCGCGAGTACTTCACCAACAAGGTCGGCGAAAATCTCTACACCGCGGGCGTGGTGGCGCCGATGGGCACGATCGCTCCGGGGGCCACCGCCACGGTCGACGTGCCCGTTTACATCGGACCGCAGGAAACCGAGATCCTCGAGAAAGTCGCTCCGGGCCTCAAGCTCGCGGTCGATTATGGCTGGCTCTACGTGCTCGCGGCGCCGCTCTTCTGGGTGCTCAAGTGGATCCACAGCGTGGTCGGCAACTGGGGATGGTCGATCATCATCCTCACCATCATGATCAAGCTGCTCTTCTACCCGCTCAACGCGCGCGCGGGGCGCTCCATGGCGCAGATGAAGGTCCTCGGCCCGAAGATGGAGAAGCTGAAGCAGCTCTACGGCGAAGATCGCCAGAAGCTGAACCAGGCGATGATGGAGCTCTACAAGACCGAGAAGATCAACCCGCTCGGCGGCTGCCTTCCGATCGTCGTGCAGATCCCGGTGTTCATCGCGCTCTACTGGGTGCTGCTCGCCTCGATCGAGCTGCGCCACGCGCCGTGGCTGGGATGGATCCACGACCTGTCGGCCCCGGATCCCTACTTCATCCTGCCCGTGATCTACGCCGTGTCGATGTTCGTGCAGACGAGGCTCAACCCGCAGCCCGCCGACCCGGTGCAGGCGAAGGTGATGCTGATGATGCCGATCGTGTTCAGCGTGTTCTTCCTCTTCTTCCCCGCGGGCCTTGTGCTTTACTGGGTAGCGCAGAACCTGCTCACGATCCTGCAGCAGTGGCACATCAACAAGACCCTCGCGGCCGAGGCGAAGGCGAAAGCCCGGCGCTGAAGTCCGGCGGCGATACCATCGCCGCCATCGCCACGCCGCCAGGCCGCGGAGGCATCGGCGTCGTGCGCGTGTCCGGGAGCCTCGCGAGCTCCATCGCCGCGGAAGTGGCGCGCTCGCCATTGCGCCCGCGCCGCGCGACACTCGCCTCCTTCTACGCCGGGGACGGCGCCGCCCTCGACGAGGGCATCGCGATTTTCTTTCCCGCGCCCCATTCCTATACCGGCGAGGACGTGCTCGAGCTCCAGGGCCATGGCGGACCCGTCGTCATGCAGCAGTTGCTGCGGCGTTGCGTCGGGCTTGGCGCGCGCGTGGCCGAGCCCGGCGAGTTCACGCGGCGCGCGTTTCTCAACGAGAGGCTCGACCTCGCGCAGGCCGAAAGCGTGGCGGATCTCATCGACGCGTCGAGCGTCGAGGCCGCCCGCAGCGCTGCCCGTTCGCTCGCGGGCGACTTCTCCCGGCGGGTGCACGCTCTCGTGGACGCGCTCACGCAGTTGCGCATGCACGTCGAGGCGTGCATCGATTTCCCCGAGGAGGAGATCGACCCCGCGGACCGGTCGCAGCAACGCACGCAGCTCGAGGCGCTTCGCGCCGATCTCGACGCGCTTCTCGCCGAGGCGCGACAGGGCGCCGTGCTTCGCGATGGGCTCACCGCGGTCCTCATCGGGCGGCCCAACGTCGGCAAGTCGAGCCTGCTGAATCGCCTCGCCGGAGACGAGGTCGCGATCGTCACGCCGATCGCGGGCACGACGCGCGACTCCGTGCGCGTGACCGTGAGCCTCGAGGGGGTTCCTGTCCACATGGTCGACACCGCGGGTCTTCGCGCCGCGGCCGACGAGATCGAGCGCATGGGCATCGAGCGCACCTGGCGCGCCGTCGAGAAGGCCGGCGCGGCGCTCTTCGTGACCGAGAGCGGCCCGGAGGCGGCCGCAGACGAACGCGATTACCTGGCACGGCTGCCCGAGGGGATCGCGGTCGCGCATGTCATCAACAAGGTTGACCTGACCCACGAACCCGCTGGCGCCGGCCGCATCGGGGACGAGGATGTGCTGCGGGTTTCGGCGAAGACTGGCGCGGGGATGGAGGCGCTGCGGGCCTGGCTCCTCCACGCGGCCGGGTGGCGCCCCCACGGCGAAGGGGTCTTCATGGCCCGGGAGCGCCACCTCACCGCCCTCCATGATGCAAGCCAGCGCTTACTTTTTGCCGCGAGTCCGCAGCAACCATTTGAATTGATTGCGGAAGAGCTAAGGTTGGCGCAGATGGCCCTCGGCCGCATCACGGGGGCCGTCACGGCTGAAGATCTCCTGGGCCAGATCTTTTCTCATTTCTGTATCGGCAAGTAATGTTCCACGTGGAACGACATCGCTGCTGCGTTCCACGTGGAACATCGCTTCGGGCCGGGGTGCATTTCCCGTAGAATTCCGTCTTCCCCGCGCGGCATGCTTCGCCATCCTGGATTTGGCTGATGGATTTTTCGGATCGTTTCGATGTGATCGTGATAGGTGGCGGCCATGCCGGCACGGAGGCCGCCCTCGCCTCCGCACGCGCCGGCGCGCGAACGCTCCTCCTCACCCACGCGCTCGAGACGCTCGGCCAGATGTCGTGCAACCCGTCGATCGGCGGCATCGGCAAGGGCCACCTCGTCCGTGAGGTCGACGCCCTCGGGGGGGCGATGGCCCTGGCGACCGACGAGGCCGGGATCCAGTTCCGCACCCTTAACGCGAGCAAGGGTCCGGCCGTGAGGGCGACGCGGGCGCAGGCCGATCGGGTGCTGTACCGCTCCGCCATTCGACGGCGGCTCGAGGCGCAACCGAACCTTTGGATTTTCCAGTCAGCCGTCGACGACCTCAGCGTCGAGGCAGACCGTGTCACGGGCGCGGTGACCGCCGTGGGGCTGCGCTTCCATGCGAGCGCCGTGGTCCTCACCGCGGGGACATTCCTGGGGGGCCTCGTCCATGTCGGCCTGGAAAGGTATCAGGCGGGACGGGCGGGAGACCCGCCGTCGCTTTCCCTTGCAGCTCGCCTTCGCGAGCTCAAGCTGCCGGTGGGAAGGCTCAAGACAGGAACGCCGCCGCGCCTGGACGGGCGCACGATCGACTTCTCGAAAGTCGTCGAGCAACCCGGCGATCGCCCGGAGCCGGTTTTCTCTTTCTTCGGATCGCGCGCAACGCATCCCCGCCAGGTGAGTTGCTGGATCACCCACACCAATGAACGCACCCACGAGATCATCCGCGGCGGGCTCGACCGCTCGCCGATGTTCACCGGGGTGATCGAGGGGGTGGGCCCGCGGTATTGCCCTTCCATCGAGGACAAGATCCATCGATTCGCCGGAAAGCCCGGCCACCAGATCTTCCTCGAGCCCGAGGGCCTGGACACTCACGAGTTCTATCCCAACGGCATCTCCACGAGCCTGCCCTTCGACGTGCAACAGGAGCTGGTCCATTCCATCGCCGGCCTGGAGCGCGCGCACCTGCTGCGTCCCGGCTATGCGATCGAGTACGACTACTTCGACCCCCGAGGCCTGAAGGCGACGCTCGAGACGAAGGCCATCGCGGCGCTTTTCTTCGCCGGCCAGATCAACGGCACTACGGGTTACGAGGAAGCGGCGGCCCAGGGACTGCTTGCCGGAGTGAATGCGGCGCTCCTTTCGAAGGGAGAGGCCGGCTGGACTCCGCGCCGGGATGAGGCTTACCTGGGTGTGCTGGTGGACGACCTCGTCACGCGCGGTGTGACGGAGCCGTACCGCATGTTCACGAGCCGTGCGGAATACCGCCTGCAGCTACGCGAAGACAACGCCGACCTTCGCCTCACGGAGATCGGCCGCAAGCTCGGGCTTGTCGATGACGCGCGCTGGCGTGCCTTCTGCGAAAAGCGCGAGGGGATCGAGCGGGAAACTGCGCGGCTGCGCGCGACGTGGGCTCACCCATCAAAAATTAGTGAGGAAAATCAAATAGATGTGATTGGGCAGGTGATGGAGCGGGAGTATTCGCTGTTCGATCTCCTCCGCCGGCCCGGCGTCTCGTACGAGCGCCTCAAGCCCTGGATGGACGCCGAATCGGCGCCGGCGAACTCGGCGGTGGCGGACCAGGTTGAAGTCGCGGCCAAGTACTCCGGATACATCGAGCGCCAGCGTGGCGAGGTGGATCGCCAGCTGGGCCAGGAGCGGGTGCGCCTGCCTGCGGACCTCGACTATGCGACGGTGCGCGGCCTGTCCCGCGAGGTCACGCAGAAACTGAACCAGCACAGACCCGAGACCGTGGGGCAAGCCTCCCGCATCCAGGGGGTCACCCCCGCCGCCGTCTCGCTGCTGCTCGTCTACCTGAAGCGTCGTTCGCTCGCCGAAGAGTCCCAAGAGAAGCGCGTATGAACCTCGAAGAACGCATCGCCGGGGGCGCCGCGGCGCTGGGCCTCGACTTGCCTCGCGGATCGCCGCAGCGGCTCGAGCGCTACCTCAAGCTCATCGCGAAGTGGAACCGCGTGCACAACCTCACCGCGGTGCGGGAGCCGGAGCAGATGGTGGTGCTGCACCTGCTCGACAGCCTGTCGATTCTCCCGCACCTCGAAGGCGTGAAGGCGATCCTCGACGTGGGCACCGGTCCGGGCCTGCCGGGAATCCCCGTGGCCATCGCGCGGCCCGATGCCCGGATCACGCTGCTCGACTCGAGCCACAAGAAGGCGGCATTCCTGAAGCAGGCGAAGACCGAGCTCGCGCTTGAAAATGTGGACGTGGTCTGCGATCGCGTCGAGAACTGGAAGCCCTCGCAGAAGTTCGACGCGGTGGTGTCGCGCGCCTTCTCCGACCTCGCCGATTTCGTCGCTCAGGCCCAGCACCTCGTGGCCGACGGCGGGCGCCTCATCGCGATGAAGGGGGTGTATCCCTTCGACGAGATTGCACGCGTTCCGGCGACGCATCGGGTGGCGCGCGTGCTCGAGCTGAGCGTGCCCACGCTCGAGGCGAAGCGCCATCTCGTCTTCGTCGAGGCCGCGTGATGGGGCGCGTCTTCGTGGTGGCGAACCAGAAGGGAGGCGTGGGCAAGACGTCGATCGCCGTCAACCTTTCGGCAAGCCTCGCGCATTACGGCCGGCGCGCGTTGCTGATCGACCTCGATCCGCAGGGCAATGCCACGACCGGGAGCGGGGTCGACAAGAGCGCGTGCGACAAGACCGTCTACGGAGTTCTCCTCGGCGAGCATTCGATGCGCGAAGCCGTGCGCGCCTGCGAAGGCAATTACGACATCGTCGCTTCCAATCGCGAGCTGGCCGGTGCCGAGGTCGAGCTGATCGGCATGGAGCGGCGCGAGTACCGCCTGCGCGACGCGCTCGCGCAGGTCGTGGCGGACTACGACTTCGTGGTGATCGACTGCCCGCCCGCCCTCAACATGCTCACCGTGAACGGCTTCACCGCGGCCGACTCGGTGATCATCCCGATGCAGTGCGAGTACTACGCGCTCGAGGGACTCTCGGACCTCGTGGGGACGCTGCGCAAGGTGAAGCAGAACCTGAATCCGAGGATCGAGATCGAGGCCCTGGTTCGCACCATGTACGACCCTCGCAGCATGCTCACCGTGCAGGTCTCCGACGAGCTGAAGCGCCACTATGGCGAGAAGGTCTTCGACACCGTGATCCCCCGCAACATCCGCATCGCCGAGGCGCCCTCCTTCGGCAAGCCGGTCCTGCTGCACGACCCTGCGTCGAAGGGAGCGCTCGCGCACCTGCAGTTCGCGCGCGAGCTGCTGCAAAGGAACGGATTCCCGGTGGCGGAGGAGGCGGCATGACCGCGCGCCACAAGGGTCTGGGCCGCGGCCTGGACGCGCTGCTCGGCGGAGCCACGAATGCCCGCGACGACGTGGACACGCTTGCCCAGTTGCCTGTGTCCTCGCTACGCCCCGGCAAATACCAGCCCCGCACCCGCATGGACGAAGCCTCGCTCGCGCAGCTCGCCGAATCCATTCGCGCCCGCGGCGTGATCCAGCCCATCGTCGTGCGCCCCGTGGGCGATTCGCAATACGAGATTCTCGCGGGCGAGCGCCGTTGGCGCGCGGCGAGGATCGCGAACCTCGATCGCATCCCCGCCGTGATCCGCGAAGTGCCCGACGAGGCGGCCCTGGGCATCGGGTTGATCGAGAACATCCAGCGCGAGGACCTGAACCCGATCGAGGAGGCCGCGGGCCTGAAGCGGCTCATCGAGGAGTTCAGCCTCACGCATGAAGAAGTGGCCCGCGCCATCGGCCGCTCGCGCACGGGCGTGACCAACCTCCTGCGTCTGCTCGAGCTCGCGCCCGCCGTGCAGTCTCTGGTGCAGGACGGCTCCATCGACATGGGACACGCGCGCGCGCTGCTCGCCCTGTCGAGGGCGCGCCAGGTGGAGCTCGCGAACCGGATTGTCGAGAAGGGACTCTCGGTGCGCGACGCCGAACGCCTGGTCCAGGAAGCACACCAGGCGCCGAAATCCGCGCAGCACGCCACCGGCAAGCTCGATGCCGACAGCCGCCGGCTCCAGGAGGAACTTTCCGAATCCCTCGGCGCCCAGGTCCGCCTCAAGCCCCGCCGCGGCGGCCGCGGATCGCTCCTCATCGAGTACGCAAGCCTCGACGAGTTGCAGGGCCTCATCAGGAAACTGAAGCGCCCCTGAGCGCTGATGTTGCACCGCGATAATTTTTGACGCTGGACCCTCCCGGCCGATATAATTCAACGGTTTTGCTTCGCGGGCCCTCATGCATTTCCGACCTTTTCCGAGGCCCATCCGCATCGTCTTGAAGTGGCAGGTGATCGCCACGGCAAGTCTCACGCTGGCAGCAGCGCTCCTCTGGGGGGTCCACGGCGCCATTTCCGCCGTGCTCGGAGGGGCCATCAACCTCGTGGCGGGTGGCGTGTATGGATGGCGGGCCGCGCAAGGCGAGGCGAGGACGGCCGGGGAGGCGCTCCGGACGATATTCAGGGCGGAGGCGATCAAGATCCTCCTGATATTCGTCGGCCTCATGCTGGTTCTCGCAAATTACAGAGGCATCGTGCACGCTGCGTTCTTCGCGACCTTCGTGATCACGATAGGGGTGTTCGCCGCCGCCATCGCGGTGCGCGACACACAAGAAGAAAATGGATCCCGGGTCTCCCGGGAAGAATGACCGAAAGACTCGTCGATGGCCGCTGAGCACCTCACCCCTTCGGAATACATCCGGCATCACCTCACCTTCTACGAGAAGGCAATGGGCGACGGCGGGTTCTGGACGCTCAACCTGGACACCCTCATCGTCTCCGCGATTCTCGGTGTCGTGAGTCTCGGGTTCTTCTGGTGGATCGCGAAGTCCGCCACCACCGGCGTGCCCTCGAAACGCCAGGCCTTCGCCGAGATCTGCTTCGAATTCATCGACGGCCAGGTGAAGGGTGTCTTCCACGGCGAGCGCAGCAAGTTCGTGGCGCCCCTCGCCTTCACGGTGGGCGTCTGGGTCCTGCTGATGAACGCCATGGACTTCCTGCCCGTCGACTGGATATCGGCGGTCCTGCCCGAGCACGGCTTCCGCATCGTGCCGACCGCCGATGTGAACGCCACCTTCGCGCTCGCGCTCACGGTATGGGCGCTCATGATCGGGTTCGCTGTGAAGGAGAAGGGAGTCGGAGGATTCATCCACGAGCTTTTCTGCGCGCCCTTCGGCGCCAACCCACTGCTGTGGCCCCTCAACTTCCTCTTCAACCTCGTCGAATATGTCTCGAAGCCGCTGTCCCACTCGCTTCGACTGTTCGGAAACATGTATGCCGGCGAGATCATCTTCCTGCTGTTGTGGATGTGGGCTGCCACGGGCGTCATCGGGACGATCGCCGGCATAGGCCTGGGTTTCGGCTGGGCGATCTTCCACGTCCTCATCGTGGCCCTGCAGGCCTACATCTTCATGATGCTCACCGTCGTGTACATCCAGATGTCGCACGAAAGCCACTGATCACGCATCGCATTCAACACCACACTTCAAAGTCATCACCGAAAGGAAAACAAAATGGACAAGCTTCAAATGATCGCCATGATCCAGGCCTACACCGGCGTCGGGATCGGCCTCATCATCGGGCTCGGCGCGCTCGGCGCGTGCGTCGGCGTCGGCATCATGTGCAGCCGCTTCCTCGAGGGCGCGGCGCGCCAGCCGGAGCTGATGCCGCAGCTGCAGGCGAAGGTGTTCCTCCTCCTCGGCCTCATCGACGCCTCGTTCATCATCGGCGTGGGCCTCGCGATGTTCTTCGCGTTCGCCAACCCGCTGCTCAACCGCTTCATTTAACGCCTCGCGGAATCCCGAAAGGGACGATTCATGAATCTCAATTTCACGCTGTTCGCCCAGGCGATCGAGTTCGGTCTCTTCATCTGGTTCACGATGAAGGTCATCTGGCCCTGGCTCATGCGCAAGATCGAGGAGCGCCAGAAGCTCATCGCCGACGGCCTCGCCGAGGCCGAGCGCGGACGCTCCTCGCTCGCCGACGCCCAGAAGCAGACCGAGGTCCTGTTGCGCGATGCGCGCGTCCGCGCCCAGGAGATCGTGGTGGCGGCGGAGAAGGCCGCGGCCCAGCGCATCGAGGAGTCGAAGTCGCAGGCGAAGAACGAGGGCGAGCGTCTCGCCGCTGCCGCCAAGGCCTCGATCGACCAGGAAGTGCAATCGGCCAAGCAGCAGCTGCGCGAGCAGGTCGCCGCCCTCGCCGTGAGCGGCGCGGAGAAGATCCTGCGCCGCGAGGTCGACGCCAAGGCGCACGCCGACATGCTGAACCAGCTGAAGGCGCAGCTCTAGGCCATGGCCGAGATCGCAACCGTTGCCCGGCCGTACGCGGAAGCCATCTTCCGCACGGCGCTCGAGAAGAACGCGCTCGCCGAGATCGCCGACAGCCTCGCGCTCGCCGCGGCGGCGGCGCACGACGCCCGGATGCGCGCCATCCTCCTGAACCCGAACGTGAACGCGCAACAGAAAAAGGATGTCTTCGACTCGGCCGCGGGCGGGCGCCTCGACGCCGCCACGAAGAGGCTCGTCGCGATCCTCGTCGACGCTCACCGCGAGAGTCTGATCGGCGACATTGCCGAGCAATTCCAGGAGCTCAAGCACGCGCATGAGAAAGTCCTGCGCGCGCGCATCACCAGCGCGCTTCCCCTCACCGACCCGCAGCGCGACGACATCGTCGCGGCGCTGGAGAAGCGCTACGGCAAGAAGGTGGAAGCCGACCTCGAGGTGGACCCGCAGCTTCTCGGCGGGGCGCGCGTGCAGATCGGCGACCAAGTGATCAATGCTTCCGTGCGTGACGCCCTGGCCCAGATGGCCGCGGCGCTCACTCGATAATTCGCCGGCTCGCGAGAACCGGCCCCAGGAGTCAAAGGCAATGCAGATCAATCCTTCCGAAATCAGCGAACTCATCAAGTCGAAGATCGAGAACCTCCAGGTCGCCGCCGAGAAGCGCACCGAGGGCACCGTGATCTCCGTGACCGACGGCATCTGCCGCATCCACGGCCTGGCCGACGTGATGCAGGGCGAGATGCTGGAGTTTCCGGGCAACACCTTCGGCCTCGCGCTGAACCTCGAGCGCGACTCGGTGGGCGCGGTGGTGCTCGGCGCCTACGAGCACATCTCCGAGGGCGACACGGTGAAGGCCACCGGGCGCATCCTCGAAGTCCCCGTGGGCCCCGAGCTCATCGGGCGTGTGGTGAATTCCCTCGGCATCCCGATCGACGGCAAGGGCCCCATCAACGCCAAGATGACGGAGCCCATCGAGAAGGTGGCGCCGGGCGTGATCGCGAGGAAGTCCGTGTCGCAACCGGTGCAGACCGGCTTGAAGTCCATCGACGCGATGGTGCCCGTGGGCCGCGGCCAGCGCGAGCTCATCATCGGCGACCGCCAGACCGGCAAGACCGCGGTGGCCGTCGACGCGATCATCAACCAGAAGGGCAAGGATCTTTTCTGCGTGTACGTCGCCGTGGGCCAGAAGGCCTCGACGGTCGCCAACGTCGTGCGCAAGCTCGAGGAGTCCGGCGCGATGGCCTACACCATCGTCGTCGCCGCCACCGCCTCCGACCCCGCCGCCATGCAGTACATCGCGCCGTATTCGGGCTGCACCATGGGCGAATACTTCCGCGATCGTGGCCAGGACGCGCTCATCGTCTACGACGACCTGACCAAGCAGGCGTGGGCGTACCGCCAGATCTCGCTCCTGCTGCGCCGCCCGCCGGGCCGCGAGGCGTATCCCGGCGACGTGTTCTATCTCCACAGCCGCCTGCTGGAGCGCGCCGCGCGCGTGAACGAGGAATACGTGGAGAAGTTCACCAAGGGCGCGGTCAAGGGCAAGACCGGATCGCTCACCGCGCTG
>JBBRTF010000068.1:0-14909 GCA_038244725.1 Burkholderiales bacterium
CTGGTCGTCGAGGAGCAGCGGGTCGTCCCACTTGAACGTGGGCTTGAGATCGTTCGGCTTCATGGGATCCTCCGGAGGGAGGCCTTCATTCTACTGCTAGAATTCCCGCCCATTCCCCGCATCCGGCGACAAATAAATGGCGAAGGGCCTCGCCGACATCGCCAAGCGCCACAAGGCGCGCAAGGACGGCAAGGTGAAGGCGCACGTGGTGGAGCACTCCGCGTACCGCTGGTGGGGCCACTGGATTTCCGACGGATGCGTGCCGCACCTCTTCACCGTGGACATCGACACCGGCGCGACGCACGACCTCTTCGCCGGGACCCGCTACGAGATCTCGCGCGCCGTTCCGACCGCGCATCACTTCGACATCTCGCCCGACGCTCGCGAGATCGTCTTCGCCTTCGATCCGGCCGCCGAAAAGCGCTTCGATCATGAGTACCAGCTGGTGGCGCTCGACCTGCGCGCGAAGCGCTTCCGCACGCTCACCACGCGCTCGCCGCGGTAGGGCGCGAGAGTTGAAAAACCCCTGGCGCGCCCTCATCTCGACACCATGATCGTCTACCAGCTCACCTGCGGCCAGGGCCACTTCTTCGAGGGCTGGTTCGATTCGGCCGAAGCCTTCGACCGTCAGGCGCGATCCGGCCAGCTGCAGTGCCCGACCTGCTCGACCGCGGAAGTGCACAAGCTGCCGTCGGCGCCCCACGTGCATACGTCGGGTAACGATTCGCCGCCTTCCGCGCCCAAGGTCGACGAAGCATTGCGGCGCGAGACCGTGTTGGCGCTTCGCAAATTCATACTCACCAACACCGAGGACGTCGGCCGCAAGTTCGCCGAAATCGCGCGCCGCATCCACTACCAGGAAGAAGACGCGCGCAACATCCGCGGCGTGGTGACGCCGGACGAAGCCGAGGAGCTTCACGAGGAAGGGGTCGAGACCTTCACCCTCTCCCCGGAAGTCGTCCCCGGCGAAGAGGTTCACTGACTGGGAAGGGCAGTACGGTCTCCGTACGCTCCGTCTCCTCGCGGAGTCCGAGCTCGACGCAGGGCACGGCCCATGCGCCTTTCCGTCCCGGTAGCGTGTAGACTCTTTTGGCGAGAGCAACACCTGCGCCCCTTCCTGATGAGCGAGATCGCCGCCGCCTTGCGGAGCATCACCGGGCAAGACTCCAGCGCGCTCGACCAGGCGTTCGCGTCCTTCTATCCCGAGCTGAAGCGCATCGCCCACGCGCGCCTGCGCGGCAGCGGCCTGCAGGGACAGATGCAGACCACGGCTCTCGTCCACGACAGCTACCTCAAGCTCGCGGCCGGGCCCGCGCGTGAATTTCCCGACCGCCTTCACTTCCTCGCCTATGCCTCGCGCGCGCTGCGCAGCATCGTGGTCGATATCGTTCGCGAGCAGCGCGCGCTTCGCCGCGGGGGCGACCTCCAGGTCGTGACGCTCGATACCGCGGCCGGGGAGGGCCTGCCGCCCTCGCTGGACGTCGAGATCGTGAGCCGCGCGCTCGACGACCTGGCGAAGCTCGACGAAGGCCTCGCGCGCCTCGTGGAGATGCGCTTCTTCGGCGGCCTTACCGAAGCGGAAATCGCCGAGGCGCTCGGCATGTCCGTGCGCACCGTCGGACGCGAATGGCAGAAGGCGAGGGCGTTGCTCCTGACTCTCGTGGCGGACTGATGCAAGGGTTGCGTGGCCGGATCTGCGCGCGCTTTGCGTTCATTCGAGGAATCCATGAATATTTCGCGTGAACTCTGGCTGCATGTGGAGCCGCTCCTCGCCGCGGGGCTCGAGATGGACGCGATCGAGCGCGCCGCGTGGCTCGCGCGGCTCGACGTGACGGATCCCCAGGGCGCCCCGTTCGTGCGCCGCATGCTGGCAGCGCACGAACGCGCCGAACGCTCGCGCGAGATGGAAACGGTGCCGCGGCTCGCTGCGTCTCCTGCGTGGACCAGCGCCTACGCGCAGGGCGCGCGGATCGGGCCCTTCGAGCTGGTGCGCCCGCTGGGCCGCGGCGGCATGGGGGAGGTGTGGCTCGCGCGGCAAGCCGACGGCCGCGTCGCGCGCGAAGCGGCCCTGAAGCTGCCCACGATCCACCAGCAGGGCGGCTCCTGGCGTGAGCGCTTCCGCCGCGAACGCGACATCCTGGCGAGGCTCGAGCATCCGCACATCGCGAGGTTCTACGACGCGGGCGTGACCGATTCCGGACAGCCATGGCTCGCGATGGAATTCGTCGAAGGCCTGTCGCTCGCCGAGCATGTGGCCTCCCGGTCGCTTTCCATTCCGGAGCGGCTCGCGCTCTTCCGGCAGGTGCTCTCGGCCGTCGGCCATGCGCACCGCTACCTCGTGGTGCATCGCGACCTGAAGCCGGGCAACGTCCTCATCGACGCGCGCGGCCAGGTGAAGCTGCTCGATTTCGGCATCGCGAAGCTCCTCGACGAGGAAGACGCCGCGGGCCCGTCGGGCGAGCTCACGCGCATCGGCGGACGCGTGATGACGCTTCGCTACGCGGCGCCGGAGCAGGTGGCCGGGGGGACCATCACGACGGCGACGGACGTCTACGCGCTCGGCGTGAACCTCCACGAGCTGGTCACCGGCCTCGCGCCGTATCGCGCGGTGCGCGAGGGCAGGACCCTCACCGACGCGATGCTCCTGCAGGAAGACACGACCGTGCCCTCGAAGCTCGCCCTCACCGCCGACGCGGCGCGTCAATGCGGGCTCGCCTCGCCGCAGCAGCTCGCGCGGCGTGTCTCCGGCGATCTCGACGCCATCGTGCTGAAGGCGATGCGGCGCGATCCGGCGCAGCGCTATGCCTCCGTGGAGCTGATCGACGAGGACATCCTTGCCCACCTCGAAAGGCGGCCGGTGAAGGCACGCGCGGGCACCTGGCGTTATCTCGCCGGGCGCTTCGCCGCTCGTCACAAATTGCCGCTCGCGACCGCGGCGGCGGTCGTCGTCACCCTGCTCGCCGGGCTCGTGATGATCGATCGCGAGCGGCGCGTGGCGGTGGCCGAAAGGGCGCGAGCGGAGAAGCACTTCGCCGCGGTGCGGAAGCTCGCGAATACGTTCGTGTTCGAAGTGCATGACGAGATCGAGGGCCTGGCGGGATCGCTCAAGGCGCGCGAGATGCTGATCAAGACCGCGCTCCAGTACCTCGACGAGCTCGAGAAGGAGGCGGGCAACGATCCCGCGCTCGCCTACGACATCGCCGCGGCGTACCGCAAGATCGGCGAGATCCAGGGGCAACCGGGCGGGGCGAACACGGGGGACCTTGTAGCATCGCTCGCCAACTTCCAGAAGGGCAAGCGCCTCTTCGTCGCGCTGGACGCGACGCGCCCGAACGACATCGCGGTGGTCCGCGATCACATGCGCCTCAGCTACGCCCTCGCCCGGGCCTACGTCCTCAAGGCGGACCCCCGCTGGCAGGACGAGATCGCTGCGACCGTGAAACTCTCCGAGCGGGTGGCGGCGCTTCCCGGCGCGACCCCGCGCGACCGCGCGCGCGCCGCGAGCACGATGGCCGAGCAAGCGAACCTCACGAGCGTCATGGCGGGCCAGAGCGCCGCGGTCGAGGCGACGGTGGCGCGAGCCGTGGCGAACCTCGAGGCGCTCGCGCGCGAGCTGCCCGGCGATTTGGGCGTGCGGGAGAATCTCGCCGCGACCTACGAGCGCGCGGCGTCCATCAACGCGGGCGACAAGCACACGCCGCAGAGCCTGCGTCTCGCGATCGCGTATCTGCGCACGGAGGGGGAGGTTTTACGGGGCATCGCCGCGGAGCGGCCGAACGAGCAGAGAATCCACGCCATGCAGCTGGCTTACCTCGTGAACCTCGCGCAGAACCTGACGACCGCGGGCGAGCTCGCGGAAGCGGAACGCACCATCGGCGAGGCCCTGGAGCTCGCGGCCGTGCTCCTCGCCCGCGATCCACGCAACGCGGAGCGCACCGTCGACAGCCTCATGGCGTCGAACAGTGCGGCCTTCATCGCATACCGCCTCGGCGATCCGCCGCGAACGATTCGGCGCGCCCGGGAGGCTCTTGCGTTCGCGGCGAGGCTGCCGGAAGCTACCCGAGGAACGCGCGACGTGCGCAACATCATCGCGGAGGCCAAGTTCTACCTGGGCGGCGGGCTCCTTGCCTCTTCGAGCGCGCCGTCGCTCGACGTGGGGCAGCGCCGCGCGCTGCTTCTCGAATCGCGCTCGCTGCTGGCCGAGGCGGCAGCCTTCCTCGACGAGGTCCGCAGGGAAAAGCTCGGCCACTTCAACGAGAGCGAGTCGCGGGAGCTTGACGACACTCTCAAGCGTTGCGAAGAGGCGCTCGCGCGGCTGCGGCCCGCGTAACGGCGCGAGGCCTGTTGGCGGGATTCGCCGCGCGATTGCGTTTATCCGGGTAGGGGCGGTTTTCAGCGTGTGGGCACAGGGCCCGCCGCGCCACTCCCCGGAGGTGCCGCACGATGTCTTTCCCGCTGCTCGGCCATTCCACCCTCTTGCGTTCTGCTTTCGCGCTCGCGATCCTGGCGCTCGCCGGTCCCGCGACGGCCGCGCCGCTGACGTACGACAACACCTTCGGCACCGGCGGCAAGGCCTTCGCCAACGTGATCCGCGGTCCCTCGGACGATTTCGGGCGCGCCGTCGTGGTGCAACCCGACGGCAAGACCGTCATGGCCGGCTCCTGCCAGGGCGGGCCCCATTACGGTTACTGCGTGGTGCGATTCGACGCGGCGGGCAACCTCGATCCGACGTTCGGACGCAACGGCGTCGTCGTCTCGCCCCTCGGCGGCGATGATGCGATCGCCCGCGCGATCACGCTCGACGGCACCAGGATCGTGGTGGCCGGCAGCTGCGGCATCGGCGCGAGCCGCGATTTCTGCGTGGCGCGTTATCTGGCAGACGGCACGCTCGACGCGTCCTTCAACGCGACCGGCGTCGCCGTCACCGCGATGGGCGTTGCGGCCGACGACGCATGGGCGGTCGCGATGGACGGCACCCGGATCCTCGTGGCGGGCGAATGCGAAGCCGATGGCGGCACCAAGTTCTGCCTCGCGCGCTATCTCGCCAACGGCACGCTCGATCCGGGCTACGGGAGCGCGGGCAAGGTCATCGTGAGCTTCCGCCAGAGCTTCGCCCTTCCCACGGATTCGGCGCGTGCGCTGCTCGTTTCGGACGGCAAGGCGTTCGTGGCCGGAGGATGCGCGACCTACGGCTATCGGAATTTCTGCGTGGCGCGCTTCGATGCGGGCGGTACGCTCGATGTCGCTTTCGGCGACCGCGGCGTGGCCACGAGCGACATGGGCACCGGCTTCGCGTCGGGCATCGCGAATGCGCTCGCGCTCTCGGGCTCGCGCATCCTCGTGGTCGGTCCGTGCAGCAACGGGACGAACCTCGATTTCTGCATGCTGCGCGTCGGCGCGGTCGACGGCGCGATCGACACGACACTCGCGGGCATCGGCTATGTCAAGCTCGCGCTCGGCGCGGGCGACGATGTGCCCACCGGTGTCGCGCTGTCGGGGAGTGCGACGATTCTTTCGGGGTACTGCGACGCCGGCGGCCTCAAGCGCTTCTGCCTGACGGCGATCACCGAAGCGGGCGGCCTCTCGGCCCACTTCAACGGCGGCGCGCACCTCATCGACGTATTCGGCACCCAGGGCAACTACGCGTACGGCCTCGCGGTGACGGGCTCGCTCATCACGCTCGCCGGCTCCTGCGGCCCGGACTTCAACTACCACGATTTTTGCGTCGCCCGCTATTCGACCTCCGGGCAGCGCGACACCTCGTTCAACGCGACGGGATTCCGCATCTTCGACGCCGCCGTGCTGGGTGGGATGGACATGCTCGCGACCCTTTTGCGGCAACCCGACGGCAAGCTCCTCGCGGCCGGCGATTGCTTCTTCTCCGCGATGCGGCTGTGCCTCGCGCGATTCAACGCCGACGGCACCCTCGATACCGGCTTCGCGGACCACGGCACGCTGGTCCCGGTCTTCGATCCCGGCGAGGCCGGGACAGCGCACGCCGCGCTCGACTCGCAGAACCGGATCCTGCTCGCCGGCTCATGCAACGGCGCCGCGACGCTGTGCGTGACGCGCTACCTGCCCAACGGCGCCAAGGATACGAGCTGGGGGGTCGCCGGCACGTCGTTCGTCATCATGGGCACGGGTATCTCGGTCGGTCGCGTGGCGGGCGTCGTGCCCACGGCGGATGGCGGAGTGGTGGCGGGCGCGTGGTGCTACTTTGCTTCGGGGCTGAGCGACTTCTGCTGGCTCAAGCTCGACGGCACCGGCAATCTGGACACCAGCTTCGGCGTATCCGCGCGTGCGTATGCGGGCTTGATGCCGAACGGAGGCGCCTCGGCCATGGTCGCGACCGCGTCCGGCTTCCTCCTCGCGGGCTCCTGCACCGTGAACAGCAATGTTTCGAAGTTCTGCGCGGCGCGCGTCAATGCGGCCGGCGTGCTCGACCCAGCCTTCGGCGCGGGAACCGGAAAGGTCGCCATCGCGGTCGGCGACAGCGACTCCTGGGTGCGCGCCATCGCGCTCCAGGGCGCGAAGATCGTTCTCGGCGGCGCCTGCACCGTCAACGGCAGCGGCGATTTCTGCCTCGCACGCCTGGAGGCCGATGGAACGCTCGATGCAACGTTCAGCGGCGACGGCATGGCGACCGTTGCTCTCGGCGCCTATTTCGACGAGCTGTACACGAT
This sequence comes from Burkholderiales bacterium, assembly GCA_038244725.1. Classification (GTDB taxonomy): domain Bacteria; phylum Pseudomonadota; class Gammaproteobacteria; order Burkholderiales; family Usitatibacteraceae; genus Usitatibacter. The sequence goes on from JBBRTF010000068.1 coordinate 6,684, forward strand.
CCTCGCCGATGGCAGCGCAATCATCGCCGGAGGCTCCTGCAGCCGCAACTCCGTTGGGTCGGAATTCGACTTGTGCCTCGCGCGTGTCCTGGCCGACGGCTCGCTCGACCCGGCGTTCAACGACGGCGGGACGTATGTCGCTCGCCTCGGACCGAGGACCAGTAGCGCGAAGGCGCTTCTGCGCGACGGCAATCGCCTGATCGCGGGCGCGGAGTGCTCCAACGACGACGGAAGCGGCGGGGACTTCTGCCTCGCCTCGTTCGTGCTGCTTGCCAACGACGTCCCGCGCGCGCCTAGCCTGGACATCGCCCTCGCCGGGGACGCGCGCGTGACTTTGTGGTTCTCGCCGCCGCTCGATCATGGCGCGAGCCCCATCGCGTTCTACACGGCGACCTGCGGCACGCGTAGCGTTTCGGGCGCGAGATCGCCGCTCATCGTGACCAACCTCGACAACGGCGTCACGGTGGGCTGCACGATCGTCGCCACCAATGGCTCCGGCGTGAGCCCGCCTTCCTCCCCGCCCGTGAACGTCACGCCCCTCAAGGTCGTAGCGGTGACGTTGTCGACGAACATCAATCCCGTGAGCGCGGGGGTCTACGTCCACCTCACCGGCACTGTCGTCGGCCAGGCGCCCACGGGAACGGTGGAGTTCCGCCTCGGCACCAATCCTGTCGCGGTTTGCCAGGGGTACGTCAGCGCGGGCGCGGCCACCTGCATCACCAACCAGATTCCCGCGGGCAACCATTCAGTCACCGCGTACTACGCGGGAGACACGGCCAACGAGCCGGGCGTGTCGCCGCCGCTGGCGCTCTCCGTGATCGCGGGCGGCGTCGATCTTTCCACCGGCGGGCCCGGCCCCGGCCAGGTCACGTTGACGTCGAGTCCCGCCGGCATTTCGTGCGGGACGTATTGCGTCGCGAGCTTTGCGCCGGGTACGCAGGTGACGATCACCGCCGTCGCGCAGCCCGGCTTCGCGCTGGCCGGCTTCGGCTCGTCCTGCGATTCGATGACCCTCACCGGCAATCAATGCACCGTGACGATGAACGGACCGAGATTCGTCACCGTCTTCGCGTACTCCCTCACGGAGCAATTCATGCTCACGGTCTCGAAGGCGGGCACGGGATCCGGCATTGTCAGCTCGATGCCCGCGGGCATCCAATGCGGCGGGACCTGCACTGCGTCCTTCACTTCCCGGACCTCGGTGTCGCTCACGCCCATGCCGGTCGCGGGATCCCTCTTCGCCGGCTGGGGCGGGGCGTGCTCGGGGACGGGCGCATGCGCCGTGACGATGGACGCGGCGCGAAGCGTGACCGCCACGTTCAACGCCATCACCGCGCCGCCGCGGCCGCAGGACATGAATGGCGACGGACGCTCGGACATCCTCTACCGCAACGGTACGACGGGCGAGATCTATCGCATGCTCATGAACGGCTTCGCGATCTCGGACGCAAGGCCCGCATACCGCGAACCGAATACGACGTGGAAAGTCGTGGGCGACGCCGACTTCAGCGGCGATCGCGTGGCCGACTTGCTATGGCGCAACGATTCGAGCGGGAAGGTCCACATGATGCCGTTCGGCGCGAGCGGCATGCCGGGCGCGGGCGCCTCGTTCTACACCGAGCCGCGTCCGGAATGGAAGATCGTGCACACACCGGACCTCGACGGCGACGGCAAGGCCGACATCCTCTGGTGGAACTCGACCACGGGCCAGGTGTTCGCGCAGCTGATGAACGGCTCCACGATCGTGGCGCAAGGCATGGTCTACACGGAGCCGGACACGCGGTGGACGATCGAGGCCGTCGGCGATTTCGCGGGCTCGGGCCGGAGCAACCAGCTCCTGTGGCGCCATTCCGACAGCGGAGAGGTTTACCTGATGACGATCGCCGTGAGCGCGGGAACGTTCAGCCAGACGGGGCAAGTGATCTACCGGGAGCCGAAGCTCGAATGGAAGATCCTTGGCGCCGCGGATTTCAATGGGGACGGCAGGAGCGACATCCTGTGGCGCAACGCCGTCACGGGAGAGCTCGTCGTGATGCTCATGAACGGCGGCTCGATCGCAAGCCAGGCACACGTGTATCGTGAGCCGAACCTCGCCTGGAAGGTCGTGGCGCAAGGCGACTACGACGGCGACGGCAAGGCCGACATCCTCTACCGCAACGAGACCACGGGGGAGCTCTACATGCTCCTCATGAACGGCCTCGCGATCGCGGCGGCGCAGAGCGTATACACCGAGCCGAACCTGGCCTGGAAAGTCCTCGGACCCTACGAATACAACCACTGACAGGATAAAGACGATGAAGACGATTCGGAATTCGCATTGGCTCGGCGCGCTCGCGCTGCTCTCCGGGTTCGGCGCGCACGCCGCGGCGCCGCCGCAGGTCTCAGCCTATAGCGACACAACCTGCGCGGTGGTCGCCGGCGCTGCCTACTGCTGGGGATACAACGCCGACGGGCAGGTGGGCAACGACAGCGTCTCGCCGGCGTTGGCTCCTACCGCGGTGACGGGACTCACCAGCGGCGTCACCGCGATTTCGGTGGGTCGTGCGCACGCCTGCGCCGTCGCGAACGGTGCCGCATATTGCTGGGGCGACAACCAATCGGGACAGCTCGGCGACAACACGTTCGTCGACAAGCACACGCCGGTGGCGGTGTCGGGCTTGTCGAGCGGCGTCACGGCGGTCGCCGCGGGCGACTTCCACAGCTGCGCGATCGTGAACGGCGCGATCCGCTGCTGGGGCTCCAACGGCTACGGGCAGCTCGGCGACGGCAACGTCCCCGACAGTCGCGTGCCGGTCGCGGTCGTCGGCTCGAGCGGCGGCGCGACGGCGATCTCGACCGGGGACCGCCATACCTGCGCGGTCGCGAGCGGCGCGGGGTATTGCTGGGGCGACAACGACAACGGTGCTCTCGGTGACGGCAACACCGCCACCATCAGCCGCGTGCCGGTGCCGGTGAGTGGATTCGTGAGCGGCGTCACCGCGATCGAGGCGGGGGCTTCGTTCAGCTGCGGCGTAATGAACGCGGCCGCCTATTGCTGGGGCTTCAACGGCAACGGCCAGCTCGGCAATGGTGACTACGATACGAGACCGCTGCCTTTCGCCGTGACCGGTTTGGCCAGCACCGTGAGCGGTATCAGTTCGGGCGATGCATATCATGCATGCGCGGTGGTGGACGGCGCCGCGGAGTGCTGGGGCTACAACATTGCGGGATCCCTCGGAAATCCCGCCTACGGCGGCGGCAGCCGGATTCCCATCCCGGTGTCCGGCCTCGGCGGAGGCGTGCTCGGCATCTCCGCGGGTGGCCTGCATTCCTGCGCGGTCGGCGGAGCGGGCATCTACTGCTGGGGAAGCAACTCGAGCGGACAACTCGGCACCGGCAACATCCTTTCGAGCAACGTGCCGGTTCTCGTGTTCGTGGCGCCTTCGGGCGGAGTGCGCACCGATTTCACCGGCGACGGCCGCAGCGACATCCTCTACCAGAACTCCGCCACGCGTGACGTGTATCGGCTGCTCATGAATGGACTTGCCGTCACGAGCGGCGCGTTCGCGCACACCGGGGTCGATCCTGGGTGGAAGATCGTGGGCGACGCGGATTTCAACGGCGACGGCATCACCGATCTCGTGTGGCGCAATTCCTCCACCGGCGACGCTTTCATCGGGATGTTCGGCGCCAGCGGCATTTCCACTGGCGGCGCCGTGGTGCACACCGAGCCGAACGCGGCGTGGAAGATCGTATTCACTACCGACCTCGATGGCGATGGCAAGGCCGACCTCCTGTGGTGGAACTCGACGACGGGGCAGGTGTACGCGATGCTGATGAACGGCGCCGCGATCGTCGACCAGGGGATGATCTACACGGAGCCGAATACATCCTGGAAGATCGTCGCGACCGGCGACTTCTACGGCTCGGGCGTGCGCAACCAGCTCCTGTGGCGAAATGCCGCCACCGGGCAGGTCTACCTGCAGGTGATGGACCTCGTGAACGGCCATTACGGCACGCAAATCTACACGGAGCCCAACACCGCCTGGAAGATCATCGGCGCCGCGGACTTCAATGGCGACGGCAGGACCGACATCCTGTGGAGGAACAGCACCACCGGGCAGGTCTACATGATGCTCATGAACGCGACGTCCATCATCGGCGGTGGGATCGTGCACACCGAGCCGAACCTCGCGTGGAAGATCGTGGCCCAGGGCGACTACAACGGCGACGGCAAGGCGGACCTGTTGTGGCGCAACGACAGCACGGGCGAGGTCTACATGATGCTCATGAACGGGCTCGGCATCACGTCGCAGGGAATCGTCTACCAGGAAGCCAACACCGCCTGGAAGTTGCTGGGCCCGTGGGAATACGGGCAGGCCACCGGGATTCTTGGGCCATGAACTGGAATGCCTCGCTTCTTCGGACAGTGGGGATTTGCAATGACGATCAACAAAACAGGAGCGGCGCCATGCAGACGATACGTAAAGCGGCGGTTGTGGTGCAGCGGTTTTCGCTGCCGCGTTTCGCGACGGCGGCCGTTTTCGTGCTGAGCGCAATGCCGGCCCTCTCTGATGCCGCGAACCGCTACGTCAACGCGGCCGGCGGAGTGGATTCGGGTGAGTGCCTGGTGGCGGCCTCGCCTTGCAGGACGGTGACTTTCGCGATGGGCCGCGCGGTCACCGGCTCACCGGGCGACACGATCTGGGTGTATCCCGGAACGTACGGGTCCGCGCTCGGCGAACAGTTCCCGATTTCCGTGACCTCGGGGGTGCAGCTTCGCAGCGCGGGCGGCTCGAACGTGACGATCATCGACGCCGCTGGCGCGAACACGCGCGTCCTCACCTGCAACGGCTCGAATGCCAGCACCCTCGTGGAGGGATTCACGATCCGGGGCGGATTGGAGGCAGGCTCCGCCTCCGGGCCCGGCTACGGTGGCGCCCTGTACATCGCCGGGGGTGCGCAGGTGGCGGTGCGGCGCAACGTGTTCATCGACAACACGGTCCGCGGTGGCGCGAGCGTGGCGCTCGCCAACCAGGCTGGCAACGGCTATGGCGGTGCGATCTATTCGGAGGCGTCGCAGCCCAGTATCGAGAGCAATCTGTTCATCGACAACCTCGCAGCGGGTGGTCACGGCTTCGACACCACCCTCATTCCGCCGACTGGCGGCGCAGGAGGGCACTCGTTCGGCGCTGCGATCGCGGTGCTCGGGGGCGCATCGATCGCGAACAATACGTTTCGGGGGAACCTGGCCTCCGGAGGAGGCGGCGGCGCCTACGCGGGGCAAGGGGGCAGCGCTAACGGGGGCGCGGTTTATGCCGACGGCGCAACGATCGTCAACAATATATTCGCAAACAACCACGCCTTGGGCGGCTTCGACGGGCACTTCCCGTGCACATCGCGGTGCGGCTATCTAACGACCGGCGGTGCGAACTATCCCGCACTCCGTGCGGCAGGCGGCACGGTATCGAACAACTTGTTTTACTCGAACATCGCCGAGGCGTACGGCGGGGGCACGACGGCGGACACCCTCGGCGCAAGCGCGGTCCAGGCGGACCCCCAATTCCACAGTGCGCCGTCGAACTTGTGCATCGGCGCGGCGTCCCCCGCACGCGCGGCAGGCACGGCGGCCGGGGCGGCGAGCTTCGATTTCCTTGGCATGTCGCGCCCGGCGCCGCCATCGATCGGGGCTTACGAGCCCCAAGGCGCCTACCTTTCGGAGCGGGACCTCGATGGCGACGCACGTAGCGACATTCTCTGGCGCAACGTGGCGACGGGAGATGTCTTTCGCATGCTCATGAACGGCCTGTCGATCGCAAGCGCAGCTGTGGCCCACCACGAGCCGAACACGGCGTGGACGATCGTCGCGGATGCAGACTTCAATGGGGACGGGACGAATGACCTTCTGTGGCGCAACGCCACGAGCGGCGAGGTCTACGTCATGTTGATGGGCGCCCAGGGCCTGCCCACCGGGGGCGGCGTCATCTACAGCGAGCCCAATGCGGCGTGGAAGATCGTGCAGACCCCGGACCTCGATGGCGACGGCCGCGCCGACATCGTCTGGTGGAACTCCGTGACCGGGCAGGTGCACGCGATGCTCATGAATGGGCTCGCGATCACACGCCAGGGCTTCGTGTACGCCGAGCCCGACACCAACTGGCGCATCGTCGGCGCCGGCGATTTCGCGGGCAGCGGTCGCCAGAACCAGCTCCTCTGGCGCCACAGCCTGACCGGCCAGGTGTACGTCATGAGCATCGGCACGTTCGGACCGACCTTTAACATCACCGGCGCGATGATCTACCAGGAGCCCAACACTGCCTGGAAGATCGTCGCTACGGGCGACTTCGACGCCGATCGCAAGACCGACATCCTCTGGCGCAACAGCAATACGGGCCAGGTCTATCTCATGCTGATGAACGGCAACATCATCGCCGGCCAGGGGCTCGTGTACACCGAGCCGAACCTCTCCTGGAATATCGTCTCGACGGGGGACTACGACGGTGACGGAAAGGCCGACCTCCTATGGAGGAACGAGGCCAGCGGCCAGATCCACATGATGCTGATGAATGGCCTCGCTATCTCCAACCAGGCAATGGTGTACCAAGAGGGCAACCTTGACTGGAAGGTGCTCGGCCAGCGCGAATACGGCTTAGCGAGCGGAGTGCTGCCGTAAGGAGGAACCAATGACCGTCATTCCGAACGATGGTCTTGGCGTTTTCTCATGCCGCAAAAAGAAAGGGCACCGATGAGGCGCCCTGAGAATCCCTGAAAAAGAGGGGTGGTGGAGGCGGGGTAATGCGAATCCGTTAAGGCGTTTTCATAGGGGAAACGCGCCCAAATTCCGGGTTCGCATTCGGTCTGTTAGCCCGGCCGTTACCCCTAGGGTCTCATCCGGTTCGCATGCGTTCTACGATCCTGGGGGCGCGCTCGATGTGGACGCGAGCGGCAACCTCTACATTGCCGATCAAGGCACCCGCATCCGCAGGGTCAATGCGGCGAGCGGGGTGATCAGTACGGTCGCGGGCAATGGGGTAGCGGGATTCTCCGGCGATGGCGGCGCGGCTACGAGCGCGAGCTTGGCCTACCCGTACGGCGTCGCGCTGAACGCGAGCGCCAACCTCTACATCGCCGATTACTACAACCAGCGCATCCGCAAGATCGTCTTTCGGCCGGTGGAGCAAAATTTCAACGGCGACGCACGCAGCGACCTGCTCTATCGCAACGGCGGCACCGGGCAGATCTACCGCATGTTCATGGACGGCCTCACCATCGCGGGCCAAGGCATGGCGTATACCGAGCCCAACACCGCGTGGAAGGTCGTGGACGACGCCGACTTCAACGGCGACGGCGTGACGGACCTGCTTTGGCGGAACGACGCTACCGGTCAGGTCTATGTGATGCTGTTCAACTCGAGCGGGATGTCGGCGTAAGCCTATTTCGTACGATCATTCAACACCTCCCGAATAGATTCAATCAGAGGTGTTGCATCGACTGAGTTACCCCGCCCTGTCCCCGGCTATTTTTAGAAGGCCGAGAGGCCCGTCTGGGCGCGACCGAGGATGAGGGCGTGGATGTCGTGGGTGCCCTCGTAGGTGTTGACCGCCTCGAGGTTCATGGCGTGGCGGATCACGTGGTACTCGTCGGAGACACCGTTGCCCCCGTGCATGTCGCGCGCCACGCGCGCGATGTCCAGCGCCTTACCGCAGGAGTTGCGCTTGGCGAGCGACACCATCTCCGGGGTCGCTCGGCCCTCATCCATGAGCCTGCCGATGCGCAGCGACACCTGAAGCTGCAGCGTGATTTCGGTCTGCATGTCTGCCAGCTTCTTCTGCATCAGCTGGTTGGAGGCAAGGAGCTTGCCGAACTGCTTGCGGTCCATCGTGTATTGCCGCGCCGCATGCCAGCAGAATTCCGCCGCACCCATGGCGCCCCACGAGATCCCGTAGCGCGCCTTGGTGAGGCAACCGAAGGGGCCCTTCAATCCCTTCACGTTCGGCAGCAGGTTCGCCTCCGGCACTAAGACGTCGTCCATGGCGATCTCGCCGGTGACCGAGGCGCGCAGGCTGAACTTGCCCTCGATCTTGGGCGCGTTCAACCCCTTCATGCCGCGCGCGCTGTCGCGCACCATGCGCTCCTCCTCGGAGAGCTGGTCGTCGAGGAGCAGCGGGTCGTCCCACTTGAACGTGGGCTTGAGATCGTTCGGCTTCATGGGATCCTCCGGAGGGAGGCCTTCATTCTACTGCTAGA
>JBBRTF010000069.1:0-12712 GCA_038244725.1 Burkholderiales bacterium
CACCTCGCTTCAGGACCGCACGCCCGATGCGGCATACTTCGGCGACCTTGAGATGAAAGCGGCAGCGTAGAGGCGAGCAAACCCGCCGGGATTACACGGATGAATCCTCGTCGGACTGTCTAAACAGATGGGACCACCTCTCACGACAAAGGGACTGCGTCCATCGATCGTGAGGGAATCAACCGTCAGGTTCCCGTTACGGTCATAGTCGTAGTTCCGAATCGCCGCTGGGCTGTTAATCTGCTTGAGTTTTCCGCGGCCATCGTAGTAGAAATTAACGGTACCTGCCGGCCCGCCGTAGAAGGCGCTTTTCATACGGTTGAGGCCGTCGTACTCAAAAGTCACCATTGAACTGCTACCGACGATTTGACTTTTCAGATTACCGACGGGGTCAGGCTCCAACACAGTGAGGCCTGTTTCCGGGTCGGAGATCCACTTCAGAAACCCATTCTGGTAGCTATACGTTCGAGTCTGTCCGCCTTGCGTGGCAGACTTGAGACGACCGACCTCATCCCTGATCATTGAAACCGAAGTGTCGGCTACGGACGTCCCTATGTATGTGAGGTAGAGGTCGTTCGCATCACCATATCTATCGTACGAGAACGTCGTTGAATTGTTCCGCTCGTCCGTCATGCTGTTTTGCGAGTAGTTCCAGGAGCGAGTTCCATGAGGAGAGTCGATCCGCGTTTTCCGATCCAATAGGTCGTAGGTGAATGTGCTTCCTCCCCCGGATGCAGGGAAGGATTCATATGTCTTTCTGCTCAGGGCGTCGTAGTGATACGACTTGTAATTCCCGCCAATTAGTGATCGGGTGGAGTGGTCAAGACGGCCGTATCCGTCGAAATACTGTGTCTCGTAATATGACCCGCGCGACAAAGTGCGAGTGGTTGCGCTATTCCAATCAATCCGTATTTGATTCCCTACCGGCGGGCCTATCAACTGGATGCGGTTCAGCCCGTCGTAGTCGTACCCCCACACGAATTCACCATCCGACTCGGTCCGCACGTTTCCGAAGTCGTCCACTGTTCGCGGAATTGCGACCGACTCGGGTCGGCTTTCGGCGCGGGCGATACCGCGGTAGTAATCCGAAAACGTAGTGGTGTACTGGCGCGCATTTCTCCGCGACGAGAGCGAACCGTCCGACCAATATCCGAACACTGTTTGCACTCCATCGATGGTCTCGCTTTCAAGGTTACCGGTAGGGAAAAAAGTCCGCCCGATGACCTTCGCGCCCGAAATGTTCTCGTCCTTCAAGAACCCGATAATCCATGCGGAGGAATTATTGAAGAACGATCTCGTGTTCGATCTCGACTTGTTGCCCGTCTCTGACACGAATTGGGCATTCCCGTACGAATCAAAATTCGAGTATGTCGTTTGAAAGCTGTTTCCGTCGCGAGATACGACGCTCTTTTGAGGCACTGCACGGTTCACCAAAGAGTCCGTGCGCGTGTAGCCCTCGCGGCTCAATGGTTCCGACGAGATCGGCACAGGTTGCCAGTCATACGTCTCGGTTTGGACTTGGCCGGTGAGCTTTTGATAGAGCAAGCCGATCTTCCACACCGAGCCTGAGCTAACGGCACCGTGCCCAAAATGGTAGTAGCTGATCGATCCCAAAATGCCGGGCAGTGTCACAGTCGTCAAATCGTATTGCGCGATCCCTGGGCTGTAGTGGAAGCTCCATGTTCCATCAGCCGAGGTCTTCGAGTTGATCACGGTCCATTTCCGCGTCGCGTCCACGCCGGGCAGGAACGCCACGAACGAATAGTCATAGGAGATATCTCCGCCCTGGGGGTATGTCACCCTTTGCAGTGCGTACGAGCCCGCCGTCGACGGAAGGCTGCCGAAATAGGTGTATCGCCAAGGGCTGCCCGCAGGCGGCTGGACGCTCGAAAGCCGCGCGGAGTTGTCGGGGAACGTGTCCACCGTGTAAGTCCACGTCCGCGAAAGAACTAAAATAGTGGATAGGCGACCCAACGAATAGCTCATCGCAATCGAGCGGTTATCGCTGGTGGAAACCGAGTGGATGACACTCCGGGCAGATGCGGGAACACCTGCGATCTGGGCGGTTTCATACGTGAAACTAGCCCAGTTTCCGTTGCGATCTGTAATGCGCGTGACATGCCAGGCGTTTGTGTCAGCCTCGGTCATGTCATAGCGCGTGCCGTTTGGCGCGAACACGTTAATGCCGCCTGTTACGCACTGTGCCTTCCAGAGCTGGGTCGTCACGTAGTCCGAGTTCGCTGTCGTGCCGGGCAAATTTCCGTTGGATTTGTAGAGCGGTTGCCGGCTGCCATCTGGCAGCACAAGCGTCATGCTCTGAGTTGCGGCTGATGAGCATGAAGGGGATGCCCCCGGGGCGTGTTCTACGCGCCCGAAGTGGATGTCCCATCCTCGTCCAAAAGGCGAGTATCCGTCCGAGGCGCGGTTCGAGTTATACGACCGCTGCACTTTGAGATCGAAGCCGCCATTTCCAGGAAGGAATATATCGACGTACTGGAGCTCGAGATTTCCATTGAATGGATCAATGTGTTCCCCGTAGCTCTGGTTGATATAGTCGCGGCCAGGATAGATCCCGGGCTCGTCGAAGTGGTTGGGAACGGCCGCACGCGATGTACCGGCCAACGCCATGACAAAAGCAATCGCAACGACAAACTTGTCGGGAAACAGCACGGGCTTGCTCCGAGGGAAATGGCGTGCGCCGGACGATCCGGACCGCCTTTGTGTTGACGTGAGAGTGCTCGCGACTACGTTACTCATCAAATTGGTTCGAGACCGGCCGCATAACCTGCATACCCTTGAGTCGAAGGCAGCCGCGATTGTGGGTGTACTAGTGGGTTGACGCCGTGCGGTGGCCCGTCGTCCGTCTGTAGAGTGGCGGAGATAATTTCCGCCGGAGCACACTACGAACACGCCGGCCCCGCATCAAGCGGGAATTTTGCCCAATTGCTATGAAGCCGTCCCTACATGCGCGGGTAGGGATTGCAAATTGCCCTCTGCTATCTGAGTGCGTCCAAAATCATCACGCGGCAGCTGTTCTGACAACCCTCGCGACAAGCATCTTGTCGCCGAGGCGTTGGCTTTGGCTCGCAAGCGATCCTAGTTGTGGGTGTGATTGGGGGTTGACGCATTCCTGTGCCGCTCGTCCCTCTGTGGAAGGGGCGGAGAAACGCTCCGCCATCCTCCGCCGAAGCAGAAGCAAGGGTCCCTTCTCGACCACGCCTGGGCATGCCAGGAGTTGGCCATGCGGACTCCGAACTATCGGCGCTTTCGCGTTCTGGTGTCGGCCAACTCTTGCTCAACAAAGCGCACAAGGTCCGCGGCAGAGCAACCCAGCGGGTTAGACAGTTTCAGTATGGTGGTGAGCGTCGGCTGCTGATGCCCAAGCTCTAAGATACTCACGTATGTCCTGCGCAGATCGGCCTCGAGCCCGAGCTGCTCTTGCGTAAGCCCGGCCTGGTATATTCGCCTCATCGAACCCCTTCGGATCCGTCGAAAGAAACCTCCCCAGCACCGGGTCGTAGAACCGCGCCCCCATGTACACGAGCCCCGTGTCCACGTCCTGGCGCCGGCTGGTGAACCACACGTCGTTGCCCGCGCTCGCCGCCGACTTCGTGAGCCGCTCGCCGTACGGCCGGTAGCTCTCCCGCCAGATCACCAGCCCGTTCGCGTCCGTCGCCACCACCGGGGAGCCGGTGAGATCGTTGTGGTAGTAGGTGATCGTGCTCGCCGACTGCACGGCGAGGCTTACGAGCGCCGCGGCAATCAGCGAAATGCATCTCTTCATCCAACGATTCATATCCGCACCCATTCTCATCACATTCCCTCCGCGGCCGCTACCCGCTCCTATTGCTGCGTCCACGGCGTGAGGACGGTCCCTGCCGCCACATCGCCCTGGACGTTGCCCAGGAAGCGATTGGCCCCGGTGGAATAGACTACGCCGCCATTGAGGGTGCCCACGCCGCTCAAGCCGTTGTCGATAGAGGTCACGTTGTTGATGCGCACCACCGCGCCCGATCCACTCGACAGCACCCCGTAACTCGCGTTGGACGAGGCGGTCGAATTCTCGATGGTGAGGATTGCAGGACGCGCTCCCGTGCTAAGCGCAGTAAATCCGTTCCCGGGGTTGTTGCCTGCGGCGATGCTGTTGCGCACTACCACCGTCGCGCCGTCATCGGCCCGCACGCCACGGTATCCGTTCTCGAACTTCACGCCGTTGAGCGAAGCGTTTGCGGTTCCCGTGCTTGCGGGCGTGATCTGGACGCTGCCATTGTTGCTGCGAAAGCTCGTGTTGTTCACGAAGAGTGAGCTGGCCCCCGACGGTTGGAAAGCGATAGCCTCGCCGGCAAAACCGAAGAACGTGCAGTTGTCCACATGAAGCTTGGCGCCGCTGGTGAAGGCGACCGCCGTCGTCGCGCCGCCGGCACGATTGACGCTTCCCCCGTCGAACGCGAGGCCGCGCAGGATTACGATATCGGTCGCTCCTGCCGTCACCGTGATCGCCGTCGCGCCCGCGGGAGCAGCGACTGTTCCGATCGCTCCCACACTGTTGATCGTGATCGATGTGCCGATACGGCGCCCGATCGGACGCCGTTGGACTGCCTTGAATTGGAGGTATTGGTGGAGTGGAAGGGGATCGAACCCTCGACCTCCGCATTGCGAACGCGGCGCTCTCCCAGCTGAGCTACCACCCCATTTGAAGAGCGCAATTATAGCCGACGCGGGCGCACGCCGGGCGGCAAAAGCTCACGGCGTCCTACAGCACGGCGTGCGCGAGGCCGACAGACCCGCCGTTGCCGCGCTCCTACGATGGTGGCCATGAAAACCATGGCGGGATCATGACGACCGTTACCGCACCCTCGGCCCCCGACGCCCAAGAGCCGCGCCCGACCGAGGCGGCTGCCGCGCAAGCGCCCGCGCCCGCCCCTCCCGCGCCCGTCGATCGCAGCACGAAGGCGGAGCAGGCCATCGCGACGCCCACGGCGATCGCGCGCGACACGCGCAAGCAGCGCATGCGCGGCAACCGCTCCCTCGCCGTGCTCGCGAGCATCGCCGTGATCCTCCTCCTCGACTTCGGCTCGCCGTTCTTCATCCCCCTCGTCGTGGCGCTCATCATCTCGTTCGCGCTCTCGCCCGCGGTCGATCTCCTCGCGAAGGTGGTGCGCTACCGGGCGCTCGCCGCGGCCCTGGTCGTCTTCGCGGTGCTGGGGTCCATGGGATTGGCTGCGTTCGCATGGCGACACGATGCGGCGGCGATCTGGGACAAGCTGCCGTCGGTGACGAAGACCATTTCAAAGTCGCTGCAGAAGATCGCACAGAAGCCGGGGCCGATCACGGAGGTGAAGAAGGCCGCCGCCGACATCGAGACGGCGGCGACGACGGGAAAAGCCGCGCCCACCTACGCGTCCCCGCCGGCCGCCAGCACCGCATCGCAGGTGTCGATGTGGCAGGTCATCTGGACCGGCGGCAAGGGCATGGCGATCGCGGTGGGCCAGATCCTCGCGGTCTCCTTCCTCGTCTTCTTCATGCTCGCTTCGGGAAGCCTCTTCAAGAGGAAGATCGTGACCCTGTCGGGCGAGCGCCTCGCGCAGAGGAAGCTCACCGTCGAGGTGCTCGACGAGATCGACCTGCAGATTCGCCGCTACCTCCTGGTGATGCTCGCGAGCAACGCGCTGGTGGGCGTGGGCACCTGGCTCGTGTTCAAGATGGCCGGCGTCGAGTACGCCGGCCTCTGGGGCCTCATGGCCTCGATCCTGCACACGGTTCCCTATTTCGGCTCGGCGCTGGTCGCCGCTGGCAGCCTCGTCGTCGCCTTCGTTCAGTTCGACGACTGGTCGACGGCCTTCACGGTCGCGGGATCGTCGGTGGTGGTGGCGACGCTCGTCGGCAACATCTTTTCCACGTGGCTCGCGAGCCGCCAGACGCGCATGAACACCACCGCCGCTTTCGTGGGACTGCTCTTCTTCGGCTGGATCTGGGGCCTGTGGGGATTGCTCCTCGGCATTCCCATCCTCGCCATCGTGAAGACCGTCTGCGACCACAACGACGACTGGAAGGTGGCCGCGGAGCTTCTGGGCCAATAGAACTACGCCGTGCAACCTCCCCGCGAGGGGAGGCCTCCTACAGGGGCATCGGCGCGCCGCATCGTGGCGCGCGGCACCGCCAAGGAGATCGGCAACATGAATGCAAAACTGGCACTGGGCCTCGCGGCCCTCGGCGTCGCCGCCACCGGCAACGCCTTCGCGCAGTCTTCCGACTGGCGCGCCCCCATGCATCGGGATTTCTGGGGATACATCGGCGCGAGCGCCGGCAGGTCGGATTTCCGCACCGATTGCGCGAGCGCATTCGACTGCGACCGCAAGGACACGGGCTTCAAGGTCTACGGCGGCGGCAAGTTCAACGACATCATCGGCCTCGAGGTGGGCTACACCGACCTCGGCAAGATCCGCGCCTCGGGCGGCGACATCAACGCGTGGGCCATTCCCATCGCGCTCACTGTCGGCGTTCCCATCGGCGAGCGCTTCAGCGTCTTCGCCAAGGGCGGCGGCCTCTATGGGCGCACCGACGTGCGCGCATCGGCCTCGAGCCTCGTCGACACCGGCCACAAGAACGGCTGGGGCACGACCTGGGGCGTGGGCGCGGCACTCGGCATCACACCGGCGATCCAGGTTCGTCTCGACTGGGACCGCTACAACCTCGACTTCGCCGGCGGCAGCCGCGACGTCGACATGGTGTCCGCGGGCCTGCAGATGCGGTTCTAGGCGCAACGCACTCACCAAGGAGACGACATGAGCACGATCATCGCCGGCGGTTTCGAGAACATCACTTACGGCAACCGCGCGCTGGAGCGGTTGACCGAGGCGGGCGTGGACACGGAGTACATCTGCACCTATCGGGTGAATCCGCCCGGGATGCACGATCGCACTCCCATCGGCGGCGATCGCAGCGCTTCGCCCGGCGCGCGGCACGAGCACGACAATGCCGCCAAGGGCGCGGCGGTAGGCGCCGCGGCGGGCATCGCCGCCGGCGCGGCGATGACGCCATTCCTCGGCATCGGAGGAATCGCGGCGGGCGTGGGCGTTGGCGCGTATACCGCGTCCCTCGTGGGCGGCCTCACGGGAACGCAGAAGGAGCCGCAACCCGGGCACGAGGACCTGCGCCCCGCCGAGATGCTGGTCGCGGTGAATGCGGACGCGGCCGGCATCGACGAGGGCAGCCTCACGCGCCTCTTCGAGGAGTGCGGTGCCTGGCAAGTAGAGCGCGCCGAGGGCGCGTGGGATGACGGCGTGTGGGCGGACTTCGATCCCGCCACCCGCCCGCACCTCATCGGCGGGCGCGACCGCGGCGACACGCGTCCCGCCGGCGAGAATTCGCACACGCGTTAGGTTCGGTTACCTTTTCGCGCGCTTGCCGAGGGCACGCATGGGCGATAATTCGCCCATGCGCGCCCTCTTTCTTTTCCTCGTCCTCGCGTTCGCATCCCACGCATTCGCGCAGCAGGACGTCGACAACGCGGGGCGTGCCGTCGCCGCCATCGAGGAGGCGCTCAAGAAGCGCCCCGGCGACGCGACGCTCTATTTCTTCCTCGCCCGATCCCAGGCGCAGGCGGGCGATGCGCGCGCTTGCACCGCGGCGCTGGAAAAAGCGGGCGAGCTGGGCGACGGCTTCCTACCCGCGCGCAACCTCGGCTTCGAGAAGGTCTGGGGCGACGCGAAGTTCCAGGAAGTGCGCGCGCGCCTGGAGGCGCGTTTGCCGCGCCTGGACTTCGCGCCCGTGGCCTTCGAGCTCGAGGACCGCGAGCTGGTGCCCGAGGGCATGGCCTACGACGCGCCCTCGCGTAGCTTCTTCGTCGGCAGCATCGCCGAGGGGAAGATCGTGCGCGTGGACCCCGACGGCGCCGTCACGCAGTTCGCCTCGCGCCTCGATCCCATCCTCGGCATCGCGGTGGACTCGCCGCGGCGCAGGCTCTACGCCGTCGCCACCTCGGCGCTCACCGCCGAGGGGCGCAGGGAGCGGCGCAACGCGATCCTCGCCTACGACGTCGACTCGAGGAATTTCCTGCGCCGTGTGGAAGTGCCCGATGCGACGCAGCTGAACGACGTGGCGGTGGCACCCGGCGGGCGCGTCTTCGCTTCCGATTCGGGCAGCGGCGCGGTCTACGAGATCGCCGCGGAAGGCGCCGCGCGCGTCCTCGTGCCCGCGGGCGAGGTGCGGGGCAGCAACGGGATCGCGGCATCGGCCGACGCGAAGCGCCTTTACATCGCGCACTCCACGGGAATCGCGGTGATGGGGCTGGGCGCCAACGCCGCGCTGAAACGCGTGACCAACGAGACGCGCGAGACGGTTGCCGCGATCGACGGCCTGTATGAATGGCAGGGGCAGCTCATCGGCGTGCAGAACGCGACCAACCCGGGGCGCGTGATCCTCATCACGCTCTCCTCCGACGGGATGGCGATCACGCGCGTGCAGACGCTTCTATCGCACCACCACAACGCGCTGGACGAACCCACCACGGGCGCGGTCACCGATCGCGGCTTCCATCTGCTCGCCGCCACCGGCATCGGCCATTACAACGACCGCGGCACGCTCGACGAGCCTGGCACCCTGCCCAAGCCCACGGTCGTGCGCGTGCTGCTTCCGCGGTAGGAAAGTCGTACCTGACACGACTTTTTATGTCGTACCTGACACGACTTTCTTTTTGTAGGCCCAGGCCATCATCACGATGCCGGCGATGATCATCGGCAGCGAGAGCCATTGGCCCATGGACATGTTGAGCGCGAGGAGGCCGAGGAAGTCGTCGGGCGCGCGGGCGAATTCGGCGATGAAGCGGAAACTGCCGTAGCCGACGAGGAAAAGGCCGGACACGGCGCCCGCCGGCCGGGGCTTGCGGGAGAACCACCAGAGGAGCACGAAGAGAGCGACGCCCTCCAGCGCGAACTGGTAGAGCTGCGACGGATGGCGCGCGATCGGCTCGCGGTCCACCTGCGGAAACCACATTCCCCACGGCAGCGTCGTCGGCCGCCCGGGAAGCTCGCCGTTGATGAAGTTGCCCAGGCGCCCGGCGCCCAGCCCGATGGGCGTGAGCGGCGCGATGAAATCCATGGTGGTGATCCAGCGGCGCTTGCGCAGCATGCAGAAGAGCGCGATGCCGGCGAGCACGCCGAGGAAACCGCCGTGGAAGCTCATGCCGCCGGTCCAAATCTGGAAGATTTCCAGCGGATGCGCGAAGTAGTGCTCGGGCTTGTAGAAGAGCACGTACCCCAGCCGGCCCCCGAGGATCGTGCCGACCACGCCGTAGATCAGCATGTCGTCGACGTCCTTCTCGGTGAGCCCGTTGCCGAGGTCCTGCCGCACGCGCATCTTGCCGAGCACGATGACCGCGATGAAGCCGATCACGTACATGAGCCCGTACCAGCGCACGGCGAGCGGGCCGAGGCTGAAGATGACCGGATCGAATTGCGGATGGACGAGCACGGGAGCCTTCAGTCGAAAAGGTAGAGGCGCGCCGCATTATCCCAGAGGATCGGGGCGACTACGAGGTCTACGAAGGGAACGCGATCTTCGCCCCGGCGGGTTCCCGCGCCGGGGGTAGCGAAGATCGCGGATTTCGATCGCGGCGCGAGCGAGACCGAGCTTTGGGGCAAGGTCGTGCGC
Organism: Burkholderiales bacterium; assembly: GCA_038244725.1. Lineage (GTDB taxonomy): Bacteria > Pseudomonadota > Gammaproteobacteria > Burkholderiales > Usitatibacteraceae > Usitatibacter. The sequence goes on from JBBRTF010000069.1 coordinate 9,652, forward strand.
GCGGGGCACAGCCAGGTCGAGTGACCTAGACTCCGCCCAGGTCGCGAAGGTCACGCCCCGTGGTGGGCGCCGGCACCGTGGCGCGTCGGCCGGCGAGGCCGAACATGATGAAAAGCACGCCCGCGACCGCGAGGATGGCGTTGTACATCGGAAGCATCGCGATCATGCCCGCGAAACCCGCGATGCCCGCGAGGAGAAAAGCGATGCCTGCGACGATGGCCAGTGTCTTCATGGGGTGAATCTCCGAAATTGCGTTGTCGATGAAGGTTGGACTTCGCGATCGGTGGGCCGTGCTCCGCCGCCATGGGCCGATCGGACGCGTAAGATATCGGTGAGGTCCTACAGCTTCCCGCCCGCTTTCTCCACGACGCTCCCATGACCGGAAAATACCGCTCGTTCACGATCACCCACGGCGTGCCGCGCTCGCCCAACCGCTCGATGCTGCGCGCCATCGGCTACCAGGACGCGGACTTCGACAAGCCCATGATCGGCATCGCCAACGGGCACTCGACGATGAATCCGTGCAACGCGGGCATCCAGCCGCTGGCGGATGCGGCCGATGCCGCGGCGCGCGCGAGCGGCGCCATGCCGCAGATGTTCGGCACCATCACCGTGACCGACGGCATCTCCATGGGCACCGAGGGCATGAAGTATTCGCTCGTCTCGCGCGAGGTGATCGCCGACGCGATCGAGACCGCGGCGCAGAGCCAGTTCATGGACGGGCTCCTCGCCATCGGCGGCTGCGACAAGAACCTTCCCGGCGCGATGATCGGCATCATGCGCATGGACGTGCCGGCCATCTGCGTCTACGGCGGCACTATCAAGCCCGGCAAGTACAAGGGCGAGGACCTGCAGATCGTCTCGGTGTTCGAGTCGGTGGGCTCGTTCTCGTCGGGGAAGATGTCGAAGGAAGACTTCGAATGCATCGAGAGGAAGGCGCTGCCCGGCGTGGGCGCGTGCGGCGGGATGTACACGGCGAACACGATGTCCTCGTCGGTGGAAGCGGTGGGCATGTCGCTGCCGTACTCGTCGACGATGGCCGCCGAAGACGAGGAGAAGCGCGAGAGCGCGGCCGAGAGCATGCGCGTGCTCGTGGAGGCGGTGAAGAAGAACCTCAGGCCGAGCGACATCGTCACGCGGAAGGCGATCGAGAACGCGATCGCCGTGGTGATGGCCACCGGCGGTTCCACCAACGGCGTGCTCCACTGGCTCGCGATCGCGCATGCGGCCGGCGTGCCGTGGGCCCTCGACGACTTCGAGCGCGTGCGGCTTCGCACGCCCGTGCTCTGCGACCTGAAGCCGTCGGGGCGCTATGTCGCGGTGGATCTCCACAAGGCGGGCGGCGTTCCCCAGGTGATGAAGATGCTGCTCGCCCATGGGTTGATCCACGGCGACTGCATGACCATCACCGGCAAGACCGTCGCGGAGAACCTGAAGGACGTACCCGACGAGCCGCGCAAGGACCAGGACGTGATCCGGCCGTGGTCGAACCCGATGTACGCGCAGGGACACCTCGCGATCCTCAAGGGCAACCTCTCGCCGGAAGGCTGCGTCGCGAAGATCACCGGCTTGAAGAATCCCGTGATCACCGGCCCCGCGCGCGTCTTCGAGTCCGAGCCCGATTGCATGGACGCGATCCTCGCCGACCGCATCAAGCCGGGCGATGTCCTCGTGATCCGCTACGAGGGGCCCAGGGGCGGCCCGGGGATGCGCGAGATGCTGGCGCCCACGTCGGCATTGATCGGCAAGGGGCTCGGCGACTCCGTGGGACTCATCACCGACGGGCGCTTCTCCGGCGGCACCTGGGGCATGGTCGTCGGGCACGTGACGCCCGAGGCCTTCGACGGCGGCGTCATCGCGCTGGTGAAGGAAGGCGATTCCATCACCATCGACGCGCACCGGCAGCTCATCCAATTGAACGTGGACGAAGCCGAGCTCGCGAAGCGGCGCTCCGCGTGGAAGCAGCCGAAGCCCAGGTACACGACCGGTGTCCTGGGCAAGTACGCGAAGCTGGTGGGCACCGCGGCCAGGGGCGCGGTGACCGATTGAAGGTGAAACGCGCTTGACCGCCGCCGCGCCCGACGTCGACGACCTGCCTTCGCGCCTCGCCTTCGAGGCGACGCCGCCGGAGCATCTCTTCCACTACACCGACCTGGACGGCGTGAAGGGCATCTTCACGTCGCGCACGCTGTGGATGTCGAAATTCACCGCCTCCAACGACATCTCCGAGATCCTGCTCGCGATCCGGCACTTCCAGGGCTTCGTGCAGCGCGAGGCGAGCGCGCACACGAAGGAGGAAGGCGACTTCCTGCGCGAGGCCGCCGACCAGCTGGAGAGCTTCAGGCGCACCAACATCTGCCTCGCGAGCTTCTGCGAGCAGCACGACCTCCTCAGCCAGTGGCGCTCCTACGGCAACGACGGCCGCGGCATCGCGCTCGGCTTCAACTCGAAGCGGCTGGTGGACCTCGCCGGGAGGAACGGCCTCAGGCTCTTGCGCTGCGTCTACGACCAGGCCGCGCACGAGCGCATCGCTTCGGACCTCGTGAACCTGCTGCTTGCCTCGTTCCGCCTGTCGCCGCCCGACGGCCTCGAGGCGCGGCGAGCGCTCATCGCGCAGTTCAACGCGATGTTCCTGGTGGTGGCTCCGGTGATCAAGGACCACCGCTTCGTGGAGGAGCGCGAATGGCGCCTCATCTCCAACCCCGTGCCCTTCGACGATCCCAACATGATCGCGGTGATGAAGGGCAACCAGGCGTCCGTGAAGCTCACCGTGAAGCTCACCGGCGACTCCGAGGGCATGTCCAACATGATCCCGCGCGTCACCATCGGCCCCACGCTCGACCCGCACAACGTCTCCGACGCGATCGACGTCCTCTCGCAGAGGAATGGCTTCCACATCTCCCACATCGAGATCTCCGGCATCCCCTACCGGCGGGTGACCGAATAAGTCGTGTCAGGTAAGGAATAAAAAGTGGTAACAGTCACGACGGATTTGTACACAGCCCGCGCGTGCGTGTTCGCCACGATCCCCGCCCTCGCCAACGGCGGGAGCTTATCGAGG
>JBBRTF010000070.1:0-12178 GCA_038244725.1 Burkholderiales bacterium
GCGGCCGTGCCCTGGCCCGGCAAGATGAGGCCCGAAGTGCTGGACCACGGCGCGACGACCTTGCGCGCATTGATCCGCGAGTACCTCTTCATCTCGCTGTTCCGCGCCTGCGCCGAATCGCTGGCGAGCGAGAACGCGAGCCGCCTGGCAGCGATGGAGCGCGCCGATCGCAACATCAAGGACCTGCTCGAACACCTGCAGGGCCGTTTTCGCCGTCTGCGCCAGGGTTCGATCGACGAGGAGCTCTTCGACGTCACCGCGGGCTACGAAGCCCTGGCCCAACCTGAGGTGGCCTGATGAACGTCCTGACCCTCGACGCCGGCTCGTCGAGCATCAAGTTCGCGCTCTGCCGGCAGGCCCGACGCCAAAGCCAAGACATCGTCTGATGTGACGCCGCAGCTAGTCAAGCGAGTCCACGAACTCTACGAGGAGGATCGTATCCCAGATCATCATCGACACGTTCAAGGGGCGGAAGATGGCATATCCGAAGACCACCACCAAGCGCCGCAAGGAACTGCAGGCGATTCGCAAACAGCTCGCGAAGCAGAGCGCCGACCTGCTACCTGCCGCTGTCACCGCGAATCCAGTAAACCCCCCGGCGGCTTCAGCGCAAGCCGCAGCAGTCAACGCTCACCTACGCCGTGGTTCGTCCGTTGGTCGTCCGATCGAGTATGGAAGGGCACCCCCTGTCCACCACGCATAGGCCGGCGCCGCGTGGCGCACGATCCAGTCCTCCACGACCTGCGGCAATGAGAGGGGCTTCAGCCCCATGCGCACCGGCATATCCGGCGGGGCGTTCGCACGGATGAAGGCGCCCACCTCGCGGGTGAAGTCGCGGTAGCTTTCCTCCGCCAGCGCCGGCACGGTCTGCTCCAGCGCGCGGTAGGCGTGCTCGCCGTCGCCGGTGCGCGTCTCGGCGAGCCGCGCGAACAGCGTGCGCCCGACGCGCCAGCGCGAGCGCCGCTCGCGGGCCTGGTAGAGAAGGAAGTGGCGGTAGAAGTGCTTGTAGTGGCGCACCTCGTCGGAGAAGATGCAGCCCGCCAGATCCTTCAGCACCGGCTCGCTCGCGTGGCGGTGGAGCGCGCCGTACAGCGCCGCTGTGCCCGTCTCCACCATGCAGCGCGCTGCGAGCTCGAGGGCGGGCGACGGCGCGAGGTCGGCCACCGTGCAGGTGCGCGAGTAAGTCGCGAAGAACCTATCGAATGTGCCCTGCCAGTCCACATGGGGCCACGCGCGCTCGACGTAGGTGCGGAGCGCCCGTCCGTGCTGCAGCTCCTCCGGCTCCCACGCGCCGCGCAGCCACCCCGCGAGCTCGACGTCGCCCGCGAAATACCGCACGAGGTTGCCGGCGTAGACCTCGGCGCCCGTCTCGATCAGCGAGGCCATGAAGACGATGCGGAAGGCGAGCGGATCGTCCGCGAGAGCCGTGCGGTCGATCGCACCGAAGTCGATGTCGGCGAGCCGCCAGTGCGAAGGACGGGCCTCGCCGGGCGCGCGGCGGGGCCTAGCGGCGGGCCGGACCGTGGGGCCTTCCAGCGGCAGATCACTATAGAGCATGGACGTTCGACCGCGCTCGCGATCGGAAGCTCCATCGGCGAACGCCTTTTGTGGCATAAGAAGTGCGCTCGAAAAGCCCTGGCATGAACGAATTCATCCGCCGAGAAAGAGCCTTCCAACCTCCGGATCCTTCAGGAGATCTTCGCCCTTGCCGGCCCGCGCGATGCGACCCGCGACGAGCACGTATCCGAGGTCCGCGAACTCCAGGCCCTTCTTCGCGTTCTGTTCCACCATCACGATCGTCTTGCCGTCCTGGCGCTGAAGGTCCGCGAGGATCTCGAACACGCTGTCGATGAAGCGCGGTTCGAGGCCGATCGAGGGTTCGTCCACGAGCAGGATCTGCGGGTCCATGATGAGCGCGCGCGAAATCTCAAGCAGTCGGCGCTCCCCGCCCGAAAGCGCTCCCGCGCGGTTTCTCCGGCGACGGGCGAGCCGCTCGTACTTTTCGAAGATCCGGTCCGCCGCTTCGCGCGCCTCGGCGGGGCGATCCTTGAGGAACCCGCCCATCCAGAGGTTCTCCTCCACCGTCATGTTGGGAAAGACGGAGCTGTCCTGGAGGATATAGGCAATGCGCGCGCGCTTGAGCTTTTCGTTGGGGGCGAGGCGCGTGACGTCTTCGCCCGCCACGCGGATGGTCCCGGAAACGATGTTCGTGAAACCGTAGATCGAATGCAGCACGGTGGACTTGCCCGCACCGTTGGGCCCGATGAGACAGAGCGAGCGCCCCGCGGCAAGCCGCAGACTCAAGCCGTGCAGGATCTCCATCTTTCCGTAGCCGGCGACCAGATCGTCGATCGCGATGAGAGCCTCTCCGCCGGCAAGCGCATCGAGCGCCGCGACGTCGGGTGCCGGGCGTTCGGCCGGTGGCTGGGGAGGCGCAGCGGCCATCAATGGCCTCCCAGGTAGGCATCGACCACGCGCGCGTCGTTCATGATCGCTTCCGGCGTCCCCTCGGCGAGAATCTTGCCGTAGGCAAGGCAGTAGATATGCTGCGCGAGGTCCATGATGACGCGCATGTTGTGCTCGATCACGAGCAGGGTCACGCCCATCTCGGCGTTGGCGCGCTTGAGCCGGTCGATCAGGCCGTTGATGAGCGTCGGGTTGATTCCCGCGGTGGGCTCGTCGAGCAGCAGCATTTTCGGCTCGGCCATGAGCGCCATGGCGAACTCGAGCAGTTTCTGCTGCCCGAAGGAAAGGTCCCCGGCGAGAAGGTGGCGCTTTTCGTAGAGCCCGACGAATTCGAGCAGGCCCTCGGCGCGCTCGATGAGGCTGCGCGGGAAACCCCAGAACATCGAGAAGAATCCCGCATCGATCGTCGGGATGCTGATCACCATGTTGCGCATGCAGCTCATCTCGCCGTACACGCGCGTCTGCTGGAACGTCCGTATCAACCCCAGCCGCGCGATCTGCGGGACGCGCAGCCTCGAGAGCTCGCGGCCGTTGAAGGTGATCGACCCGGCATCGGTCGGGTGGTAGCCGACGATGGAATTGAAGAGCGTCGTCTTTCCCGAGCCGTTGGGCCCGATCAGCCCGACGATGGAGCGCTCCGGGACCGAGATCGAGATGTCCTCGTTCGCGACGACGCCGCCGAAGGCCTTGCCGACGTTGCGCACTTCGAGCATCGCGCTCATTTCATCTCCTGCGCCGCGAAGCGCTGCGGCCAGGTGTGGCGCAACCAGCCGATCAGTCCCTGCGGGAAGAAAAGCACGATCGCGACGATGAGCACGCCCATTGCGACGCGTTGCCAACCGAGCAGGTACGTCCAGAAAAGTTCCTGCGTGAGGTGGAAGATCGCCGCGCCAATGACCGGCCCCCAGATCGTGCCGCGCCCGCCCAGGATGGCCATGAGCACCATCCACACGCCGAAGGTCGAGCCGGCGAAGGCGAGTTCGCGCGGGTCGATGAAGCCGACGAGGCTGCCGACCGGTCCGCCGGCAAGCCCGAGGAAGAACGCCGCGATGCACCACGCCACGGTCTTGTAGCGGGTGGTGTGCACGCCCATGGCCTCGGCCTTGTCCTCGTCGTCGCGGATGGCGTTCAGCGCCAGGCCGAAGCGGCGCGAATAGAGCCAGCGCAGGAACGCGAACGTCGCCATCGCGAGCGCCATCAGGACGAAATAGAAGAACCGCTGGCTCGCGCCGACTTCGCCGGGATACAGCGGCGGGGCCATGCCCGAGCCCGCGCCGATGTATTCGATCGCCGCGGCGAGGTCGCCCGCGGCGACGCCGAGCCCGAGCGTGCCGATGGCGAAGTAGTGCCCCCGCAGGCCGAGGACCGCCGGCCCGAGCAGCCCCGCAGTAGCTACGGCGAGCAGCGCCCCCAGGCCCATGCCGGCGAAGAGGGCCGCGTAGTAGCCCAGCCCGGAATCGCGCTGCACGACCGCGCAGGCATACATGCCGATGCCGAAGAACACCACGTTGCCGAATGAGTTGTAGCCCATCTGGCCGCCGAGGATGTCCCAGGTGAGCGCGAACAGGATCATGAGCCAGAGGAAGGCGAGCTGCGTGACGATCTCGGGGGCGAGCCACGGCGCCGCGATCGCGGCGGCGAGGGTCGCGGAATAGAGAGCGGCGGTGCGGGCGCTCATTTGAGGTAGCGCCGGCTGCGTCGCAGCAGCAGGTTGCGGATCACCAGGATCACGACCAGCAGCGCGAAGATGAACGCGGTCTGGTATTCCGCCCCGAACACGAAGCCCGCGAGATTCTCCGCGACTCCCAGCCCGACCCCGGCAAACAGCACGCCCGCGATGTTGCCCAGCCCCGCCACGATCACGATCATGAAGGAGCGCAGGGTGTAGGTGAGCCCCAGGTAGGGGTGGATGATCCACGTCATCGCCACCAGGGCGCCGGCCGCGCCGCAGATCGCTGCGTTGACGGCGAAGGTCAGGGCGTACACGCGGTCGGTATCGATGCCGAGGATGCGCGCGGCACGCGCATTCTGCGAGGTGGCGCGGATCGCCTGTCCGAGGCGCGACTTTCCGAGGAAGAAAAACAGCGCGGCGCCCACCACGATCGCGACCGCGAGGGCGAGCACCTTCACCTTGCCGACGGCGACCATCCCGTCGGCGAAAATGAAGCTGCCCAGCCCCGACTGCACCGACTGCACGTTTGCCCCGAAGATCTCGTTGGCGAGCTGCTGGATGAGGATGCTCAGGCCGAAGGTCGCAAGGATCGAGATGAAGAGGTCCTTGTCGACGATGCGAAAGATCACCAGGCGGTAGAGGATCCAGCCGAAGGCGAACATCACCGCCGCGGCCAGCGGCACGGCGAGAACCGGATTCATGCCGGCCTTCGCCAGGTAGATGACGACGTAGCCGCCGAGCATGACGAGCTCGCCCTGGGCGATGTTGATGACGTTCATCACGCCCCAGACGAGCGCCATGCCGAAGGCGACGAGCGCGAAGATCGCGCCGACGAGGATGCCGTCGGCGATGATCTGCAGCCACAGCGCCGGCGCATCGTAGAGCAGCGTCAGGCTCGACATGACCCACCCCCAACGCCGCTTTCCGGGCGGCGGCGAGTGATCAATTTACGCTACTTGCGCTGGTCCCAGGGCGGCGCCGGAAAGACGATCTTCGCTTCCGCCCACTTGCTGGGCGCGACCACCTTGTAGTCGCCGCCCTGCACCTGGTAGAGCACCATGGACTTGGCGATGTTCTTGCCGGTCTTGTCGAACTTGATCGGCCCGTAGAAGGTCATGAGGTCGGTCGCCGCGAGCGCGTCGCGAACCTTCGCCTTGTCGAGGGAACCCGCGCGCTCGAATGCGTCGACGAAAGCGAGCACGGAAGCCGTCGATTCCGCGGCCTGGTACGGCGGGTCGTACTTGAACTCCGTCTCGAAGCGCTTGGCGTAATCGTCGGCCGAGCCGAACCACTTGTCCTTGTACGCAAGGTGGCGGTCCCACTGCGAGCCGCAGGTGGCGTATTCCGCGGCCTTGCCGAGCTTCTCGGCGATCTGCGCCGAATCGCAGTGCGTGAGCGCGAGCATCGGCACATACACCTGTGCCTGCGAGACCTGGCGCACCGCGAGCGTCGCGCCCTTGGCATGACCGGAAACCACCAGGATGTCCGGCTTGAGCGCCTTCACCTTGGCGAGCGTCGCGGACATGTCGTTCAGCTCGGGCGGAAGCTTGTCGTCGACGACGATCTTCATGCCGTATTTCTTCGCGTCCTCCTCGACGCCGTCGCGCACGTCCTTGGAGAAGTTGTCGTTCTCGACGGCGATCGCGACCTTGAGCTTCGCGGGGTCCTTGCCGGCCATCTTGGTGTTCTCGGCGGCGATCTGGATGGCCGAACGCAGGTAGTAGTCCGACGTGTTGAGCACTGCGAAAAGATACTTGTACCCCTTGGTGAACAGGTCCCGGTCGGCGCCGTTGCCCTCGACCATCGGAATGCCGTATTTCTCGGTGACCGGCGCGATGGCCTTGGTGAGGCCGGAGCTGTAGGGGCCGAGCACGAACTGCACGCCGTCCTGGCGGATGAGGCGCTCGACGAGCTGCGCGCCGCGCGCGGAAGTCGACTCGTCGTCGTAGTAGATCACCTTGAGCTTGTGGAGCTTGCCGGCGACCTTCACGCCGCCCATCTCGTTGATGCGCTTGACGGCCAGTTCGTAGCCGTCCTGCGTGTTCTTGCCGTTGGTGGAGTATTTGCCCGTGAGCGAAACTGCGGCGCCGAGGGTGATCGTGTCCGCGCTGGCGGCCTGCTGGGCGGCGGCGGGAAATGCCGCGGCGACAGCGAGCGCCGTGAGGGCTTGCGAAAATGGGGAGCGAAGGATGCGAATCATGGGAGGCCTCCTAAAGTATTATTTTGCCCGCCTGCCAAGCCGGGTTAAATTTGACAAGGCACCTGGGGGGGAGGTTCCTTGGACGGACCTTGCTTTGGTTGCCGAAAGAACGCTTTTTGTTCAGTGGAATCAATGCGGTAGTCGGGGCCGCCTGCGCGTTCGCATTCGCGCTAACTTCCAGTTCGAGTCGAGGTCAGCGACTCAACTAGGTTATAGGGGCCGAGCGAGGACGAGAAGCGAATCAACTTGAATTGATCCGTTCAACGGGCATCCAAATTTCCCCAGTTGTGGGCATCCAATTTTCCCCACCTGCAGGTTGCCGTCACTCGACGGATTCAGTTTCCGCAGCCCGCACCAGCCCGGCCTTGAGCTTGTCCTTGAGCCGGTAGGAACTGCCGCGAATGTTCAGCGTGATGGCGTGGTGCAGCACGCGATCGAGGATCGCGGTGGCGATGACGCGGTCGCCGAAGACCTCGGCCCAGGCGCCGAAGCTCTGGTTTCAGGTGAGGATCATGGGTCCCTTCTCGTAGCGGCTGCTGATCAGCTGGAAAAAGAGATTCGCCCCCTGCCGCTCGATGGGCAGGTAGCCAATCTCGTCGATGATCAGCAGCCTCGGCACGGTGTAGAACTTGAGCCGCTCCTAGAGCCGCCCTTCGGCGGTTGCCTTGGTAAGCGAGGCGATGAGGTTCGCCGCCGTGGTGAAGAGCACCCGGTTGCCGGACTCGATCGCTTCTGTGTAACCGCCTGCTCGACTGGCGCCACAGCGGCTTTTCGGTGCACAACCAGGTGCGCATTGCAGAAGGCGACTCGAGGCAGAAAGAAGCTTGCGGGCTACATGCTGCGCGCCCCGGAGTCGCTTGCGAAGATGACCTACGACCCCGCCACGGGGACGGTCATCCAAGGAGAACGGGCAAGGGCCCGGCAGGCTGAGGAATCATCGCCGATGCCCGCGGCAGCGCCCCTCGAGGCGCAGAGCGAGACTGTCACCCGAGCCAAGGCTGCCTGGGCGCGGCTCATCCGCATGGTCTACGAAGCCGATCCCCTCGAGTGCCCCAGATGCCGAGGACGGATGCGCGTCATCGCCCTCATCGACGATCCGCCCGTCAACCGGCGCATCCTCGAGCACCTGGGATGCTGGGCGCCCGAGCCCTCGGAGCGCGGCCCGCCTGCACCCGGCCCCGAGTGGCCGGCCAACGCCGTCATTCCCTTCACCCACCACCCCCTGCCCGATATCGCGTAGCACCGCGCGAGGGACAAGGGCGGCCACCCTTGCCCCTCACGTCCCGCCGCGACCGCAAGCCCACCCCGAGCCTCGCTTCCGTCACGCAGCCGACCGGCGTGAACCGGGTAAGTCCACGCGCAAAATGCCCGTCTGAAGGACCGGCACTCGATTCGGGCGGCCGCGAGTGCGCTGCGACGGGCGGAATATGAAAAGAGGGCGGATTGATTCTCCTATTTTTTACCCGAAACGCTTTCAACCTCCTCTTTCGACATTCCCGCGCGCAGCGAGTAGGCTGGGCCACCGTTTGATGGCGGTGACACTTCGAGGGAACAGCCATGGCAGGAAAGAACGCGATTTCGAACGCCGCCTGTGCCGCGCTGATTTTGGGGTCCGCCCTGGGCCTGTCGCCGGCGCTCGCGCAGGTTCCCGCCATCCAGTCGCAGGACCTCAACCTGCCTGGATTTACAGCCGACATCATCGAAGCGAAGCGCAGCGACGGCGTGCTCAGCGTGAAGCTGCGCCTGAAGAATGCCGGTACCAAGGAAGGGAGCGTCAAGTTCACCTACGACCGCCCCATCGACGAGTTCTATGTCCAGGCCGAAGGCAAGAAATACTTTGTGCTGCGCGACACCGAAAAGGTGCCTCTCGCGAACGCGACCGCCTATACGGGCGTGATGCCTGGAGCGACCTACACCTGGTGGGCGAAGTACCCCGCGCCCGCCGCGAACGTGAAGAAATTCAATTTCTACTGGCCGCTCGGCGCGCCGTTCGATGATGTGCCGATAACCGACAAGTGACGTAGGCGGCCTATGCGCCTCTCACGCGTGATCGCGGCACTGCTCCTCGCATTTGCTGCCAGTGCGGTGGCGGCGGACAAGTATCCCGGCCCCGACGATCCGGCCACACAAGCTGCCGCTCGCACCGCGCTCGGCGGCGCGAAAGTGCTCGATCTCGGCAGTCCGAAAATTCTCGATATCGTCGGCGCGACACGGGGTATCGAGAGCCTGCTCAAGGACCTCAACGCCAAGGTCACCGACCGCGAAATCCGCATCGAGCTTGCGGCCGATGTGTTGTTCGATTTCGACAAGCATGACCTTCGCCCGGAAGCGGTTCCGAGCCTGCAGAAAGTGGCGGAAGTGCTGCGCTCGCGCGCCGGCTCCCCGGTGACCATCGAGGGACATTCCGACGGCAAGGGCACCGATGCCTACAACCAGCCGCTTTCGGAGAAGCGCGCGCAGGCGGTGCGCGAATGGCTGGTGAAGAAGGGCGGCGCATCGGCAGCGGGAATAACGACCAAGGGCTGGGGAAAGTCCAAGCCGATCGTCCCCAATACGCGGCCCGATGGCAGCGACGACCCGGAGGGGCGCAAGAAAAACCGGCGCGTCGAGATCACCGTGCGCACCAGCTAACCCGGTAATCGCAGATGCGCAGGCCTTTCACGGGCTTTATCGTCATCGCGATTTGCGTCGCGAGTTTGCTCGGCTTTGGGGTTCTCGCACAACTGCCTGGCAAGGACAAAGGTGGAAAGCCCGCTGACCTCATTTCCGCTTTCCGACGCCGCCGTAAGCGACGCGGCGCGCCATGCAGGGAATCCACTGCGCCTGGCGAGGCAATCAGTGGCGCTGAAGACCGTGGGTTTCGCGGGAGTTTATCTCGTGATGACCGGATTTTTCTCCGCGCTCGTCCTGTTCGGCAGCGGAAAGATGCCGAGCTTCTCGTGGGGGCTCGCGATTCCGGTGGTGATACCCCTGGTGCTGCTCGCCGTCTTCCTGCGCAAAATGACCCTCGGCGTGCGCGAGATTCGCCAATGGCAACGCATATTGCGTGAGGGCACGCCGGTCGAGGCGACGGTGCTCCGTGTGGCCACGGCATGCGAGCACGTCACGTACCGGTTGCGGATCCCCGGCTGAGTGATTTCTTATCGATACACCGATCCCCGGAAAAAAATCGACCGGGAGGCAAACAGCGCTCCCCTGCCGAAGCGCTGGGCCCGGCAACGGAACCCGGGAGACAGAGGCATCGTATTCGTCGACCCGAAGGATGCGCACGCCAGCGTGTGGACCGGCGAAAGGGTGGAAGCGAAGCGGCGCGCGGGCAGTCGATAAACGTACATCCACCCAACAGGAAGCGCCCTAGAAGCTGTCGAGGCGGGGTTCGGCGGGAAACACAACCCGGTGGGTAAGGCCCTGCCCAGGCTTCTCGACAAACGCGAGACCACGCTTCCTGAGCCAAAGAATTACATCGACGCTCAAAATGTGGCCCCGCCTGCGATGCACTTTTTGCTCTTCGAATACGTTTCCGTAGTATGCGATGACCTCCTCGCGCGTTCTCGCTCCACTCTGCGTCGGCAGCATCGCGTACCAAACCCTTTCGCCGCGAAAGACGATGCGCGCAAACTCCGACGAGTGCTGCCTTGGGCGGTAGTCGTAGTAGCGCACCTCTTCCGTTGGCTGCGGCTTGTCGTTCCCGGGCAACTGCACGAGCTCGTCAGCGAAGAGATCGATCCGTCCCACCGCCACCACGGACACCGAAGAGATGTATGGTCTGCCCAGACGCCTGTCTACTTCGCCGCGCGCCATACCCGGCACGACAAAATCAAACGCAGTCGGTGAGAGATGCCCCGTCGCATCGACAGATCGCTCACCCTTGTCCCCTAACCGCGCGTGACCCTCAGCCGCCGCCCACGGGGGCTGGACCACCAAATACACGGCGGTCATGAGCCACAAGATGGCTCCTTGCCGTAAGCAGCGAGGCGAGCGTAAGGCCACGCGATTTTTCCCGGGAGTGAGAAGGAGCAGTCGTTTCGTGTGCGGTATGATTCTCTCACGTCGACGAAACGCAAGCGCCAAACCAAGGGCGGATTCCAGCGATGAAAATTGAACAGCGCACCGATAGTCTCTGTGTGCCGGCGCACAGACGCGCCTTCCTCGGAAGGCCAAGAACGTGCTCGAAAGCCGTTCGATGATGTCTTCGCACCGAGCAATGCGCGGATGCAAGGCGCCCACATTTGCTTGACCTGGATTTCATCGCTGAGGACGTCAAGGCGTACCTCGACGAGAAGCACATCGAGCCGAAGATCTGGAAGCGCGAGAATGTCGCCGAATTTTTCAATCGTTCGGCGTACGCATTTTCATTGGTCTTTCGAGAAAAGGAAATACTTTTCTTTTCTGCGCTTCAGTGGATTTCGATCGCGCTGGCCGGCCTCTTGTGGGGCGAGATGCTGGGCTGGATTCCTCATGAGCTCCTGAATGTTCGCTCGCTCCAGGATTTCCTGGTCGACTTCGCGGTGTTCGCATGGAGTTTTCTGTGTGCCGCGTTGGCCGCTTACCCGATCGCCGTTCTCACGGCGGCGATGGGGGCGGCTCATTTCCTGAGGCAACAGGGACAGCCTTCCACCATCGGGGCCTGCCTCAAGCTTGCGCTGCCGAACGCATCGAGACTATGGATCTTCTATCTTTGGGATGGATGGCAGACATTTAACAGAATAATCGACAACGTGCCGCTGAAGGGGGGCTACGACTTCAGGTTCGCGAAGCGAAGGGCGCTCGCAAAGGCGGCCCACCACGCGTGGAAGGCGGGAACACTCGGGATGCCGCCCGCGCTGTTGTCGGGAAAAGGATTGATCGAGGCGGCCACTGAATCGGTATCCCTACTCAAGAAAAGATCCGCAGAGGTCCTGAAACTGCGCGGCGGATATGCGGCGATATGCGGCATGGTCATTCTTGCCGGGTTGATCGCGACGACGATGCTATTCATCTTCGGGCTCACGCCGCCGAAGGGCACGGCACCCAGGACGATCTACGCGCTGTGGATCGGTGTGCCGATGTTCGCGACGATCGGCGTCATCGAGTTGCTCGTGCGGCCCGTCTATGTGATCGCAGCTTGCCAAATGTATTCTGAGTTCCGGAAGGAAACCCGCACGCCTTTCAAATTTGCAAAGTCATCCGATAGCGGCCTGGATGTTTTGGCTGCCTTTCTCGCGGCCTGCGTGATTCTGTCGCTCGTTGCCATGTATCGCGATCAGATCGGATTGGGAGATCTCATGGCCGTCCCGGCACGCGCGCAATAGCTTCTGACGCGCGCGTCTATCGAGTTCGCAAATGCAAACGCCCCACCAGGTATCTGGTGGGGCGTTTGGCTTGAGGGCCCTGGCGATGACCTACTTTCTCACGGGCAATCCGCAATATCATCGGCGTGGCGTCGTTTCACGGTCCTGTTCGGGATGGGAGGGGGTGGGGCCAGCGCGCTATGGTCGCCAGGAATTCGGCTGTGATGAGTCCTTGGGGACTCACGTCACGAATGGGATGGAAGGATTGGGTGATGCATTGAATCGGTTTGCGCATGCACGGATGCGCAAGGTTGTAGGGTCAAGCCGCAACGTCGTCAGGCTGGTATTTCAACGTCGGCTCCACCGAGTCTAGCGACCCGGCTTCAAAGCCTCCCAGCTATCCTACACAGACAGCGTCACAGTCCAATGCAAAGCTACAGTAAAGGTTCATGGGGTCTTTCCGTCTAGCCGCGGGAAGATTGCATCTTCACAAACATTTCAACTTCGCTGAGTCTCAGGAGGAGACAGTGTGGCCATCATTACGCCATTCGTGCGGGTCGGAACTTACCC
>JBBRTF010000071.1:0-11252 GCA_038244725.1 Burkholderiales bacterium
GAGTCGAGGATCCAGACTTCCCCACCGTCCACGATCGCGTTGAGCGCCGCGGGCAGCAGGCGGCAGGGAAGCTGGACCGAGCACGGATTGCTGTCGGAGCCGTCGACCGACAGGTAGGCACGAAACGACAGCGCCTGGGCGGCGGAGCACGACAGCATGGCGAGAAGCGCGACGATGCCGCGCGAAGCGGTGCGAAGTTGCATGGGATCTCCCCGGAAAGATGGATGGCTTGCCGGAGGGCAAGCCGAGGAGATCATGACATTTAGCGCCGCTCCTTTCGAATGAGAGGACGCCGAACCCGCGCCGCCGGAGGTTTTGCTGCGCGCGGCAGGCATAATGTTCGTTGCAACTCACGACATCGTGCATTGACGGCATTCCATCGACCACCATGAGCACCTTGCGCGCGCGCGGCCTGGGCAAGGCCTACAGGCTATATCGCAACAAATGGGGGCGGCTGGCCGAGTGGCTCGGCGCATCCCGGCGCCACGAGCTGCATTGGGCGTTGAAGGACATCAGCTTCGACATCGCGTCGGGTGAGGCCGTGGGGATCATTGGCGCCAACGGCGCGGGCAAGAGCACGCTCCTCAAGATGATCACTGGAACCACGGTGCCGACCGCGGGGACGTGCGAAACGCACGGCCGTGTCGCCGCTCTCCTGGAGCTCGGCCTCGGCTTTCATCCCGAGTTCACCGGCCGCCAGAATGTCGTCATGGCGGGGCATGTGCAAGGCATCCGCATCGACGGGAATGACGGGCTCATGAGCAGCGTCGAGGCTTTCGCGGAAATCGGCGACTACATCGATCAACCGGTGCGCACCTACTCGAGCGGCATGCAGGTCAGGCTCGCCTTTAGCGTGGCTACCGTCGTGCGGCCCGACATTCTGATCGTGGACGAGGCGCTATCGGTCGGCGACATCTATTTCCAGCAGAAATGCTACGACCGCATACGCGCGTTCCGCGATGCCGGCACTACTTTGCTGTTCGTCTCCCACTCGCTCGCGACCGTCTACAGTCTTTGCTCCCGGGCGATGTACATCGAGAACGGCGTGCTGCAGCTCGATGGATCCCCCAAGGAGGTGATCGATCTTTATCAGGCGCGAGTCGTCGCGCGCAGCCAGAAGAACGCCGATGCGCTGTCGGTCGTGGCACGCGCCGCGACAAACGACGCGGATTCCGCGGCGCCTTCCGCAGGGAGTCTGCTGGAATCGCCCTCCTCCGCAATCGGGACCGATGCCGAGCTTGATGGGGCCGCCGAGCTTCCCGGCCTGGCGACCGGCTCGTACTACTCGCAGGGGGTCGCCATCCATTCTGTCGCCCTTTTCGACGAGGCCGGACGCGCCACCGAAGTGTTCCTGAGTGACCAGCGACTGGTGGTCGAGATCGTGGTCCGGTTCGACAAGAGCATCGACGATCCGCACTTTGGATTCCAGGTGCGGGATCCCAGGGGGCAGGCGCTCTTCATGACGACCACTCACGGCCTGGGGATGAACATCGGCTCGGTGAGTCCAGGCGAGTCGAGGACAGTGCGCTTCGCCTTTCGTCCGTTGATCGCTCCCGGGCAGTACACGGTGACCGCAGGTGTGGCCAACCGCGGGCGATTCGACGGCTCATTCGAGGAAGCTCTCGCGCGCCACCAGGACGTCGCATCGTTCACCGTAGTGGAGCCCGCCGATGCCAAGCGATGGGCCGGCGTGATCAATCTGCAGCCGACTGTCGAGGTGGCCCCCTCCGCCGATCCAGGATCCGCCCGCCATGCTGCTGGTCACCACTAGCCATTCACTGCTCAGGGTCGATGTCGAATCCAGGCTCGTCGAGCCGGTTCATCGCGGACACGGCCTGTATTTCGGCATCGCGACCGACGGAAATCGCCATTTCGTGGCGGCCCGGAAAAGAATGGTTTCCTCCGACGTGCCCGCCCACGAAGAGCAGGGCCGTATCCTGGTCTTCGACACGGCGCTGCGCCTGCTCGAGGAGATCGCCGCGCCCTTCCCGCTTCGCGACATGCATGAAATCCTTTGGCACGACGGGAAGCTCTGGGTCACCTGCTCGTTCGATAACCTGGTGGCGATCTTCGAGCCTGCGACCGGGCGATGGGAAGCGTGGCATCCGCTGGGCCCCACGCCCGCTGCGCCCTATGACGTCAATCACCTCAATTCGCTCGCCGTCGTGAACGGCCAGCTGTGTATGATCGCGCACAACTTCGGGGCGAGCGAGCTCCTCCGATTCGAAATCGGAAGCCGGGCGCTGGTTTCGCGAGTCCCTTTTGGCGTTCAATCGCACAACATCCACGAGCTGGAAAACGGCGTGTTGCTCACCTGCAGCTCCGGGGAGGGCGCGCTGCTCGGCAGCGACGGCTGGCGCCTGGAAGTCGGAGGATTCCCGCGGGGACTCCTCATGGAGAAGGGCGAGACGTACGTGGGGCTCTCGGAGATCGCGGAGCGCCAGGATCGCGATCTGAGCACATGCCGATTGGCTGTGTTCGATTCTCAGTGGAGACATCTGCGAACGCTCGATCTCCCGGGCGAGGGACTGCTCCTGGACATCCAGGAGTCTTCGTCTTGAGCGACCACGACTCTTCCTACTGGGGCAAGCTGACTGCGTTGGTGCGCGGCGCCGGCCTCGAGCAACCGGTGTTCGTCGACGCGGGCGCGAATCGCGGAGACTTCACGTCCTCGCTCATCGAGGAGTTCCCCGCCTGCAGGGTGCACTCGGTGGAGCCCAATCCCGATCTGTGCGCAGGCCTTGCAAAACGATTCGCCGGGAAAAATGTGCGCGTCTGGAATGTCGCGTTGCACGATCACGAGGGACAGATCGATCTGCGGGTTCACGACAATCCCGCCACCTCTTCGGTGCTTCCGCGCCCCGCCCACGCCCGTCGCTACTTCCACAGTTCCGACTGCGTCGTCGCGACAGTCACGGTAGGCGTTACGTCACTCGATCGCCTGGCCGAGGATGCGGCGATTGAGCGCATCGACCTGCTGAAGCTCGATACCCAGGGGGCCGAATTGCCCATCCTCCGCGGGGCGCGGCGGCTGCTGGAGTCCGCCGCGATCGGCGTGATCTATACGGAGTTTTTCGTGGTGCCTCACTACGAAGGCGCCGCGAGCCTGCACGAGCTGTGGGCCGCGCTGAGCGCACACGGCTACGTCATGTACGACCTGTTCAAGGGTCCCCATGGCCGCAACGGGCAACTGCGCTTCGGCGACGCGATCTTCGTGAGCCCGGAAGTCCGGGAACGCTATCTCGACACGTTCGTCGACGAGCCTTGAAAATGAAACCGGAGATTGCCCGTGAGGAAATCTCCGGCTGCCGCGACGATGCGTGCTTCTAAATCTGGGGTACGGTCACATTCGGCGGGCCGTTATTTATGGCGTTGTCGAGCACCCGGTTATTCCCGAACGACGTGATCGTCCCGCCGCCAACCGACTGGAGCCCGGCGTTGTTGCGGGTGACCATCGTGTTGGAAATCTTGATCGACGTCAGCGCCCCCGCGTAGATGCCGGTTGCTCCATTGCCCGAGGATACGACGTTTTCCAGTGTCACATCCACAGCCCGAGAAGTGGCCAGCGCGACGAAACCGTTGGCGAAGTTGCCTGCCGCGTGGCTGTTGCGCACGACGACCGTCGAGCCATCCTCTGCACGCAGGCCGCGGCCGTTTCCGTCGAGCGCGACTCGATTGATCGCCGCCACCGCAGTTCCGGCCCCGGTCGGTTGGATGTAGATCCCGCCGCCGCCGGCGTTGCGAATCGACGAATCGTTCACGAACAACGCGCTCGCCGCGCTGGGCGCGAACAGGATTCCCTGCCCGGTAAAGCCGTACATCGTCACGTTCTCCACGTGAAGCTCACCGCCCGCGAGGAAGCGTATGCCGTTGACGCCGGTGCCCGCTCCGTTAATGGAGACCCCGCGGATGATCACGGTATCGCTGGGCCCTGCATTGACGAGGATGCCCTGCGTAGCGCCGGCCGAGAGTATCCCGGCGAGCGTGGCGTCGCCGTTGATGGTGATGGACTTCGTGATCGTCACGGCGCCGAACCCGCCCGGGTCGAGGGCGCTGATCTCGCCGCCGGCGGCCGTTTTCGAGATCGCGCCCGCGAAAGTCTTGCATGGCGCGGTGCGGCTGCAGGGGTTCACGTCGTCGCCGACGCCGGACACCCAGGTGCGGGTCGCCTGCGCGAACGCCTGCGACGCGACGAAGAAAGACATCGCTGCTATGGCAAACAACTTGCGCTTGTTCATGTGGTTGTGTTCCCCGCGAAGGGGAATGGTTGGGGAGAGATATGCAGAATACCGGAAAGCATCGCACTTCCGTCACTGCATTTTCGGCGCGGGCTTTGCTGCCTATGCCGCGGTTCGGCGGAGTATCATCGACGTTGCGTGGGATTTCCACGAACCCGACCCTTCCGTACAGCTTCCCGCACTCTACCGACTCCCGGAGCCCATCATGATTCACCTCAAGGTCTTGCGCCTCGCGCTCACGCTCATCGTCACGTTCCTCCTGTCGGCCACGGCGCAAGCCCAGTTATTCCGGGCCTACCTGGCTTCCGACGGCAGCGACGCGAATCCCTGCAACTTGCCGGCACCATGCCGCCTGCTTCCGGCGGCTCTTGCCGCCGTGGCGAACGGTGGCGAGATCTGGATGCTCGACTCGGCAAACTACAATACTTCGCAAGTCAACATCACCAAGTCGGTGACGATTCTCGCCATTCCCGGAGCGTTGGGCAGCGTGGTCGCAACGGGTGGCGGCGATGCCATCAATATCAATACGGCAGGCGCGAACGTCGCGTTGCGCAATCTGTCGGTCACGCCGATCCCTGGCGGGGGCGGCGTGAACGGCATCGTCATGTCGGATGGCACCAGGCTCTCCGTGGAGAACAGCGTCATCTACAATTTCTCGACCGGGCACGGCATTCGCGTAAGCACCCCGGCGACGGTGCGAATCGTGAACACCCTGATCCGCGACAATGCCTTCGGCATCTGGCTCCAAAGTGGCGCGACGGCCGACATCTCCGGCACGAAGAGCCTGGGGAATTCCAGTTTCGGCCTGCGGGTGAACGGCAACGTAGGCGGTGTGGCATCGACTGCCGCCGTCACCGATTGCGTGATGACGGGAAACGCCTACGGCATAAGCGCCTATGCGGATAACGCCACGGGAATCTCGAGAGTCTCGGTCATCCGCTCGACTTTCACGAACAACCTCATCGGTGTGCGCGCCGAAAGCTTCCAGGGAACCGTGCTGGTGTCTCTGAGCGAAAGCATGGTGACTGGAAACGGCAAAGGGCTTTCGCAGGTAGGAGGCGTCAGCGCGACGCTGGAATCGCTCGGCAACAACACCATCCGCCAGAACACCGACGCCAACGAAGGGACGATAACCGTCGCGGCGCCAAGCTGACAAGGAGCCACCGCACCCTCTTTCCCGCTGCCTGGGCGCTCGCCGCCAGCCTTTTCCTGTGCAGGCCGCCGCCATCGTGCGCATCGCCAACACCACCGTCCGCGACAACGGCGTCTACGGCATCCACCTCGCGGACGGCGCGCGCGGCACGATCACGCGGGCGGTGCGAAACAACTTTACGGATACCAGCGGAACGATCACCGTGGTCGCGACGAAATGATCCCCCGCATGATCCGCTCCACGAGGGTCTCCACCGCTGCTTCGATGGACACCGCTGCCGTGTCCAAGGACACATCGGCCGATTGCGGCCTCTCGTAGGGCGCGCTGATTCCCGTGAACTGGGCCAGCGCGCCGCTGCGGGCTTTCCTGTAGAGGCCTTTCGGATCGCGTTGCTCGCACGTGGCGAGGTCGGTGGAGAGGTGAACCTCGATGAAGCGCTCCGCGCCGACGATGCCGCGGGCGTCCTCGCGATCCTGGCGATAGGGCGATATGAACGCGCTGATGACGATCAACCCGGCGTCGTTCATGAGGCGCGCGACTTCCGCGGCGCGCCGGATATTCTCGGTGCGGTCCTCGGGAGAGAAATCCAGGTCCCGATTCAGGCCGTGGCGCAGGTTGTCGCCGTCGAGCACGAAGCAGGGCCGGCCGAGCTCGACCAGGCGGCGCTCGATGGCCTTGGCGAGCGTCGATTTGCCTGAGCCGGAGAGCCCGGTGAACCACACGGTCAGCGGGCTCTGTCCGAGCAGGGCCTCGCGTTGCTGCCAGGTCACGTGGCCCACCTCGCGCGCGATGTCCTTGCTTGCAGGCGCCACGCCGGCGCGAACATGTGCCGCGCGCCGCGCGATGATCATTCCCGCGCCGACGGTCTCGTTGCTCGCGGGATCGATGACGATGAAGCTTCCCGTCGTGCGGTTCTGGCGGTACTCGTCCACGAAGAGCGGATTGAACATCGTGAACGCGACGCGGCCGATGTCGTTCAGCCGCAGCTCGTCGGCGTGGCCCTGCCGCAGCGTGTTGGGGTCGACCCGGTAGGCGATCGTCGCGCAGCTCGCCTTCACGCTACGAGAGGTGTGCTTCACGATGTAGGTGCGTCCTGGGGCGAGCGGCTCGTTTCCCATCCAGACCACCATGGCCTCGACGCTGCGCACCGCGCGCGGCACATTGCGGGGATGGGCGAGCATGTCGCCGCGGCCGGCATCCACCTCGTCGGCGAGAGTGAGCGTGACGGATTGCGTCGCATGGCAGTAGGGCAGGTCACCGGTGAACGTCACGATGCGCTCGATGTGGGTGCGTTGTCCCGACGGCAGCGCGACCACTTCCTCGCCGGGACGCGCGACGCCGGAGGCGACGGTGCCGCTGTAGCCGCGGAAAGTCCCGTCGGGCCGGACCACCCGCTGGATGGGGAAGCGGAAATCGACGAGGTTCGCATCGCTCGCGATGTAGACCTCCTCGAGATAGGGCAGCAAGGCCGGGCCCTCGAACCACGGCATTCGCGTCCCCGCCGTCACCACGTTGTCTCCATGCACGGCGCTCACCGGGATGCAGCGAAGCTCCGCGAAGCCGAGCCGTTGCGCGAAGGTCGCATACTCCCCGCGGATTTTCTCGAAGACCTCCTGATTGTATCCAACGAGGTCCATCTTGTTGACGGCGAGCACCGCGCGCGGCACGCCTAGCAGCGAGGCGATGAACCCGTGGCGCTTGCTCTGGGTGAGCACACCGAGCCGCGCGTCGACGAGGATGATCGCAAGGTCCGCGGTGGATGCGCCCGTAGCCATGTTGCGCGTGTACTGCTCGTGTCCTGGCGTGTCGGCCACGATGAAGCGCCGCTTGGAAGTCTCGAAGTAGCGGTACGCGACATCGATGGTGATGCCCTGCTCCCGTTCCGCTTTCAACCCGTCGGTCAGCAGCGAAAAATCGAGGGGATCGCCTTCGCGGCCGGCCTTCTTGCGCAGCGCCTGCAGATGATCCTCGTAGATCACGCCCGCGTCATGCAGCAGGCGCCCGATCAGCGTCGACTTGCCGTCGCCCACGCTGCCGGCCGTCACGAATCGCAGGAGGTCGCGCTGCGCGGGTTGAGTCAGAAGTATCCTTCCCGCTTCTTCTGCTCCATGGACCCATCCTGGTCGTGGTCGATCACGCGAGTGATCCGCTCGGAGAAGGTGGCCTTCTCCAGCTCCGCGATGATGGCGTCGACGCCGCGCGCCGACGAGGCGAGCGCGCCGGTGCACGGATAGCAGCCGAGCGTGCGGTATCGGCACAGCAAGCGCTCTATTTTTTCACCGGGCAGCACGCGGGTTTTCTCGCCGACGGGAATCAGCTGGCCCCCTCTGCGGACGACTTCGCGCTCCTCGGCGAAATAGAGCGGCACGACCGCAATGGCCTCGCGCTCGATATAGCGCCACACATCGAGCTCCGTCCAATTGGAGAGCGGAAAGGCGCGCAGGGTCTCTCGCGGCCCGATGCGCGTGTTGTAGAGGCTCCAAAGCTCGGGACGCTGGGACTTGGGGTCCCACTGCCCGTGCTCGTCGCGAACCGAGAAGATGCGCTCCTTCGCGCGAGAGCGCTCCTCCTCGCGCCGGGCGCCGCCGATGACCATGTCGAAGCCCCCTTCGGACAAGGCTCCGAGCAAACCCTGCGTCTTGAGCTGCCCGCAGCACGCGACCGTGCCGATGTCCCAGGGATTCGCATTGCCTCGAATCGCGTGTTCGTTCCTGTGCACGATGAGCTTCAATCCGAGCTCCGCGCAAGTCCGGTCACGGAACTCGTACATCTGAGGAAACTTGTAGGCAGTGTCCACGTGCAGAAGCGGGAACGGAATCGGGCCGGGATGGAAGGCCTTCTGCGCGAGGCGCAGCATGACCGACGAGTCCTTGCCCACCGAGTACATCATCACGGCGCATTGCGACTCGGCCGCCTCCCGGAAAATGTGGATGCTCTCGGCCTCGAGCCGGTCGAGGAGCGACAGCTTGTAGTGCTCTGCTTGTTGCGTGGGCATGATGGCCAAAATGACGTCGCCCACCGAATCGGAAGGCCAACGGGATTATATCTATGCGGAGTTGGAGGAGATCAGTCGACCGTTATTGCAAGGCGGTCGCCGTGAGAGCGCCGGTGGGTGAGTTGAGATTGTCGGTGATGTGGTTGTTGCCCAGCGTGCGGATGACCGAACCGGTACCGGACTGAAGCCAAGCGGTGGTGTTGTTGGTGATCATGCTGTAGCTGACGGCTACCACGGCCGAACCCACGCCAGCGGTTGTGCTACCGAGCGCAGTGCCGGTGCCTTCGATCGTGCAGCGCGTCACGAAGACGCGCGCGACGGCGCCGGCGATGGCGGTGATCGCATGGACGCCACCCTGCCCGCCCGAAATGACCGAGTCGCTCACGCTCGCCGTCGTGGCCGTCGAGGTGTCGCTATAGGTGATGACTCCTCCGTTACCGTTCGCCAGCATTTGCGTCCCGGAAATCTCGGCGGCTACGCCATCAAGCAAGTACACGGCGAACCCGGCGTTGTTCCTGATGATCGTGTTGGAGATCTTCAGCTTTCCGGCCCCGGTAACGGTCACCCCGCTGCCGTTGTTCAGGTTCGCGATCAGGCTGTTCTCGATCGTGAGCGTGGACGCCCCCGTCATGTTGACCCCGTCGGCGCTGAGGGCCCCCGGGAAGGGAACGATCACCAGGTTTCGGAGCGAAACCGTGAGGCCCGCGGCGGTGATGCTCAAAGCCGGCCCTCCGAGAGCCACGACGCTGCCGACGGCTCCGGGTACCGCCAGGATCGACGCCGACTTGCCGATGGTCACCGGCCCCGTGTTGTAGTTGGCGGAGTCGAGGATCCAGACTTCCCCGCCGTCCACGATCGCGTTGAGCGCCGCGGGCAGCAGGCGGCACGGGAGCTGGACCGAGCACGGATTGCCGTCGGAGCCGTCGACCGACAGGTAGGCACGAAACGACAGAGCCTGGACGGCGGAGCAGGACAGCATGGCGAGAAGCCCGAGGATGCTGCGCGAAGCGGTGCGAAGTTGCATGGGATCTCCCGAAAGATGGATGGCTTGCCGGAGGGCAAGCCGAGGAGATCATGACATTGACGCCGCTCCTTTCGAATGAGAGGGCGCCGCGCAGCGCCCGTTCCCATTCGAATCGTTCCCGACCGTTATTGCAGGGCGGTCGCTGTGAGGGGCCCAGCGGAGCTGGCGTTGTCGGTGATGTGGTTGTTGCCCAGCGTCCGAATGACCGAATCGGCACTGCCCAGGTACCACGCGTAGAAGTTGTTCGTGATCATGCTGTAGCTGACGGTGACCGAGGTCGAACTCGTGCCGGCGGTGTCGCCGCGGAGCGCATGGAAGGTGCCCTCGATCGTGCAGCGCGTCACGAAGACGCGCGCGACGGCGCCGGCGGAGAGTTGGGTGTAGGCAGCGACGCCATCATCGCCGCCGGAAATGACCGAGTCGCTCACGCTCGCCGTCGTGGTCGTCACGGTATTGGTCTGGACCCAGACTCCTCCGAGTGCGTTCGCCAGCATTTGCGTCCCGGAAATCTCGGCGGCTGCGCCATCAAGCAAGTACACGCCGTACCCGGCGTTGTTCCTGATGATCGTGTTGGAGATCTTCAGCTTTCCGGCTCCGGTAACGTTCACCCCGCTGCCGGGCAGGTTCGCGATGAGGCTATTCTCGATCGTGAGCGTGGATGCCCCCGTCATGCTGACCCCGTCGGTGCCGCCCGACGCAGGGAACGGTACGATCACCAGGTTTCGGAGCGAAACCGTGAGGCCCGAGGCGGTGATGTTGATTGCCGGCCCCGCGAGAGCCACGACGCTGCCGACGGCTCCGGGAACCGCCAGGATCGATGCGGACTTGTCGACGATCACGGTCCCGGTGTTGTAGTTGGCGGAGTCGAGGATCCAGACTTCCCCACCGTCCACGATCGCGTTGAGCGCCGCAGGCAGCAGGCGGCAAGGAAGCTGAACCGTGCACGGATTGCTGTCGGAGCCGTCGACCGATAGGTAGGCGCGAAATGACAGCGCCTGGACGGCGGAGCAGGACAGCATGGCGAGAAGCGCGAGGATGCTGCGCGAAGCGGTGCGAAGTTGCATGGGATCTCCCCGGAAAGATGGATGGCTTGCCGGAGGGCAAGCCGAAGTGATCATGGAGGCGTTACTGCAGGGCCGTCGCCGTGAGAACGCCGCTGGTGGTGGTGTTGTCGGTGATGTGGTTGTTGCCCAGCGTGCGAATGACCGAACCGGTACCGGACTGAAACCATGCGTAGTTGTTGTTGACGATCATGCTGTAGCTAACGGCGACCGAGGCCGAACCGACGCCGCCACCGGTTTCGCTGTCGAGCGCCTTGTTGGTGCCCTCGATCGTGCAGCGCGTCACGAAGACGCGCGCGACGGCGGTGGGGAACGGTCCGAATGCCGCGACACCCACCT
This sequence comes from Burkholderiales bacterium, assembly GCA_038244725.1. Classification (GTDB taxonomy): domain Bacteria; phylum Pseudomonadota; class Gammaproteobacteria; order Burkholderiales; family Usitatibacteraceae; genus Usitatibacter. The sequence continues at coordinate 10,811 of JBBRTF010000071.1, forward strand.
CGCCGCCCGCCGCCACGCCGGAAATGACCGAGTCGCTCACGCTCGCCGTCGTAGTCGTCGCCGTTTCGCTGTCGGCGACGACTCCTCCGGCTCCGTTTGCCAGCATTTGCGTCCCGGAAATCTCGGCCGCTGGGCCATTGAGCAATCGCACAGCGTACCCGTTGTTGTTCCTCAGGATCGTGTTGGCGATCTTCAGCTTTCCGGCGCCGGTAACGCTCACCCCGTTGCCGGGCAGGTTCGCGATGAGGCTATTCTCGATCGTGAGCGTGGACGCCCCCGTCATGTTGACCCCGTCGGTGCCGCCGGACGCAGGGAACGGAACCATCACCAGGTTTCGCAGCGAGATTGTGAGCCCCGAGGCGGTGATGCTCAAAGCCGGACCCCCGAGGGCGACGACGCTGCCGACGGCGCCGGGTACCGCCAGGATCGATGCGGACTTGCC
>JBBRTF010000072.1:0-10823 GCA_038244725.1 Burkholderiales bacterium
CCGACCAACCCCCCCAAACGTGGGGTATGGAACGCCTTTCCGGGATGGGCCTCCGGCACCGCAAAGTGGAACGTTACACCACTTTTCATTTCCTCACATCTGCTTGAAGAGGTGCGAGTAGATCCGCGAGACCACCAGCGACTCGTCCTTGCCCTTGATTCTCACGTGCGCCTGGCCGCGGAAGTCGCGCGTGACGGCGGCAATGGCGTTCACGTTGACGAGCGTCGAGCGGTGGATCTGCCAGAAGACTTCGGCGTCGAGCCCGTCGAGGAGCTCGCGGATCGGCGTCTTGATGAGGGCCTCGCTGTCGGCGGTGACGACGCGCGTGTACTTCTCGTCGGACTGGAAGAAGAGCACGTCGGCCACGGGGATCAGGCGCAGGCTCTGCCCCTGCGTCGCCTTGATCCACTGCAGCCGCTCCTTCTTCGCGCCGAGCTCCTCGCCGATCTTCGCGAGCACCGCGTTCAGGTCGGCGGGCGGGGTGGCGAGCTTCGCCTTGAGGCGCTCGATGGTGAGCGCGAGCCGCTCGTCGGTCGCGGGCTTGAGGACGTAGTCGACGGCGCCTGTCTCGAAGGCCTGGATCGCGTACTGGTCGTAGGCGGTGACGAACACCACGTGGCTTCGCCCCGCGACGTGGCGCGCGACCTCGACGCCGGTCATCTCGGGCATCTGGATGTCGAGGAACATGAAGTCGGGCGCCCGGTCCTCGAGCGCCTCGAGCGCGGCGGCTCCGTCCTCGACGGAGGCGATGATCTCCAGCTCCGGCCAGAGCTTCCTCAGTTTCCCTTCGAGCTGCGCGCGGAGGATGCCCTCGTCCTCGGCGACGATCGCGGTCGGCATGGGGCGATTATGCCTTCGGGCCGCCGGCCTCGTCCTTGCGCCTGCTTCGCCGCACGAGCCACCAGATGGCGAGGCCCACGAGCACGAACGGCGCGATCACCGGAAAGAGCGAGACCAGCACCACCAGCGGCACGAAGATCGCGATGCCGACGAAGAGGAAGCCCAGGCCGTACACGACCGCCAGCACGATCGCGAGGGCGAGCACCACCACCGCGAAGGCCGCGGCGATGCCCGCCGTGCCGATGAGCGCGCCCGTGGCCCCGCCCATCGTGTCCTCGCCGATATGGACCGGGAAGATGCCGGTGGCGACGCCGACGATGCCCAGCCCCGCGAACACCGCCGCGAGCACCACCAGCACGACGAAGGCGAACGAGAGGCCCTTCCTCCATGCGCGCTCGGCGCTGCCCATCGCCGCGAGCGTCTTCGCCGCCGCGGTCCTGCGTGCCGCGGGAATGGCCGCGGCGGGTTCCGCGCCGAGCGGGATCGGGCCCGAGGCGGCCTTGCCGCGCGCGCCCTCGCGCGGCACTTCGATCGCGGCCTCGACGCCGTGCGGCTCGCGCGCCTCGAGCGTGAGCTTGGCGGCGTCCCCGTAGAGCGCGGCAAGGCGCTCGCGGATGTTGGCGAGGCCCACGCCCGAGCCCACCGTCTCGGCGAAGCCGCGCCCGGTATCGGTCACGGAAACGCGCAGCTTGCCGTTGGCCGAGGCGCGGATCGTGACGGTGCCGCCCTCGCGCTGCGGCTCGAGCCCGTGCTTGATCGCGTTCTCCACGAGCGAGGGCAGCATGAGCGGCGGGAAGGGCATGTCCATCAGCTCGGGCGGCACGTCGATCTCGAAGGCGAGGCGCTTGCCCATGCGCATCTGCAGGATGTTCAGATACGCGCGCACCAGCTCCATCTCCTGGCCCACCGTGGAGACCGACTCGCGCATCTTCGGCAGCGCGTTCCTCAGGTACTGGATCAAATGGCCCGTCATCGCGCTCGCCTGCGCGGGGTCGACCTCGGTCAACGCCTGCACGCTCGCGAGCGTGTTGTAGAGGAAGTGCGGCTCCACCTGCGCCTGCAGCGCCGAGAGCTTCGCCTCGGTCACCTGCCGGCTCATGCGGTGGTACTCGGCTTCCTTGCGCTTCGCCTCGGCCATGCCCTGCGCGGCGTGCGAGCGGTCGATGAAGAACTTCGAGACGATGGTGATCACGAAGAGCGGGATGAAGAGCAGGATCAGCGCCGCGCCCACGCCGATGCGATAGAGGTCGCCGGTCACCTTCTTGCGGATCTCGCGCCGCAGCTCCGGGGGAAGCGGCGCGCCCGCGCCCGCGTCGTCGTGGCTCACCTGGATGTCGAGGATCGGCTTGTCGAGGCTCGGGCCCATCACGATCACGCGGGGCTTCTTCACCTGCGCCTTGTCCGCGGAGAGCGCGATCTGGGCCTCGGCCTGCGCCTGCTTGGCGGCGTCGAGGGATTCCTCGAGGGACTTCTTCACCTTCTCCTGCTCGACGCCCGCGTCCTTCAGCGCGCGGGCGGCTTCGCGTTGCGCGTCGGCGATGGCGCGCCGGGCCTCGGTCACGGCACCGGTCACGTCCTCGGCCGCCTGGCGCTTGGCGCGCAGCACCTCCGCGCCGGCCTCGCGCAGGCTCTCGCGAGCCGTGTCGAGCTCGCCCAGCGCCTGGCGCAGCTCGTCCTTGCGCACCGGATCCTTGGTGTGCTCGAGCATCTCCTTCACGACACCGCGCGCGATGTCGATCGCGCTTTCCGAGAACGCGGAGTTGATCTCGCTCTTGATGGCGCGGTTCTCTGCCGGGGTCGCCCCGCTCTTGTCGAGCTGGATGGTGTGGAAGGGAGTCGTGAAGACGGCGAGCGCGATGAAGAGCGCGAACGCGCCGAGGAGCAGAGCCCACCAGGGCGTGCGGTGAAGGAAGGTGGAGACGGATTTCATCGTTTCCTTGCGACGGGCTCGAGCCCGCCGTTATTCAGTAGTCGGCGAGGAGCGCGATCACGGCCGCCGCCGTCGAGAGCAGGAGCACGCCGAAGAAGACGAGGATCACGTTGGGACCGAGGGTCTGGATGAATGACATGTTGTGGTCTCTCCTGGGAGCCGCGACCGGCTTGGTGACGCTACTGTAGGGGCGCATCCGCCCCCGTTCCACGCCGGGGCGGCGAATTGCAGATTCCGGGGTGCGAAACGCCATAACCGGGGACAGACCTCGGTTACCCTGCGCGCCCCCCGGGGAATCGCGGGTAACCGAGGTCTGTCCCCGGTTATCTACATCTGCTTGAAAAGGTGGGTGAAGGCCCGGGAGACGACGAGGGTCTCGCCGTGGTCGCGCAGCGCGATCTCGGCCTGGTCCTTGAGGCCCCGGCGCACCGAGGCGATGTGGTCGACGTTCACGATGGTGGCGCGGTGGATCTGCCAGAACTTGGCCGGGTCGAGCTCCTCGAGGAGCTCGCGGATGGGCTTGCGAATGAGCGACTCGGCTTGCAGCGTGACCACCCGCGTGTACTTCTCGTCGGACTGGAAGAAGAGCACCTCCTCGACCGCAATGAGGCGCACGTTGGAGCCCACCGAGGCCCTGATCCAGCGCAGATGCTCCGCGGCCTTCACGCCCAGGCGCCCGGCGAGCTCCTCCACCAGCGCGTCCAGGGGCGCGGGCCTCGCCTCGAGGCGCTCCTTGAGGCGCCCGACGGTGATCGCGAGGCGCTCCTCGTTGAAGGGCTTCAGCACGTAGTCGATGGCGCCGCGCTCGAAGGCCTCGACCGCGTACTGGTCGAAAGCGGTCACGAAGACCACGTGCGCCCGGCCGCCGACGATGCGCGCGGCCTCGATGCCGTTCACGCCCGGCATGTGGATGTCGAGGAAGAAGAGCGCGGGCTCGTGCTCCCCCAGGACCTTGTCGATGTCGCGCCCGTTCTCCATCTCGTGGACGATCTCGAGCTCCGGCCACACGCGCGCGAGGCGCGAGCGAAGCTGCGCGCGCAGCAAGGGCTCGTCGTCCGCGATGACGGCGGTCGCCCTCACGCGGCGCTCACCGCGGGCACCTCGATGGAGGCGATCACGCCGCGAGGCTCGCGCTCCTCGATCACGAGCCGCGCGGAGGCGCCGTAGAGCGCCTTCAGGCGATCGCGGATGTTGGCGAGCCCCACGCCCCCGCCCTTCTTCGGCGTGATCCCCTCGCCGGTGTCCTCCACCGACACCCGCAGACGCCCGTCGTCCTCCTTGGCGCGGATGGTGATCGTGCCGCACTCGCAGCACGGATCCACGCCGTGCTTCACCGCGTTCTCCACCAGCGTGATCAGCATCATCGGCGGGAAGGCGTGGCACTTGAGGGACTCGGGGACGTCGATGGCGAAGTCCAGGCGCGAGCCCATGCGCACGCGGTGGATCTCGAGGAAGGCGCGCGCCATGTCGACCTCGCGCCCGAGGTTGGTGTTCGACTCGCGCATCTGCGGCAGCGCGGCGCGCAGGTACTTGATGAGGCTGTCGAGCATGCGGTTCGCCTCGGGCGGGTCGGTCTCGACCAGGTGCTGCACGTTGGCGAGCGTGTTGAAGAGGAAGTGCGGCTCGACCTGCGCCTGCATGAGCGCGAGCTTCGCCTCCAGCAGGTTCTTCTCCAGCTGGTGGCGCTCGCTCTCGGCGCGGTGGAAGCGCGCCTGGTCGCGCGCGTGCTTCTCGCGCAGGATGAACATCGCCACCGCCACGCAGCCGAAGCCGATTCCCAGGCCCATGGTGATGGACACTCCCGCCAGGCGCTCGAAGAACATCTGGCGCACGTCGCGGCCCTTCACGAGGCCCGCGAGGATGGTGCCGAGGAAGGAGCCCATCACGATCGCCGCGAGCTGCATCGCTTCGCGGGGCACGCGCGACTGGCGGATGTTCCCCGCGATGGTGAACAGGACCATGCTGGTGTAGCCCACGCAGAGCGCGCTCACCAGCAGGTCGCGGTACGTGTTGAGGAAGAGCCAGACCACCGCGGCGGCCGCGGCGGCGCAAAGGGCGGTGACCGCGAGGACGCGGCGCACCGTGAGGCCTTCGAAGAGGTATGCGTAGGATTTCACTGGATCTCGGACGGGGGATGGCCCCGTCGCGGGCAAAGTATGACCTTGTGGGTCGACCCACGCCAAGTTACCGAATGTGGCCCCCGCCTTGCAAAAAGCTTGCGACGAAACGCGCAATCGCGGGGATGGGAGGCGCGCGGCGAGGCAAACGCGGCCCCAAAAGAAAAAAACCCAGCGCCGGGAAGCGCCGGGTTCGAAGAAAGACCCCCCTGGGAGCGGCGGGGTGCCTTTTTCTACAGGTTCGCCGAGCGCCTCGCCACGACGGTGATGGTGAGGCGCGCCTCGGGGGCGACCGCGGTTGCAGGCGTGGCCGCGGGCAAGGCCAATGCTTCGGTGCGCTGCGTGACGCCCGGAGAAGCATCGGTGAGGATGAGCCCCCCGGCGACGAGGAACCAGGCCGAGACCAGCATGGTGACGCCGGAAGCGACCACGGAGTTCGACGGGTAGTGGGCGAATTTGTATGCGTTCATCTTCATTTCTCCTTGGCGATTCCCTTTGCGCTGCGGCCCGGACGCCACCAGGTGGAGCTTGCGTTGCGTTGTCGGCTTGGCGTCGGCTTGGAACATGGCGCGAGATTAAGGACCGCGGGTGCCAGGAGAAAGTCGAAAGCGACGAAACGCGGAAAAAGCGGAGTGAAACGCCCGTCAGTGAGCCTTTGGGCGCGCCGCGGACGTGAGCGAGCCGGCGATCATCCCGAGTATCGCGGCGAGAAATCCGGCGAGCGCCGGCGGCACGAGCGCCTCGGGCATCGCCATTTCCAGCGCGATCCACGTGGCGAGACCGAGGACGATGGACAGGTGAGCGCCCCGCGCGGTGGCGCGCCGCCAGAAGAGCCCGGCGGCGAGCGGAACGAAGGACGAGACGAGGACGACCTTGCCGGACTCGTTCACCCGCTGGTAGACGGAGAGCTTCGAGGCGAGCGGCGTGCGCTCGAGGATGCGCAAAGGCCCACCGCGAGCGACGCGACGAGATAGAGCGCGATGCAGCCGATCAGCACGCGCGAGGCGCTACGTAGTCGCCTCGCGCTGCAGGGTGCGAAGGGCGAGCGAGCCCACGATCATTCCCGCGAAGCTCGCGACGAGCCCCGCCAGCTGCGGGGGCACCGTGCCGTCGGGATTCACGGCCTCGAAGCCGATCCACACGAGGAGCCCGAAGATGATCGCGAGCATGGCGCCGAGGCTGGTCGCGCGCCGCCAGTAAAGGCCGCATACGAGCGGCACGAAGGCGCCCACCAGGGTCACCTTGTAGGCGTTCTCGACCATCTTGTAGATGCTGGCGTCGGTGGAGAGCGCGAACGAGGTCACGAGCACGGTGAAGCCGACGATCACCACGCGCATCAGGTTCAGGAACTTGTGGTCGGGAATGTGCGGGAAGAAAGGCTTGAGGATGTTCTCGCTGAAGCTCACCGACGGCGCGAGGAGCGTCGCGGAGGCGCAGCTCTTGATCGCAGAGAGGAGCGCGCCGAAGAACATGATCTGCGCGAAGATCGGCACGATCGGCGAGAGGATGAGGTTGGGCAGGATCAGCTGCGAATCCTTGTCGAGGTTGGCCTTCACCATCGCCGGGTCGATCAAGCTCGCCGAGTAGGCGAGGAACATCGGGATGAAGGCGAAGCAGAAGTAGAGGCAGCCGCCGAGGATCGAGGAGCGCGCGGCGATGTCCTCGGTCTTCGCCGACTGCACGCGCTGGAAGACGTCCTGCTGGGGGATCGATCCCAGCATCATCGTGATCCACGCGGCGAAGAACCAGAGCACGTCCTTCAGCTCGAGCGCGGGAAGGATGTGGAGCTTGCCGCTGGACGCCGCATGCGAGACCACGGCGCCGACCCCGCCCGCAAGCCCGCTCACCTCCCAGCCGATGTAGAGCATGCCGAGCACGATGATGATCATCTGGATGAAGTCGGTGATCGCCACCGAGAACATCCCGCCCAGCATCGTGTACACGAGCACGGTGGACGCGCCGATGATCATCCCCCAGGGCTGCGTGATCTGGCCGTCGGAGACCACGTTGAAGACCAGGCCGAGCGCCTTGATCTGCGCGCCCACCCAGCCCAGGTAGGAGACCACGATGCAAAGGGTCGTCAGCATCTCCACCGGGCGGCTGAAGCGCTTCCTGTAGTAGTCGCCGATGGTGATGAGGTTCATGCGGTAGAGCGGCCGCGCGAAGAAAAGCCCCACGAGGATGAGGCACAGCGACGAGCCGAACGGGTCGGCGATCACCCCGGAGAAGCCTTCCTTGATGAAGGTCGCCGGGATGCCGAGCACGGTCTCGGAGCCGAACCAGGTCGCGAACACCGTCGCCGTCACGATGTACATCGGCATGCGCCGCCCGGCGACCGCGAAGTCCCTGGTGTTGTGCACCCACTTGGCCGCGTAGATGCCGATGCCGACCGAGACGATCCAGTAGATGATCACGAACCAGAGGAGCATGGGCGTCTTTCCGGCGAGGGCCGTAGGTGAAGGCGCCATTTTAGGAGAAAATGCCGCGGTGTCGGCCATAGAACTCGAGGGAATCGCAAAGCATTGGGAGGGCTCCCGCGCCCTGGACGGGATCACCTTCTGCGCCGACGCCGGCTCCTTCGTGGTGCTGCTGGGCCCCTCGGGGTGCGGCAAGTCGACCACGCTGCGGCTCATCGCCGGCCTGGACACGCCTAGCGCCGGCACGATCCGCATCGGCGGGCGCGACGTGACCACGCTCCCGCCCGCCAAGCGCGGCCTCGCCATGGTGTTCCAGTCGTATGCGCTCTTCCCCCACCTCACGGTCGCCGAGAACATCGTCTTCGGGCTGCGCGTGCGCAAGGTGGCCGACCGCGACGCGAAACTGAAACGCGCGGCCGGGATGCTCGGGCTCATGCCGTATCTTTCCCGCAAGCCCGCGCAGCTTTCCGGCGGACAGCAGCAGCGCGTGGCGCTCGGCCGCGCCATCGTCGCCGAGGCGCCGGTGTGCCTCATGGACGAGCCGCTCTCCAACCTCGACGCGCAGCTACGGGGCGAGATGCGCCGCGAGATCCGCGCGCTGCAGCAGCGCCTCGCCATCACCATGGTGTACGTGACGCACGACCAGACCGAGGCGATGACCATGGCCGACCGCGTCGTGCTCCTTCGCGCCGGGCGCATCGAGCAGGTGGGCACGCCCGAGGACCTCTACGCACGCCCCGCCACCGCCTTCACCGCGGGCTTCATCGGCGCGCCTCCCATGAACCTCATGCGCCTGGACGACGCGACCCTCACGGGCGTGCGCCCCGAGGACATGCGTCTGGACTCGGGCGGCCTCGCGGCGAGCGTGGAGTCGGTGGAGTACCTTGGCGCGGATTCCCTGGTCGCGGCGCAGGCGCACGGCTCGAGCGTCCTCGTGCGCGTGCCGGGCCGCGCCCACCTTCGCAACGGCGATGCGGTGCGCATCGCGTGGAGCACGAAGCACGAGCATCATTTCGACGCACGAACCGGAGAGAGGAAACCATGAAAAGAACCTGGCAGCTCACCATCGCCGCATTCGCCATGGCGGCATTCGCCGCCGCCGCGGAAACCGAGATCACCTTCTACTACCCGGTCGCGGTGGGAGGCCCGATCACCAAGACCATCGACCAGATGTCCGCGGATTTCGAGAAGGAGAATCCCGGCATCAAGGTGAAGCCCGTCTACACCGGCACTTACCAGGAATCGACCGTGAAGGCGCTCACCGCGCACAAGGCCGGCCAGCCGCCCACCACCGCGATCCTGCTGTCCACCGACATGTTCACGCTGATCGACGAGGACGCGGTGGTGGCGTTCAACGAGCTCGCGCCCGGCGCCGACGACGCGGCCTGGATGAAGAGCTTCTATCCCGCGTTCATGGCCAACAGCCAGGCGGGCGGCAAGACCTGGGGGATCCCCTTCCAGCGCTCGACCATCGTCCTTTACTGGAACAAGGAGCTCTTCAGGCAAGCCGGGCTCGACCCGAACCGCGCTCCGGCCAACTGGAAGGAGATGCTCGAGTACGCGCAGAAGCTCACGAAGCACGACGCGTCGGGCAACACCACGCAGTGGGGCGTGCAGATCCCCTCGTCCGGATTCCCCTACTGGCTCTTCCAGGGCCTCACCACGCCCAACGGCGTCGAGCTCATGAACCCCGCGGGCACCGAGACCTACTTCGACAAGCCCGCGGTCATCGAGGCGCTGCAGTATTGGGTCGACCTGGGACGCAAGCACAAGGTGATGCCCGCGGGCGTGGTCGAATGGGGCACGACGCCCAAGGATTTCTTCGAGAAGAAGATCGCGATGATGTGGACCACTACCGGCAACCTCACGAACGTGAGGAACAACGCCAAGTTCGACTTCGGCGTCGCGATGCTGCCGGAGAAGAAGCGGCGCGGCTCGCCCACGGGCGGGGGCAACTTCTACGTGTTCAAGAAGGCGTCGAAGGATCAGCAGCTCGCGGCGGTGAAACTCGCGAAGTTCATGACCCAGCCCGAGCGCGCCGCGCAATGGGGCATCGACACCGGCTACGTCGCCGTGCGTCCCGACGCGTGGCAGACCGCGAAGATGCAGGAGTACGTGAAGGGCTTTCCAGTGGCCGCGGTCGCGCGCGACCAGCTTCAGTACTCGGTCGCGGAGCTTTCCACCCACGACAACCAGCGCGTGACGAAGGCGTTGAACGACGCCATCCAGGCGGCGCTCACGGGAGCCAAGACGCCGGAACAGGCGATGAAGGACGCGCAGGCCGAGGCTTCGCGCATCCTGCGCGCATACCGGAATTGAAGCGCCCTTGACGCGAAGCGCCGCCCACGGCTGGCTCCTGCTGCTTCCGGCGGCGGCGCTTCTCGCGCTCTTCACGCACTTCCCGATCGCCGCGACGATCTGGGCGAGCTTCCACGCAACGCCCAGGGGCGGCCACCCCGCACCCTGGGTGGGTCTCGAGAACTACCGGGTGATGGTGGCCGACGAGGTGTTCTGGAAGTCCCTCGCCAACAACTTCTGGTATTGCCTGGGCACGATCCCGCTGTCGATCGCGCTCGCGATGACCATGGCCCTGTGGGTGAATTCCGCCATGCGCGGGCGCACGTGGCTGCGCATGGCGTTCTTCACGCCGACGGTGCTGCCGATGATCGCGGTGGCCAACATCTGGCTCTTCTTCTTCACGCCGCAATACGGCCTCCTCGAGCAGGTGACCGGGCTCTTCGGATTCGCGGAGCGCAACTGGCTCGGCAACCCCGACACCGCGCTCGCATGCGTGACCGTGGTCGCGGTCTGGAAGGAAGCCGGCTTCTTCATGATCTTCTACCTCGCGGCGCTGCAGTCGATCCCGCCGTCGCTCGCGGAGGCCGCCGCGCTGGAGGGCGCCTCGCGCGGCTACTACTTCCGGCGAGTCGTGTTCCCGCTCCTCATGCCGACCACGCTCTTCGTGCTGGTGAACGCGGTGATCAACGCGTTTCGCCTCGTCGACCACATCGTCGTGATGACCCGGGGCGGCCCCAACAACGCGACCTCGCTATTGCTCTTCCACATCTACCAGGTGGGGTTCAGCTTCTGGGACACGGGCTACGCGGCGGCGCTCACCGTCGTGCTGCTGGCGATCCTGGCGAGCGCCGCCTTCGCGCAGTTCTTCTTCCTCGCCAAGCGCGTCCACTATCAATGAGGCGCCTGGAGACGATCGCCGCGTGGGTGCTGGGCTTCCTCTGGATCCTGCCGCTCCTCTACGCGTTCTGGACGGCGTTCCACGCGCCGGAATTCTCCACGCGCCTCGCGCTTTCCGCGCCGCTCACGCTCGACAACTTCCGCCGCGCGTGGGACGCCGCGCCCTTCGCGCGCTACTTCGCCAACAGCTTCATGCTGGTGACGATGGTGCTCGCCGCGCAGCTGGTCCTGTGCACGCTCGCCGCCTACGCGTTCGCGCGCTTCGAGTTCCCGGGCAAGGACATCGCTTTCGGCCTCGTGCTGGTGCAGCTCATGATCATGCCG
>JBBRTF010000073.1:0-9873 GCA_038244725.1 Burkholderiales bacterium
AAACCCTGATCAACTCACGGGCCGCATCACAGGCCGACTAACGATCGAGGACCGAGCGTGCGGCTTTCATTCGGGCCAGGTGCCAATGCGCACCACTAAAGGCCGTTTATAGACTTGCAGTCCGACCTCTTTCCAGCCGGCTAACAAATCACTTTGCAAAAATGGGGAAGTCCTTATAGATCGAGTTGAGCGGCCGGCCACGATGCGCTTCCGCACCGGCGAGCACGCAATCCATTGCGAGCACGGTGCGGCCACGATGGCCCACGGTCCGACTCCAACGCTTTGTTAGGCATCTTCATCTACATGAACTTCCGGCGCTTGAACGCGGCAATGTCGGCGGCTTTCAGCTCAAACCATTCACCATTCTTTCTCCGGTCCGCAAAGCGCGAGTGCCAGTACGCTTCGATGCCCACGGGGTCATCGGTCTGGATCACGTGGACCATCGCGGCCTTGTCCGGAAGCTGGAGAGCAATTTCCCGCTCCCTTCGGCCTGCGGCATTCGAGCGGCCGACCTTGAAGTAGCGGCCTGACTTGAGCAGATACACAGAACCAATGAGAATTTCAGTGGACCCAGCGTCCTCATCGAGGGGCGCCTCTGGTCCAATTGCACTCTCCAGTAGGAGAATGAGTGGGCTTGCGGAATCCATCTTGCGAAGGCGCTCGAGCACTCGCACAAGGAGATTGCGCTTCGAGCCGAAGCGCTCGAAGACCTTGCTCGTAGGGAAGGTCTTGTCCTTCCGGGCCTTTAGTTGAAGCTCGCTTACCACGGGCACTCTGCCTAGTTCCTCGGCAAGGTCGGTAAAACGTTGCAGCAGCGTTTCGTCTTCGTACGCCTCTGTGAGTTTGTTGGGTTCGAAGCCGGCCTCTCGGACGGCGTCATTCCAGCGGGCCCAGTATCTCCCGCGCCAATCTGCTTCTCGAATTCCGGTCTCAGTGGTGAACTTCAGACGCCCGAGAGGCTTTCCGCCATTGTTCGCGGCTGTGCGCTGGATTTCCTTGATGATGTGATTCTTGGTCACAGACGCTTCCGAAGATGCCTAACAAGAATTAGGGCGAAGTTTTATCCAGCAGAGCGTGATAAGAATTTCGCCTTGATTGATAACCTCGGAATTGTCGTTCCAGTCCGGGATTCGGTCAACTTCAAGCACCTGTATCCCTTGGAAGATCTCACGCGCTTGATGGATAACACCCCGGACAAACCCTGCAGCTTCAACCTGCAAATCTACTGGACGCTCGCATCGCCCCAAAGCGCTGGATCGACGCGATACAGGTCGCGCAGCTCCGCGTAGAGCTCCGGGTGACCCGCCGCCATGAGCGCACCCTGCTCGAAGAAGACCTCGGTCGCAACGGCGAAGAATTCCGCGGGGGCGGTGGCGCCGTAGTAGCTGAAGAGCGAGGGAAGCTGCAACGCCGCGTCGTTTTGCAGGCGCACGAATTCATGGGCCAGCGCCTGCGACCATCGGCCGTAGCGCGCGCGTCCCGGAAGGTGGGGCGCGCCGTTCGCGTATCCCTTCTCCTGGTCGAGCTGGTGCGCGAACTCGTGGATCACGACGTTGCGCCCGTCGTCGGCGACCGCGGCGCCGTCGAGCGTGTCCTGCCACGAGACGATCACCTGCCCGCGAGTCCACGATTCGCCCGAGAGCACCTGGCGCTGCTCCTGCAGCACGCCGGAAGGCTCCGCGCGAATGCGATCGACGATGAATGCGCCGGGGTAGACGAGGATCTCGCGCAGGTTGGGAAAGAAGTCCGTGCGGCGATTGAGGAGGAGGAGGCAGGCCTGCGCCGCGATCGTGACGCGCATCTCGTCGGTAATCTCGATCCCGTCGCAGCCGAGGAAGTCCTTCTCCCCGACGAAGACCTGGATGTGGGAGCGCAGCTGCGACTGCAGATCGGGCGGCAGGCGCCGCACGTGCGGCACGCGGCGCGCGAGGATCGCGTCCCACGCGGCGGGGAAGGGCCGGGCCCGCAGCGCATCGCGGCGGCGGCGCCCAAGCAAAGGCTGCGCGACGAGCCAGGCGATGGCGAGGAATGCAACGCCGGCGACGAGGGCCATCGGCATGAGCTGCCTTTTCTTCGAGTTCGACTAATTGCTACCTTGGAGCGCGGCCGCCGATTTCAAGGGGCTCACATCTGTTCCTTCACGCCGCTTAGCACCAGCCACCAGTTTACGGGGTAGCTCGTGGCGAACCCGCCGAGCATGGCGATCTGCATCATGAACCAGAAGACCGGGCCGGACTTGTCGAGCTCGCGTCCGAAGATCACGAAGGTCGCGATGGCCATCCACCCGTACATGCCGACCTGCCAGGCGGTGAGCGAAAGCGTATCGGCCTTCAGCGCAGCGACGAGTCCTTTCCCCGGCGAGAGCTTCTTCATCGGCACGATGGAGAAGTACTGGAACGCGATGCCGAAGGCGAATGCGACCCCGTAGTCGACGGCCCACGCGCCGTACATCGCGCGTCCGAAGAGGGTCAAGGTGAAGAAGGAAAGCAATATGCCTTCCGCGACGATGTCGCCGAGCGTGCATCCCGCGCCGCAGTGCGTCGATGCGAGCGCCACCGATTGCCAGAAGGGCTTCGAGCGCATCCCCTGCCGGCCGACCGTGAAATAGGCCCACAGCGCGATCGGCCCGCTGTAGAGCGCGGTGAGCGGCCAGACCGCGTTCATGATCGCCATGTGCTGGCGGTTGCCGCGGACGATGTCGACGACGATCACGAGCGCGCTGCCGATCCCGAGCGCGCTGCCGATCCCGAGCGCGAGCGATATATACGAGAGGGTCGTGAGCCAGGCGGGCATGGGCGATCTCCAGGAAGGCTGAGCCGGAGGCCCGCATCCGCGGAAATCGTTACCCCGCGCGCGCCGCCCCCATGGACTGGGTTCGATGCCACGCGGCGGGCGGCGTTCCGAGCTCTCGCCGGAACGCGCGCCGCGCGACAGGCCGTGCGTGGTGCCTCAATCGGGCAGCGTGACCCCCGAGCCGCCCATTTCCTTCGGCATGTCCTTCATCTTCGGCAGCCCGTCCTTCATGCGCAGCCGCGTCTCCTGGTAGTTCACGTGGATGCCGGGGCGGAACGGGAATTCCTGTATGGACGCCGCGTAGATGTCGGTGACGCCCCAGCCCGGATGCTCGGTGAGGAGGTGGCCGCCGCACGCCGTGCACCACTTGCGATAGCTTTTCGCGGTCTTGTTGTAGACGCCGATCTTGTCGGCGCCCTTCGTGACCCGCACGGCATCGGGCTTCCACAGGGTGAACGCGTTGACCGGGCCCGCCGACCACTTGCGGCAGGATTCGCAGTGGCAGTAGCCCATGGCGGCGGGCTCGCCGCTCACCGTGAAGCTCACCGCGCCGCAGAAGCAATTGCCCAGGTACTCCTTGTCCATGCTGCCGATCCTTTGTGTTGAACGAGGGAATAATTCTAGACGAGCCGGGTTCGTGCGTATTGGCCGGGGCACCGCGATTCTTGACCGCGGCTCCCCTTGTGGCCCTACGGCGGCGAAAGGGCGGCGCGTGCAGTAGCATGGGGCGTCGACATTCGGATTCACCCGCCAACATGCTCGAGCTGAGGCCCACCTGCGAGAACTGCAACCGCGGCCTGCCGCCGGATTCGGTGGAGGCGAGGATCTGTTCCTATGAATGCACGTTCTGCGCGCCGTGCGTCGAGTCAGTGCTCCACAACGTGTGCCCCAATTGCGGAGGCGCCTTCACCGAACGCCCGGTGCGGCCCGCGAAGAACTGGAAGAACGAGAACTATCTCGGCAAGGATCCGGCGAGCACGAAGGTGAAGCACCGGCCCGTGGACCCGGACACGCACGCACGTTTCATCGCGGCGATTCGCAACATTCCCGCCTCGAAGCGCTAGGACGGCTTCGCCTTGCGCCACGCGGCGGGCGGCGTGCCGAACTCGCGCTTGAAGGCGGGGCTGAATGCCGCTTCCGACTCGTAGCCGTTGCGCGGCGAGGGCAAGTCGCCGGCGCAGCAGGTACTGCCGGTCCACCGTTCAGGCTTGCCGTGCAGGAGCGCGAGCGCGCGTCCCACGTGGACATCGCGCACGCCCGCGAGCCATCCGCGGCCATCGGGCGGCAGGAGCTCCACGTAACGGCGCATCGCCTTGACGAACATGAGCTCCGAGAGCTTGGCCAGCATCGATTCGGCGCCGGGGCGCGACGCGGACGATTCGCGCACGCCGGCGCGCTTCAGTACGCGCCTTGCTGGGTTGCCGCGCCGATCACGCTGAACGCGGCCTCGCCCTTCTTGTTGCGCTTCACGGCGTACATGAGCTCGTCGGCCGCGTCCACCGCCGCCTCGGGCGTGACCTTGTTGTCGTGGATGGTGACGGCGCCGATGCTGCACGTCACCACCGAGGTGTCCGAGCGCAGCGCGCGCTGCAGCTCGGTGCGCAGCTTGGAGACGAGAGCGCGCGCGCCTTCGCCATCGGTGTCGGGAAGGAGCAGCGTGAACTCGTCGCCGCCCAGCCGCGCCGCGGTGTCCGCTTCGCGCACTGCGCCCCTCAGCAGCGCCGCCAGGAGGCGCAGGACGCGGTCGCCCTCGGCGTGGCCGCGGGTATCGTTCACCGCCTTGAAGTTGTCCACGTCGACGTAGACGAGCGTGAGCGGAAGCCCGTGCCGGCGCGCGAGCGCGAGGTGGTGCGACAGGCGCTCCTCGAACGCACGCCGGCTGAAGAGGCCCGTGAGCCCGTCTGTCCTCGCGAGATGGCGCTGGTTCAAGAGGCTCGCGCGGAGCGCCGTCAGCAGCAACGCCGTGACGAGGAAGACGCCGAGGCGGACCAGGGCATTCCAGAACGGGATCGCCGAGTGGGAATAGTGGTCTCCCCCGCTCATGTCGGCGATGAACCAGGTGACGCTCGCGAGGCATGCCGTCGCGATGCCCGGCGCGCGCCCGCCGTACCACGCGCCGATCGCCACGGGCGCGAGGTAGAAGAGCGACATGGACACCTCGTATCCCGTGAGGTAGTCGATAGCGCCGATCAGGACGACCCCGCAGGCGCTCGTCGCGAGGAGCTGCAGGCGGCCGAGCTGCTCCATCCGGCGGTCGAGCGCTGCGAGCGTGAGATTCATCGACGAGCGCGATCCGGCCGAGGGGCCTCAGCCCTCGAAGCCCTCGACCCGCCTGAACGACCCCTGGAGCACGCGCCCGGTTCGCGCGCGCGCTCCTCGATAGTGCTCGAGGTCCGAGGGCTTCACGTTGAGCGTGGTGCGCTTGTCGCCGCGTCCGAAGGCGGCGATCCTCAAGCCCGCGTCGGCGACCCGGATGCCCAGCATCGGCTCGCCTTCGTGCAGGCGCATCGCCATCACGCCCTTGCCGCCGCTGGGGAGCTCGTTCACTTCCTCCAGCGCGAAGACGAGGAGCCGCCCGTCGCGCGAGAGTGTCGCGACTTCCTTCGCGCCTGTCTCGAGGATCGTGGGAGCGAGGAGCGATTCGCCTTCGCCCACGGAGACGAAGCTCTTGCCCGCGCGCTGGCGTGTGACGAATCCCTCCACCTTCGCGCGCAGCGCGTTGCCGCCGCTCGTCCCCATGAGAATGGGCGCCTCCGGCACTGCCGAAATCATGCCGACGATCGGCGTACCGGCGGTCTCCGCGAGGGAAGAGGCGGGGACGCCGTCGCCCTTGCCGCCGGGCAATTCCGCGGCGCGCACGTTGAAGACGCGCCCGTTCGCGCCGAAGAGCACGATGGGATGGACGGTGCGCGTCTCCACGATCGCGAGCGCTCCGTCGCCTTCCTTCCAGGAGAGCGCGGCGCGATCGATGCCGTGGCCCGAGCGCGAGCGCATGAAGCCGTTGCGCGAGAGGATGAGCGTCACCGGCTCGTCGACCACCGCCTGCACGTCGGAGACGGTGATGCGCTCGGCCTCCTCGATGAAGGTGCGGCGCGCGTCGCCGAATCTCGCGGCGTCCTCGCGCACCTCGGCCGCGGCGAGCTTGCGACGCTCCGCGGGCGAGGCGAGGAGCTTCTTCAGTCCCGCGGCCTCCTTCTTCAGCTCCGCGAGCTCACGCTCGATCTTGATGCCTTCCAGCTTGGCCAGCTGGCGCAGCCGGATCTCGAGGATGTCCTCGGCCTGGCGCTCCGAGAGCGAGAAGGCCTTGATGAGCTCGGGCTTGGGCTCGTCGGCGTTGCGGATGACCTTGATCACCTTGTCGATGGCGAGGAAGGCGATCATGCGGCCTTCGAGGATATGCATGCGGTCGGCGACCTCGTCGAAGCGGTGGCGCAGGCGCCGCTCGAGCACCGCGAGGCGGAAGGCGGCCCACTGGCAGATCACTTCCGAGAGCCCCATCTGCCGCGGCCGGCCATCGGTACCGATCGCGACCAGGTTCATCGCCACGTTCGCTTCCATCGACGTGTGCGCCAGGAGGAACGCCATCAGCTCCTCGCATTCCACCTTGCTCGTGCGCGGGTCGAGCACGATGCGCACCGGATGCTCGCCGTCGGAATCGTCGCGCGCGGTTTCCAGCAGTGCGAGCGCCGCCGTCTTGAGGTTCGCCTGGTCGGGCGTGAGGGATTTCTTGCCCGCCTTGGGCTTGGGATTCACGAGCTCGTCGATCTCGGCCAGCACGCGCGCGGCCGACGTGTTGGGCGGAAGCTCGGTCACCGCGACGCGATACTGCCCGCGCGCGAGCTTCTCCACGCTCCAGCGCGCGCGCACGCGCATGCTGCCGCGTCCCGTCTCGTAGGCGCGCTTGATCTCCTCGCGCGAGGAGATGATCTGGCCGCCGCCGGGGAAATCCGGGCCCTTGATGAGATTGATTGGGTCCCCTGCGCGGGGATGATGGCTCTCGGGCTCGCGTTCGAGCGTCCGGGCGCACGCTTCGGCGACTTCCTTCAGGTTGTGCGGCGGAATTTCCGTCGCCATCCCCACCGCGATGCCCGAGGCGCCGTTCAGCAGCAACACCGGCAGGCGCGCGGGCAGGAGCCTCGGCTCCTGGAATTCGCCGTTGTAGTTGTCGATGAAGTCGACGGTGCCGCGATCGAGCTCCGAGAGCAGCACGTGCTCGGCGAACGCCGTGAGGCGCACCTCGGTGTAGCGATACGCCGCGGGGCTGTCGCCGTCGCGCGAGCCGAAGTTGCCCTGGCCGTCGATCAACGGATAGCGCAGCGTGAAGTCCTGCGCCATGCGCACCGCCGCTTCGTATACCGCCACGTCGCCGTGCGGATGATATTTGCCGATCACGTCGCCCACGACGCGCGCGCTCTTCTTGTGCGGCGAGTCGGAGCGGTTGCCCATCTCGCGCATGGTGAAGAGGATTCGCCTCTGCACGGGCTTCTGGCCATCCTCGACGGACGGGAGCGCGCGGCCCTTTACCACGCTCATCGCGTAGGCGAGGTAGGCGCGCGATGCGAATTCGGAGAGGGAAGGATTGTCCGGTGCGCGGGGCGGCATTTCCCCGCCGGACGGCGGCGGCGGCGGCGCGGCCGGCGGCTGGGCGAACAGGTCCCCGGACCGGGCGTCGGCCTTGCGGGTCTTCGTGGAGGGCTTCATGGGTGCTGCGGCGTTCAAAGAAGGCAATTCTAACGTCCCGCGGCCCGATTGACCGGGGCGGGGCATGGGTTCACCATCGTGCGGCGACAACAATCACTAGAACAAGGGGAGAGAGAAATGAGCTATCGCGTCGATCGCCGCCGCTTCGTCCTTTCCGTTGCAACCTCCTTCGCCTCGGCTTCGCTGCCTTTTGCCGTGCGCGCCGCCATGGGCCCGGGAGACAAGTTCGATTTGGTGATCCGCGGCGGCGAGGTGCTCGATCCGAGCCAGCGGCTGCGGGCCGTGCGCGACATCGGCATCAAGAACGGCGTCGTCGAGGCGCTCGAGGCCGCGATCCCGGCCGAACGGGCGTTGCGAACCATCGACGCGACCGGTCGGATCGTCACGCCCGGCCTCATCGACCTGCACGCACACACCTATCCCTACGGCTCCGCCATCGGCATTCCCGCCGACGAGCTGGTGCCGTTCCAGGGAACGACGACCGCGGTCTCCGCGGGCGACGCGGGCGCCAACAACTTCGCCGCGTTCCGCCGCTTCATCGTGGGCTCGACTCGCACGCGGCTCTACGCGTTCGTGCACATCGCCAACATCGGCCTTGCCGGATTCCCGATCGCCGAGCTCTACAACATGGACTACGCGCGCACCGAGGACGCGGCGCGCACGCTCGCTGAGAACGCCGATATCGCGCTCGGCATCAAGGTGCGAATGTCGGAGAACGTGATCGCCAAGGCGGGGCTCGAGCCGCTGAAGCGCGCGATCCGCGCCTGCGAGCTCTCGGGCGTGGTGGGCGCGAAGGTGATGTGCCACATCGGCGGCGTCGAGAACCGGAAGCTCATGTCCGACATCCTCGATACGTTGCGGCCGCGCGACATCCTCACGCACTGCTACTCGGGCGCGCCCAACCTGCGCGACGATTTCACCAACATCGTGCAGGACGGCAAGCTCCTTCCGGCCGCGCTGGAGGCGAAGCGGCGCGGAGTCCACTTCGACGTCGGGCACGGCGGCGGCTCCTTCGACTACACCATCGCGGAGGCGGCGATCGCGGCGGGTGCGGCGCCCGATACCATCTCCTCGGACATGCATGTCTTCTCCGGCAACTCGCCGGGCATGCCGTACCTCACCTGGGTCATGAGCAAGTTCATGAACATGGGCTATTCGCTCGAGGAGGTGGTGGCGATGACCACGATCGCGCCGTCGCGCGCGATCGCGAAGAACGCGAAGCTCGGCACGCTGCAGGTCGGAGCGCCCGGCGACGTGACCATCCTCGAGGTGGTGAACGGTCCCGTGGAATTCGTCGACACGCGCAACAACAAGCGCCAGGGCAAGGTCCACATCCGTCCCGTGCAGACCGTGAACGGCGGCATCACCTTCGGCCGCCCCTATTCCGCGCCCTTCAGCGTGAGGTAATTAGACCGGGGACAGACCTCGATTTTCCGCCATGCGGAAAATCGAGGTCTGTCCCCGGTTAGAGGTCGGCCTCGATGGTGTGGCCTTCCTTCTCCATCCACGCGCGGCGGCCTGCAGCCTCGGTCTTGCCCATCAGCAGCTTGAAGACCGGGGGCGCGGCTTCGTACTCGGCGGGGTCCAGGCGCATCTCGATCAGGCGGCGCGTGTCGGGGTTCATCGTCGTTTCCTTGAGCTGGTCGGGGTTCATCTCGCCCAGGCCCTTGAAGCGGCCGATGTGGATTGAGGTGTCGCGGATGCCCTCGTCGTGCAGCTTCTCGAGGATCTGGTCGCGCTCGGTCTCGTCCAGCGCGTAGAGGCGCTTCTCGGCCTTCACCTTGCCGTGCGGGGCGATGCGAAGGCTGTAGAGCGGCGCCTGCGCGATGAAGACGTGGCCGCGCTCGATGAGCTTCGGGAAGTGCTTGTAGAAAAGCGTGAGGAGGAGCGTCTGGATGTGAGCGCCGTCCACGTCCGCGTCCGCCATGATGATCACCTTGCCGTAGCGCAGGTGCTCGAGCACGGCATCGGGCGCCTCGGGCGTGTGCGGGTCGATGCCCAGCGCCACGGCGATGTCGTGCACCTCGGTATTGGCGTAGAGCTCCTTCGCGTCCACCTCGAATGTATTGAGCACCTTCCCCTTCAAGGGAAGGATCGCCTGGTATTGCCGGTCGCGGCCCTGCTTGGCGGAGCCGCCGGCGGAATCGCCCTCGACGAGGAACACCTCGTTCCTCGTCATGTCCTGCGACTCGCAATCGGTGAGCTTGCCCGGCAGCACCGCGACGCCGGAGCCGCGGCGCTTCTCGACGACCTTCCCGGCCTTCTGCCGCGCGGTGGCGGCACTGATGGCGAGCTGCGCGATCTTCTTGCCTTCCTCGACGTTGGCGTTGAGCCACGCGTCGAGCGGATCCTTCACGCGCGAGGCGATGAGCTTCACCG
>JBBRTF010000074.1:0-9434 GCA_038244725.1 Burkholderiales bacterium
AAAAGTGGTGTCAGGTACAACTTAAAATGTCGTACCTGACACCACTTTTTTCAGGACTCGGAGAACAACAATGAGACTCTTGCGATACGGCGCACCCGGCCGGGAGAAGCCCGGCCTCGCGGACAAGGACGGCAACATCCGCGACCTCTCGAAGGTGATCACGCAGATCGACGACGCGATGCTCGCGCCGAGGAACCTCGCGCGGCTCGCGCGCGTGAAGCCGGAGACGCTGCCCATCGTGCGCGGCAATCCGCGCCTGGGGGTGCCCTACGCGGGCATCACCAAGTTCGTCGCGGTGGGGCTCAACTACAGCGACCACGCGGCCGAGTCGAACATGCCGATCCCGTCGGAGCCCATCCTCTTCATGAAGGCGACGACCTGCCTCACCGGCCCCAACGACGACGTGATCCAGCCGAAGGGCTCCACCAAGCTCGACTGGGAAGTGGAGCTCGGCATCGTGATCGGCACCAAGGCGCAATACGTCTCCGAGTCCAAGGCGCTCGACCACGTCGCCGGCTACACCGTCGTGAACGACGTCTCGGAGCGAAACTTCCAGCTGGAGCGCGGCAGCCAATGGGACCGCGGCAAGGGCTGCGACACCTTCGGCCCCGTGGGCCCGTGGCTCGTCACCACCGACGAGATCACCGACCCGCAGACGCTCGACCTCTGGCTCGACGTGAACGGGGAAAAACGCCAGCGCGGCAACACACGAACCATGGTCTTCGGATGCGCGAAGCTGGTCTCGTACATCAGCCAGTTCATGACGCTGCTGCCCGGCGACATCATCACCACCGGCACGCCGCCCGGCGTGGGACTCGGCATGAAGCCGCCGCAATACCTCAAGCCCGGCGACGTGGTGACCCTCGGCATCCAGGGCCTGGGCGATCAGCGCCAGCGCGTGGTCGCCTACTCCGGGAAATGATTGAACAAAGCGAAACGCAGATGAACGCAGATGTAGCGCGGATGAACGTAGTGCAAGACTTTCAATAGGAAACCGCGCATCCTGCGACCTCCGGGGGTACGTTCATCCGCGCTACATCTGCGTTCATCTGCGTTTCCAAAGCCCTTTGCCCCGATAACTCCCCATGAAACGTGTATCGCGAGACCGCCTGACCCAATGGGCCGTCGCGTGCCTCGAGAAGGTCGGCGTGCCACCCCCGGAAGCGAAGCGGGTCGGCGAATCCCTGGTGCAGACGAGCGCCTGGGGCATCGACTCCCACGGAGTGCTGCGCCTCACGCACTATCTCAATCGCATGACGATCGGGTCGATCTCGCCCTTCGCGGCGCCCACCGTGATGCGCACGGGCCCCGTCACCGCGCAGGTCCACGGGCAGGACGGCCTGGGCATCGTCCACGCGACGCTCGCCATGGAAGTGGCCATCGAGATGGCGAAGGAGTCGGGCGCGGGCATCGTCGGCGTGGGCCACTCGTCGCACTGTGGCGCGGTCGGGCTCTACACGCGCATGGCGGCGAAGGAGCACCTGGTGGGCATCGCGATGACGCATTCGAGCTCGGTGGTGGTGCCGCACGGCGGGCGCGACAAGTACTTCGGCACCAACCCCGTGTCCATCGCCTTTCCGCGCGCCAACGCCGAGCCCGTGTGCCTGGACATGGCCACTTCCCAGGTGGCGTGGAACAAGGTGCTGAATGCGCGCATCGAGAACGAGGCGCTCGACGAAGGCATCGCGGTCGACGCGGACGGCAAGCCCACCACGGACGCGCACAAGGCGCGCGCCGGCATTGCGCTGGGCGGGCCCGTCTACGGCTACAAGGGTTACGGCCTCGCCTTCATGATCGACCTCCTCTGCGGCGCGATGAACGCCATGACGTACGGGCGCCACATCAACAGCATGTACGAGGAGCTCGACCGCCCGCGCAAGATCGGCCACCTCATGATCGCGATCGACCCGGATCGCTTCGCGGGCGGCTCGACGCTCGAAGCCACCGTCGACGCGATGGTGCGCGACCTCAAGACCCAGGGCGACATCCTCTTTCCCGGCGAGCCCGAGCTCCTCGAGCAGGCCCGGCGCGCGAAGCTCGGCATTCCCATCGACGACGCCGCGCTCGCCGACATGAAAGCCTGGTCGCAAAGGCTTGGCATCCCATCCCCCACCGAGGCCTCACCATGAAACCCGATCTCATCGTCACCGGAAAGATCTATCCGCCCACCCTCGCGGCGCTGGACAACGCGTACACCACGCACAAGCTCTTCGAGGCGAAGGACAGCGACGCGATGGTCGCCGCGGTCGCCGATCGCATCACCGCGGTCTCCAGCTCGAACTCGTGTGGCATCGACGGCGCGCTCATGGCGAAGCTGCCGCGGCTGAAGGCCATCGCGCACTTCGGCGTGGGCTACGACACCGTGGACATCGATGCGGCGCGCAAGCGCGGCATCGCCGTCACCAACACGCCCGACGTCCTCACCGACGACGTCGCCGACCTCGCCATCGCGTTGCTGCTCGCCGCCGTGCGCAAGGTGCCGCAGGGCGACCGCTATGTGCGCGAAGGCAAGTGGCTGAAGGGAGCCATGCCGCTCACGGAAAGCATCCAGGGCAAGAGCTGCGGCATCATCGGCGCGGGGCGCATCGGGCGCGCGATCGCCAGGCGCGCGGAGGCGTTCAACCTGAAGATCGCCTACCAGGGGCCCAACCGCAAGGCCGACCTCTCCTGGCCGTACTTCGCCGATCTCGTGGCGCTTGCGAAGGAGGTGGACTTCCTGATCGCGGCCTGCCCTGGGGGCGAAGCCACGCGCGGCCTCGTGAGCCGCGCCGTCATCGATGCGCTGGGACCGAAGGGCTACTTCGTGAACATCTCGCGCGGCTCGGTGGTGGACGAGCCCGCGCTCCTCGAGGCGCTCCAGCAGAGCCGCATCGGCGGCGCGGGGCTCGACGTCTTCGCCGACGAGCCGCGCGTGCCCGAGGCCTTCTTCGCGCTCGACAACGTGGTCCTGCAGCCCCACGTCGCGAGCGCCTCGCACCAGACGCGCGCGGCCATGGGCCAGCTCGTCATCGACAACCTCGCCGCCCACTTCGCCGGCAAGCCCCTCCTCACCCCTGTCTAGAAAGTCGTGTCAGGTACGACATAAAAAGTCGTGTCAGGTACGACTTTCCAGCCGCGGAAGACCTGGGCGCGAAGCGGGGTTGCTCACTTGAGCTTCGCGGGATCGATCATGAAGATGAACGGAAACTTAGTCTCCCAGTGCAGGTACTTGCGGGTGCCCGACTCCGACAATCCCCACAACCGCCCCTGCGAATCGACGGCGAGATCCTCGAGGCCGGCGGTCATCTCGTATTGCGCCTTCACGCGCCCCTGGCGATCCGTGCGGTAGAGCCTGCCCCACTTGCTGTTGCTCGCCGAGATCCAGATGTCGCCGCCCTTGTCGAACGCCGCGCCCTGCGCTTCCAGCGGCACCGGGATCGATTCCACGGCGCGCTCTTCCTTCACCGTCTGAGCGTCGTAATCGTCGAAGAGCCGCGGGTCGAGCCGGAACATGCGCGCGTGCGCCTCGTCCTTCGTCCACGTGCCGATCCATGCGTGGGTGCCGTCGAAGGTCGCGTACGAGCCGCGCAGCTCGCCCGTGATCTTCACCGCCTTCATCGCGCCCTCGGCCTTGCCGCTCGCGAGCGCCCTGGCGACATCGATGCGGAACACCTGGCGCGTGTCGGCGAGGAACAGCATCCCGGCACCCATGTACGCGAGCCCGCCCGAATGCGTGCACGCGCCCACGGGAAGGTCGAACGATCCCGCGGCCTTGCCGCTCGCCTGCTCGATGCGGAAGACGCGGCATGGGCCGGTGTTGGACTTGAGGTCCGGCGACGGAAGATAGCTGCTGACGAAAAGATAGCCGTCGGCGGTGGTGAGGCCCTGCGGCACGTAGCCCTCGTCGAGGCCGGGCGTGTAGATGCGGTTGGAGAGCGCCGCCGCATTGGGCACGTTCTCGGTGAATGTGTCGAGGTACGTGGGCTTCACGCCGCCCGTTTCCTGCCCGAGGGCCGCCGCGCAAAACGTGAATGACATCATCGCGAGGATCGATCTCATGCTCTCTCCATGCTTCGGTCGTGAATCCGGGTGGCGAGCGTCACCGCGACGAGCGCCCCCACCAGCGCCATGAACATATCCCATTGCGTGTCCCACGGGTCGCCCTGCGTGCCGAGGAAGTCGTCGGCGCCTTGTCCCATGGCGACGGCAGACCACCACTCGATGATTTCGTAAGCCGCGCTCACCGCCAGCGCCACGCACACGCCGAGGAAGCCCGCCATCTTCCGGCCGGCGACGTGGCCCCCGCGCAGCAGGATCTCGCGCGCCGCGAGCGCCGGCACCAGGCCCTGCATGAAGTGGCCGATGCGATCGTACGGATTGCGGGCGAATCCGAAGAGGTCCTGCAGCCAGAAGCCGAGCGGCACGCGCGCGTACGTATAGGCGCCGCCCAGGATGAGCACCAGCGCATGGATCGCGATCAGCACGTACAGGAGCGGGCTCAGCGGAAAGCGCCGGTACGTCGCGGCGAGGATCGGAAACACGATGAGGACCGGCATCACTTCCATGAGCCACGTGACGCGGTCGTGGGGCGCGATGCCCGAGGCCAGCAGCGCGGCCGCGACGATGGCCGAGAGCACGGCGCACAGCCGGCCGCGGCGCTCGCCCAGCGCGCCGGTCATTTCTTCTCCGGCAGGTCGATCCCCGGGAAGATCTTGATCACCGCGGCGTCGTCCTCGCGCCCGTAGCCCGCCGAGGACGCCTGCATGAACATCTGGTGCGCGGTGGAGGCGAGCGGCAGCGGGAATTTGCTCGCCCGCGCCGTGTCCAGGACGATCCCCAGGTCCTTCACGAAGATGTCCACGGCGGAAAGCGGCGTGTAGTCGCCGGCGAGCACGTGCGCCATGCGGTTCTCGAACATCCAGCTCGCGCCCGCGCTATGCGTGATCACCTCGTAGAGATCGGCGGGCGCGACGCCCGCGCGGATGCCGAGCGCCATCGCCTCGGCGGCCGCGGCGATGTGCACGCCCGCGAGGAGCTGGTTCACGATCTTCACCGTGCTGCCCGGGCCGGCACGCTCGCCGAGCCGGTAGACGCGCGCCGCCATCGCATCGAGGACGGCGCCGCACTTCGCATACGCCTCGGGCCTGCCCGAGGTCATCATCGTGATCTCGCCCGCCGCGGCGCGCGCGGCGCCCCCGGAGATGGGCGCATCGAGGTAGAGGAGCTTCATCGCCTCGAGGCGCTGCTCGAGGGCGATCGACCACGAGGGATCCACGGTGGAGCACATCACGAAGACCGCGCCGGGCCTCATCGCCGCGGCCGCGCCGCCCTCGCCGAAGAGCACCGCCTCGGTCTGCGCCGCGTTCACCACCACCGAGATCACGACGTCGCAGCCGCGCGCCACGTCCGCGGGGCTCGAGCACGCGACGCCGCCCTGGGCCGCGAATTCCGCCGCGGCTTCGGCGCGCACGTCGCACACGTGCACCCGGTGCCCGCCGCGCCGAAGCGAGGCCGCCATGCCGCGGCCCATGGCGCCGAGGCCCACGAGGCCCACGTCCACGCTATTCCTTGACGGCGCCGGTCATCCCGGACACGTAGTACTCGACGAAGAACGAGTAGAGGATCGCCACCGGGAGCGAGCCCAGCAGCGCGCCCGCCATGAGCGCTCCCCAGTGGTAGACGTCGCCCTCGACGAGCTCGGTGACGACGCCCACGGGAACCGTCTTCACCTCCGAGGACGAGATGAAGGTGAGCGCGTAGATGAACTCGTTCCACGAGAGCGTGAAGGCGAAGATGCCCGCGGAGATGAGCCCCGGCACCGCGAGCGGCAGGATGATCTTCGCGAGAATCTGCAGGCGCGTGGCGCCGTCGATGAGGGCGCATTCCTCGAGCTCGAAGGGGATGGTGCGGAAGTAGCCCATCAGGAGCCACGTGCAGAACGGGATGAGGAACGTGGGATAGGTGAGGATGAGGGCCCAGCGCGTATCGAAGAGCCCGAGCTTGAAGACGATGGCGGCGAGCGGGATGAAGAGGATCGAGGGCGGCACGAGGTAGGCGAGGAAGATCGCGAGCCCCGTCTGCTTCGAGCCCCTGAAGCGCAGGCGCTCGATCGCGTAGGCGGCGAGCACGCTCGCGGCGAGCGAGGCGAAGGTCGCGACCACGGAGATCACGATGGTGTTCCACATCCACTCCGGGTAGGGCGTCTCGAAGATGAGGTGCTTGAAGTGGTCGAGCGTGGGCGCCATCACCCAGAAGGGATTGCCTTCGCGGCTCAGCAATTCCGCGTTCGGCTTGAAGGCGGTGATCGCCATCCAGTAGAAGGGGAAGAGGAGCACGAAGACGAAGATGGCGAGCGGAAGGTAGAGCGTCACGAATCGCCGCATCGGCGAATCGAGGTAGGTCATGCCGACCGCTTCCATCTTCTCGCTCATCGGTCCGAGCCCCCCTGCTGCCATGCGCGCCGCTGCAGGCCGAAGTAGCTGAAGAGGATCGCGGCGAGGAGGAACGGCACCATCGCGGTCGCGAGCGCCGCGCCCTCGCCGAGGGATCCTCCGGAGATCGCACGCTGGAACGAGAGGGTCGCCATGAGGTGCGTGGAGTTGAGCGGGCCGCCGCGCGTGAGCACGTAGATCAGCTGGAAGTCGGTGAAGGTGAAGAGCACCGAGAAGGTCATCACCACCGCGATGATCGGCGTGAGCAGCGGCAGCGTCACGAAGCGGAAGCGCTGCCAGGGCGTGGCGCCGTCGAGTGCCGCCGCCTCGTAGAGCGACGGCGAGATGGTCTGCAGCCCGGCGAGGAGGCAGATCGCCACGAACGGCACGCCGCGCCAGACGTTGGCGGCGATGGTGGAGAAGCGCGCGAGCCACGGGTCGCCGAGGAAATCGATGTACTGGTCGATCACGCCGAGCTTCACAAGGGTCCAGCTCACGATCGAGAACTGCGCGTCGTAGATCCACCAGAAGGCGAGCGCCGAGAGCGCCGTGGGGACGATGAAGGGCAGCAGCACGATCGCGCGGAAGAACGACTTGAACGGGATGTGGCGGTTCAGCAGCAGCGCGAGCCACAGGCCGAGAGCGAACTTGGCGACGCTCGCGACCACCGTGTAGAAGATCGTGTTGAAGGCGGCGAGGCGGGTGACCTCGTCGCCCCACAGGTACCTGAAGTTGTCGATGCCGACCCAGACTCCGGCGCGGCCCACCTTGGTGTCGGTGAAGCCAAGCCAGGTGCCGAGCCCGAGCGGGTAGGTGAGGAAGAGCAGCAGCAGCACGGCCGCGGGCAGCATGAAGGCGAACCCGAGGAAGTTGCGGTTGTTGAGGAGCTTTTGCATGGGGGAACGCCGGTGGAGCGGCGCTTAGGGTCCGCTCCCACCGGCTTTCATCGCGCTAGACCTTGTAATAGCGCTCCGCGCGCTTCTGCGCGCGTTCCGCAGCCTCCTTCGGCGACTTCGAGCCCGACGCCGCCTCCGCCACCATGTTCACCATGATGAAGTCGGCCATCGTCGCGGCCGAAGCGTAGCCCATGTCGCCCGCGTAGCCGTTGGGCAGCATGATCTTCATCGCGTCGCGGTACGGCGTGTGCTTCGGGTCCACGGTCCAGATGGGGTTCTGCTCGTAGGCCTTGAGCGGCTGCGTCACGTAGCCGATGGCCGCCTGCTGCCAGGGCTCGTACTGCTCCTTCTCCATCATGAAGGCGAGGTAGGCCTTCACCGCGTTCGGGTACTTGGTGTACTTGAACGGCATCATCGGGAAGAAGAGGTTCAGCTCCGTGGTCTTGCCGATCGGGCCCACCGGGAAGTTGGCGTGGCCGATGTCGGTGGCGAGCTCCTTCAGCTTCGCGTCCGGCGAGGTCTTGGCCGCGTAGTAGATCGAGATGCCGTTGGCGGTAAGGCCGATCTGCCCGTCGAGGAAGGCCTTGTTGTTGTTCGGGTCGAGCCAGGAGAGCGTGCCGGGGATGAAGGTCTCGTAGAGCTGCTTCGCGTACTCGAGGGCGGCGATGGTCTCGGGGCTGTTGATGACGACATTGTTCTTCGTGTCGACCATCTTGCCGCCGTGGGACCAGACGAGCCAGTGGGTCCACGTGTTGCCGTCCCCGGTGGCGTTGCCGAGCGCGAAGCCCGCGGGCATCCCCTTCGCCTTCATCGCCTGGCAGAGCTTCAAGAACCCGGCGGTGTCCTTCGGGAAGGCGTCGAAGCCCGCTGCCTTCATCACGCTCTGGCGATAGACGATCGCGTTGCCCGCGCAGCCCATCGGCACCGCGATCCACTTGTTGCCGTGCATGCAGTACGACCTGCACACGTCGTACCAGCCGCCGTACTTGCCGCCGAGGTAGTTGCAGACGTCGGTCACGTCCATGAGCTTCTCGGGATACTGGTGCGCGTCCTCGAAGGTGGAGATGATGATGTCCGGGCCGCTGCCGACGTTGGCCGCGACCGCCGCCTTCGGGCGCACGTCTTCCCAGCCTTCGCTGTCGACGCGCACTTCGCACTTGTACTTCTCGGCGAACTTCTTCGTGTTGGCGAGCCACAGGTCCTCGTCGCCCTGCACGAAGCGCTTCCAGCGCAGCACACGCAGCTTGGCGCCCTTTTCCGGCGTCCACTTCGATTGCGCGAAAGCGTCCTGCGAAAACATGGCGCTGCCGGCTCCCAGGGTTCCGGCGGCCGCGGCGCCCGCCGTCGTCTTCAGGAAGTCGCGTCTCGAAAATTTCGACATATTCCTCTCTCCTTGTTGTGGAACTCGCAGACTAACCGGGGACAGACCTCAGTTAAGGATCAGTGGCTGAAAATTAACTGAGGTCTGTCCCCGGTTATTCCTTGGTTCCGGTTTGTCACTGTCTCAACGACTTTCCGGTCTGCGCATCGAACAGATGCGTGCGTTCATGGTCGGGGACGAGGCGGATCGCCTCGCCCGAGCGGAAATCATGGCGCTCGCGGAAGACCGCGGTGATCTCGGTGCCGGCGTGCTTCGCGAAGACTTGGGTGTCGGCGCCGGTAGGCTCCACCACGACGACCGTGGCGCCAAGCCCCTCGCCATCCGCGGCGAGCGTGAAATGCTCGGGGCGCATGCCGACGATGACGGCCTGCCCGTCCTCGCCGCGCGCATCGGGCGGCATCGGCACGCCGGCCGCCTCCCCGATCTCCACCCGCATGCCTGCGGCCTCGCGCCTCACCTTCCCCGGCAGGAAATTCATGGCGGGCGAGCCGATGAACCCCGCGACGAAGAGGTTCGCCGGCCGGTCGTAGAGCTCGAGCGGCCTGCCGCGCTGCTCCACCAGGCCGTCGCGCATCACGACGATCTGGTCGGCCATGGTCATCGCCTCGATCTGGTCGTGCGTCACGTACACGGACGTGGTCTTCAGGCGCTGGTGCAGCTCCTTCAGCTCGGTGCGCATCGCCACGCGCAGCTTCGCGTCCAGGTTCGAGAGCGGCTCGTCGAAGAGGAACACCTGTGGGTTTCGCA
>JBBRTF010000075.1:0-8970 GCA_038244725.1 Burkholderiales bacterium
CAGTTCGCCGGTCTACGGGGCAGCGGTTAAACCAAATGGCCTGGCTACGCATGTAGAACTGCCTGTAGATGGTTCACGGACGCGGGTTCGATTCCCGCCGCCTCCACCAATGGAAAGGCCCACCCTCGCGGTGGGCCTTTCGACTTCATGAATCCCCGTAAAATCATCGCGTGAACCCGACTACAGACACAGGACTGCAGCACGCTGTGGACCGCATCGTGGTGAGCGGCAAGCGCGTCTTCGGCTGGGGCTGGGCCGCGCACCGCTCGCGCGCGGTGAAGGCCATCAACCTGCACCTCGAGGGCGAGGGTTGGCAGCGCAGCATCCCCACCGGCTTCGGCCTCGCGCGCGACGATGTCGAGAAGGCGTTCCCGGATCACGTGAACTCCGGGGCCTCCGGATTCGTTGTTGCCGGCCACATCCCGGCGGCGCCGGCGCGCCGCTCGTGGCTCCAGGTCGAGTTCGAGCAGGGCCCCGAGGCGCGCATCGACGTGACGAGCCTCATCGACAACCGCTACTCGCAGCGCGCCAAGTACCGCCAGCTCGGCTGGCTTGCGCAGTCCGTGTGGCGCCGCCTCATGCATGGCGATCTGCTGGGCATCCTCAGGCGCGCGACGGCGCAGGCCTACGCGGTCGCCTCGATGAGCGACGTCGGCGTGATCGACGAGATCGTGGGCATCCTGCGCGGCTCGAAGCGCACCTGCGTCATGTTCGACCACAACATGGGTGGCGGCGCCAACCAGTACCGGCGCGGCGTGATCCGCGAACGCGTCGCCGCGGGCGAGGCCGTGCTGCTCTGCACGTACAACCTCCCCGTCCTCGAGTACCGGCTGCACCTCTTCCGGCCCGGCCGCGACGAGCAGGTGTTCCGCATTTCGAGCTTCGTGCTCATCGAGCGCGTCCTCGAAGAGCTTCCGGTCGCCGAGATCTTCGTGAACAGCCCCGTCTCCTTCGACGAGCCCCTTCTCCTCGCCGAGTGGCTGGCGCGCATGCGCGCCGAGCACCCCGAGGTGCGCCTCACCGTGACCGCGCACGATTATTTCTCGGTGTGCCCGTCGTTCGTCCTCCTCAACGCGGACGGCGACTATTGCGGCATCCCCGACATCTCCGTCTGCGCCGCGTGCATCAAGCGCCACCCGGCGAGCAATGTGGCGCTCACGCCGCCCACGGAGATCGGCCCGTGGCGCGCGTTGTGGGGGCGATGCCTGCACAGCGCCGACGAAGTGCGCTTCTACTCGGAGTCCACGCGCGAGCTTTTCCTACGCGCCTATCCGACCCTGCCGCGCGAGCGCCTCACGGTGATCCCGCACCAGTCGACCTACGTGCCGCAGCGCGCACCCCGCATCGACCCCTGCGCGCCGCTCGTGGTCGGCGTCCTGGGCGAGATCAGCCTGCACAAGGGCGCGGCGATCCTGCGCGAGATGGTGCGCCTCATCGACGCGAGCCAGATGGACGTGCGCATCGTGGTGATCGGCACCTTGCACGCCGCGCTCAAGTCCGAGCGCCTCACCGTCACAGGCGCGTACGATCGCGCGCACCTGGTGGACCTCGTCGAGGCGAACGGCATCAACATGTTCCTCTTCCCGTCGATCTGGCCCGAGACCTTCTCGTACGTGGTCGCCGAGCTGATCGCGCTCGACGTGCCCGTGGTCGCCTTCGACCTCGGGGCGCCCGGCGAGAGGCTGCGCGCCTATCCCAAGGCTAGAATGTGCGCCGAGACGAGCGCAGCCGCGGCGCTTGCCGCGCTCGTCGCCTTCCACGGAGAGCTCGCCGCACAAGCGGCCCCCCGCGGCCCCATCGAGGATGCATAACTTGCAAGAACAACTGCATTTCTTCACCAGCGCCGCGGTCAACTACCTGCCCAAGGTGCGGGCGCTGTGCCGCTCGATCCGCGAGTTCCATCCCGAGGCGACGATCCACCTCGCCCTCGCCGACCGGCGCCCCGATTGGCTCACCGCCGAGGGCGAGCCCTTCGACTCGATCCTCGAGATGGAAGAGCTCGGCATCCCCGGGCTGCGCGGCTGGAGCTTCATGCACTCCATCGTCGAGCTGTCCACCGCGATCAAGCCGTTCGCGCTGATGCGGCTCCTCGAGCGCCCCGGGTGCAAGGCGGTCGTCTACTTCGACCCGGACATGGTCCTCTTCTCGCGCGTGGACGATATCCTCGCCACGCTCGAAACGTCGAACGTGGCGCTCACCCCGCACCAGACCAAGCCCGAGAAGACGCTGGAAGCGGTGATCGACAACGAGATCACCAGCCTCAAGATGGGCGTCTTCAACCTCGGCTTCATCGGCGTCGCCAACACCGCGGAAGGTCGGCGCTTCGCCGAGTGGTGGTCGGAGCGCACCTATCACTTCTGCCGCGCCGAGATCGCCAACGGGCTCTTCACCGACCAGAAATGGATCAACTTCGCGCCCATCTTCTTCGACGGCGTGGCGATCCTCAAGTCGCCGCGCCACAACGTCGCCACCTGGAACGTCACCACGCGCGCATTCACCGGCAGCGTGAAGGAGGGGTTCAGGGTCGACGGCGAGCCGCTGGGCTTCTACCACTTCACCGGCTTCGACAGCGGCGCCCACCGGCTGATGGCGGTGAAGAACGCTTCGGGCAACGCGGCGCTCCAGGAGCTCATCGCCTGGTACGAAGGCCGCATCGCCTCGACCCCGAGCGGCCCGGTGAACGTGCAGCCGTGGGCGTTCGCGCGCTTCTCCGACGGCACGCCGGTCAACGCGCACCACCGCTGGCTCTACCGCGATCGGCGTGACCTGCAGGCGGCCTTCCCCGATCCCTATCTCGCGGGAACCGACGGCCTTTCGTTCCTCGAATGGTGCAATACCGAAGGGCGGCTGCGCTATCCCGAGTTCTTCGCCGCGGGCGACGCGGGCGCGGCGCCGCTGCCGCCCCGCGCAAGCTCCTCGGTGCCGCTCCTGGTCGCCGCGCGCCTCTTCTTCCTCCTCTTCGCACCGCGCGGCGGCAAGCTCCTGCGCGAAAGGCTCGCCCGGCTCGTGCGCCGCGAAGGCCTCGGCGGGATCACGCGGCGCCTGCGCCATCCGCCCGGAATCGAGATCCAGTGATCGACGTCATCATCCCGGTCTACAAGGGCCTCGCGCAGACGCGCACCTGCATCGAGAGCGTGCTCGGCGCACCCCGGCCGGCCGGGACCGAGATCGTCGTCGTGGACGACGCGACCCCGGAGCCCGCGATCGCCGGCTACCTGGAGGGCCTCGCGCGCGACGGGCGCGTGACGCTCCTCGCCAACGACACGAACGTGGGATTCGTGCACTCGGTGAACCGGGGCATGGCGCTGCATGCGGATCGCGACGTCGTGCTTCTCAACAGCGACACCGAGGTCGCCAACGATTGGCTGGACCGGCTGCACGCGGCCGCGCACTCAGCCGCCGATGTCGGGACCGTCACGCCCTTCTCCAACAACGCGACGATCTGCAGCTACCCCTTCGAAGGCTGGGCGGGCGGCCTGCCGGGTAAGCTCGGGCTCGCGGCGCTCGACAAGCTCTTCGCCGCGGTGAACGCGCGCCGCTCCATCGACCTGCCGACGGCGGTGGGGTTCTGCATGTACATCCGCCGCGAGGCCCTCGCGGCCCTGGGCGCCTTCGACGCGGAGCGCTTCGGGCGCGGCTACGGCGAGGAGAACGATTTCTGCATGCGCGCCGGCAAGGCCGGCTGGCGCAACATCCTCGCCGCCGACGTCTTCGTCTACCACGAGGGCTCGGTGAGCTTCTCCGAGGAGCGCTTCGAGCTCATGAAGGCGGCTGCGCCCGCGCTCTTCAGCGTGCATCCCGAGTACCCGTTGAAGGTGCACGAGTTCATGGAGGCCGACGAGCCGGCGGCGCTGCGCTGGGCCATCGATCGCGCCCGCGTGGCGCTCGGCGCGGATGAGACGGGGTTCGTGCTCGAGGAGCGCGGCATGGAGCGGCGGAAGCTTCTGAAGGACTTGCACCATGCGTTGCGTGGCTCCTGGAAGTTGAACGAGCGCATCGAATGGCAGGAGCGCAATCTCCTCCAGGCTGCCGCCGACATCGAAGAGCGCAACTCCGCCTTCGAGCGGCACAACGCGATGATCGCGGAACGCGACGCGGAGATCGCTCGCCTGCGCGCGGGATTGAGCCATGCGGAAACCCTCGCATTCTCGCGCCAGAAGGAGCTCGAGCAGATCCGCTCGTCCTGGCTGTGGCGCTCGTGGTTCGCGCTGCGCCGGCGCGGGCGCGGCGCCCCGTGATCGAGGCGCTCGGGCGCCTGCGCGCCTCGGCGCGCCCTCGTGTGCTCTTCGTGAGCCACGCGTTCGGCGGCGGCGTGGGCCGCCACATCGACGAGCTCGCGCGCGCGCTCGAGGCCGATGCGGAGATCATCCGCGTCCGGCCCTTCCTGAGATCGTTCGCCGAGCTTCGCTGGATGCGCGGCGGCGAGAGCCTCGCGCTGTGGTTTCGTCCGGCGCAGGACTGGGAGGCCTTCGAGGAGCTCCTTCGCGCGATCGGCATCGACCGCGTGCACTTCCATCACGTCCACGGCTGGCCCCAGGCGGTGCTCGAGCTGCCCGCGCGCCTAGGATGTCCGTACGACCTCACGCTGCACGATTTCTTCCCGGCTTGCCCGGAATATCATTTCACCGGCGCCGACGCCCGATTCTGCGGCGCCGAGGCGAATTGCCATCGATGCCTCGACGCGCGCCCGGCGCAATGGCCGCTCGCGATCGATGCTTGGCGCGCGCTTTTCGCGCGGGTGTTGAACGGCGCGGCGCGCGTGATCGCCCCGTCGCATGACGCGGCGCGCCGCATCGGCACGTTCTTTCCGGAAATCCGGCCCCAGGTCTGGCCGCACATCCACGAGCCCGGCGCGAACCCGGCGCAGCCGCTTCGCATCCTCGTTCCCGGCGCCATCTCGCCCGAGAAGGGGCTCGACCTTCTCGAGGGTTGCGTGCGCGACGCCGCGGCGCGCGGCCTGCCGCTGCACTTCCGCGTGCTCGGATACACGGCACGCCCGATTCCCGCATGGCCGAAGCTTCCCTATTCGCTCGCCGGCGAATATCCCGAAGGCCGCCTCGCGGAGCTGATCGCCCTGGAGCGCGGCGATGCGTTCTTCTTCCCGGCGCAGTGCCCGGAGACTTTCTCGTACACGCTCTCGGCGTGCCTCGATGCGCGGCTGCCCATCGTCGCGACCGACCTGGGTGCGCTCCCCGAGCGATTGTCGGCGAGACCCCAGGCGCGCATCGTTTCATGGGATAGCCCGCCGCGAGCGGTGAACGACGCGTTCATGGAAATCGCCGCGTCGCGATCCGCGCAACCGGTGCGCGTCGAGGGCCTGGACGCGGCGGCATACCGCAGGCTCTACGTCGAAGCGCTCCCGGCAGAAACAAGGGGCGCGATCGCGGCGCTTCCGGCCCTCGAAGCGCGCTGGCTCGAGGAGCCTCGCGAGGTGCTGCCGCCCTGGACCCTCGCCGCGCTCCTCGACGACGCCGTGGGCTGCGGGCGCGCGAGCTCGCTCGAGCTCCTGCGCGTGAAGGTGCGCGAGGCCGACGCCGAGCTCGAGGCGGCGCGGACGCGTCCGGCGGCGCCCGAAGCGACGGGCTCCGCGCCCCGGGACAGCGCGCTCCGGGCCATTGCACGCCTGCTGAAGCGCTGATCCGGTAGCCCTGCGGTATCATTCCGGGGCCGTGAAGACTCCGTCCCGCTGGATTCCGCAGCTGAGCGCCAACACCTGGATCCGCATCGCCGCGGGCCTCACGGTGGTGCTGGGTTTCGTCCTGAACGAGGCCGAGTGGGTGCAGTACCGCTTCATCCAGCAGATGGAGCTCTGGGCCTACGACCAGAGGCTGCGGCTCTTCATGCCGAAGACGCTCGACCCGCGCGTGGTCATTCTCGACATCGACGAGAAGAGCCTGAACGCCGAGGGGCGCTGGCCGTGGAGCCGCAACAAGGTCGCCGAAATGGTCCGGCAGCTCTTCGACAGGTACAAGGTGCGCGTGGTGGGCTTCGACGTCGCGTTTCCGGAGGCGGACACGAGCTCGGGCCTCGCGAACCTCGAGGACATGGCGAAGACCGACCTCAAGGACGACGCGCCCTTCCTCGCCACGCTCTCGGGCCGGCGCGCCTCGCTCGACTACGACCGCATCCTCGCCGACGAGATCGCCAAGCACCCCGTGGTGCTCGGCTTCTTCCTCGGCGGCAAGACCGACAAGGCCGGGGTGCTGCCCCCGCCGGTGTTCAACAAGCAGGCGGCGTTCGGCAGCATGGACGTGATCCACAACGACGCCACCGGCTACAGCGGCAACCTCGAGATCCTGCAGAAATCCGCGACCGCCGCGGGGCACCTCTATCCGCAGCTCGACTTCGACGGCGTGACGCGCCGCGTGCCGATCTTCATGTCCTACGGCGACGGCTACTACGAGGCGCTTTCGTTCTCGGTGATGCGCACCTACCTCGGCAACCAGCCCGCGAAGATAAAGGTGCTGCCGCAGGGGAACAACCTCGCGTTCGTGCCGTGGGTCGAGATCGGCGAGGTGCGCGTGCCGCTCGACGAGCGCATGAGCGCGCTCGTGCCGTATCGCGGGGGCAGCGGCGTGTACCGCTACGTGTCGGCCACCGACGTGATTCGCGGCACCCTCCCCGCCGACGAGCTGAAGGACAGGATCATCATCGTCGGCACCTCGGCGCAGGGCCTGCTGGACCTGCGCTCGACGCCGGTGCGCGAGGATTTCCCCGGCGTGGAGGTGCACGCGAACCTCATCAGCGGCTTCCTCGACCAGTCGATCATGCACAAGCCTGCCGAGGTGCTGGCGATCTCGGTGCTCACGGTGCTCCTCATCGGGGTCCCCTTCGCGATCGCGCTGCCGCGGCTCTCGGCGCTCATGTCGACGGTCGCCATGGCGACGGTGGCCGTGCTCCTCGTCGCGATCGACCTCTGGGCGTGGCAGTCGCAGCACTTCGTGCTCAACATCGCCGCGCCTCTCATGATGCTGGCGCTCCTCTACCTCCTCAACATGGCGTGGGGCTTCTTCATGGAGACGCGCTCGAGGAGGCTCATCACCGGCCTCTTCGGCACCTACGTGCCCAAGGAACTGGTCGCCGAGATGTCGAAGAACCCGGAGGAGTACTCGATGCGCGGCGAGAGCCGCGACATGACGGTGCTCTTCTCCGACGTGCGCGACTTCACCTCGATCTCCGAGGGCCTGCCCCCCGAAGGCCTGAAGGACATGATGAACGCCTACCTCACCGAGATGACCGAGGTGGTGCAGGAGAAGCGCGGCACCATCGACAAGTACATCGGCGACGCGATCATGGCGTTCTGGGGTGCGCCGCTCTCCGACTCCGAGCACGCGATCCACGGCGTGGAGTCCGCGCTCGACATGCAGAGGCGCATCCGCTCCCTCGACAGCGATTTCGTGAAGCGCGGCTGGCCGATCCTCACCATCGGCGTGGGCCTGAACAACGGCGAGATGAACGTGGGCGACATGGGATCGAAGTTCCGGCGCGCGTACACGGTGATGGGCGACTCGGTGAACCTCGCCTCGCGCCTCGAGAGCCTCACCAAGGAATACGGCATCGGCATCCTCGTCTCCGAGAACATGGTGAATGCCGCGCAGGGCTTCGTCTACCGCGAGATCGACAAGGTCGTGGTGAAGGGCCGCCACGAAGGCATCGCGATCTACGAGCCCATCGGCAAGGTGGGAGAAGTGGGCGAGACGGTGCTGCAGGAGATCGATCGTTTCCACAAGGCGCTCGAGCTCTATCGCAAGCAGCGCTGGGACGACTCCCAGGCGGCGTTGAAGTCGCTCCTCTACGCCGCGCCCGACAGCAAGCTCTACAAGCTCTACCTCAAGCGGATCGAGCACTTCCGCACCAATCCGCCGGGAGGCGCGTGGAACGGGCTGTGGGTCTTCACGACCAAGTAGTCCATCCCCACGACGAGCGCATCCCCCAGCCCGGCGAGGCGATCGGCGTCGCGCCCGGCGTGTGGTGGATCCGCATGCCGCTGCCCTTCGCGCTCGACCACATCAACCTGTGGATCCTCGAGGACGGCGACGGATTCACGCTGGTGGACACCGGCTTTGGCGTGCAGGCGACGTGGGAGCTGTGGGAAAAGCATTTCGGCGGCGTGATGGCCGGCAAGCCGGTGAAGGGCATCGTGGTCACCCACTACCATCCCGACCACGTGGGCAGCGCCGCATGGCTCGTCGCGAAGACCGGCGCGCCGATGTGGATGACCTCCACCGAATTCCTCTCCGCGCACGCCGCCCACGACGACACCGCCGGCTTCGACCGCGCCACCGGCATGGACTTCTTCGGGAGGAACGGCCTGGACCTCTCGCGCATCCTGGAGAAGATGCGCACCGGTAACGGCTATCGGCGCGGCGTTCCCGAAGTACCGCGCCTCTACCGGCGCATGATGCACGGCGACAAGCTCTCCATCGGCGGACGCGACTGGGAAGTGATCACGCTCTTCGGCCATGCCCCCGAGCAGGCGGCGCTCTATTGCGCGTCGCTGAACGTGCTGATCTCGGCCGACCAGGTGCTGCCGCGCATCACCAGCAACGTGGGCGTGTGGGGCAACCAGCCGGACGCCAATCCGCTCGCGGCCTTCCTCGGATCGTTGAGCCGGCTCGGCCATCTGCCTGACGACACGCTGGTGCTGCCTTCGCACGAGCGCGTCTTCCGCGGCCTGCATCCGCGCATCGCGCAACTGCACGAGCACCACGAACGCCGTCTCGAGCGCCTCCTCGAAGGCTGCGCCACGCCCATCACCGCGTTCGAAGCGCTGCCGCTCCTCTTCAAGCGCCAGCTCG
Source organism: Burkholderiales bacterium (assembly GCA_038244725.1). Taxonomy (GTDB): domain Bacteria; phylum Pseudomonadota; class Gammaproteobacteria; order Burkholderiales; family Usitatibacteraceae; genus Usitatibacter. The sequence goes on from JBBRTF010000075.1 coordinate 8,799, forward strand.
ACGACCACCAGATGATGTTCGCGATGGGAGAGGCCATCGCGCACCTGCACTACCTTCGGCACCGGGGCAAGGTTCGGCGCGTGGAAGACGAGCGCAGAATCCGCAGGTTCGTGAAGACCTGAAAATGTCGTGTCAGGTAAGACATTTTAAGTCGTACCTGAACCCACATTTC
>JBBRTF010000076.1:0-7573 GCA_038244725.1 Burkholderiales bacterium
GAGGGCGTAGATGTCGAAGTCGGTGAGGCTCATGGCGAGCCCGGCGGCCACCGGCAGGAAGAAGAACACGCCGATGACGAGCAGGGCGGGGGCGACGAAGCACCACGCGGCGCGGCTTACCCTCATCGCGCCTCTTCGCGCGTGAGCAGCCAGCGCCGCTTCTCGAGGATGCGGTCGGCGCTCGCATCGAGTTCCTGCGCCGCCTGGTCGACCGTGAGGTCGCCGTGCACCAAGCGCTCGGCGACGAGCCGCATCTCGGTGGCGATGCGCTCCCATTCCGGCACCTTGGGCGCGGGCTTGACGCGCTCGAGCTGGTCGCGGAAGGCGCGCGCGTAGACGTCCTTCGCGAGATGCTCGTCGTTCCACGTGGTGCGCCGCGGCGGCAGGTTGCCCGTCATCTCGTGGAACCTGCGCTGCACGGCGGGCTGTGACAAGTACTCGATCAACTCCCACGCCTCTTTCTTGCGCGGCGACGCGCGCATCACCACCAGGCTCGAGCCTCCCGCGATCGAAGTGCCGGGGCCGCGCGGGCCCGGCAGCGCCGCGGTCATCCAGGTCGGCTGTTGCTCCGGCGGCAGGCGCCGCTTGAACTCGCCGATGTTCCAGGGCCCGGAGATGTAGAACGAGAAATAGCCGCGGCCCAGCTCGTTCCAAACATTCGAGATCTGGCTATTGGTCACACGCGGGGCCCAGCCGCGCTGGAACATCTCGAGATAGAAGCGCAGCGTGCGCCGGAAGCCCTCGCTGCGGAAATTGCCCCAGCGCCCTCCCGCGCGCAGGAGCGGCTCGTCCTGCTGCAAGGCGAGCGCCAGCAGCGGCTCGAACTCGTTGAGCGGCAGCAGGATGGAATAGCGCTCCGGCCCGACACGCTCCTTGATCGCGGCCATCATCCGCGCCCACTCCCGCCAGGTCGTGGGCGCAGCCGAGAAGCCGGCATCCTTCAGCAGGTCGCGGCGGTAGAACAGCAATCGCGTGTCGACGTACCACGGCACGCCGAAGAGCCTCCCGTCGATGACGTTCGTATCCCAGATGCCGTCGAAGTAGTCGCCGCGGTCGACTCCCACCGAGTGGGCCACGCGGGAATCGAGCGGCTCGAGAGCGCCCAGCGCGGCGAATTCCGGGATCCACGTGTTTCCCAGCTGGCAGATATCGGGCATGGCATCGCCCGCGAACGCGGTGAGGAGCTTTTCGTGCGCCGCGGTCCACGGCAATTGCTGCACCTCCACGCGCACGCCCGGATGAGTGCGCTCGAACTCCGGGAGGAGATCGGCCACCACCTCGCCTTCACGGCCCATGGCCCAGAACCTCACCACCGTGTCGCCGTGCGCGGGCGACCCGCATCCGGACGCGAGCGACAATGCCGCAAGCGCGAGCGAGAGTACGGCCGGCCGCAAGTCCGCGCGCATGGGCGATTCTAAGTCATGGCCTGGCGAGCCATCCGCCCGTGAATCCGGCGCGGGCAAGGCCGGTGCGCAAGTACGAATTGCCCCGCATCACGCGCCAGACGAGGTCGCTGCGGTGGTTCTCGATCATCGCGATCATCGGCCCCTGCTCGATGCCCAGATAGTCATTGTCGACCCAGCCGAACCCGGGGATCACGCGGCCGTGCGTAAGCTTCACGTCGGCGAAGGTGAAGCTCTGGTTGAAGGCATGGAAACCGTAGCGGCCGTAGATGTGCGCGCCGAAGCGCTCACGCATCGCGCTCATCGCCGGCAATGCGATCTCGGGCGCGAACGGGATCGACGATGCCGCGCCGTAGGGCGCGAGGGTGCCGTCGTCGTACGCGCGCGCGCCGCCCATGCCGCGGCCGGCGTAGCTGATGAAGCGGCGCATGCGGCCCGCGTAGGGACGCTCGACGTCGGCCGGACCGTCGCAGGCGGTGACGCCCCAGACGTCGCGTCCATACCCCCGCCAGCCCTCGGGGTTGGCGATCGCGTAGGCCTGCTGCGCGTAGGTGGCGCGGCGCGAATTCTCGAAGTAATCGATGCCGCGCCGGCGCATGTAGGCATCCTGCAGCCTGCGAAAGTCCACCCACGCGTGCGTGAACTGGTGGATGAAGAGCGGCGCCGCGTGCAGGTAGGTGAAGCCGTAGTAGGTGCCCCAGCTGCGATCGTAGGTGCGCGTCCATGCGTCCCACGCGGAGGGATCCACCGGGTGCGTGGGCGAGCCGAGCGCGAGCAGGTACACCAGCATCGCCTCGTTGTAGCCGCCCCAGTCGTAGGCGAGGAACCCGGATTCGGGCCTCCAGCCGTGGTTGATGAGCGGCGCGTTGGATTGCGCCCAAGCCCAGTCCACGCGGGCGTAGATCTGGTCGGCCAGCGCGCGGATCTCGGCTTCCTCGCTGTGGGCGCCGACGAAGTACGACTGGCAGAAAAGTACGCCCGCCAGCAGGAGCGCCGTATCGACGGTGGACAGCTCGACCTCTTCGAAGCGCGCGCCGGTCTTCATGTCGAGGAAGTGATAGAAGAAACCCTTGTAGCCCGTCATGCCGGCGACATCGGGCCCCTGCGGCGCGTCGCGCAGGAAGCGCAGCGTCGTCGCCACGCGCTTGCGCGCGGCCTCACGCGTCACGTAGCCGCGCTCGACCCCGATGGGATAGGCGGTGAGCGCGAAGCCGACCGCGGCGATGCTGGAGAAGGACGGCGTCGGCCAACGATCGGGCGCAAGCCCGGTCGCGGCGTCGGTCGTGTCCCAGAAGAAATCGAACGCGCGGCGCTCGACGTCGTCGAGGAGCGCCGCGGCCCCGACGGGCTGCTGCGCGTCGGATGCCGGCGGCGGGAACCGGCATCCCGCGCCGAGCGCGCCGACCGCGAGCGCGCTTGCGGCGAGGAAACGCCGGCGGCTTAGAATCGGTAGCTCAGCGTGAGGCGGAAGGTCCTTGTGTCGCCGCGGATGCTATTCGGCGTGCCCAGGTTCAGGTTGTCGCCGCCGATCGAGTTGGACGGATTGCCCGGCGCCACCGGACCGCCGCCGAAGTCGTCGCGGCCGAGGTAGTTGACGGTGTCGAAGGCGTTCAGCACGTCGAGACGCAACATCAGCCGGTGAATGCCATACGAGAGCTCCTTGGACAGGCCCACGTCCACCTGGCGGTAGCTCGACGAGTCGCCCTCCACCGTGACGCAAGTGCTGAAGCCTTGGGAGCAATCGACGATCCGGCGCGGATAGCCGCTCGCCCACGTGGCCTTCGCCGCGAGCGTGATGCCCCACGGCATGTCGATCACGCCCGCCCCCACGATCCGATGCTTGTCCACCAGCGTCGACGGATGGAAGCCGCCTTGCCCTGGTTTCCCGTACGTGAAGTCGAAGATGTCGTTGTTCCACTCGCGGTGCGTGGTCTTCGCGTCGCTGTACGTGTATGCGACGTTCACGCCCCAATGCGAGCTTGCCGTGTAGGGCTTCTCGAGCTTCGCGAGGAGCGCGTTGGTCTTGGTCTTGCCGACGAAGTCGCCGAGGATGAGCGTGCCGTAGCCGGCCGGCCCGCCGAAGAGCGGATCGATCGGGCTTTGCGTGGCGAACCCGCCGTTGGCGTCGCGGTTGCCGACGAACCACACGAACTGGTTCTTCGCGTACACCTCGCTCACCGCGACCTCGGCGTTCCAGCGGCCGAAGCCCTGGCGCAGGCCGAGCGTGAACTGGTCGGCATAGGGCATCTTGAAGTCGTTGTTGATGAGCCAGATCTCGCCGCCGGGCTGCTGGTTTTTCTGCAGCTCGTCCAAGGCGTGGTTGGCCATGGTGCGGTCGTACGATCGCCCGAGCCCTGCGAAGACCACCGAGTTGCGGTCGCCGAAGAGGTCGTACGACCCGCCGAGCCGCGGCGCGATCGCGCCCTTGTAGACCTTGCGCCCGTTGCCGTTGGCGATGTAGTCGTCGACGTTGATGCCGCCCCTCGCGAGGGACTGCGCGTACGTCTGGCCCGCGGGCGGGGTGATGCCGTTGCGCACGGTGTCGAGGGCGTGAAGCACGTTCACGCGATCCGCCGGGGTGACGTAGTCGTTGTTCAGCATGTTGCTCTCGACGTCCCAGCGCGCGCCGAGATTCACCTCGAGGCGCTTGTTGATCTCCCAGTCGTCCTGGATGTAGAGGCCGAGCTGGTTGTTCTTGAAGCTCACCGCCGCGCCGGGAATGGCGGGCGTGATCTTGCACTGGTCACTGTTGCGCCCGTCGTTGACGACGTTGGTGCCGGTGCACACGGTGCCGTTGTAGTACGGGTTGCCCGTGACGCGGTCGATCAGCGTCTCGACGACATCGACGCCGAACGCGGTGCCGGAGAGGTCGTACTTCATGTCCTTCAGCTTGGCGCCGCCCTTGATCGTATGGCCCGGGAGCGCCGTGAAGGTGAGGTCCTCGGAGACGAAGACGCCTTCCTGCCCGCGCTTCTGCGCGTCCGGCGAGCCGCCCACGAAGAGCACGTCCTGCGAGTTGTTGAGCGTCTGGTTGGTGAGCGAGTTCGAGACCTTGTACTTGATGAGCGGGGTGGTCGAAGCGGACTTGGGATTCCACGTCGCATCCTCGTAGCCCAGGCGCCCCTCGCTCAGCCACGCGCCGCGCGACCATTCGTGCTTCAGGTCGAACTTGGTCTCGTCGTTGGTGCGGTCCTTGTCGTTGCCCGGGGCGCTCAGGTTGCGGTCTTCAGGGAGATGGTCCGATTCGCGGCGCACCAGGAAGCTCCCGGAAAGCCGTTGCTCGTCGGAGAGCTGCGCGTCGACCTTGCCGAAGAGCAGGTGCTCGGTGAACTTGTCGATGGTCGAGCCCTGCGCGCCGACGAGCGAGGGCACGATGCCCGCCGCCGCCGGCAGCAGGTTCAGGTTCCGGGGAACGACGCTGCGCGAATCCTCGATGTCCTTGCCGTCGTAGGCGAGGAAGAAGTGGATCTGGTCGCGCACGATCGGCCCGCCGATGCTCGCGCCGTATTCGTATTTCTTCGACGGCGGCAGCGTCACGCCCGACGCCTCGTTGGCCTTCTCGAACGGCGTCTTGGTGCGCCAGTTGGTGCCGGTGCGGTCGACGTACGCCTCGCCGTGGAATTCGTTCGAGCCCGACTTGGTGACGGCGCTGATCGCGGCGCTGCTCACCTGGTCGTACTCGGCCTTGTAGTTCTGCGTGAGCACCTTGTACTCGGCGATCGCCGATTGCGGGAACGGGTTGCCGCGCGAAGAGTCCTGGCCGGTGAGGCCGCCGCGCAGGATGTTGTTCTTCATGCCCACGCCGTCGATGAAGACGTTCACGTGGTCGAAGTTCTGCGCGCCGGCCTGGATCTTGGTGTTGCCGCCGGCGTCGGTGATGAAAGCCACGCCCGGCGCGAGATCCGCGGAGCTGAGGAAGTTGTGCGTCGCCTGCGGCAGGCTCTCGATCATCTTGCCCGACACGTTGGTGCCGAGTTCGGAGCTCTTCACGTCCTTGCGCAGCGCCGAGCCGACCACGGTGATCCGCTCCTGCGTCTGCACCGTGCTGAGCGCGAGGTCGAGGGAAGCGGTCTCGCCCACGTGCAGGGTGATCACCTCGGTGCGCGCCGCGCCCGACGGGCCCGCGACGCGTATCTCGTAGGCGCCGGGCGCGAGGCCGGCGAGCGTGTAGCTGCCGTCGGCGAGCGTCGTCGCGCGATAGGTATTGCCGTTGGCCTGGTTCACGGCGGTCACCGCGAGGCCCGGCGTCGCGGGCCTCGCGTCGGTGCTGATCTGGCCCTTGAGGGTCGCGGTGCTCAGCTGGGCGAGCGAGACTCCCGGAGCGAGCAGCGTGGTTCCCAAGGCGACTGCCAACGCGGCGATCAATTTCTTGCGGCTGAATCTCATGATGGTGCCCCCTCTTGTTATGACGACGTCGTTCTCAAGGTCCCGCGGGCGCCGGGGCGCCGCAGGAAGTCCGCACAACCAGCTCTGGCTTGATCGATTGCGCCGAGCTCTTGCCGCGATCGGGAGTCTCGATCGCAAGCGCCAGGCGCTCGAGGGCGCGAGCACCCATGTCGGAAATGCGCACCCGCACCGTGGTGAGCGGGGGCGTCACGAAGCGCGCCATCGGAATGTCGTCGAAGCCGGTGAGGGCGATGTCGCGGGGCACCTGCAATGCGCCTTCGTGCAGCGCGAAGAGGCACCCGATGGCCATCATGTCGTTGGCGGCGAACACCGCCTCGGGCCGCTTCTTCTGCGCGAGCAACTCCTGGCCCGCGCGGTAACCGGATTCCTCGTTGAAATCCCCGCGAAGCACCTGCGCGCGCGCGCCGGGAACCAGCGACGCGAGCGAGTCGCGATAGCCGCGCAGGCGCTCTTCGGACTCGAAGTTGTTCTCGGGGCCGGAGATGAACGCGATGCGCCGATGCCCGACGCCGACCAGGTGCCGGACCATCGCGCATGCCCCGCGGTAGTTGTCGACGGTGAGCGAGGAGTACTGCTTGCCCGAGACGCGCGTATTCAACAGCACGCTCGGCAGGTCGTCGGGAAGATTGTCGGCGAGGAAGTCCGCGTCGGCGTGGGGCGACATGACGAGGAGACCGTCCACGCGCCCGCGCATCGCGCGGATCGCGGCCGAGGCCTCGGCGGCGTCGCCGTGCGAGCTCGACACCAGCAAATGCAGGCCTCGCGCACGCGCGGCCGAATCGACGCCGCGGATGATCTCGGAGAAGTACTCGCCGTAGAGATCGGGAAGCAGCACGCCGATGGTCTGCGTGCGGCGCGTGATGAGGCTGCGCGCCGCGCCGTGCGGCGCATAGCGCAGCTGCGTCGCGACTCCGAGGATGCGCTGGCGCGTCTCGTCGGTCACGTTGTGGTGGCCATTCAGCGCGCGCGATACCGACGCCACGGAAACCCGGGCCTCGCGAGCCACGTCCTTAATGGTCACCGCCATCAAGACTTCTCCTCGAACGTTCTATCCGCAGCCTCTGGCGGGCCGCGTAAACGATTACATCCGGGGCAGTGTAAACGTTTCCATGACGGCGCGCAGGAATGGAAAACGGCGCCCGATCGGACGCCGTTGGACTGCCTTGAATTGGGGGTATTGGTGGAGTGGAAGGGGATCGAACGATATGCACCTGAAGCCCCGCAAAAGACCCGGCGCGAAGGGCGGTCGAATCGACAATACCCCCACCCATACCCCGACCGCAACTCCACTTCACCGTTGCTGCGGCGCACAAAAACTGTTTGAACTTTGCCCTTGATTCCGCTATCTTAGTTGCGGGCCTAGCCCACGAGGTCATCCAGGAGTTCAGATGGCCGCCAAGGACCCGACCGCGCAAGTGGCCGGGTCTTTGTGTTTCTAGGGCGCCGCTTTGCGGGTATCAAAGCAAAAGTATTTGATGCCCGAAACAGTGGTGTCTCGACAATGAGTGTCGATGAGCTTGCCCCTCTCGCGCAGCTCGCGGTAAGAGCGATTGCCTGGATCGTAGCCCCCTACGCACATCGGCCACAGGTACAGATCCGCAACCTGAATCAGCGGTGAGTCCAGAGGTGGTCCCAGAAATCTAGGCAGTCCGCTAAGTGTAATCTCGGCCCGAATGGGCGGCGGCACCGCTCGATTTTTGGGAGTCGAGAATGGCAAAGCGGTCGAGAAGGAATCACGGAGCGGAGTTCAAGGCGAAGGCGGC
>JBBRTF010000077.1:0-7352 GCA_038244725.1 Burkholderiales bacterium
GGCGAGCGCTCGATCTCGGTGGCGTGCATGCACTGCACCGACGCGCCGTGCATGGCGGTGTGCCCGGTCGATTGCTTCTATCGCACCGAGGACCAGATCGTGCTGCACGACAAGGACCTGTGCATCGGCTGCGGCTACTGCTTTTACGCGTGCCCGTTCGGCGCGCCGCAGTTCCCGCAGGCGGGCGCCTTCGGCCTGCGCGGCAAGATGGACAAGTGCACCTTCTGCGCGGGCGGCCCCGAGGAGAACAACTCCGTCGAGGAATTCCGCAAGTACGGGCGCAACCGCATCGCCGAAGGCAAGCTCCCCGCATGCGCCGAGATGTGCTCCACCAAGGCGCTCCTCGCGGGCGATGCCGCGGTCATCACCACCATCTACAGGACCCGTGTCGTCACGCGCGGCAAGGGCGAGGAGATCTGGGGATGGGCGATGGCCTACGGCGGCAGCGACAAGCTGAAGGACCAGCCGGGAGGACAGGCATGAGGCACGAGGCACGAGGCATGAGGCACGAGGCACGAGGCACGAGAGTGTTTTTGCTGGCTGCGCTGCTGGGATTGGCCGCGTGCCACGAGATCCCGCAGGACGCGGTCAAGCCCTACGCCGGCAAGGAGGACACCAAGGCCTATGCCGGCGACCTCTTCAAGGGCGACAAGGCCAAATTCGAGCAGGCGCTCGCCGCACGCGCCCAGTCGCAGAACGAATACATACGCACCGGCGACGCCAAGACCAAATAACGGAGGAGTCCCAATGCTTCGATCCACCGCACGCAACATTGGCGCGTTCATCCTCGGAGCGGCGCTCGCGCTGCCGCTCGCGTCGCTCGCGCAGGCTCCGGCCACTTCGCCGGCGCCACCCACCACCGCGCCCACCGGCAAGTATCCCGACGATCCCGCGCGCGGCGTGAAGCCCGGCAGCGAAGTGTCGAGCGCCAAGGGATCCACCGCCGTCCCGGGATGGAACAATCCGCCGGCATCCTGGGAGAGCGCGAGCGAGAAGCCGCAGTACGCGTCGATCCCGGGTCGCGAGACCAACCGCCTCATCCAGGGCGCGGGCCGCGAATGGCGCCAGTTTCGCAACGGCCCGATCACGCAGTACGGAGGCTGGCTGGTGGTGATCGTGCTCGCCGCGATCCTGCTCTTCTACCTGATCAAGGGGAAGATCCGCCTGAACGGCGCGCCTACCGGGCGCCTCATCGAGCGCTTCAACGCCGTCGAGCGCGTCTCGCACTGGACCATGGCGTTGAGCTTCGTCTTCCTCGCGCTCACCGGGATCGTCATGCTCTGGGGCAAATACCTGATCCTGCCGTGGCTGGGATACACCGGCTTCTCGTGGCTCACCATCCTCGGCAAGAATGTCCACAACTTCGTGGGTCCGCTCTTCATCTTCTCGCTGGTGGTCTCGTTCCTCATCTTCGTGAAGGACAACCTGATCCACGCGATCGACATCAAGTGGCTCACGCATCTGGGCGGGATGCTGGGCGGCAACGAGGTCCCGTCGGGACGCTTCAACGGCGGCGAGAAGCTCTGGTTCTGGGGCGGGCTCGTCTTCCTCGGCGTGCTGGTGAGCGTGACCGGCTTGATCCTCGACTTCCCCAACTGGAACCAGGGGCGCGAGCTCATGCAGCAAGCCAACGTCGTGCACGCGATCTGCGCGGTGCTCTTCATCTCGGCGTCGTTCACGCACATCTACATCGGCACCATCGGCATGGAAGGCGCCTACCAGGGGATGCGCCAGGGCTACGTCGACGAGGAGTGGGCCCGCGAGCACCACGCGCTCTGGTACGAGGAGGTGAAGCAGGGCAAGCGCCCCGAGAAGATCGTCGCGGGCAGCGCAATGCAACCGGCCACAGGAGACTGACCATGAAGCGCATCGCGACCGCGGGGCTGCTCCTCGCATTCACGCTCGGAACGGCGAGCGCATGGGCGAAGATCCCGGCCCCGCCCCCGCCCGACGAGAAGGCCAAGGCCGCCGCCGAGGAGAAGAAGGCGAAGGATGCCGCCGCCGCCGAGAAGTCGAAGGCCGACCTCGCCGCCGCCGAGGAGAAGGCGTTGAAGAACTACCACGCGAACATGAAGCGCATGGGCAAGCCGGTTCCCAAGCCCACCCCCGTGGTGGCGGCGGCGACGTCGCCGCAACTCATGCCCGGCCCGGGCGCGGCGAAGGGCGCCGAAACCGGAAAACCGGGCAACAACGCGACCGCGTCCAAGGGCGCGGTCTCGGTGAAGGGCCACGAGCAAGGGGCCATGACGCCCGCAGGTAACACGCCGCCGAAGGGCAACGATACGCCCACCGACGCGAAGAAAAAGTGAGCTGCGCATGAAGCGCACGCTCGCGATCTTCGTCGCCGCCGCGCTCGCCGCGGGCTGCGCGTCGATGCGCGACATGATGCCGTCGGCGGCGAAGCCGGTGGCGACGGCGAGCCTTTCACCCACCAACGGCAACACCGCGCGCGGCACCGTCACGTTCACGCAGGACGGCGACGAGGTGCGCGTGCGCGCGAGCGTGACGGGACTCAAGCCCGATAGCGAGCACGGCTTCCACGTGCACGAAAAGGGCGACTGCAGCTCAGGCGACGGCATGAGCACGGGCGGGCACTTCAATCCCACCGGCAAGCCGCACGGCGGGCAATCGTCCGAGCACCATGCGGGCGACATGCCGAGCCTCAACGCGGACGCCTACGGCAACGCCACCGCGTCCTTCGAGCTGAAGGGCGTCTCCATCGGCGGCGGCGGCGCGGACCTGGTGGGCAAGGGCGTGATCGTCCACCGCGATCCCGACGACTACAAGACGCAGCCCACCGGCAATGCGGGCCCGCGCATCGCCTGCGGAGTGATCGCGAAGTCCTAGCGGTTCGCGACGGGCTCGCTGCGCGCGAAGGCGGCCTTCGCCGCCTTCCTCACCAGGTATATCGAACGGTGTAGCGCACGATCGCCTCGCCTTTCGGCGCGATGCGAATCGGGAAGTGGATGGTTCGCGAGTCCTCCCGGGTGAACGGCTGCGACTTGCGCGTGAGGGTCCAATTGCTCCACCGGTAGAGGTTTTCCCGCACCAGCACGCTCACCGCCTCGTCGGGCTTTTGGTTTCGCACTTTCACCTCGACGTCCTCTTCCACCCATTTCGCCGCCGTGTCGATGCGGAAGTCCAGCTGGCGGCGCTCGCCCACGACGTCGAACGCGGAGCCGAGCTTCACCTTCACGGTCTCGTCGCGCGCGGTGTGGTCGATCGTGTCCTCGCCCACGAATTCCAGGTTGCCGTCGGCGGCATCGAGCTTGGAGACGCGGATCTTGCCAGCGGGCAGCGGCACGCCCAGGCCGTTGGCGGCGGAATTCTTCACGCGCAGGTACACGTCGACCTTTTTGTTCGACGCCGAGCCGTAGTCGCGCTCGGTGAGCGGCGCGCCATACGAGTACATCGGCTGCTGCCCGCTGTAGACGAGGGTTTTCTCGCAGCCCACGCCCGCGGCCGTGGGAAAGAGCTCGATCTGCTTGGTGGCGTTGTTGGCGAGCGTGGTCGCGCGCCCGAGGGTGTAGAGGTGGTATTCGAAGAAGGCCTTTTCCTGGAACGCGTCGGCGCTGCGCGCGAGCTTCGCCTCCATGGGCGCGGAGGCGGGATAGACGCGCTGGGGAGGCTGCACGCGCTGCACATCGCCCGCCATGAGTTTCAGCTTCGCGTCGGCGAACGCGGCGCCCGACTGGTTCACGATCGTGACCCATGCGCCCACGTCGACGCGGCAGGTCTCGGGCGCGGGCTCGGAATAGGTGAGGTTGTAGTCAGTCCACCAAGTCATGCCGCCCGTCTGGTAGGTGAGGCGCGCGGGCTGGGTGCCGCTGCGCGAGGCATCCACCTCCCACACCAGCGTGGGCTTGCTGATGAGTCCGCCCGGAAGCCCAGGGAGCCTCACCGGAGCGTTCCCCGAGAGGATACGCACGCTCCCGTCGGCGAGCTTCAGCGTGAGCCCGCCCTGGGTTCCCACGAGGGTGCCGGTGATCGACTCCACCGACTGGCCGCGCGGCTGGTCCACGGTGATCTCGCGATCGAGGTAGCGCGACAGGAGCTTCGCGCTGCTGGTGAGGTCGAACTCGAAGTTCTGCTCCACGACGCGGGTGCCTTTCGGGTCCGAGAGCGAAGCGAAGGCGACCGTGGTGGGATCGATGAGGGCGGGCACGTCGGAGACGCGCAGCGCATTGCGCCCGCTCCTCAGCGCGAACTCGCGCTCCTCGCGCACCAGTGCATAGCCCGGCACCGCCTGGCCCTCGCCGCCGTTCCTGAAGGTGCGCGGATCGAGGGCGCCGGGCTGCGCGCTCGAGTAGATGGTGAGGGAAGTCGCGGCGAGGCTCGCGAAGGGCAGCGCGGATGCGACGGCGAGGACGATCGGGTGAAGCGATTTCATGGGCACCTCCGGGTTCGGGACAGGGATGTGAACGGGCAGCAAGCCCGAAAGGGTCGAGGAGGTTATAATTTTCTCGATGAAATTCCAGGGCACCGACACCTACGTCGCCGACGACGACTTGAAGCTCGCGGTGAACGCCGCCATCACCCTGGAAAGGCCGCTCCTCATCAAGGGCGAGCCCGGCACCGGCAAGACGATGCTCGCCGAAGAGGTGGCGCGCGCGCTGGGCAAGCCGCTCTTCCAGTGGCACGTGAAGTCCACCACCAAGGCGCAGCAGGGGCTCTACGAATACGACGCCGTCTCGCGCCTGAGGGATTCGCAGCTCGGCAACGAGCGCGTGGGCGACATCGGCAACTATATCCTGAAGGGCGTGCTCTGGCAGGCCTTCGAATCGCCGGAACAAGCGGTGGTGCTGGTCGACGAGATCGACAAGGCCGACATCGAATTTCCCAACGATCTCCTGCGCGAGCTCGACCGCATGGAGTTCTACGTCTACGAGACGCGCCAGACGGTGCGCGCCCTGAAGCGCCCGGTGATCTTCATCACGTCGAACAACGAGAAGGAGCTTCCCGACGCCTTCCTGCGCCGCTGCTTCTTCCACTACATCCGCTTCCCGGACCCCGACACGATGCAGGCGATCGTCGACGTGCATTTCCCGGGGATCAAGAAGAAGCTGCTGCAGGCGGCGATGGAGGTGTTCTTCGAGATCCGCGAGATGCCCGGATTGAAGAAGAAGCCGTCGACCTCGGAGCTGCTCGACTGGCTGAAGCTGCTGCTCGCCGAGGACATTCCTCCCGAGGCGCTGCGCACGCCCGGGCACCAGGCGTCGATCCCGCCGCTCTACGGCGCGCTCCTCAAGAACGAGCAGGACGTCCATCTATTCGAGCAGCTGATCTTCCTGCAACGACGCGGGAGGTAGCCATGGTCGCGAAACGCAGGAACCCGGTGCGCAAGGGCGCGGTGCGCAAGCCCCCGGCAAGGAAGCCCTCGGTGCGCAAGGCGCTCGCGAAGAAGCCCAAGGCGAGCCCGCCGGGGCGCGCCGCGCGCGCGAGCCTCGCCGCGAAGGGCCTGCGCTTCGCCGGCGTCGGCAGCGAGGCGGTGCTGCGCGCCACGGGCCGCGCCTGGGACGAGTGGCTGAAGATCCTCGACCGCGCCGGCGCGAAGAAGATGCCGCACAAGGATATCGCGGTGATGCTCGCGCGCAAGTTCTCGGTGCCCGACTGGTGGAGCCAGATGGTGACCGTGGGTTACGAGCAGGCGCGTGGACTGCGGGTGCCGCACCAGAACGCGCGCGGCTTCGCGGCCAATGCGTCGCGCACCATCGGCGCCAACGTCGACAAGCTCTACGACGCGTGGAGCGATCCGAACGTGCGCGCGCGCTGGCTCTTCGACGCGCCCGTGGAAGTGAAGCGCTCCACCGACGGGAAATCGATGCGCATGACCTGGACCGCGGGCGATTCCAGCGTCGAGGTGGGATTCTTCGCCAAGGGAGCGCAGAAGAGCACGGTGCAGGTGCAGCACGGCAAGCTCCCGAGCGCCGCCGCGGTGCTGAAGCAAAAAGCCTTCTGGCGGGACGCGCTCGACCGCCTCGAGTCGCTCTTCGAGCCGGTGACTTGACGCCCCGATGCGTGATTTCCGCTGATGCTATTTGATTTCCTTTATGCGGTCCGCAAGGCCGGCGTCCCGGCAAGCGTCAAGGAGTTCCTCGCGCTCCTCGAGGCGCTCGACAAGGGCGTCGTCTACGGGAGCGTCGACGACTTCTACACGCTCTCGCGCCTGATCCTCGTGAAGGACGAGGCGTACTTCGACCGCTTCGATCTTGCGTTCGCCGCGTATTTCAAGGGCGCGCAGGCGATCCCCGACGAGATCGTCACCGAGATTCCCTCCGAGTGGTTGAAGAAGATGGCGCAGCGCTGGCTCACCGAGGAGGAGAAGGCGAAGATCGAGGCGCTGGGCGGCTGGGAGAAGCTCATGGAGACGCTCAAGCAGCGCCTCGAGGAGCAGAAGGCGCGCCACCAGGGGGGATCGAAGTGGATCGGCACCGCGGGAACGTCGCCCTTCGGCGCCCATGGGTTCAACCCCGAGGGCATCCGCATCGGGCAGGAGACGGGACGCAACAGGCGCGCCGTGAAGGTCTGGGACAAGCGCGAGTTCCGCGACTACGACACCGATGTCGAGCTCGGCGTGCGCAACATCAAGATGGCGCTGCGCCGGCTTCGAAGGTTCGCTCGCGACGGCGCGCCCGAGATCCTCGATCTCGACGGCACCATCCGCTCCACCGCGAAGAACGCGGGCTGGCTCGACATCAAGATGGTGGCGCAGCTGCACAACGCGGTGAAGGTGCTGCTCTTCCTCGACGTGGGTGGCTCCATGGACGACCACATCAAGGGCGTGGAGGAGTTATTTTCCGCGGCGAGGAGCGAGTTCAAGAACCTCGAGCACTTCTACTTCCACAACTGCGTCTACGAGAGCGTGTGGAAGGACAATCGCCGCCGCCAGAACCGCATTCCCACGGTGGAGGTGATGCGCAAGTACGGCCACGACTACAAGCTCATCTTCGTGGGCGACGCGTCGATGAGCCCCTACGAGCTCGAGCAGGCGGGTGGAAGCGTCGAGCATTGGAACGACGAGCCGGGACGCGACTGGATCAAGCGGCTGCTGCGTGCATGGCCGCATGCCGCGTGGCTGAACCCGATTCCCGAAGACCACTGGACGTGGACCACGTCGATCCAGAACGTGCAGCGGATCATGGACGGGCGCATGTACCCGGTGACGATCTCCGGCCTCGAGAAGGCCATGAAATCATTGGCTTGAAATGTCGTGTCAGGTACGACTTTTTAATTAGTACCTGTCACGACAATTAAAGCCAATGATTTAATGGCCGTCTCCAGGCCGGAGTTCGGCCCCGGGTACCTGCGCCCCTCCAAGATCCGCTGCTCGTTCTGGATAGACGTGGTCCACC
>JBBRTF010000078.1:0-7295 GCA_038244725.1 Burkholderiales bacterium
AGCAGATCCACGCCGGCGGCCGCGGCAAGGGCGGCGGCGTGAAGATCGCGCGCTCCGTGGACGAAGTGCGCGACATTGCCTCGAAGATGCTCGGCATGACGCTCGTCACGCACCAGACGGGGCCGCAGGGGCGCGTCGTGAGGCGCCTCCTCGTCGAGGAGGGCGCCGACATCAAGAAGGAGCTCTACGTCGCGATGGTGGTGGATCGCGTCCTGCAGAAGGTCGTGATGATGGCCTCCAGCGAGGGCGGCATGGACATCGAGGAGGTCGCCGACAAGCATCCCGAGAAGATCCACCGCGTGAGCGCCGATCCGTTCAAGGGTCTCGACGCGAAGGATGCCGGGGACGTGGCGCGCAAGATCGGCGTGCCCGAGGAGCTCGTGCGACCGGCCGGCGAGCTCTTCAGGTCGCTCTACAGATGCTTCGACGAGAGCGACTGTTCGCTGGTGGAGGTGAACCCGCTCATCGTCACCGGCGACAAGCGCGTGGTCGCGCTCGACGCGAAGCTCAATTTCGACGACAACGCGCTCTTCCGCCATCCGGAGATCGTCGCGATGCGCGACCTCGAGGAGGAGGACCCCGCGGAAGTGGAAGCCTCGAAGTTCGACCTCAACTACATCCAGCTGGACGGCGACATCGGCTGCCTCGTGAACGGCGCGGGGCTCGCCATGGCGACCATGGACGTGATCAAGCTCTACGGCGGCGCGCCCGCCAACTTCCTCGATGTGGGCGGCGGCGCCACCGCGGAGAAGGTGACGGAAGCCTTCAAGATCATGCTTCGCAACCCGAAGCTGCGCGCGATCCTCGTGAACATCTTCGGCGGCATCATGAAGTGCGACGTGATCGCGACGGGCGTGGTGACCGCGGCCAAGCAAGTGGGCCTCAAGGTGCCGCTCGTCGTGCGCCTCGAGGGCACCAACGTCGACCTCGGCAAGAAGATCCTCGCCGACTCGGGACTGCCGATCATTTCCGGCTCGGACATGGGCGACGCGGCGCAGAAGGTCGTCGCCGCCGCGAAGGGAAAGAAATAATGTCGATCCTCATCAACAGGGACACCAAGGTCGTCACGCAGGGCATCACCGGCAAGACCGGGCAATTCCACACGAAGATGGGCATGGAATACGCCAACGGCCGCAACTGCTACGTGGCGGGCGTGAATCCGAAGAAGCCCGGCGAGAAATTCGAGGGAATCCCGATCTTCGCCACCGTGAAGGAGGCGAAGGCCCAAACCGGCGCCAACGTTTCGGTGATCTACGTGCCGCCGCCCTTCGCCGCGGCCGCCATCGACGAGGCGGTGGAAGCCGACCTCGACCTGGTGATCTGCATCACCGAAGGCATCCCGGTGCGCGACATGGTCCGCACCAAGGCGAAGATGAAGGGCCGCAAGACGCTGCTGCTCGGCCCCAACTGCCCCGGCACCATCACTCCGGAGGAGCTCAAGATCGGCATCATGCCGGGCCACATCCATCGCAAGGGCCGGATCGGCATCGTGTCGCGCTCGGGCACGCTCACCTACGAGGCGGTGAACCAGGTGACGGCGCTGGGCCTCGGGCAATCGTCCGCGGTGGGCATCGGCGGCGATCCGGTGAACGGCTTGAAGCACATCGACGTGATGCGCCTCTTCAATGACGATCCCGACACCGACGCCGTGATCATGATCGGCGAGATCGGCGGCACGGACGAAGAGACCGCCGCGCAGTGGGTGAAGGACCACATGAAGAAGCCGGTGGTCGGGTTCATCGCGGGGCTCACCGCGCCGCCCGGCAAGCGCATGGGGCACGCGGGCGCGATCATCTCCGGGGGAAAGGGCACGGCGCAGGAGAAGCTCGCGGTGATGGAGGCTTGCGGGATCAAGGTCACGCGCAATCCTGCGGAGATGGGCAAGCTGCTGAAGTCGGTCTTGTAGATCGTACGCAAAACGCGTACATTTGTACGCATTATGCGTGCAGCCCCTCCGGACCAGCTGGGTGTCGTTCTCTTTGGAAAAGCGAAAAGAGCGATTCTCTCGCGGCTGTTTGGCAGTCCCGAGAAGCGCTTCTACGTCAGGGAGCTCGCCAGGGTTGTGGAACTGACGCCCAGCACGCTCTCACGGGATTTGTCGGCGCTAGCCCAGGCAGGCGTCATCCTGAGGGCAAGGGAGGGTAATCAGGTCTACTACCAGGCCAATTCGTCATCGCCCGTTTTTCACGAGCTGCGCGGGTTGGTTACCAAGACGTTTGGAATTGCCGACGTGCTTCGCGAAATGCTGAGCTCTTTTGCCGACAAGATCGAGATCGCAGCGATCTACGGCTCGGTCGCCAGAGGCGAGCACTCTTCGCAAAGCGACGTGGATCTTCTGATCGTCGGAGAGGTGAGGTCGGCTGAATTTGCCGACAATCTGGTGAAAGCGGAGCAGGATCTGGGTCGAGCGATCAGCCCGACGATCTATCCACTCAGCGAGTTCAGGACCGGCTCCAAGAAAAATCCATTCCTGAAAGCGATCTTCGAAAAGCCGATGATCTTCCTCATCGGCGACAAGCATGAACTCAAGCGAATCAGCGAAGGTCAGGCTTCGAAATCTCGTTGAGCGCAAGCTGCTCCACGAAGAGAAGTCGGCCCCCCGCGAGGTCCAGGGACTGCTGGCCAGCGCTGCAGCATTTGTCGCGGACGCGAAGCGCACCGAAAACTCGGAGGCAACCCGCTTTAGCGTAGCGTACGAAGCAGCGCACGCATTGGCGCTGGCGGCAATGCGAGCCTGCGACCTACGGCCCGCCCAAGGTCCCGGACATCGATCAATAGTGTTCAACGTGCTCGATGCGACAACAACGGCGCCGCCCGCGCTATGCGTGCCGCTGGCGAAAGCGCACGACAAGCGCAACAAGCTCACTTACGACGGGTTGACCACGTTTTCCCACGCGGAGCTCGAGGAGCTGATCGAAAGCGCGGAAAGTCTGGGGAAATTGGTTCGCGACCTGATCGCTAGGAATCGCGCGGATTTGCTGGTTCATGCATGAGGCTTCGCTACGAGGCGTGCGGAGTCTTCACCCTTCATGGCGTGGCGATGCTTGCGGGTGTGCTTGGTTCGAGGCGTGTCGCGCAGAAGAATGTGGCCATCATAGGGCGTTCGTGAGGCTGCGCGGCGCACCGGATGCGAGTTGTGCCGACAGCCATCGAGTCCACTGAGGGCGCCGATGAAGATCTGGATCGGTGTCACCGATCACCCTTGGTTCGAGCAGCTTGCGGCGATGGGATCGGACGAGGTGAACTTCTGGCAGCATGGTAGCTCACCCCATGAGCTACCGAGGCGGGAAAATCACGGCAAGCTGAAGTCTTCCGGTTCTTGGACCCGGGTGTTTGAGGGCTGTAGTGGAGGGAGTTTGCAAGATTCGCTCGCGGCGTTGATCACCGAAACCTCGCTGGCCCGGTTGGCGGGCGGCAAGTCGTTCGCGCGCGGCGTGGGCTACTTCGAAAGTGGCGCCGTCATCGACCTTGTCCAGACCAAGGGTACCGTGACCGCGCGGGTGATCGGCGGCGACGAATACCGAGTCCAATTGCGGCCGGTCCGCGGCACGCTGCAAGGGTCATGCACATGTCCCATGGGCAACGAGGGCAATTTCTGCAAGCACGCGGTAGCCGTGGGGCTTGCCTGGCTCGCGCGGGGTGAGGGCGGCGACGATCTCGCCGATGTGCGCGCCTACCTGGAAGCTGAGAGCCAAGCGTCGCTGCTGGAGGTGATCGTGGAACAGGCGACGAGCGATCCCCTACTACGTTCCCGCTTGCAGGCCGCGGCGATGCGCCGCCGCCCGCCCTCGAACCTGAAGGCGCTGAAGGACGCGGTGCGCAAGTCGTTCGCCACGAGCGGCTTCGTGGACTACCACGGCATGCGGGCCTTCGTCGAACGCGCCAACGCAGTGGAGGATCTCCTGCGCGGCCTCCTCGAGAATCGGCGCGCCGCGGAGGCTGCCGCACTCGCCGAGCACGCGCTGCGGCTCGGGATCGCCGCTTACGAGGAAACCGACGACTCCGACGGCGGCTTCGGCGAGACGCTCCACCGGATCGCGGCGCTGCACCTCGAAGCCTGCCGCGCGGCGAAGACAGATCCCGAAGCGCTCGCGGGGAGCCTCTTCGAGCTGATGATGCTCGATCAATGGGGCTTTTTCGAGATCGGGAACTGTGCCCCGCTCCTGGAAGAGAAAGGGCTTGCACGTTTCCGCGCGCTCGCCGAAGCGGCATGGAAGAAAGTCCCGGCACGCGAACCGGGCGCGCGGCGCGAGGTGGGCACGAGGCATTACCTCGTTACCGGAATCATGGAAGCGCTCGCCCGGCGCGACGGCGATCTCGACGCCCTGATCGCCGTGAAAAGCCGCGACCTGTCCTACTCCCATGCCTTCACGGAAATTGCCGAAGCCCTCGCCAAAGCCCGCCGGCACGAGGAGGCGCTCGCTTGGGCCGAGCGCGGGCGCAACGCTTTTCCGAACGAGCTCAATGTTCCTCTCGCCGATTTTCTCGTCGCCGCGTACCACCGGGCGAAGCGCCACGAGGACGCGGTCCGGATCGCCTGGGAAGATTTCACCCGCCATACCGGCCTTGGCACCTACCAGCGCCTGGAAAAGTCCGCCGGCCGCGCGAGAAACTGGAAGAGCTGGCGCGAGATGGCGCTCGACCACGTGCGCGCCGAGCTGAACCGCCCCGATCGCAGCCGCGGTATGTGGCATCAAACGGCGGGCGGCAAGACGCTGCTCGTGGAAATTTTCCTGCACGAGGGCGACAGCGACGCCGCCCTCGCCGAGGCGAAATCGGGCGGATGTCGCCGGGACGTGTGGATGCAGCTAGCCCGCGCTCGCGAGAGGGACCACCCGCTGGACGCCGCCGCCATCTACCGGGATTCCATCGACGCCATTGTCGATCGCAAGCATAACCAGGCCTACGACGAAGCCGCCGAGCTTGCCGGAAAGATCAAGGCGCTGCTGGCGCGCGCGGGTAATACGGAAGAATTCGCCGCGTGGCTCGAAGCTTTGCGCGCGAAGCACAAGGCCAAGCGGAATTTCATGAAGCGGGTCGAAGGATTGAAATGAAGTTGGCGTTAAAAAACATCTGGGCCAAAACCGGCAAGAGTGGTGCTATGGGATGGCATCCACTAATTCTCCACATGCTCGATGTGGCAGCCAGTGCGGACGCTATTCTGGCGCGTGAGCCAGAAACGACTCGCAAGAGAATTGCGCAAGTCTTGGGGCTGGAATGGGACGAGGCCCGAGCGTGGATTCTGCTCGTGGTGGCTTGTCATGATTTGGGTAAGGCCTGCCCCGGGTTTCAGTGCAAATGGGAAAACATGACTGGCATGGATTCTGGTCGAAGCCCGAATACCGATATCAACCATGCCTTCGTAAGCCAGATCGCTCTGACGGACCTATTGCAGGAGTTGAATTGGCCGGAGGAGTTGGCTGATCTAGCATCAGATGCAGTGGGATGTCACCACGGGGAGCGGGCTTCACCGATCAGACTCAATGATCTCGCGGACGATAGACGTGCAATGGGTCTCGATCCATGGACGGAAGCGCGCCGGGGGCTGTTTGAGGCACTGCTGGATGTTTTCAAGCCCGCAAAGATTCCTATCAAGCAAATCTTTTCCGGTCCCGACTTTATTTTGTTGTCAGGTCTTACAAGTTTTTCCGACTGGATTGGATCGAGAGAAGATCGATTCCCCTTTGGGAATCTCGATGACTGCGAGGATCTTCAGGAATGGTTCCGAAAGCGAAGGACCAGTGCCGACCAGGCCCTTGACGCGATTGGATGGGAAACCCGAATTCCGCTTTCCCCGGAACCAAAGTCCTTCGAGCAGATTTTTGGATTCGCCCCCCGCCCCTTGCAACAAGCTGTCGCCGAGGCGCTAGGCGATATTGGGGAGCCCGCTATCCTGTTGATCGAAGCGCCCATGGGCGAGGGCAAGACCGAAGCAGCTCTCTTTGCGCATCTGGAACTGCAGCGACGGTTCGGGCATCGCGGCTTATATGTGGCCCTGCCGACGAAAGCCACCGGTAATGCCATGTTCAAGCGGACCCTCAACTTCCTGCGCAGCCAAAGGACTGGATGATTTCGAGGTGCGGGAGAGCGAGGAGGCAGCATGGGATCAATGTCGGTGGAGAAATTTCTCGAGCACCCTGAACAGCTCCTGTCGGACGCCCAGGGCGGAGCGATCGCGGTAGTTACCCAGGACGGCGAGGCGGTATTCATGGCGGTGCCCATGGGCGCAAGCCTCGATAGCCAGGGAGTTCGTCTCGAGCTCGCGGTGTCCCTATTCGATCGGGAGCTGGTCAGCGTCGGTGTCGCTTCGCGAATTGCCGGATTGTCGGTCGGCGACATGATCGACGAGCTCGGCAAACGTCGCATACCCGTGGCCCGCTATTCCGGCGAAGAGTTGGCCGAAGAAATGAAATATGTCCGCTGCCTTTCTGGTCGCCGATAGCGGACCACTCATCGCACTGGCGAGGCTGGATCTTCTCGATCTGCCGGCTCATTACTTCGAATCCGTGCTTGTCACCTCCACGGTATGGGAGGAGGTCACGCGCAAGCCGGATGTCGACGAAACACCCCGCCTTTCGGCAGCGGCAGAGGCCAAGCTGATTCGCATGGCGACCGACCCGGAGACCATTCCGGCAACGTTGTTGCGAACGACCATCGACGCCGGTGTACGAGGCGCTCGAAGTGGTGTTCCCCACGCGCGTGGGGATGAACCGTTTTGTCGGTGGCTTGCGGATCGTCATCGTGAAGTGTTCCCCACGCGCGTGGGGATGAACCGTGTGTCTGGCGACAATTAGACATTCCGGTGGCGACAATTAGATTTGCCGGCAAAAGTAGTTGACGCCAGACACGGCGTGGATGTTTTCCACCCCAATACGGGCGAGGTTCGAAGCGACGGTCCGGAGGGCATCGCCTGCTGGTTCATCGACACGGACTACAACGAGGAAAGCTTCTTCGTGCGCCACGCGTACTTCCTCGGCGCCAACGATCCCTACAGTGCGCTCAAGACCACCCTCAAGGCCGAGATCAACGCTGACGCCAGGGCCACGCTCAACAGCGACACCTCGCGGCCTTTCGACAAGCCGAAATCAGGCCGCATCGCCGTGAAGGTGATCAACCACCTGGGCGACGGGGTGATGAAGGTGTTCAGGGCCTAGTTACTGATCGGTGCATCAAATAGTGCGCAGTGTGGTAAAATGCGGGCATGCGAGCGAAACCGGATGCCAGGAAGCTGGATGCTGCGACCCAGGGTCACCTGCGGCGCTTGGTCGTCAAGGCAGTGCGAGACGGCATGAAAC
>JBBRTF010000079.1:0-6741 GCA_038244725.1 Burkholderiales bacterium
ATCGAGGTTGGAGAGCGGCTCGTCGAAGAGGAACACCTGCGGGTCGCGCACGATGGCGCGCCCCATCGCCACGCGCTGGCGCTGCCCGCCGGAGAGCTGGCGCGGATAGCGATCGAGTAGGTCGGTGAGGCCGAGGATCGAGGCGGCCTTCTCGAGGCGCTCGTCGATCTCCTTCTTCGGGCGCTTGGCGAGCAGCATGCTGAACGCCATGTTGTCGCGCACCTTCATGTGCGGGTAGAGCGCGTAGTTCTGGAACACCATCGCGATGTCGCGCTCCTTCGGCTGCATGCCGTTCACCACCTTGCCGCCGATCTCGATCTCGCCCGAGCCGATCTCCTCCAGCCCCGCGATCATGCGCAGCAGCGTCGACTTGCCGCAGCCCGAGGGGCCCACCAGCACGGCGAATTCCCCGTCGGCGATGTCGATGTCGACTCCGCGGATCACGTGCGTGCCGCCGAAGTGCTTGTGGACGTTGCGGATGTGGACGGCGGCCATGGCCTAGGCGCGAGGCACGACGCGTGAGGCGTGAGCGGGAGAGCCCTCGACCACGACATAGGTCGGCCTGCCGTGGCGCGCCCAGTCGATCAGGTTTTGCGCGGCCTTGGTTCTCAATTCCGTCTCTCCTTCCACCGAATAGAAAGCGGCATGGGGCGTGAGCAGCACGCGCGGATGCCGGAGCACCGGATGATCCGCCTCGGGAGGCTCCTTGGGAAGCACGTCGAGCGCGGCGCTGTCGAGCTGGCCCGAATCGAGCGCGGCCAGCACGTGGTCCAGGTTCGCGACCGAGCCGCGGGCCGTGTTCACGAGGAAGGAGCCCCTTTTCATGAGCGAGAGCATGCGCGCATTGACCATCCCGCGCGTCTCGTCGTTGAGCGGCACGTGCAGCGAGACCACGTCCGCCTGGCCGAAGAGCTCTTCCTGCGTCACCCGCGCCACGCGATCGGGAAAGAAATCGCCGGCGCCGACGTAGGGATCGCACGCGATCACGCGCCCGAAGACGTGGCTCGAAATGTGCGCCATGCGCTTGCCGATGCGCCCGAAGCCGAGGATTCCGAGCGTCATCTCCGCGGGGCGGCGCAGCTTCCCGGCGCTGCTGTAGTGCCAGTTGCCCACGCGCACGTGGCGATCGTAGAAGGGGATGTGGCGCACCAGCGAAAGCGCCATGCCGAGCGCATGGGTCGCCACCTCGCCTACGCCGTAGTCGGGCGAATTGGCCACCCACACGCCGTGCGTTTTCGCGTCCGCCGTATTCACCGTATCGAAGCCCGCGCCCATGCGGCTCACGATGCGCAATTCCGGGAGCGCGGCGAACACCTTCGCATTCATCGGCGTGTACTGCGTGAGGAAGCCGGCGCAGCCCTGGCCCGCCACGATCACGTCGTCCTCCGTGCGGCATTGCGCGGTGGCGACTTCCATCCCGGCATCGCGCAAGAGCCCTTCTTCGAGCGCCACGTCGGGAAAATCATGGTCGGTGATGAGGAGCTTCAATGGTTGTCGCGCGGCACGTCCGCGCCGCTCTTGCCGACGAGGAAATCGAGGTCGCAGCCCTCGCTCGCCTGGTTCACGTGGTCCACGTAGAGCTTCCAGTAGCCGCGCGCCATCGGCGGCTTGGGCGCCTTCCAGGACTTGCGCCGCTTCGCGAGCTCGCCGTCGCTCACGTGCAGGTGCAGCTTCCTCTTCGCGACGTCGAGCTCGATCAGGTCGCCGTCTCTTACCAGCGCGAGCGGGCCGCCCGCCGCGGCCTCCGGGGCCGAATGCAGCACGACCGTGCCGTACGCGGTGCCGCTCATGCGCGCGTCCGAGATGCGCACCATGTCGGTGACGCCGCGCTTCAGGAGCTTCTGCGGGATCGGCATGTTGCCCACCTCCGCCATGCCCGGATAGCCCTTCGGCCCGCAGTTCTTCAGCACCATCACGCAAGCCTCGTCGACGTCGAGCTTCGGGTCGTCCACGCGCGAATGGAAATCCTCGATGTCCTCGAAGACCACGGCGCGGCCCTTGTGCTTCATGAGCTTCGGCGTCGCCGCCGAGGGCTTGATGATGGCGCCGTCCGGGCAGAGGTTGCCGCGCAGCACCGCGATGCCGGTGTCGCGCTTGAAGGGCTTGGCGAACGGCATGATCACGTCGGGGCCGTCGTTCCTCGCGTCCTTGTTGTTCTCCCAGAGGCTTTGGCCGTTGGCGGTGAGCGCGTCCTTGTTCAAGAGCCCCTGCTCGCCCAGCTCGCGGAGCACCACCGGCAGCCCGCCTGCATAGCAGAAATCCTCCATCAGGTACTTGCCGCTGGGCATCAGGTTCACGAGCGTATGCACGCCGCGTCCGAGCGCGTCCCAGTCGTCGAGGTCGAGCTTCACGCCGATGCGCCGCGCCACCGCGATGAGGTGGATCACGGCGTTGGTGGAGCCGCCGATCGCGGCGTTCACACGGATCGCGTTCTCGAAGGCCGCGCGCGTGAGGATCTTCGAGAGCTTGAGGTCCTCCTTCACCATCTCGACGATGCGCCGCCCGGCCATGCGCGCGATCACGTTGCGGCGCGCGTCCACCGCCGGGAAGGCGGCGTTGCCTGGAAGCCCGACGCCGAGCGCCTCCACCATCGAGGCCATGGTGGACGCGGTGCCCATCACCATGCAGTGGCCGTGGGAGCGGTGCATGCAGCTCTCGGCCTCGTGGAACTCGTCCTGGCTGATCTTCCCGGCGCGCAGCTCTTCGGAGAGCGACCACGTGTTGGTGCCAGAGCCGATGCGCTCGCCCTTGTACCAGCCGGAGAGCATCGGGCCGCCCGAAACGCCGATGGTGGGCAGGTCCACGCTGGAAGCGCCCATGAGGAGCGAGGGCGTGGTCTTGTCGCAGCCCATCAGCAGCACGACGCCGTCGAGCGGGTTGCCGCGGATGGACTCCTCCACGTCCATGCTCGCGAGGTTGCGGTAGAGCATCGCGGTGGGGCGCAGGAGCGTCTCGCCCAGGGACATCACCGGGAATTCGAGCGGGAAGCCTCCGGCTTCGTAGACGCCGGTCTTCACGTGCTCGGCGAGCGTGCGGAAATGCGAGTTGCAGGGCGTGAGCTCGGAATACGTATTGCAGATGCCGATGACCGGGCGCCCGTCGAACTGGTCGTGGGGGATGCCGCGGTTCTTCACCCACGAGCGGTAGATGAAGCCCATCTTGCCTTCGCGGCCGAACCATTCCTGGCTGCGGCGGCGCTTGCGGGACGCCATGCGGAAACGCTCCTCGTGTCGGGCCGCGCCTCGCGGCAGCGGTCCTCGGATTTGTCGTGGGAGATTATGCGGCACGCTGGCCGTGGTCAAGTGGTCAGGCCAATTTTGGTACCATGACGCCAACGACGGAGGAGCGAATGAACGCACTGGACGTGAAGGGGCGCAACGCCATCGTCACCGGGGGCGCGGCCGGCATCGGCCTCGCCATCTCGCAACGGCTCATCGCCTCCGGCGCGCGCGTGAGCCTGTGGGACCGCGACGAGAAGATGCTCGCCGAGACCGCGAAGGCGCTGGGCGCCGGCACGCAAGCCGCGCGCGTCGACGTGAGCGACGAGACCGACGTGAAGCTCGCCTTCGACGCGACCGCGCGCGAGCTGGGCAAGGTCGACATCCTCGTGTGCAGCGCGGGCATCACCGGCCCCAACCTCACCGTGTGGGACTATCCCCTCGCCGACTGGAAGCAGGTGCTCGACATCAACCTCACGGGCGTCTTTCTCTGCAACAAGGCGGTGGTGCCCCACATGAAGGCGAACGACTACGGGCGCATCGTGAACATCGCCTCCATCGCCGGCAAGGAAGGCAACCCCAACGCCTCGGCGTACAGCGCCTCGA
Organism: Burkholderiales bacterium; assembly: GCA_038244725.1. Taxonomy (GTDB): domain Bacteria; phylum Pseudomonadota; class Gammaproteobacteria; order Burkholderiales; family Usitatibacteraceae; genus Usitatibacter. The sequence goes on from JBBRTF010000079.1 coordinate 3,825, forward strand.
AAGCGGGCGTGATCTCGCTCACCAAGTCGCTCGGCAAGGAAGTCGCGAGGACCGGGATCCGCGTGAACTGCGTGACGCCCGCGGCGGTGAAGACCGGCATGTTCGCGCAGATGACCGAGGCCCACATCGACTTCATGCTCTCCAAGATCCCCATGGGGCGCTTCGGCCAGGTGGAGGAGATCGCCGCGCTCGTCTCGTGGCTGTGCAGCGAGGAATGCTCGTTCTCAACGGGCGCCGTGTTCGACCTGTCCGGCGGGCGCGCTGTGTATTGAACCGGACACAAGAGGTAAGATCGGGGATGATCATCACCTCCGGATATCGCGAGCTGAACCGCACGCTGCACGCGTCCGAGTTTTACGGCATCTCCGGGAAGCGCTGGGGGCAGGCGGTGAGGTCGATCTGCGACACGCTGAACTCGAGGGATGTTCTCGACTACGGCTGCGGCAAGAGGACGCTCGAGCAATCCCTCGGCTTCGCCATCCGCAACTACGACCCGTGCATCGCCGGGCTCGACGCCCCGCCCTCGCCCGCCGACATCGTCGCCTGCACCGACGTCCTCGAGCACATCGAGCCGGATTGCCTCGACGCGGTGCTGGACGACCTGAAGCGCGTTACGCGCAAAGTTGCATTCCTGGTGATCGCCAGCCGTCCCGCCCTGAAGAATCTTCCCGACGGGCGCAACGCCCACCTCATCCAGGAAGGCGAGGCCTGGTGGATGCCCAAGCTCAAGTCGCGCTTCGCGATCCTCAAGTTCGACCGCATCGAGGGCGAATTCCTGGTGCTCGTCGGCGCGGCCTGATTCGCTACAATGGCCTGCGTCGCCATCCGGAAGCTTTCATGCCCCTTCGAACCCTTATTGCCCTGGCCCTCGCCGGGGCGCCGCTCGCCGCCGCCGCGGCGCCGCCCCCCGCCTGCTCGATCCTGAGCGTCGACGAGGTCAACGCGATCGCCGCGGACAAGGCCACCAAGATGCAGGTCACCAAGGTCGGCAACCCGTCCGAATGCACGTTCATGAACTCGAAGTACGGCGCGGTGCTGATGATCACGCTGCGCGAGGTGCAGTACGCCGCGGAGAACGAGCTGCAGTACGAGCGCGAGAACCTGGAGAAGATCTACCGCGGCAAGGTGAAGTGGCTGACCGGCCTGGGCGACAACGCCTTCTGGATGCCGATCAACAACCAGCTGATCCTGCGCAAGGCGAAGACCCTGGCGACGGTGAAGTTCGCGCGCGGGGCCAACCAGACCGAAGTGGACACCTCGCAGATCGCGCGCATGGTCGAATCGCGCCTCAAGTAGTGATTCTCCAGCCGGGGGGCCTCACGCTCGCGGAGATGGAGGCGTTCGCGCGCTCGCGCGAGGAGGTGAGCCTCGACGCCGGCGCCCGCGGCCGCCTCGATGCCGGCGCGGCCGCGGTGCGCGCCATCGTCGCGGCGGGCAAGCCCGTCTACGGCATCAACACCGGCTTCGGCAAGCTCGCGCAGACGCACATCGCCGACGGCGAGCTCGAGCTCCTCCAGCGCAACCTCGTGTTGTCGCACAGCGTCGGCGTGGGCGCGCTCTTGTCCGACGAGGTCGTGCGCCTCACGATGTTGCTCAAGGTCGCGAGCCTCGCGCGCGGCTACTCCGGCGTGCGCGCCGAGGTGGTCGACGCGATCGTGGCGCTCCTCAACGCCGGGATCTATCCGTGCATCCCGTCGAAGGGCTCGGTGGGCGCCTCCGGCGACCTCGCGCCGCTCGCGCACATGAGCGCGGCCCTGCTGGGCCTGGGACAGGTTCGCCATCGCGGCTCGCTGATGCCGGCTAGGCATGGGCTGAAGAAGGCCGGGCTCGCCCCGCTCGCCCTCGGCCCGAAGGAAGGCCTCGCCCTCCTCAACGGCACGCAGGTTTCCACGGCGCTCGCGCTGCACGGCCTCTTCGCGACGCACAACCTCTTCGCCGCGGCGCTGGTCGCGGGCGCCATGTCGGTCGATGCCGCGATGGCAAGCGACACGCCCTTCGACGAGCGCATCCACGCGTTGCGCGGGCATCCGGGCCAGGTGAAGGCGGCGCAGACTTATCGCGCGCTCCTGGCGGGAAGCGAGATCCGCGCCTCGCACCTCACCGGCGACGACAAGGTGCAGGACCCGTACAGCCTTCGCTGCCAGCCGCAGGTGATGGGCGCCTGCCTTGATCTCATGGAGGCCGCGGGGCGCACGCTCGTGATCGAGGCGAACGGCGTCACCGACAACCCGCTCGTCTTCCCGGAGAGCGGCGAGTCGCTCTCCGGGGGGAATTTCCACGCCGAGCCGGTGGCTTTCGCGGCCGACACGCTGGCGCTCGCCATCGCGGAGATCGGCGCGCTCTCCGAGCGGCGCATCGCGCTCCTCATCGACGCCTCCATCAGCGGGCTGCCGCCCTTCCTCACCGCGGCGAGCGGCGTGAATTCCGGATTCATGATCGCGCACGTGACCGCGGCCTCGCTCGCCTCGGAGAACAAGTCCATCGCGCATCCGGCGAGCGTCGACTCGCTGCCGACTTCCGCCAACCAGGAAGACCACGTGTCGATGGCGACCTTCGCCGCGCGGCGCCTGGGCGATATGGCCGACAACACCGCGGCCATCGTCGCGATCGAGCTGCTGGCCGCGGCGCAGGGCATCGACTTCCGCCGCCCCCTCAAGTCCTCGCAGCCCATCGAGGCCGCGCACGCCATCATCCGCGGCCTCGCGCCCCATCTCGACGGCGACCGCTACCTCGCCCTCGACATCGAGGCCGTCACCCCCCTCGTGCGCGACGGCGCCTTCCGGAAACTCGTGTCAGGTACAACATAAAAAGTCGTGTCAGGTAAGAATTAAAATTTAGTTACAGACAAGACATTTAGTATGATCTTTCCCCACGCGTTTCGAGGCAGGCTCTAGGCGGTGACGTAGAGTGCGGGCGC
>JBBRTF010000080.1:0-5442 GCA_038244725.1 Burkholderiales bacterium
AGAAGTTCGCCGCGTTCTACGAGCGCGTGAACCCCGCGCTCGCGCTCGCGATGCCGCAGGCGGCGTTCTATTTCTGGGCGCACGTGGGCGGCGACGACCAGGCGTTCGCGCGAGCGCTCTTCGCGGCCGCCGGCGTCACGGTGCTTCCCGGCAGCTTCATCGCCCGCGAGGCCCACGGCGTGAACCCCGGGCGCGGGCTCGTTCGCATGGCGCTCGTGTCGAGCGTCGAGGACGCGGTCGAGGCAGCGCAGCGCGTGAGGCAATTCGCAATGCATTGGAACCCGGCGCGCGCCGGGGCGACGACATGAAAGCCGTGGCGACGACATGAACGACATGACCCATCCCCTGCAAGCCGCCATCGACGACGCCTTCGAGCGCCGCGCGGAGTTCTCCGCCGCCACCGCGCCCGCGCCGGTGAAGGAAGCGGTCGCGGCGGTGCTCGCCGACCTGGACACGGGAAAGCTGCGCGTGGCCGAGAAGCGTTCCGGGGAATGGGTCACGCACCAGTGGATCAAGAAGGCGGTGCTGCTCTCCTTCAGGCTGCGCGACAACGAGATCATGCAAGGCGGATACACGCGCTACTTCGACAAGGTGGACTCGAAGTTCGCGCGCTTCTCCCAGGAGGACTTCGCCGCCGGCGGCTACCGCGTCGTGCCCCCGGCCGCCGCGCGCCACGGCGCCTTCATCGCGAAGAACGTGGTCCTCATGCCCTCGTACGTGAACGTCGGCGCCTACGTGGACGAGGGCACCATGGTCGACACTTGGGCCACCGTCGGCTCCTGCGCGCAGATCGGCAAGGGCGTGCACCTGTCGGGCGGCGTGGGCATCGGCGGCGTGCTCGAGCCGCTGCAGGCCAACCCCACCATCATCGAGGACAACTGCTTCATCGGCGCGAGGAGCGAGGTGGTCGAGGGCGTGATCGTCGGCGAGGGCTCGGTGATCTCGATGGGCGTCTACATCGGGCAGAGCACCAAGATCTACAACCGCGCCACGGGGGAAGTGTCGTACGGGCGCATCCCGCCCGGCAGCGTCGTCGTCTCCGGCAACTTGCCCGGGGGGGATGGCCGGTATAGTCTCTACTGCGCGATCATCATCAAGCAGGTGGACGCGAAGACCCGTGCAAAAACGGGCATCAACGAGCTCCTGAGGGGCGATTAGCCCGGCCGCTCCTGGGGGAGCGCAGGGCCACGAGAGGCGCGAACGCATGTTCATCGAAAAACTCCTGCAGCTGATGGCCGAGAAGAAGGCATCGGACATCTTCATCTCCGCGGGCTCGCCCATCAGCATCAAGATCCAGGGCCAACTGGTCCCGGTGAACCCCGCGACGATGGACGCGGAGCAGACGAAGAAGATCGTCTACGAGATGCTCACCGCGGCGCAGATCGAGACCTTCGAGAAGGAACAGGAGCTCAACTTCTCCAAGCCGATGGCGGGCCTGGGCAACTTCCGCGTGAACGTCTTCTGGCAGAAGGGCTCGGTGTCGTGCGTGATCCGCTACATCACCTCGGACATCCCGCAGATCGCCTCCCTCAACCTGCCGCACGTGCTCTCGACGCTGGTGATGGAAAAGCGCGGCCTCATCCTCGTGGTGGGCGCGACGGGCTCGGGCAAGTCGACCACGCTCGCCTCGATGCTCGATTACAGGAACGCGATCCAGGCGGGCCACATCCTCACCATCGAGGACCCGGTCGAATACGTCTTCACGCCGAAGAAGTCGATCTTCAACCAGCGCGAAGTGGGCAACGACACGCGCTCGTTCCACGACGCGCTGAGGAACGCCATGCGCCAGGCCCCGGACTGCATCCTCATCGGTGAGATCCGCGATCTCGAGACGATGCGCATGGCGCTCACCTACGCCCTCTCGGGCCACCTGTGCCTCGCCACGCTGCACGCCAACAACGCCTACCAGGCGATGAACCGCGTGATCAGCTTCTTCCCGCTGGAAGTGCGCCCGATGCTGCTGCAGGACCTCTCGGTGTCGCTGAAGGCCGTGATTTCCCAGCGCCTCATCAAGACCGTCGACGGCGCTCGCGCCCCGGCGGTGGAAGTGCTCCTCAACACGCGCAACATCCAGGAGCTCATCGAGAAAGGCGAGATCACCGAGATCAAGGAGGCGATGGAGAAGAGCATGTCGCCGGGCTCGCAGACCTTCGAGCAGGATCTCTTCCGCCTGGTGCGCCAGGGCAAGATCACCACCGAGGAGGCGCTCGCCAACGCCGACTCCGCGACCAACCTCGGGCTGCTCCTGGGCAACTCCGGGATCATGCCGGCGATGGCCGAGAGGGCGAAGCAACCCGGCGCGATGCGCGGCCCCTCATCGCCCTTCGGCGACTTCAAGATCAACGAAGAGTCGGAAGAGCGGCTGTAGCGTCATTCCGGCTTAACGCGAGAACCGCCCGATGAAGAGCGTCGAGCAGAACCTCACCCAGTACGCGGCCTGCCACCGCGACCGGCGCAACATCGCCACGCATTTCCTGGGCGTGCCGATGATCGTGTTCGCGGTGATCCTCGCGCTCGCCACGGCGAGCTTCACGGTGGGCTCGATGGCGTTCACGGCGGCGGCGCTCGCGTCGCTCGCGGCCTGCGTCTATTACCTGCGCCAGGACCTCGCGCTCGGCGCCGCGATGGCGGTGGTCCTCTTCGCGATGTGCGCCATGGCGAGCGAGATCACCGCGCGCGCCTCCACCGAGCTCGCGCTCGGGCTCGCGTTCCTCGTCTTCACCTCCGGCTGGGCGCTGCAATTCCTCGGCCACAAGTACGAGGGCATGAAGCCCGCCTTCTTCGACGACCTGATGCAGCTTGCGATCGGCCCGCTCTTCGTCTGCGCCGAGGTGTTCTTCCTCCTCGGCGCGAAGCCCGGCCTGCGCCGCTACATTGAGGAGCGCGTGGGTCCGGTCGTCGAGCGGCGCGCGAGCGCCGACGTACCCTCCGACGACCATCCCTTCACCCACTGAAATGCAAGCGCGCTTCGCGAGCTTTCGCGAGTTCTATCCGTTCTACCTTTCCGAGCACCGCAACGCGACCTGCCGGCGCCTTCATTTCGCGGGCAGCACGCTGGTGCTGGCGCTCCTCGCCGCGGCGCTCGTCACCGGCGCCGCATGGCTTCTCTGGCTCGTTCCCGTGGCGGGCTACGGCTTCGCGTGGGTCGGCCACTTCGCCTTCGAGAAGAACCGCCCGGCCACGTTCAAGTACCCGGCGTGGAGCCTCGCCGGCGACTGGGTGATGTACTGGCAGCTCCTCACCGGCAAGATCGCCTTCGACGAGTCGCGCAAAGCGCCGGCGTGACGAACGCGACGCTCGAGCTCGCCCGCGCGCTCATCGCGCGCAAGTCGGTGACGCCCGAGGACGCGGGATGCCAGGAGCTCATCGCCGGGCGCCTCGCTCCCCTGGGCTTCACGGCCGAGACGCTTCGCTTCGGCGAGGTGACCAACCTGTGGATTCGCCACGGCAACGCGAAGCCGCTCGTGGTGCTCGCCGGGCACACCGACGTGGTTCCTCCCGGGCCGCGCGAGAAGTGGCACTCGGATCCCTTCGAGCCCACGATCCGCGACGGCAAGCTCTACGGCCGGGGCGCGGCGGACATGAAGACTTCCATCGCGGCGTTCGTGACCGCGGCCGAGCGCTTCGTCACCGCGAATCCTTCGCATCCCGGCTCGCTCGCGCTGCTCATCACGTCGGACGAGGAAGGACCGGCGGTGGACGGCACCGTGCGCGTGGTCGAGGCGCTCAAGGCGCGCGGCGAGACGATCGATTACTGCATCGTCGGCGAGCCCTCGTCGTCGGAGCGCTTCGGCGACACGATCCGCAACGGGCGGCGTGGCTCGCTCACCGGGCGCCTCGTGGTGCAGGGCGTGCAGGGGCATGTCGCCTATCCGCACCGCGTGAAGAATCCCGTGCACCTCGCGGCGCCCGCGCTCGCCGAGCTCGCGGCGGCCCGATGGGACGCGGGCAACGAGTTCTTTCCGCCCACCACTTTCCAGGTCTCCAACATCCACGCCGGCACCGGGGCGCAGAACATCACCCCCGGGGCGCTCCAGGTCGACTTCAATTTCCGCTTCTCCACCGAGAGCACGCCCGATGGCCTCCAGGCGCGCGTCGTGGAAATCCTCGATCGCCACGGGCTTCAGTACGCGCTCGACTGGGTGCTCGGGGGCAAGCCCTTCCTCACGGCGCGCGGGCGGCTCGTGACGACGCTCGCCGATGCGGTCCGCCGGGTGACGGGCGTGACCCCCGAGGTGAACTGCGCGGGCGGCACCTCCGACGGGCGCTTCATCATCGACGTGTGCGCGGAGCTGGCCGAGTTCGGGCCCGTGAACCGGTCGATCCACAAGGTGAACGAGGCGATGGCGCTGGACGAGATCGAGCCGCTCGCCGAGATCTATCTCGTCGCGGTCGAAAGCCTCCTCCTCGGGCGATGACGGCGACGGTCCGCGCGCTGCTCGACTACGGCATCGAGCGGTTCGAGTCGGCCGCGATCTCCTACGGCCACGGCACCACCAACGCGATGGACGAAGCCGCGTGGCTCGTGCTCCATGCGCTCGGCCTTCCGCCCCGCGACCTCCAGCGCCACCTCGAGCGCCGCGCCACCGCCGCCGAGGAGCGCGCCGCGCGCGCCCTCATCGACGCGCGCGTGCGAACGCGCAAGCCCGCAGCCTACCTCCTCCACGAGGCGTGGCTCGGCCCACACCGCTTCTACGTCGACGAACGCGTCATCGTGCCGCGCTCCTTCCTCACGGAGCTCCTCAACCCGATAACCGGGGACAGACCTCAATTATCATCAGGCGATAACCGAGGTCTGTCCCCGGTTAGGGTTCTCGACCTTTGCACGGGGTCGGGATGCCTCGCGATCGTGGCGGCCCTGGCGTTTCCGCAGGCGAAGGTGGACGCCGCGGATCTTTCGGCGAACGCGCTCGAAGTGGCGAGGCGCAACGTCGACGACTATGGCCTCGGGGATCGCGTCGAGCTGGTGGAGTCGGATCTTTTCGCGGCGCTCGCCGGAAGGACCTACGACCTCATCATCTCGAATCCGCCGTACGTGAAGGCGGCATCGATGAAGACGCTGCCGGCGGAATATCGCAAGGAGCCGCGCATGGCGCTCGCGAGCGGCGCCGACGGCCTCGACCACACGCGGCGGATCATCGCCGCGTCGCGCCGGCAGCTCGAGCCCGAAGGCAGGCTCTGGGTGGAGATCGGCCACAACAGGAAGGCGCTCGAGCGCGCCTATCCGGATCTCGCCTTCCGGTGGCCGCGAACGAGCGGCGGCAGGAACTTCGTCTTCGAGCTGAAGCGCGAAGACCTTCCCTAGGGAAGGTCTGAACAAGTCCCGGGGTCTGCGACGGGGCGATTTCGGTGACGATTCCAGGCGCCGAGTCCGACGCAAGGTAGGTACCTTGCCAGGACGAGCAAACGACGAAGCGGCCCGAAATCGCCCGTCCCTTCGAC
>JBBRTF010000081.1:0-4387 GCA_038244725.1 Burkholderiales bacterium
CCAGCACATCAACAAGACCGATTCGGCGATCCGCATCACTCACGAGCCCAGCGGCATTGTCGTGCAGTGCCAGAACGACCGGTCGCAGCACCGCAATCGTGCCGAGGCCATGGCGATGCTGAAAGCGCGTCTCTACGAGCTGGAGCTGCGCAAGCGCAACGAGCAGAAGCAGGCGATGGAGGATTCCAAGACCGACATCGGCTGGGGCCACCAGATCCGCTCGTACGTGCTCGACCAGTCGCGCATCAAGGACCTTCGCACCAACGTGGAGGTCGGCAATACGCAGGGCGTGCTCGACGGCGACCTGGACCCTTTCATCACCGCGAGCCTCAAGCAGGGAGTCTAGAAAGACAATGAACGAGAAGAACGAGAAGCCGCCGGGCGAGCCGCCCCAGGACGAGAACCAGCTCATCGCGGAGCGGCGCGCGAAGCTCGCGCGGCTGCGCGAGAAGGGCAACGCCTTCCCCAACGACTTCCGGCGCAAGGACCTCGCCGCCGGCCTGCACGCCGCGCACGACGCGAAGAGCAAGGAAGACCTCGAGGCCGAGAAGCCCGCGGCGACGGTCGCGGGCCGCATGCTGCTGAAGCGCGTGATGGGCAAGGCATCGTTCGCCACGCTTCAGGACATGAGCGGGCGCATCCAGATCTACGTGAACAACGACGTGACCGGGCTCGAATCCCACGACGCGTTCAAGCAATGGGACCTGGGCGACATCCTCGGCGTGGAGGGGACGCTCTTCAGGACCAAGATGGGCGAGCTCACGATCCAGGCGACAAAGGTGCGGCTCCTCGCGAAGGCGCTGCGCCCGCTCCCCGAGAAGTTCCACGGCCTCACCGACATGGAGCAGCGCTACCGGCAGCGCTACGTGGACCTCATCGTGAATCCCGAGAGCCGGCGCGTCTTCGAGACCCGCTCGAGGCTGGTGCAGGCGCTCCGCGAGTTCTTCGCGGCGCGCGGCTACCTGGAAGTCGAGACGCCGATGATGCATCCGATCCCGGGGGGCGCCACGGCGCGCCCGTTCAAGACGCACCACAACGCGCTCGACATGGAGCTCTTCCTGCGCATCGCGCCGGAGCTCTATCTCAAGCGCCTCACCGTGGGCGGCCTCGAGAAGGTCTTCGAGATCAACCGCAACTTCAGGAACGAGGGCATCTCCACGCGCCACAACCCCGAGTTCACGATGCTCGAGTTCTACGAGGCCTACCAGGACTACCACTACCTGATGGACCTCACCGAGGCGATGCTGCGCGAATGCGCGCAGAAGGTGCTGGGCACCACCGCCCTCACCTACCAGGGCGCGGCCGTGGACCTGGGCAAGCCGTTCGACCGGCTCACCATGGCCGAGGCGATCCACGTCTACAACCCCGGCTACCCGTTGCACTCGCTCGCCGATTCGCACTACGTCAAGGCGGCGCTCGTGCCCTTCGACGTCGAGGTGTTCCCCACCGACGGCCTGGGGATCCTCCAGCTCAAGCTCTTCGAGGCCACCACCGAGGAGAAGCTCGTGAATCCCACGTTCATCGTCGCGCACCCGGTGGATGTCTCGCCGCTCGCGCGCGCCAACGACGCGAACCCCGCGGTGACCGACCGCTTCGAGCTCTTCATCAACGGCCGCGAGATCGCCAACGGCTTCTCCGAGCTGAACGATCCCGAGGACCAGGCCGCGCGCTTCCTCGCCCAGGCGAAGGCGAAGGAAGCGGGCGACGAGGAAGCGATGTTCTACGACGCCGACTACATCCGCGCGCTGGAGCACGGCATGCCGCCCGCCGCGGGGGAAGGCATCGGCATCGACCGGCTGGTGATGCTCTTCACCGACAGCCCTTCGATCCGCGACGTGATCCTCTTTCCGCAGCTGAAGGCCGAAGACGCCTGACGTGCTAGGATTTTCGAGTCACCCCACCCCCGGAGGGCACCATGAGCACAAAACGACTTTCCATCGCTGTCTCCGGCGCGCTTTTCGCCGCGGCAGCGGCGTTCGCCCCCGCGGCATCGGCCGCGTGCAAGGAATGCGGCACCGTGTCGAGCGTCGAGACCGTGAAGAAGCAAGGTGAAGGCAGCGGCCTGGGCGCGGTCCTCGGCGGCGTCGCCGGCGGCGTGCTCGGCCACCAGGTGGGCAGCGGCCGCGGCAACACCGCCGCGACCGTGGTCGGCGCCGCGGGCGGCGCCTACGTCGGCAACGAGGTGGAGAAGAACAAGAAGTCGACGACGACCTATGTCGTGCGCGTAACGATGGAGGACGGCACCCACCGCACCTTCAACTTCAGCGGCGAGACCAGCTACAAGGCCGGCGACCGGGTGAAGGTGATCGACAGGAAGCTGATGCGCCAGTAGCGCGTCACTCCGCCGCCCAGGGCAGGAGCGAGGTGATCTTCAGCACCTCGCCCGTCTTCGCGTCGACGAAGACCGACAGGTCGTTCTTGCCCGCGCGCATCGGCAGGAAGCGCACGTCCTTCTCGTCGCGGCCGATGGACGCGAGGGCTTGTGCGATCTCCCCGGCCCGCTTCGGATTCCATTTGCGAAGCGTCTCCAGCGGGCGCGACTCCTTCACCACCTCGCCGCGCAGGTCCGCGTACGGCACGTAGTAGCGCGGGTAGTACTGCGCGTCGACGCCGCCGAAGCCCGAGATCATCAGCTTGAACTGCTCGTCGGGATCGGTGGGAAGCCTCACGCCCACCAGCGTGGGACCCGTCCACGGCAGCTGGTCATTGCCCATGGCGTGCGCCTTGGCGAGCTCGCCCTCGGGGAAGCCGTTGGCGCGCACGATCTCGAAGCGGTCCTTCACGAAGGCGATGTGCACCGGGCGCGATTCGAACAGCACGTACACGCCGTAAGTGAGGGCTGCCGTCTGCAGCATCGCGATCACCACCAGGTCGAAGAGAAGGCCCTTCTTGCCCGGCTTGAAGATGATGAGCGTGATGAGCGGCCCGAGCGTCACGTCCACCGAGACGATCAGCGCGAAGAGGTCGCGGCCGCCCGCCGACTCGAAGAGGACGTCGGGATACCAGAAGAAGTAGATGGGCAGGAAGACGGCGGCGGCGAGCGTCGCGCTCAGCGCGAGGTGGATCAGGGCAGCACGGACGCGGGGCGGCATGGGTCGGCGGGGTTTACGTAACGGGCGAATTATATCGGCGCGGCCACGGCGTGCAAGTCGTGCTCGTCCGCGCGGGTGACCTTGGCACGCACGATGTCGCCGGGCTTTGCTCCCCGGGCGCCCTTCACGCGCACGACCCCGTCGATCTCCGGGGCGTCCGCGGCGCTGCGCCCGACAACCCGCGCGCCCGCGACTTCGTCCACAAGCACCTCGATCGTCCTCCCGACCTTGCGCGCGAGCCTGGCGCGGCTGATGGCGCCCTGCGCCTGCATGAAGCGCGCGCGCCGCTCTTCCTTCAGCGCCTCCGGGACCGAATCCGGCAGCGCGTTGGCGCGCGCGCCCTCGATCGGCGAATAGGCGAAGCAGCCGACGCGGTCGAGCTCGGCCTCGCCGAGGAATTCCAGGAGCTCCTCGAACTCGCGCTCGGTCTCGCCGGGGAATCCCACGATGAAAGTCGACCGTACCGTGATGTCCGGGCACGCCTCGCGCCACCCGCGAATGCGCTCGAGGTTCTTCTCGGTGGACGCGGGGCGCTTCATGAGCTTGAGGATGCGCGGGCTCGCGTGCTGGAACGGCACGTCGAGGTACGGAAGGATCTTTCCGTCCGCCATCAACGGGATCACTTCATCCACGTGGGGATACGGATATACATAGTGCAGCCGCACCCAGACGCCGAGCTCGCCCAGCGCCCCGCAAAGCTCGGTCATGCGCGTCCTGAGCGGGCGCCCGCCCCAGAACCCGGTGCGGTACTTCACGTCGACGCCGTAGGCGCTGGTGTCCTGCGAGATCACGAGGAGCTCCTTCACGCCCGCCTTCACGAGGTTCTGCGCTTCCTTCATCACGTCGCCCACCGGGCGGCTCACGAGGTCGCCGCGCATCGACGGGATGATGCAGAACGTGCACCTGTGGTTGCAGCCCTCGGAAATCTTGAGGTACGCGTAATGCCGCGGCGTGAGGCGGATGCCCTGCGGCGGGACGAGGTCGGTGAAGGGATCGTGCGGCTTGGGCAGGTGCGCGTGCACGTGGCCCATCACCTCGGCCGTCGCGTGCGGGCCCGTGATCGCGAGCACGCTCGGGTGCGCGTTGCGCACGACATCGCCCTTGGCGCCGAGGCATCCCGTGACGATCACCTTGCCGTTCTCGGCGAGGGCTTCGCCGATCGCATCGAGGGATTCCTGCATCGCCGCGTCGATGAAACCGCAGGTGTTGACGACGACGAGGTCCGAGCCTTCGTAGCTGGGCGCGATGTCGTAGCCCTCGGCGCGCAACTGCGTGAGGATCGACTCGCTGTCCAC
>JBBRTF010000082.1:0-4199 GCA_038244725.1 Burkholderiales bacterium
CCCGGGGCCCCCCCCGGGGTCCTTTTTTAAATTGTCGTGTAGTGCCCTAATTTTTTTGCCGTCCCTGACACGACTTTCGGGTCGAGTATATTCAGCGGATGCGATTGCTGCTGGTTGAAGACGACTCGATGATCGGCGCGGCGGCGCAGCAGGGGCTGCGCGCCGAGGGGCACACGGTGGACTGGGTGCGCGACGGGCGCGAGGCCGAGGCCGCGGTGGGCAACGGCGTCTACGACCTCGTCCTCCTCGACCTCGGGCTGCCGCGCAGGGACGGCCTCACGATCCTGCGCGGCCTGCGCGCCCGCGGCGAGAACGTGCCGGTGCTCATCATCACCGCGCGCGATGCGGTGTCGGACCGGATCGCCGGGCTCGACGCCGGCGCCGACGACTACCTGGTGAAGCCCTTCGACCTGGACGAGCTCTCCGCGCGCGTGCGCGCGGTGCTGCGCCGGCGCTCGGGGCGCGCCGACTCGGTCATGCGCCGCGGAGCGCTCGAGCTCGACACGGCGTTGCGCCGCGTCTCGTGGAAAGGCAAGGAGGTCTCGCTCTCTGCGCGTGAATACGCGCTCCTCGAGGCGCTCGCCGATCGTCCCGGTGCCTTCCTCACGCGCGCGCAGCTCGAGGAGCGGCTCTACGGCTGGGACGAGGAGATCGCGAGCAACGCAGTGGAGGTGCACATCCACGCGCTGCGCAGGAAGCTCGACCCCGGCGTGATCCGCAACGTGCGCGGCATGGGCTACACCATCGCGAAGGACGACGCCTGATGTCGATGCGAAGGCGGCTTCTCTTCTGGCTCCTGTCGAGCGTGCTTGCCGGCGGGCTCGCCGCGGCCGGCGTCGTGTTCTTCCAGGCGCGCGCGGAAGCCAACGACCTCTTCGACTACCAGCTGCGCCAGCTCGCCCTCACGCTGCGCGACCGCACCTTCTCCGCGCGTGAGCTCGCCGAGGCGCTGCAGGACGAGGAAGCCTCCGACTTCATGATCCAGGTGTGGGCGCGCGACGGCACGCGCGTCTACGTGTCGCATCCGCACCTGCGCGTGCCGGGCGCGGTGCAGCTGGGCTTCAGCAACATCGAGACTCCCGAAGCGCGCTGGCGCGTCTTCGCGATCCAGCAGCGCGGCCTCACGATCCAGGTCGCCCAGCCCGCCTCGGTGCGCGACGACCTCGCCCTCTCCGCCGCGTGGCGCACGCTCATGCCGTTCCTCGTGGCGCTGCCGCTCATGGGGCTGCTCATCTGGCGGTTGGTCGGGCACGAGGTGCAGTTCCTCGAATCGACCGCGCAGGCGGTCGCCAAGCGCAGCCCCGAATCCCTCGATCCCATCGGCGGGGACCGCGTGCCCGAGGAGATCCAGCCGCTGGTGGGCGCATTGAACGAGCTCCTCGGGCGCCTGGGCGCGGCGCTCGCGCACCAGCGCCAGTTCATCGCCGACGCCGCGCATGAGCTGCGCACGCCGCTCACCGCGCTGCGCCTGCAGCTGCAGCTCGCCGAGCGGGCGCGCGACGACGGCGAGCGCGAGAAGGCGCACGCCATGCTGCGCCAGGGGATCGCCCGCGCGGTGCATCTGGTGGAGCAGCTCCTCACGCTCGCGCGCCAGGATCCCGAGGCGCCCATGGAGACCACCGCCGAGGTCGACGTCGCGGAGCTCGCCGCGACCATCGCCCAGGCCGAGGAAGCGCCGGCCGCGGAGAAGTCCCTCACGCTCACCCAGCTCGTGGAAGGTCCGCTGGTCGTGCGCGGCGAGCGCGGCGCGTTGCGCGCGCTGATGGAAAACCTCGTCGACAACGCGATCCGCTACACGGCCTCGGGCCCGGTCGAGGTGCGCGCCCACCGGCAGGGCGGCGACGCGATCTTCGAGGTGCAGGACACCGGCACCGGCATCCCCGCGGAGGAACGCGCTCGCGTCTTCGACCGCTTCTACCGGGGCGAATCGGCCGCGCAAGGCGGCACCGGGCTCGGCCTCGCCATCGTGCGCCGCATCGCCGAGCGCCACGGCGGCGGCGTCGAGCTCCTCGATCCGCCCGCCGGCCCCGGCCTCCTCGTCCGCGTCCGCCTGCCGCTGGCAAATGTCGTGTCAGGTACGACATAAAAAGTCGTACCGGACACGACATTTTTCCTTAAGCCCGGCTTAAGCGGGGCGACTCAAACTCTCCTTCACGGCCCGAGGTGGGCCACGTTCCCATCGAGGAGAGATATGCATATGAAACCCAACGTCCTTGTCACCGCCCTCGTCACGGCCGGCCTCCTCGGTACCGGCGTCGCCGCGTACCGCGGGCAGATCGACACTCCGTTCTCCATCGCGCACGCGACTCCCGTGGCGGCCGCCGGCGTTGCCGCCCCCGCCGCCAATCCCGCGGCCGCCAGCCTTCCCCTCAACGGCTTCACCGATCTCGTCGCCGCCAACGGCCCCGCGGTAGTGAACGTGAGCGTTCGCGGCACCACCAAGGTGAATGCCGAGATGCCCGACTTCCCCGGCCTCGATCCGGACAGCCCGCTCTTCGAGTTCTTCAAGGGCTTCGGCGGCAGGATGCCGCGCGGCCAGCAGCACGGCGGCGCAGGCGTGCCGATGCAGGGAGTGGGCTCGGGCTTCATCGTGAGCTCCGACGGCTACATCCTCACCAATGCGCACGTCGTCGACCATGCCGACGAGGTGACGGTGCGCCTCACCGACCGGCGCGAGTACAAGGCGAAAGTGGTGGGCGTCGACAAGCAGAGCGACGTGGCCCTCATCAAGATCGACGGCAAGAACCTTCCCACCGTGAGGATCGGCGACTCGCGTGCCGCGAAAGTGGGCGAGTGGGTGGTGGCCATCGGCTCACCCTACGGCTTCGAGAACTCGGTGTCCGCTGGCATCGTGAGCGCCAAGTCGCGCTCGCTTCCCGATGCGGCGTACACGCCCTTCATCCAGACCGACGTCGCCGTAAATCCCGGCAACTCCGGCGGCCCGCTCTTCAACCTCGCGGGCGAAGTGATCGGCATCAACTCGCAGATCTACTCGCGCTCCGGCGGCTACCAGGGCATCTCGTTTGCGATTCCGATCGAGGTGGCGATGAAAGTGAAGGACCAGCTCGCCAGGACCGGTCACGTGACCCGCGGCAGGCTCGGCGTGACCGTGCAGGAAGTGAACGCGACGCTCGCCGACTCGTTCGGCCTGGATCGCCCGCGCGGCGCCCTCATCTCGTCGGTGGACCCGGGCAGCCCCGCGGAAAAGGGCGGCCTGCAGGTGGGCGACATCATCCTCAAGTACGACGGCAACCCGATCGAGCGTTCCTCGGATCTTCCGGGGCTCGTCGCGGACAAGGGCCCCGGGGCGAAGGCGCCGGTGGAAGTGTGGCGCAAGGGCTCGCCCCAGTCGCTGATGGTCGCCACCGGTGAGGCGAAGGACCAGGACCACCTCGCATCCAACGACCACGAGTCCGCGACGGGCGGACGCCTGGGACTCGCGGTGCGCCCGCTCACTCGCGAGGAGAAGAGCGAGAACAACGGCCGCGGGGGCTTGCTGGTCGAGCAGGTGAGCGGCGCCGCGGAGCGCGCGGGCGTGCAACCCGGCGACGTCGTGCTGGCGCTGAACGGCACGCCGGTGCAATCGGTGCAGCAGCTGCGCGAGCAGACGGAAAAGAGCGGCAAGCACGTGGCGCTCCTCGTGCAGCGCAACGACCGGCAGCTCTTCGTGCCGATCGAGCTCGGCTGATCATCGTCCGCAACCTCACCGGGCCCGCCCGCCTCGCGACGAGCGAAGCGGCCGGGCCCGCTCCATCCGCGGCGAAGATCTTCTACCTGGAGATCGTGCAGGTGGCGAAGGGCGGACGCCGCAGGAGCCGCGTCACGAACATTCCGGTCGCGGTGCACGAGCTTCCCGCGAACGACGAGGGACCGTACTTCCTCGAGCGGCTCGCCAAGGGCCGCTACGCAGTCACCACCCATTCCGACGCGTGGTCCTTCATGAGCCCGGTGCGGCTCGACAAGGCGCGCCGTCGCGTGGTGCTCGAGGAGAAGGGCTAGGGAAGGTCTGATTTATTCCCGGGGTGTGCGACGGGTCGATTTCGGTGACGGTTCCAGGCGCAACGACGAAGCGGCCCGAAATCGCCCGTCCCTGCAGCTCGCAAGGGCTTGATGCACCTGGCACGTGGGTTACGGCAGATGCGGCGTCTCGCGTTGTTGGACGCCTTGCGAAGGTTGTCGACATTCGCCGCGCCGTCCGC
>JBBRTF010000083.1:0-3685 GCA_038244725.1 Burkholderiales bacterium
GGCCCCGTGTTGTAGTTGGCGGAGTCGAGGATCCAGACTTCCCCACCGTCCACGATCGCGTTGAGCGCCGCGGGCAGCAGGCGGCAGGGAAGTTGGACCGAGCACGGATTGCTGTCGGAGCCGTCGACCGAGAGGTAGGCGCGAAACGACAGAGCCTGGACGGCGGAGCAGGACAGCAGGGCGAGAAGCGCGAGGATGCTGCGCGAAGCGGTGCGAAGTTGCATGGGATCTCCCCGGAAAGATGGATGGCTTGCCGGAGGGCAAGCCGAGGAGATCATGATCCTTTCGGGCAGAGCTCGCAGGCCTTAACAACCCCGTGAACGGGGAATAACCGACGCCAGTGGACGTTAATCCCGTTGCAGGGCAACAATTCACCGGATTCGAAGCCGGTCGCATTACCACCCAGAGGAAATTCGCCATGTACGCAACGTGGATCCAGCGGGTTTGCATGATCATGGGGCTTCTTGGATTCAGCGCCGCTGCGAATGCCACGTTCCACCTCTTTCAGATCAGCGAGCTCTATTCCAACGCCAGCGGCACCGTCCAATTCATCGAGCTGAGGGCGCTCGCGGGCGGACAGCAGTTTCTCGCCGGTCACACGATCACCAGTTCCCAGGGCGCAACGACGCTGTCGTTTACATTCCCCACCGACTTACCCGGCGATACGACGAACAAGAGAGTCCTGATCGGCACCCAGGGGTTCGCCGCGCTCGGCATCGTCACGCCCGATTACATCGTCCCGAACAACTTTCTTTTCACCACCGACGGCGTGGTGAATTACGCCGGCGTCGACAGCATCAGCTACGTTTCGCTGCCGACCGACGGAACCCTGTCGAGCGATCGCAACGGCGCCACCGCTGTCAATTCACCGACGAATTTTGCCGGCGCCACCGGCACGATCACGCCTCCCGCTTTGCCCGGCGCGCCCATCATCGGCACGGCAACGCCCGGCAGCGGACAGGCCACGATCTCGTTTGCGCCGCCGGCCAGCGACGGAGGAAGCCCGATCACCGCCTACACCGTGACCTGCAATCCAGGCGGGGGATCGGCGTCGGGGCCCGCTTCGCCGATCACTGTGACGGGGATGGCGAACGGCACTTCCCAGAGCTGCTCGGTCACCGCCACGAATGCGGTAGGCACCGGCCCCGCTTCGGCGAGTGTCGCGGTCACGCCGCTGGCAATCGTGAGATCTTTTTCGGGCGCGAGCCCCACGGGAACAGGAACCATCACGGCGACGTTCACCGGCGGCGGTACGAGCTGCAGCTTCAGCGCTTCGCGCTTCATCGGGCTCGAGGGGGATGCGGCGAGTCCGCCGGCAGGAAGCGCTCCCGCGAACGTTGTATTTCCAGAGGGTCTGTTTGACTTCACTACGACTGGCTGTACCGCAGGCTCGACGATTGTCATGACCGTGACCTATCCCATCGCGCTGCCTGCCGGGACCCAGTACTGGAAGTACGGCCCGACCGCCGCGCAGCCGGCATCGCACTGGTACACGTTGCCGGCGACAATCGCGGGAAATACGGCGATCTTCAACATCGTCGATGGCGGCCTGGGCGATGACGATGTCGCCGCCAACTCAACCATCCTCGATCAAGGCGGGCCGGGCATTCCGGGTAGTAGCGACCGTCAAGTTCCGACGTTGAGCGAATGGGCGTTGATCCTCCTGGCGGCGCTGCTGGGATTGTCGGGCTTTGGGGCGATGCGGAGAATCAGGAAATAACCCGATCCCATTCGGGACTTCCGAAACGTCATTGCAGGGCCGTCGCCGTGAGAACGCCGAAGGAGCCGGCGTTGTCGGTGATGTGGTTGTTGCCCAGCGTCCGAATGACCGAACCGGTACCGGACTGATACCACGCGTAGGCGTTGTTCGTGATCATGCTGTAGCTGACGGCGATCGAGGCCGAACCCACGCCGCTGGTTTCGCTGTCGAGCGGATAGGAGGTGCCCTCGATCGTGCAGCGCGTCACGAAGATGCGCGCGACAGCGCCGGTGACGGTGGTGTACGCAAAGACGCCCTCACTACTGCTGCCGCCGGAAATGACCGAGTCGGTCACGCTCGCCGTCGTGGTCGTCGCGCTGCTGCTCTGGGCGAGGACTGCTCCATTTGCGTTCGCCAGCATTTGCGTCCCGGAAATCTCGGCGGCTGCGCCGTTGAACAAAACCACGGCGTACCCGCCGTTGTTCCTGATGATCGTGTGGGTGATCTTCAGCGTTCCGGCGCCGGTAACGCTCACCCCGCTGGTGGGCAGGTTCGCGATGAGGCTATTCTCGATCGTGAGCGTGGACGCCCCCGTCATGCTGACCCCGTCGGTGCCGGGGGACCCAGGGAACGGAACGATCACCAGGTTTCGCAACGAGACCTTGAGGCCTGAGGCGGTGATGCTCAAGGCAGGCCCCCCGAGGGCCACGACGCTGCCGACGGCTCCAGGAACGGCCAGGATCGAGGCGGACTTGTCGACGATCACGGTGCCGGTGTTGTAGTTGGCCGAGTCCAGCATCCAGACTTCCCCGCCGTCCACGATCGCGTTGAGCGCCGCGGGCAGCAGGCGACAGGGCTGCGGCAAGGTGCACGGATTGGCGTCGCTGCCCGTCGATTCCAGGTAGGCCCGGAAGAGTTGGGCGTGCACAGCGGAGCACGACAGCATGGCGAGAAGCGCGAGGATGCTGCGCGAAGCGGTGCGAAGTTGCATGGGATCTCCCCGGAAAGATGGATGGCTTGCCGGAGGGCAAGCCGAGGAGATCATGACATTGAACCCGCCCTTTCCAAAGAGAGGGCGCCTCACAGCGCCCGTTCCATTCGAATCGTTCCCAACCGTTATTGCAGGGCCGTCGCCGTGAGGACTCCAGTGGGTGTGTTGAGATTGTCGGTGATGTGGTTGTTGCCCAGTGTCCGGATGACCGAACCGGTACCGGACTGATTCCACGCTGCGAAGTTGTTGGTGATCATGCTGTTGCTAACAGCCAGCACGGCTGAGCCAGCGCTGAAGTCGACAGTGCTGTAGAGCGCAAAGCTGGTTCCCTCGATCGTGCAGCGCGTCACCAAGATGCGTGCTATGGCGCCGGCGATGGAGGTTGTCACTCCAACGCCAACACTGCCGCCGGAAATGACCGAGTTGCTCACGCTCGCCGTCGTGGTCGTCGCAGTGCTGCTCTGAGCGAGGACTCCTCCGTCTCCGTTCGCCAGCATTTGCGTCCCGGAAATCTCGGCGGCTGCGCCATTGGTCAATCGCACAGCGTACCCAGCGTTGTTCCTGATGATCGTATTGGAGATCTGCAGCTTTCCGGCTCCAGTTCCAAAAACGCTCACACCATCTCCAGGCAGATTCGCAATGAGGCTATTCTCGATCGTGAGCGTGGACGCCCCCGTCATGTTGACCCCGTCGGTGCCGCCCGACGCAGGGAACGGAACGATCACCAGGTTTCGCAGCGAGATTGTGAGCCCCGAGGCGGTGATGCTCAAAGCCGGACCCCCGAGGGCGACGACGCTGCCGACGGCGCCGGGTACCGCCAGGATCGATGCGGACTTGCCAATGGTCACCGGCCCCGTGTTGTAGTTGGCGGAGTCGAGGATCCAGACTTCCCCACCGTCCACGATCGCGTTGAGCGCCGCGGGCAGCAGGCGGCAGGGAAGTTGGACCGAGCACGGATTGCTGTCGGAGCCGTCGACCGAGAGGTACGCGCGAAA
>JBBRTF010000084.1:0-3314 GCA_038244725.1 Burkholderiales bacterium
AACGCGTCGAGGTCTGCGTGGATGACCCAGCGCGCGCCCCGGTGTTCGTCCTGCATGCCGCCTCGCGCGACGCTTGAAGCTGCGCGGTCTCTTCTTTGGTGAGGCAGAGGCCGCCCTTCTTCGTGCACGAGAGGTCGATCTGGTTGGGGACCTCCTCGCCGCGCTTCCTCGGACCGACGACGATCCGGGTCGGTGCCGCCGTGGCGCAGGCGTCAGGTGGTGCGGGCGTTCGCGGCCCGGCGAGCAGCGCGGGATTCCGGTACGCCTGCCTGACGTCAATTACAAATCCTCTTTAACGACAACTATAATTCCCCATCGATCACCTTCGCAGTTTGCTTCGCCCTCGTAGTTGTCGCCGTCGTCTCGGTAGTTGTCGTTGCTCCTTCCCTCTTCGCTTGTTCCGCTGCATCAGCTCGCACGCTGGTTCCAGTCATCTCGAGGATCACCGAGTGGTGCACCAGGCGGTCAATCACTGCGGCGGTCGTCATCGGGTCCTTGAAGATCCGATCCCACTCGCTGAAGACGACGTTGCTGGTGATGATCACGCTGCGGCGCTCGTAGCGCTCGGCGAGGAACGTAAAAAGAACTTCCATCTCTTCGCGACTTTGCTGCACGTACCCGATGTCGTCGCAGATCACCGCGTCGTAGGCATCGAGCGTGGCGAGCTCCTTCTCGAGGCGAAGGTCGCGTTTGGCCGCGAGCAGGCGCTGAACGAGCGCGAAGGTCGCGGTGAAGAGGACGCGGTAGCCGCGCTGAATCAGCTCGTAGCCGATCGCGCAGACGAGGTGGGTCTTGCCCCGGCCTGGGAGCCCGAACGCGAGGACGTTGTCACCGCGCTCGACGAAGCCGCCTTCGCAGAGCGTCGGCAGAATCTTCGCGACCTTCGGGGGCAGTCGGGCTCGGGTGAGGGTTGCGAGTGTCTTCTCGCGGGGGAGGTCCGAGGCTTTGAGGAAGCGCGCGATCCGGCGGCGGCGACGCTCGTGCACTTCGAGCTCGGCGAGGTGGTGGAGATACTGTCCGAAGGTCCACCCTTCGCGCTCGGCCTTCTGGGCGATCTCCTCGGCGTAGCGTGCAAAGGCGGGCAGTTTGAGTGCGCGCATGAGCATCGCGAGCGACTCGACCGGCGAGGCCGAGGGCGCGATCGTCGTGTCGGTGGTCATGTGCCCACCTCGGCCAGCAGCGCGTCGTAAGCGCCGAGGTCGACGATCGACCGAGCGAGGTCCGGCACGTCGATCGTCGTCGCCGTCGCGGTGACCAAGACCTTGACCGCGTCGGCCGTGATCGCCTCACCCTCAGCGAGCAAGAGGGTGAGGGCCGCGTCCACGTCCGCTTCAATCGTGCTGGCCGCGAGGTGCAGGATACGCAGGTACTCGAGGTCACCTTTGAGACCGTGGTGCGGAGTTTGGATCGAATCGTAGGCGCGTCGGAAGGCGAGCGACGGAAACATCTCCTCGCGATAGACGTAGCGCGCGAACCCGCCGGGTTTGCGCACGAGCGACCAAATCATGTGGCGGTAGTCGATGCGACGTAGATTGCGGCCTCGCAGTCGCTCGCACGCGAGCTGCACTTTGCCCGCGTACCAGACTTCGATCCTGTCCTCGAAGATCCGAACGCGCGTCCACTCGCCAATGAGTCGCGAAGGGACCGAGTACGCGCAGTGCTTGACGCGCACGGTGCTCCACTCGCTCACGCAGAAGTCTTCCTCCACAAACTCTGGAAGCTTCGCCACGGTGAGCTCGCGCATGGCGGCCATGTCTTCGGCGACACGCCGCCCGCGCCCCCGGTTGGCTTTGCGCATGGCCTCGTCGACGAATGTCTGCCACGCAGCAACGCTCTCGAAATCGCGGCTGCCACGTAGCAGCAGGGCCTGCTCGAGCGCGCGCTTGAGCGCTCCGTTCGCGGCCTCAACGTCGCCGTTTTGCTCCTTCGCGCCGACCTCCGTCGTGCGTGCCTTCATTCCGAAGTGCCGCATGATCGCGAGGTAGTCTTCGTTGAACGGGCGCTTGCGAACGCCGTCGGCGACGACGCTCTTGCCGTCAGGGATCCGATGCGTTGCAGCGGTAGAGTTGTCGGTCTGGTGCCACTCGGGCACGCGGCCGAGCTGGAAGAGTGCGCGCTGCACGCCGCTTCGGATCGCCGCGATTGACTCGGAGAGGCAGACGCTCGCCCATCTCCAATTCGAGTACGGCAACACGAACACGCACAGCATGTGCACGAACAGCTGGCCGGCGATGGTCACGGCGAGCTCAGTCGTCCACGTGAAGTCGGTCTGCGCGGCCTCGCCCGGGCGGTGATGCTGCGCGAGCATCACGTCCTTGTCCGGACCGCGCTCGGCGCGCCACGTCTTCACGCGACGCTGGAGAGTCCGTAACTGTCCATGGTCGTAGCGACCCTCGTACTTCTCGACCAGGACCTCGAAGAGCGTCTTCGCTTCGAGCCCAGGTGATTCGCATAGCAGCGCTTCCACCTCCGGCCAGTGCTCGACGAACGGATCGTCACGTGTCCGCCAGCCACGCGGCTCGACCAGCTCCGACGGCAGTTTGCCGCCCAGCATGTACTTGCGCGCAGTCTTCCTATCCATGCCGGCTCGCATCGCTGCGACTCCCGCACGGCCATGCTTCGTCATCTCGTACATCAGCTTCCTCACCTGCGCGTCCGTCGTGCTCACCCGCCCATCTTCCGCTCTCGCGGGCATGCGGTACGGGCGATCGCCGCGCCTTAAAAATGGGGAATTCTAATTGTCGTCCATGGGGAGATCTAATTGTCGCTCAGCATCTTGCCGAGGCCCGCCTTTTCGGCGAGCTCCGACTGCGAGAGATCTCGCCTCACGCGGGTCGCTTCGAGGCGCGCGGCGAAGCCATCGCCCTGGAGTGGCGCCGCGACCGGCGCCGTCTTCACGGCAGGCCAGGAGGGACGGGCCGTGGCGCTCCTGGATGCAGTCCCGCATGGTAGTAGCGAAATCGGTTGTAGTGCCAGCCGAGCTCTTCATCATAGTACTGGCCCAGAAAGCGGAACGGCCCCCGGGTGGATCACGACGAGGCCGCCGCTGAAGCGCCTGGCCCAGGACAGCGCGAAATCGTCCGGGACCGTGGAAGGGGTGAGAAACCCGAGCAAGATCAGGCCTGCGGTTTCGGCCCAGCGTTTGCGAAACGCCACGGGTGCCCGCGCCTTCGCCTCCGACGTACGCGCGCCGACAGCCCGAAGAGACGACGCTCTACAAGGTCGTGCAAGAGAACCTCGCGACGCTCTACGGCGCGGTGGACGACAACGCCCTTGCGATTCGCTTGCCCGGGTTCGTGCGCAAGGAGCTCGAG
>JBBRTF010000085.1:0-3256 GCA_038244725.1 Burkholderiales bacterium
GCCCGTGGCTTTACCCGTCTGTCCACCATCAAGACCGTCATCTTCCTGATCGCCGGCAAGCTCGACTTCCACGCAATCAACCCTCATGCCCCGCAACCCACCTGAAATTCATCAGAGCCCTTTTTCATGAATCACTCTAATCCGTGTTCGCCGACTTGAGGCAGTCGATCTCCGACTGGATCTTCCGCGCGAGCGTGCCGGAGAGCCCGCCGGTCACGCTCGTCCAGCGCCGCATCTTCATCCTCCCGACGCGGCAGGGATACACGTTTGCCTTCACCGTGATGATCCTGCTCATCGCCTCGATCAACTACGCGCTCTCCCTGGGCTTCGTGCTCACCTTCACGCTCGTCAGCATGGCGGGCGTGGCGATGCTGCACACGTGGCGCAACCTCGCGCACCTCAAGCTTCGCCCGGGGCGCTGCGACCCGGTGTTCGCCGGCGAGACCGCGCATTTCGGCGTGACGGTGGAGACGCCCGCCCAGACGCGCTTCGCCATCGCGATGCGCAGGAAGGGCGACGAGCCGGCATACGCGGACGTGGCGAAGGCTGAGACCGCCGCCGTCTTCCTGCCGGTGGCCGCGACGCGCCGCGGCCTCATGCGCTGCGGGCGCGTCGAGGTCTTCACGCGATACCCAGTCGGACTCTTCCACGCCTGGTCGTACGTCGACTTCAACCTGCAGGTGATCGTCTACCCGAAGCCCGACCCGATGGCCGGATCCCCGCCGGCGCAATCGCGCAGCCACTCCGAGGAAGGCATTCCCGTGGCCGGCGACGAGGAGTTCAACATGCTGCGCCCCTACCGGCCCGGCGACGCGCCGAAGCTCATCGCATGGAAGGCGCTCGCGCGCGAGCAGGGACTGCTCACCAAGGAATTCAGCGCGATGGCTTCGAGCGAGCTCTGGCTCGACTGGGACGAGGCTCGCGCCGCCGACGTCGAGCATCGCCTCTCGGTGCTGGCGCACTGGGTGATCCAGGCGGAGCGCTTCGGGCAAAGCTACGGGCTGCGCATCCCGGGCGTGAGCATCGCGCCCGCGCGCAGCGAGGCGCATCGCGCGCGCTGCCTCGAGGCCCTCGCCCTCTTCGACTCGTGAGCCCCGCCCCGCCTTCCCCTCACCTCGACGTGCGCAACGTCCTGTGGCTCATCGCCGCCATGGCGTTCGTGGTGGCGCCGCACCTGCTGCGCCTGCCGTACTGGGTGAGCGCCTTCTTCATTGCGACCCTCTCGTGGAGGGCATGGAGCGCGTGGGCGGCGATGCACCTGCCGTCGCGCTGGATCACCGCGGCACTCACCATCGCCGCGGCCATGGCGACTTTCCTGCAATACGGCCGGCTCTTCGGACGCGAGGCGGGAGTGACACTCCTCATCGTGATGTCGGCGCTCAAGCTCCTCGAGATGCGCACGCAGCGCGAGGTGACGCTCGCCATCTACCTCGGCTTCTTCCTCGTCCTCACCAACTTCCTTTTCTCGCAGACGATCCCGCTCGGCCTGTACATGCTCGTGTGCGTGTGGATCTTCATCGCGACCCTGGTGGGATTCAACCGCGTGGCCAGCACCCCGACCCTCGGCGAGCGCCTGCGCCCGGCCGCCGCGCTCCTCGTGCAGGCGCTGCCGTTGATGGTCGCCTTCTTCATCCTCTTCCCGCGCGCTCAGGGCCCGCTGTGGGCGCTGCCGCAGGACACGCGCTCGGGCACCACGGGGCTCTCGGAGACGATGACGCCGGGCAACATCGCCAACCTCATCAAGTCCGACGCGATCGCCTTCCGCGTGCAATTCGAGGGCGACCGACCGCCCTTTTCCACGCTCTACTGGCGCGGCCCGGTGCTCGTGGATTTCGACGGCGCCACGTGGCGCATGCCGCAGATCTCGCCTGCGGGCAACCTCGCCTACTCGAAGCGCGAGAAGCGTGTCACGTACACGGTGACGCTCGAGCCGCACAACAAGACGTGGCTCTTCGCGCTCGACGTGCCGGCGCTCCTGCCGCCCGGCGCCTACGCGCTGGGCGACCTGCAGGTGCGCGACCGCCGGCCCGTGACCGAGAAGAAGCGCTACGAGATGAGCTCGTACCTGGACTACCGCTACGGCGAGCGCACGCTGCAATCGTCGCTGCAGTCCTCGCTCGCCTTCGACGAGACGCGCAACCCGCGCACCGTGGCGCTCGGGCGGCAGTGGGCGCGCGAGTCCGCCGACGCGAGGGCGCTCCTCGCCAAGGCGTTCCAGTACTACAACCGCGAGTTCACCTACACGCTGGAGCCCCCGCCGCTCGATCCGCGCAATCCCTACGACGACTTCCTGTTCGAGACGAAGAAGGGATTCTGCGAGCACTACGCGGGAAGCTTCGCGCTCCTCATGCGCGCGGCCGACATCCCGGCGCGCATCGTGACCGGCTACCAGGGCGGCGAGGTGAACCCGCTCAACAACGAGCTCATCGTGCGCCAGGCGGACGCGCATGCGTGGACCGAGATCTGGCTGCCGGCCGACGGATGGCTACGCGTGGATCCCACCGGCGCGGTGTCGCCGCTGCGCGTCGAAGGCGGCGTGAACGCGGCGCTCGGGCCCATCGGGGTCTACTCGTCGATCATGGCCGCCGATCCCCTGGGCCTGCTCACGGGCCTGCGCAACGCATGGCAGGCGATGAACAGCCAATGGGACCAGTGGGTGGTGGGCTACAACATCGACAAGCAGCGCCAGTTCTTCGCGCACCTGGGATTCCCCACGGTCGACTGGCGCACGCTCGGCTTCTGGCTCCTCGTCGCGACATTCCTGGTGGGCGGCGCGATCTCGATCGGGCTCCTGGTGCGCGACCGCCCGGCGCGCCGCGAGGCGTCCCTCGTCGCGTGGGACACCTTTTGCGCGAAGCTCGCTTCGGCGAGCCTCGCGCGGGCGGCGCACGAGGGCCCATTGGATTTCCTCGCGCGTGTGCAGCGGGCGAAGCCCGCACATGCCGCCGAGGCGGAGGCGATCACGCGGCGCTACATCGATGCGCGCTATGGGAGCGGCGCCACGAAAGACGAGCTGCGGGAGCTCGCGCGCCGGGTGCGCGACTTCCGGCCGGCGTGAGCGAAAGTCGTGTCAGGTACCACTTTCGAGAAAAGTCGTACCTGACACGACTTTTCCGGCTCTGATGAATTTCAGGTGGGTTGCGGGGCATGAGGGTTGATTGCGTGGAAGTCGAGCTTGCCGGCGATCAGGAAGATGACGGTCTTGATGGTGGACAGACGGGTAAAGCCACGGGCTCGGCGCTTGGTGGCCTGGAAC
>JBBRTF010000086.1:0-3069 GCA_038244725.1 Burkholderiales bacterium
GGCCTGCCCATCGAACCGGTGCCGATGGATTTGCGTGAAATCTGCCGGAACGTCGTCGAGGAATTCGACGCGGCCATCACCGTGAAGGTCGAAGGTGACGTGACGGGCACCTGGGACCCGGACCGCCTTTCGGAGGTTCTCTCCAACCTCGCGGGGAACGCCATCGAGCACGCGGCACGGGAGACCCCCGTGGTGCTCGAGGCACGCGCCGAAGACGCCGACGTCGTGATCGAGATCCGCAACCAGGGTGATCCGATTCCCGAAGGCGTGCTCCCCTTCATCTTCGAGCCCTTTCGTCGAGCGAAGCAGCGCGAGAAGTCGGCAAGCGGCAATCTCGGGCTCGGCCTCTACATCGCGAAGCAGATCGTGCTCTCCCACGGCGGCACCCTCGAGGCGCACTCCGCGGGCGGCACGACGACCTTCGTCATTCGGCTACCGCGCCTCGCCACTCCCTCCATGATCCCTACGTTGGACACACCTTGAAAGTGGTGCCGGCCTTCGACAACTTGACGTCGATCGTTCCCTCACGCGCGGTCACGATCCCTTCACGATATAGAGTCCCAGTGGGTCCATATCCAGCACGGGGCAGCCCGAGCCCGAGCCCGTGGCCGTGGCCGTTCCCGATTCGATGCCGTTCATGGTCCGTCCTTTCCTTTCGTGCCCGCGCCTCGGGCAGGTCGCGCTCGACGCGCGTGAGTCGTCCTCGCCATCCGTGTCCGCATTCGGCGCAGACGACTTCCGCGCGCGCCGCGCCCTCCGCGAACCCGGCGAAGTGGCATCGGTCGCCGCAGCGCGGGCAGCGGCGCGCAACCTTGGTGAACTCCCGGGGCGCTCCCACGCCGTCGGTCACTGACCGCCTCGCGGCGGCCCGGTGGCCGAATCGAGGCGGCGGTGTAGCTCTGCCGCGATGAGCGCGCGCCGCGCGAGCGTCGCAACGTACGTGGCAACCCGGAGTTCCATGGCATCCTCGGGGTCGAGCCCCCGCCCCCCGAACACCGCCGCCAGGACATCGAGTTCGATGGCGAGCCCGGCGAGGGCGAGATCCCCGAGCGAGCTGTCCTCCGCTCCGCGGTGCGGTTCCCGCGGTGCGCGCTCGCCGAGCACGAGTCGCTCGACGGCGCGCACGCTCGGCGACGACGGATTCGTCGCCGCCGCGTCGTCAGGTGCGCCTCGCATCACGCGCACCGCGCCTCCTCATCGCGCCGGAGCATGGAGCGGGGGAGCACCGGGAACACCGTGCCGAACCCCGGCCGCAACTCCTCGGCGACGCGGATGTACTTCTCGGTCGTCGCGAGGTTGGCGTGCCCGGCGCGCTGCTTGATCTTCAGCGCATCGACGCCTTGCACCGCGAGCCACGTGATCCCCGTGGCCCTCAAGTCGTGGAACGTGATCCACTTGCGCGTCCTGTCGTTGGTGAACAGCTCGGGCCGCTCGACTCCGGCCACCGCGAGGTACTGGCGCAGCGCGCGCGAGAACTCGTACTTGTCCTTGATGGCCACCTCGCCGAGGATGCGCCCTACCCCACCGGTCTCCCGATGCATCGCACGCAGGAGCGGCATGAGGGAGGGCTCGACGGTGAAGCGCCGCGTGCTCCCGGTCTTCGTGGCCTTGTCGACGCGTGTGTAGCGCTTGAGGCTTCGGTGCACGTGCACCTTGCCGTGCTCGAAGTCGACGTCGTCCCAGCCGAGTGCCTCCAGCTCGGAGGCACGGAGGAAGAGGTAGGTGGTGAGCGTGAAGACGCGGCGCCAGACGACCGGGACTGCCTTGCACGCGACGAGTCGCGCGAACTCGCTCGGGAAGAGGTACTGCTTCGCCTTCGGCGCTCCGCGATCGGGCCCTGCGATGCCGAGACATGGGTTGTCCTCCCGCACGCGCAGCTCGCGCTTCTTGGCGCTCCGCGCGTCTCGAAACATGCCGCGGACAACCGCCCAGCAATGCTGGGCGGTCTTCCACGACAGCTCCTCGGCGCGCACCTTCTCATCGAGCTTGTCGCGCACGTCCTCCAGTCGGGCGCTGCCGATCGTGGCCATGCGCTCGCCACCGATGATCGGAAGGATATGCGTGCGAAGCCGCGAGCGATCGTCACGCGCCGATTCGAGCCCACGCTCCGTGCGAGCGTCGACCCAGCGCACCGACCATTGCTCCAAGGTCTCGTCGCCCGCCGCGAGGAGCGACTCGACGACGGGGCGCGGCTCGGTGCGTGCGCGATGGGCGATCTCGTTTGCCTTGGCGACCGCCTGGGTGTGCGTCAGCTCGCGCGAGAGCGGGATCCATTGCCGATGCCCGTCCCGGAAGCGCACCCTCACCGAGTAGCGGTTGCCCCACCACTTGAGCTGGCCCTTCGCCTCACGCGGCATGGCTCGAGCCCTTCTTCGCCTCGGGGCGCTTGGCGATGCCGAACCAAACCCAGCCGTTCCAGATGGCGCCGGTGATCTCCTTCGCGAGACCGGAGAGGCTCCGGTACTTCTGGCCCTGGTACTCGAAGCCGCTCTCGAGCACCTTCACCTTGTGCACCTTGCCGTTGTGCTCCCGCTCCAACACCGTGCCGACCTTCGGCATGCGCGGATCGCGCTCGGGCGACTCGCTGCCCGCGCCCTCGGGCGCCTTGCCCTTGGCCTTCCCCTTCCCCTTGCCGGCCGCCTGCTCCGCGAGCCGGCGCGCGATCACGTTGCGCAGGTGATTGCTGTTGTGCGAGTTGGTCGTGTAGCCGAACACCGCCTCGTACCGCTTCTGCAGGTCGACCTTGGTGAGCTTCGCGAGCGCGGCGATCTCGCGCGCGACCTTGGTGCCCTCCGGCGCGGGCTGCGTCGCGGCCGGCTTTGCCTTGGTGCCCTTCGCCTTCGCGGGGGCGGCCTTGGTCGTGCTCGCCTTGGCCGCGCTCTTCTTCGTGCCCGTCGCCTTCGTTGTTGCCTTCGTCGTCTTCGCCTGGGTAGTCATCGTGGCCTCCGTTGCGCGCCGGGGTTGTCTGCGGCGCACTGGCACGTTGGCTTCGAACGCGACGAACGGAAGGCCCTCGCCGCCTGCGCGTGTGCTTCGAGGATCGATTGCGTGCAGCCCGTTGCGCAGCCC
>JBBRTF010000087.1:0-2997 GCA_038244725.1 Burkholderiales bacterium
CCAACGAGGTGGCGCCGACGCAATGCAATTCGCCGCGCGCGTGCGCGGGCTTCAGCATGTTGCCCGCGTCCATGGCGCCCTCGGCCTTGCCTGCGCCCACCATGGTGTGGAGCTCGTCGATGAAGACGATGGTCTGACCCGCGTCCTGGGAAAGCTCCTTCAGGACGTTCTTGAGGCGCTCCTCGAACTCGCCGCGGTACTTGGCGCCGGCGATGAGCATGCCCATGTCGAGCGAGAGCACGCGCTTGCCGCGAAGCGACTCCGGCACCTCGTCGTTCACGATGCGCTGGGCGAGGCCTTCCACGATGGCGGTCTTGCCCACGCCGGGCTCGCCGATGAGGACGGGATTGTTCTTGGTGCGCCGTTGCAACACCTGGATCACGCGGCGGACTTCCTCGTCGCGGCCGATGACCGGGTCGAGCTTGCCGTTCCTCGCCCGCTCGGTGAGGTCGATGGTGTATTTCTTGAGCGCCTCGCGCTGGCCCTCGGCGTTGGCGTCGTGGACGGTTTCGGAACCGCGCACCGCCTTCACCGCGTTCTCGAGCGCGCCGGCGTCCACGCCATGCTGCTTGAGCAAGCGGCCGGTCTCGCCCTTGTCCCGGGCGGCGGAGAGCAGGAAAAGCTCGCTCGCGATGAACTGGTCGCCGCGCCGGGTGGCTTCCTTGTCGGTGAGGTTGAGGAGGTTGTTCAAGTCGCGCGAGACGCTGATCTCGCCGCCGGTGCCCTCCACCTTCGCTATGCGGGCGATGGAATCCTCGAGCGCCTTCTTCAGGGGCTGGACGTTCACGCCCGCGCGCTGCAGGAGCGAGGCGGTGCCGCCGTCGTCCTGGTTCATGAGCGCGAGGAGCAGGTGCTGCGGCTCGATGAAGCCGTTGTCGTGCGCGAGGGCGAGGCTCTGCGCGTCGGCCAGAGCCTGCTGGAACTTGGTGGTGAGCTTGTCGATTCTCATGGGCGCCTCTTTGGCATCGAATTCTCCCCTTTAGATGCGGGCGGCGCCAGCGCGTTCAAGGCGGGAAACCATCGCGGCGGGCGGGCGTCAAATCAAGGGTTCCCACGGTGGTATTCTGCTCGAAGCCCTGCCGATGCCCGACCTTCACCACACCCTCGAGGAATCCGTGACACGCGACGTGACCCGCGCCCTCGCCGAGGACGTGGGCACCGGGGACCTCACCGCGCGCCTCATCCCGGAAGGCAAGACCGCGCATGCGCGCCTCATGACGCGCGAAAGCGGGGTCCTCTGCGGGGTCGAATGGTTCGTGCGCACCTTCGAGGAGCTCGATCCCGACGTCGAGATCTTCTGGCACCACGCCGACGGCGACGCCATCGTCGCCAACTCCTCGCTCTGCGAGCTGGAAGGCCAGGCGCGCGCGCTCCTCACCGGCGAGCGCACGGCGCTCAATTTCGTGCAGCTCCTCTCCGGCGTCGCCACGCGCACGCGCCAGTTCGTGCGCGCGGTCGAGGGCACCCGCGCGAGGATCCTCGACACCCGCAAGACCCTCCCGGGGCTGCGCATGGCCGAGAAGTACGCGGTCCTCACCGGCGGCGGGAAGAACCACCGCATCGGCCTCTACGACGGCATCCTCATCAAGGAAAACCACATCATGGCCGCCGGCGGCCTCGCCCGGGCGGTGAAGGCGGCCCAGCACGAGGTCGATGGCGACACCATGCTGCAGGTCGAGGTCGAGACGCTCGAGCAGCTTCGCGAGGCCCTCGGCGCGGGCGCGAAGCTGATCCTCCTCGACAACTTCGACCTGGCGCGGATGCGCGAGGCGGTCGCGATCGCCGGGGATCGCGCCGAGCTGGAGGCTTCCGGCGGCGTGAGCCTCGAGACGGTGCGCGCGATCGCCGAGACGGGCGTGCACCGCATCTCCATCGGCTCACTCACCAAGGATGTGAAGGCGCTCGACCTGTCGATGCGCTTCATCCACTGATCATCCCTGCCCCCTCATGTCGTTCCCGCAGCGGCGGGAATCCAGCCTACACAAGGAAACCCATGCGCCTCATCCTCACCCTCCTCGCAGCCCTCACGCTATCCGCCTGCGCCACCACCGGCGGCAACCCGCGCGACCCCTGGGAGGGGCTCAACCGCAAGACCTTCGCCTTCAACGACACGCTCGATCGCGCCGTGATGAAGCCGGTCGCGCAGGGCTACCAGAAAGTGACGCCCGCGTTCGCGCAGGAGGGCGTCAACAATTTCTACATGAACCTCGAGGACATCGGCACGAGCCTGAACAACCTGCTGCAGGGCAAGGTGAAGGAAGGCGCCGGGGACGCGGCGCGCTTCGTGGTGAATACCGTGGTCGGCGTTTTCGGCCTCTGGGACATCGCCACGCCCATGGGCCTGGAGAAGCACGACGAGGATTTCGGCCAGACGCTCGGCTGGTACGGCGTGCCGCCCGGCCCCTACTTCGTGATCCCCCTCCTCGGGCCCAGCAGCGCGCGCGACGCGCCCGCGCGCTTCGTGGACCCCAGCTGGTTCTACAACGACTACCTCCCGGATCCCACCTATTGGGCGCTGTGGGGATTGGACAAGGTGCGCACGCGCGCCAACCTCCTCAAGGCCGAGGGCTTGATCGAGCGCGCCGCGCTCGACCGATACACGTTCATCCGCGACGCGTGGCTGCAGCGCCGGCGCAGCCAGATCTATGACGGCAACCCGCCGCGGGAGAAGGAAGAGGAGTAGATGACGCTCGGCTGGAAGCTCTTCGCCGTCTTCGCCGCGTTCCTTGCGATCCTCGGCACCGTCGTCTTCGTCGCCTTCCGCGAGCGCACCCACGGCAAATTGCTCACCGCGGACGACCTCGCCGGCCAGCAGGCCCAGGACGCACGCGTGATGACGGTCATCTTCTCGGCGATCATCGGCGGCATGATGCTCACGATCCTAGTGGGCTGGCTCGTGTTCATGTAACCAGGAAATAAGTCGTGTGAGGTTCGAAATTTTTTGTAGTTCCAGTCACGAGGTATTCGGGGCCTACCGAGGTCGGGGTCGCGTAGACC
>JBBRTF010000088.1:0-2748 GCA_038244725.1 Burkholderiales bacterium
CGTTGAACACGCGCAAGACCAAGGACATGGGCGGCTCCGCCGACGCCGTCCTGACTGATCGCGAGCAGCTCGAAGCCCGCATCGTCGAACTCGACGGGGAAATCTCCAAGCTGCGCGTCCAGATGGACCAGCCAAGCCGCCACCGCATGAGCGACACGCGCATGTCGCTCACGCACAAGTTCGAGATCGCGGGCCACGAAGGCTACATCACCGTCGGCCTCTACGAGGACGGGCAGCCGGGCGAGCTCTTCATTCAAATGTCGAAAGAAGGCAGCACCATCGGCGGCCTCATGGACACCGTCGCCACCCTCACCTCCATGGCCCTGCAATACGGCGTCCCGCTCGAGAGCTTGGTCAAGAAATTCGCCTACCAGCGTTTCGAGCCGAGCGGCTTTACCAAGAACCCCGACATCCGCAACGCCAGCAGCATCACCGACTACGTCTTCCGCTGGCTCGGTTGCCAGTTCATCAAGGGCTATAAGGAAGCGACCTCCCCCAGCCGCCATCCCGAGCTGCCCTTGAAAGAAATCGCCGACATGGAAAAGAAAGCGGTCAACCGCCCGGTCTCGGACCTTTCCCGCACCGGCGACAAGGAATTGATCGACGTCATCACGAACCACGCGCCTAACGAAGGCAGCCCCTCCGGCGTCAACGGCCGCACCCACGCCGAGCGCGTGAGCGAAGCGTTAGGCAACATGTTCATGGACATCACCTGCTCGCATTGCGGGAGCAACAAAGTCGTCCGGGCCGGTGCCTGCGGCTGCTGCACCGAGTGCGGCACCAGCCAAGGCTGCAGCTAGGCGATGGGTATGGGCGACGCCTTCCGTTGAGTCCGTCCGGAGGTGACGCCGTGGCCCGGGTGGGCTCGTCGAGCAGTAGCGATAGGGCGTGGGCGAGCTGAGCGTTGGCGAAATGCAACTTCGAAGGCATCCCCGTTCCCAAGTCCATGGACTTGTTCCGTTTTCGTGGTCGTAGGTTGGCGCATCGGTGTTGTGCTCACTCTTTTCATGCAAATTCAGGATGCGATCGCGTTTTCCCTCGATTAAAAAAAAACTCCTCCTACACGATTCCGGCGACAAGCAGTGCCCGGACCGACATCATCGGAGTGACCTTCGGCGGCTGAGCCAGGGGCGGGTCCAAAGCCGTGGCGCCTCCATCACGTGCTTAGCCAGGCGCGAGTTTAACCAAAGAGGCTGTCGAACTCGTTGTGCGTGCCAATCCAGACCCACGTAATAACTTCGCCAGCGCGGTGGCCCACGGCACGCAGGTCGAGACTCGCTCTCGCCGACCAGAGATCGGCATGTCCCGCGAGCTTCTTGAATGACAGTGAGTTTTGGTTTGGATCCGCTTGGAAACAACGAAACGCGCGCTCAGCCGCGCGCCTCCCGCTTCCGTCGAGTCGTTCCAAGGCGCGCCAGAAACTTGGAGTGGCGCGGGAGATCACAATCTCTTGAGATCGAGCGGCTCACTGCCTTCGCTGAGAGCTCCTTTGACGAAGGCGTCGAGCTTCGGGCGTGGCCGCGGGTCGGCGATGATGCGCTCCCATTGCTCATCGTCCTGCTGCGCTAACTCGCGCAGCTTGTC
Organism: Burkholderiales bacterium; assembly: GCA_038244725.1. GTDB lineage: Bacteria > Pseudomonadota > Gammaproteobacteria > Burkholderiales > Usitatibacteraceae > Usitatibacter. The sequence goes on from JBBRTF010000088.1 coordinate 1,585, forward strand.
CAAAATGGCGCGGCGCTCGGTCTCGTTCAGCTTCGGCAGTTGATCGATAATGTCGGCGGCACTCACCCCTGAAATGTAGCATTTGCCCGGGGAGAGAGAAGCACGATCTGATGGGCTCCTCCAAACGCGCGGGGATTGGAGTTGTTAGGGGATTTGGCGTCCGGGGGTCCGCCTGCGAGTGGACAACCGGGCGCCTTTCGCTACACTGCGTGTCCCCGGCACTCGCCGGCTTCCTCATTTTATTTTTATGGCACTCAGCGAAACCGAAATCCAGCGACAGAAGGAAATTCAACAGGCCGAGGAGCTCCTCTTTAGCGGCCACCAGGAACTGGGCTTTGCCAAGGGACTTTTCCTCGGAAGTTTCGTGGCCGATTGGGCCATGCCCTACCCTCGCCTGAGCGATGCGCAGCAGGGCGAGGTCGAGCGCGCGGTGGATGAGCTGCGCGTTTTCCTGGATGAACATCTCGATCCCGAGGAGATCGATCGCGAGGCCGATATCCCGCGCCATGTCATCGACGGTCTCGGGCGCGTCGGTGTCCTCGGCATGACCGCGCCTAAGGAAGTGGGCGGACGCGGTTTTTCCCAGATGCAGTACTGCAAGGTGCTGGAGGAAATCGGCGGGCGTTGCGCGTCGACGGCGGTCTTTACCAATGCGCATCACTCGATCGGGATTCGCGCCCTTCTCCTTTTCGGCACGAAAGAGCAGCAGGAAAAATGGCTCCCGAAATTGATGAACGGCGAGCAGCTCGCGGCTTTCGCTTTGACCGAACGCGAGGCCGGATCCGACGCCGCCAACGTGCAACTGACGGCGGACCCGAGCGAAGACGGCTCGCATTACATTCTCAACGGCGAAAAGCGCTACATCACCAACGCCTCGATCGCGCAGGTGCTGACGGTGATGGCGCGCACGCCGAACCCGAAGAAGCCGGGCAAAACCGCGATCACGGCGTTTCTCGTCACGCCCGACATGGAAGGCTTCGAAATGATCGAGCCGCGCATGCCGAAGCTCGGAATCAAGGGAACGGCGACCGGCCGTTTCCGGCTGAACAATGTGCGGGTGCCGAAGCAAAATATTCTCGGCCCGTTAGGCAAAGGTCTCCGCGTCGCGCTGACTGTGCTCGACTTTGGCCGCACGACTTTCGGCGCCTGCTGCACGGGCGCGGC
>JBBRTF010000089.1:0-2708 GCA_038244725.1 Burkholderiales bacterium
GAGCTCACGACATTGCACTGAGCGGCATCCGCGACGTCCGTCACGAACGCGTGGCCCCAGGGGTCAGCCAGAACGGCGCAAGCCGAAATCCAGATCGTGCCGACCTTACCCTTGAGAACCGAGAACGCCTTTCCGTCGGTGATCCCGTCGCCGATGCGAAGCTCGCCCACGAACTTGTGGCAGGAGATGTAGACGTGGTCGTGAAATCCCGTCGTGGCGAGTCGCGTCAGCAAGTCCCCCTGCTTTTCCTTGAAGGTGGCTTGATGAAGTGGCCGGCGTCAACTACATCTCCTCTTGTAACGACAACAACACTTCCCCATCGATTGTCGGTCTTGGTGTTCATGGTGTAGCTGCCGCGTCGCCTGGTGCGCGAAGCTGGCAAGGGCCCGCGGCAGCATCCCCAACGGGGCAGGATGCGCGGCATCCGGGGCCGACCGCCGACGTCGTGCACGGGGCTGAAGATCACGGCGGCGCTTCCTGGGTCTGATCGGTCTTGGGTTGGTCACCTCGTTGCTTGGCGTCTTCGGCGCGCACGCTCGGCCCGGTCATCTCGACGATGATCGAGTGGTGGACGAGTCGGTCGATCGCGGCGATGGTGGTCATGGGGTCCTTGAAGATGCGGTCCCACTGCGAGAAGACGACATTGCTCGTGATGATGACGCTGCGTCTCTCATAGCGCTCGGCGAGGAAGGTGAAGAGGACCTCCATTTCGTCGCGGTTTTGCTGGACGTATCCGATGTCATCAAGGACGACGGCGTCAAAGGTGTCGAGCGTGCGCATGTCGCGCTCGAGCCGGAGGTCGCGCTTGGCGGCGAGCAGTCGTTGCACGAGCGCGTAGGTCGGGGTGAAGAGGACGCGGTGCCCGCGTTTGACGAGCTCGTGCCCGATCGCGCACGCGGCGTGGGTCTTCCCTCTGCCCGGGAGCCCGAAGAACAAGACGTTGTCGCCGCGCTCGACGAAGCCGCCTTCGCAGAGGGTTGGCAGTTGCTTCTGCACCTTCGCGGGCAGGCGCGTGCGTGTGAGCGTGGCGAGCGTTTTCTCCAGCGGCAGGTGCGAGTCCTTGAGGTTGCGCTCGATGCGTCGCTGTCGTCGCTCCTGGACCTCGACCTCGGCGAGGTGGTGGAGAAACTGACCGAAGGTCCATCCCTCACGCTCGGCCTTCTGCGCAACCTCGAGGTGGTAGCGATTGAACGCTGGGAGCTTGAGCGCGCGGAGCAGGAGCGCGAGCAAGTCGTGCGGGCTCTTGGCTTCGGTCATGACGCCACCGCCTGGTCGTGGACGAGCAGGGAATCGTAGGCGTGGAGATCGACGACCGGCGCGATGAGCGTCGGCACGTCGATCGGCGTGGGCGCCGTGACGATCCCCTTCACCAGATCGGGGTGGGGCACCTTGCCCTCGCCGAGCACGAGGTCGAGGGCGCTCTCCACCTCGGACTCCATCGTGCTGGCCGCGAGGTGCAGGATGCGCAGATAGTCGAGGTCACCGCGCACGCCGCGATCACCGCCGCCCTCGGCGTGGATGGCGTCGTAGGCGCGCCGGAACGTGAGCGAGGGGAAGAGATCCTCGCGGTAGCGGTAGCGCGCGAAGGCGCCGGGCTTCTGCACGAGCGACCAGATGATGTGTCGATAATTGATGCGGCGCCCGCCCTCGCCGCGGAGGCGCTCGATGGTGAGTTGGTGCTTGGTGGCGAAGAAGACCTCGATGCGCTCCTCGTAGATATGGGCGCGGATACTCTCGTCCCTGAGGCGCGAGGGCACCGAGTACGTGTTACGTGCGAGCCGGACCGTGCTCCACGACGTGACGGTCACGTCGACCTCGGTGAACTCGGGCAGGCGCGTCACCTCGACGACGCGCATCACCGCGAGCTCCTCGGCGACTCTGGTGGCGCGCCCACGGTTGACCTTGTCGGCGACGCCTTGTGCGAAGCGCTCCCAGGCGTCGCGACTCTCGAAGTCGCGGCTCTCGCGCAGCAGCAACGCCTGCTCGATCTTTCGCTTGAGCGCGCCGTTGCTCGCCTCCACGTCGCCGTTTTGGTGGCTCTCGCCGACCTCGATGGTGCGCGGCTCCATGCCGAAGTGCCGCATCAACGCGAGATACTCGGCGTTGAACGGGCGGCGACTGTGTGGCGTCACCACCGCGACGCTCTTGGGTACGTTGTGCGTCGCCGACGTGGAGTTGTCCGTCTGGTGGTAGGTGGGTCGCCGACCCAGTCGGAAGAGCGACGCCTGCACGCCGCGTCGGATCGCCGCGAGCGACTCCGAGAGGCAGACGGTGACCCACTGCCAGTTGGAGTACGGCAGCACGAACACGCAGAGCAGGTGCACGAAGACCTCGCCGGCGATCGTGATGCCCAGCTCGCCCGTCGACGTGAAGTCGGTCTGCGCCGCCTCGCCCGGCCGATGCTCTTGCGGAAAGAACACCTCCTTGTCGGGGCCCTCGGCGGCGCGCCACTGCCGAACGTGGCGCTGCAGCGTGCGCAGCTGACCCTCGGAGTAGCGGCCTGGATGCTGCTCGCTCAGTTGCTCGAAGATCGTCTTTGCCTCCAGCGCCGGCGCCGCCGCGAGCATCATCACGACGCTGGGCCAGTGCTCGGCGAAGGGGTCCTCACGCGTACGCCACGTCCGCAGCCCCGCCATCTCCGAGGGCAGCTTGCCCGCGGCGACGTACTTGCGACCGGTCTTCCGGTCCATGTCCGCCTTCATCGCTGC
>JBBRTF010000090.1:0-2505 GCA_038244725.1 Burkholderiales bacterium
CGTGATCGAGCCCTTCTTGGTGGAGGTGATGCGCTCCTGCAGGCGGCCCATCTCCTCGGCGAGCGTCGGCTGGTAGCCCACGGCGGAAGGCATGCGGCCCAGCAGCGCGGACACTTCCGTGCCGGCGAGCGTGAAGCGGTAGATGTTGTCGACGAAGAAGAGGATGTCGCGGCCTTCGTCGCGGAAGCGCTCCGCCATGGTGAGTCCGGTGAGCGCCACGCGCAGGCGGTTGCCCGGGGGCTCGTTCATCTGGCCGAACACCATCGCCACCTTCGACTGGCTGAGGTCGTCCTGCACGATCACTTTCGCGTCCGACATCTCGTGGTAGAAGTCGTTGCCCTCGCGGGTGCGCTCGCCCACGCCGGCGAAAACCGACAGGCCGCTGTGCTGCTTCGCGATGTTGTTGATGAGCTCGAGCATGTTCACGGTCTTGCCCACGCCCGCGCCGCCGAAGAGGCCGACCTTGCCGCCCTTGGCGAACGGAGCCACGAGGTCGATCACCTTGATGCCGGTTTCGAGGAGCTCCACCGACGGCGAGAGCTCGTCGAATTTCGGCGCGGCCGCGTGGATCGAGCGGTGCTCGTCGGCGTTCACCGGCCCGCGCTCGTCGATCGGCCGGCCGAGCACGTCCATCATCCGGCCGAGGGTCGCCGGACCCACCGGCACCGAGATCGGCGCGCCGGTGTTCTTCACCTTCATGCCACGGCGCAGCCCGTCCGAGGAGCCCATGGCGATGGTGCGCACCACGCCGTCGCCCAACTGCTGCTCGACTTCGAACGTGAGGCCCTTCTCGGCGAACGAGTTGCCCTCCTCGACGAGCGTGAGCGCGTCGTAGATGTGCGGCATGTTCTCGCGCGGGAACTGGATATCGATGACCGCGCCGATGCACTGGACGATCCGGCCTTCATTCGCTTCGGTTTGAATCACGCTCATGGTCTGTATCCCGTGTGAATGCCTTAAACGGCGGCTGCGCCGCCCACAATTTCCGAAAGCTCCTTGGTGATCGCCGCCTGCCGCGCCTTGTTGTAGACGAGGGTGAGGTCGTCGATCACGCTCGAGGCGTTGTCGCTCGCGCTCTTCATGGCCACCATGCGCGCCGACTGCTCGCTCGCGATGTTCTCGGCGACCGACTGGTAGATGAGCTGCTCCACGTAGCGGGTGAGGAGCTGGTCCAGCACCGCGCGCGCGTCGGGCTCGTAGAGGTAGTCCCAGTTCTTGCGGGTCGCGGCCTTGTCGTCGCGTAGCCGATCCGCCGGCAGCGGCAGCAGCTGCTCGATCACCGGCTCCTGCTTCATCGTGTTGATGAAGCGCGTGTAGACGATGTAGAGGGCGCCGATCTTTCCCTGGGAGAACGCGTCGATCTGCACCTTGAGCGGGCCGATCAGCTTGTCCATGTGCGGCGTGTCGCCGATGCCGGTCGCGTGCGAGACGATGTTGCCGCCGAAGCGCTGCATGAAGCCGAAGCCCTTGTTGCCGATGGCCGTGAGCAGCACCGCGCGGCCTTCGCCCTGCCACTCGCGCACCTTGTTCAGCATGAGGCGAAGCGCGTTCGTGTTGAGGCCGCCGCACAGGCCCTTGTCGGAGGTGACCGTGATCACGCCCACGTCCTTCACGCCCTCGCGCCTCACCAGGAACGGGTGGCGGTACTCGGTGTTGGCGTGCGCGAGGTGCGCGGCGATGGTTCGGATCTTGTCGCCGTAGGGGCGCGCATGGCGCATGCGCTCCTGGGCCTTCCTCATCTTGGAGGCCGCGACCATCTCCATGGCCTTGGTGATCTTGCGCGTGTTCTGCACGCTCTTGATCTTGGTCCGGATCTCTTTGCTGCCTGCCATATTCGCCTTTGACTTTGCCTTCCGCTAGGCCTGTTGAGCGGCGCCATGTCCGCTCCAACAGGCGCCCCGCCGTTCGACGACTGCTCAGTACGTCGAGTTTTTCTTGAAATCTTTTATGGCCTCGTGAAGCTTCGCGTCGTCGTCCTTCGACAGGTCCTTGGTGCTCTCGATGCGATCCACGAGCTCGGTGTACTTGCCCTTCATGAAGGTGCGCATCGCCGCTTCCGCCGCGAGGGCCTTCGCCACCGGGATGTCGTCGTAGTAGCCGTTGTTGACCGCGAAGAGCACGAGCGCCATCTCCCACACCTGGAGCGGCTGGTACTGCGGCTGCTTCATGAGCTCGGTCACCATGCGGCCGCGCTCGAGCTGCTTCCTCGTGGCTTCGTCCAGGTCGGAGGCGAACTGGGCGAACGCGGCGAGCTCGCGATATTGCGCCAGCGCGAGCCGCACGCCGCCGCCCAGCTTCTTGATGACCTTGGTCTGCGCCGCGCCGCCCACGCGCGACACCGAGATGCCCGCGTTGATGGCCGGGCGGATGCCGGCGTTGAAGAGGTCGGTCTCGAGGAAGATCTGGCCGTCGGTGATCGAGATGACGTTGGTCGGCACGAACGCGGTCACGTCGCCCGCCTGCGTCTCGATGATCGGCAGCGCGGTGAGCGAGCCGGTCCTGCCC
>JBBRTF010000091.1:0-2500 GCA_038244725.1 Burkholderiales bacterium
GCCGCACGCTGCCGTTGAGCGTGATGTCCGCGAACGCGTCGGCCCAGATGAGCTTCGCGAGGAACGCGTCGCTCGTCTCGCTCAGGTGAAGCGAGATGCCGTGGATCTCCACGACCGCGCCGCCCGTGTCATTCCGCGTGACGAGGTTCGTGTCGGCATCGTTCGAGCGGTAGTTCGCCGCGAAGCCCGCCGCGGTCATGTCCTCGCCGCCGTTGCCGTACGAGAACGCCGTGACGAGCTTCTTGGCGAGCGTGTAGCGGAACGACGCGGGCACGCCGGGGGCCGAGCCGATGGGCACGACCGAGAACGGGAAGCGCACCACCGAGTAGTAATTCACCTGCTTCTTCATCACCTGCGAGCTCAGCGCGTGGCGCGCGATGAACTTCCGGATCTGCGGCGGCACGAGCTGCGCCTGCTTCAACATCTCCTGCTTCTGAAGCGCGCTCATCGCCGACATCCCATTCACACCGTTCGATCCCGCCATGGTCCTTCTCTCTTCCTTGTTTGAAACTCTGTTTGTTCCTGGCGACGCTTCCGCGTCTCAATCGTCGGTGTCGCCGAAGGGATCGTCGAAGCCGTCGATCTCCTCACCGAAGTCGTCCGCGTCCCCGAGCGTGTCCGCGGTGATGCCGTTCAGCGGCTCGAAGCCGCTGATGGCCTCGAAGCCGTCCACGTCGGGATCGCCCATGTTGTCGGCGACGACCGTGCCCTCCATCTCGGCGTCGCCGAGGTTGTCGGCGTAGACGCCTTCGACGTCCTCGGTACCGTTCACGGCGCGGGAGCCCGCCGTCGCCATCATGCGGTTGGGCATCGCGATGCCGCTCCCCATCCGCGCCATCGCGTTCGAGCGCTGAAGCGCGTTGGTGGCGGTGCCGCGGCTCGCCGCCGTAGGGGCCAGCGCCCACTGGCCCGCGGCCACCGCGTAGTTGTGGGCGATGAGGGTGCCCGCGGTCTGGTCGAACATCCCCACGAGGCCGCCGATCACCGTGCCGGCGAGGTTGGCGGCGATGTTCGCCGCCTTGCTGTCGGGGCCCAGGTGCGCGATGGCCGCGCCTCCGGCGAGACCGGCGACAGCTGCGACCGTTCCGAAGGCGAGCGCCCTCGCGCCGCGGTGAACGTCGATGGTCTTGTGCTCGCCCGTCTCCGGCGACGGGTTGTGCTTCTGCGGGTGGTGCGCGTGGTGAGCACGCCGCGGGCGACGCTTCTTCTTCGCCGGGTTGCTCGCGTGGCCCAGGTCTGAGGCGCGGACGAGCACCATGCCCGCCGGGACGGGTCCGCGGCGCTTCGCGCGCTTCTTCCGCGGCTTGGCCGTCGTGGCGGCGGCGTGGTGAGTGGTGGTGCGCTTCGCGCGACGCTTCGGAGTCTTCTTCTTCGCCATGACGGGTGCCTTCTTGCTCTTCTTGGAAGCTGCCTTCGGTTTCGGAGTCTTTTCCTGTTTCGGGGCCGGGTGCGCGGGCGACGGATTCGCCACAATCGCCCGAACGGCTCCGCGCCTAATCAATGATGCCGCGCTCGTTGACATGGTAAATTCCGCCTGCAATCACGAGGAGACTCGTGCCTTTCTCGAAGGCGAGGAGCGGCAAGCCCCTCGCGCTGAACTCGTGGTGGTAGTCCGTGGGCATGGAGTCCTTTCCCTTCCGCGTGCGGTAGACGACCGAGACGAGCTGCCCGAGCTCGACGAGCGGGAGGAGGGGGTTTGCGGCGACGGTTTCCAACGCGCGGCCATTGCCACGGAGGCCGCCGTGCACGCGCCGGTAGTCCTTCTTCGCCTTCTCCACGTCCTCATGAGTGACCCTCCGCGTTGCCATCGCTCGCCCCTCCTTTCGGGTGCTTCTTTCGCCAGTACGCCCACGCGGCCGCTCCGCCGCCCAGAACCACAACCCCGCCGAGCGCCAACGGGAGCCACGTTTGACGCGTCTCCGACTCGGCGATTGATTTGAAGACGCCCCACACTTCAGGATCGATCCGCCCGCTCTGCGCGAGCTGCTCGCGCGCGAGGTTCGCCACCTGGGAGGCGATCGCGGTCGTCCGTACGTTTCGGCCGTCCACCTCGATGGTCTCTTTGCGCGTGAAGTACCAGGCCGTGCCGACGATGGCCGCGATGGCGATCACGGTCAGCGCGATGATGAGGCCGCCAGTGGGATCACCGAGGGCCGCGGGCGTTCGGATGAGAGACGCCGCGCTCACGCGCGGCGGGGCGAAGCTCGCGAGGTGCGGCGTAGTTCCAGCCCAAGGCTTCGCCATGGCATGGGTGGAGCGGACGAGCGCGTGCGTCGCGAGGTAGATCGTGCGCACGTCCTCCGGCGCGCCCGCGATGCTCTCGCGGGCCGCGCCGACCGACAGGAGCCCGCGCTCGCCCGTGGGCAGCGTGATCCAGGGAACCACGCCCGCCTCGGCGGCGAGGAACTCCGCATCAAGTAGCGCCGCCATGGCACCCTGCGTCCAGTCCTCGCCGTCGATGGCGAGCGCGCCGTCCCCGGCGCGCGCCATGCGCGCGAGC
>JBBRTF010000092.1:0-2329 GCA_038244725.1 Burkholderiales bacterium
ATAGGCGCGGCTGTCATCGCCCGTGCCGGGCTGCTCGACCTTGATCACCCGCGCGCCGATATCGGCGAGCACCATCGTGCAATAGGGTCCGGCGAGGACGCGTGTGAGGTCGAGAACGGTGATCCCGGTGAGCGGACCGGCCAGCCCGGTATTCCGGCCGGGATCGGGTTCGGTCGAAGACATGGACACCTCCTGTGAATGCGCTTAGGACATCCAGAACAATAACCGCTACGAATTCGGCTTGAGCCTTGGCTTGATCGTATAGTTCCATTCGGGATGGAACGCATCGCCTTCGATGTTCAGCGTCGCCATCTCGGCGGCGCTCACCTTGATGCCCTTCTCGTAGGTCCGCGTGTCGAGCACGCACTCGACCTTCAGTCCAGCTTTTGTCGTCGTGGCGCCGATCAGTTCGACGATGGCAAGACGATCCGTAAGCGGACGGCCGCGCCAGTTCTGCGTGATGTGGCAGAACAGGCGGTGCTCGATCTTATTCCACTTGGATGTGCCGGGCGGATAGTGGTGGACATGGAGCACGAGCCCCGTCTCGTCGGCGAGCTTCTGCAACTCGACCTTCCAGAGCCGCACGCGCGCGCCGTTCGAGCCGCCGCAATCCGCCGTGATCGTCAACTCGCGCGCCTTTGGATAGCGCTCGCGTCCCATCCGTCCGAGCCAGCCGCGGATCGCCTCGACGGCGAACTCGGCCGTGTCGCTCGTGATCCCAACGCTGACAAATCCGGCATTCGCCGCTACGTCGTAGACGCCATAGGGTACCGCCTTGCCCAGTTCCTTGTTGACGAAGTCGTGCACGTTCACACGCTGCGGATCACCTTTGGGGCGATAGTCGGAGCCGCCGTTCTTGTAGTTGCCGACCATCTCCTTCTTCTTGGTATCGACCGAGATCACCGGTTGTCCGGCCGCCTGCGCCGCGACGACCTTCGTGTTGATGTGCTCGAACTGCGCGTTTCGGTCCGGATGCTTTGCGCCTTCATCCGCCTTGCGATTGAGTTGGCGCGAGAAGCCGAGCTTCACCAGTTCCTTGCGCACGGTATCGGCGCTGATCGGATGGCCCATTGCCGTCAACGTCCCAGCCAGCTTGTCCATGCTCTTGGACACCCAGATCAGGGGCCGCATGGGATCGCCAAGGGTGACGGGTTCGACGAGGCGCTTGAGTTCGGGGACCAGTTCCAGATCGGTCTCACTCACCGCCTTGCGCCCGCCACCGGCGCGGCGAACCTGCCCCTTCGCCAGCGGCTCCGCGCCGAGATCGTCCTCGCCGCGATTGATCGTTGAGCGGGCAAGACCAGTGATATCAGAGACAACAGCGAGACCGCCCCAGCCGGCGGTCCGCACCTCGGCAGCCGCGAACAGCCGCCGCCCCCGTTCGTCGAGCCTGCGGCCGACTGTCTCCCAGCGATATCGAATGGCGTCTGTGTTGATCATGCAACCGATCTACGCCTGTTCGCCCAGATCCGGAATCCCGGCGAGCCGAGTCACACCGTCGCACGCCCACGGATCGCGATTCAGTTATTGTTCGGCCTGTACTTAGCTAAAAACAGGCGCCATCCGGCGCCGGCGCGGTCGCAGATTTTGGGCCAGTCCCAATCGAAGTCGCATAAGGGCTTGAAGCGTCCGATACGGGCAGTTCTGAGTCGGCGCTCCAGGCTGCGGCGTGCCCGCTCCTGATCCTCCCAATCGAGCAATCGCTGGATCCAGCCGGCGGTGGCGGCTTCCTCCCAATTGGCGAGCAGGCCGAACAGATTCAACGCCTTGGCTCTGGCGCGTAGAGCGTCGAAGTTATTCATCGGATGATCTCTTCAGCTGATCATAGAGTTCGAGGCGGGCAGGCCGCACCGGGACGTCGCGTGCTCTCACATGTGGCGGGAGATCGACGGCGATGGGCGGTGGCTGATGGCGTTCCTGGCGGCGGCGTTCGAGAGCGAAGCGCACAGCATTGGGGTGAGGCACGTCGCGGCCGAGCGCCTCGACGATGGCGGCCTCCAATTCGGCGGCGCCATAGCCCTGCAGCAGCTGGGTCAGAGCGGCGGCGATGGCGCGGAGATTGTCGCCGCGTTCAGCGGCACGCATGAGCAGGGTCTCGCTCGCCGGCGCAGCCTGGAAGAGGCGGTCCGTGGCGCGGTGACGGCGAGCGGCGCGCTTTTGCTCGACCAGCGCCTGGATATGGGTCTCGTCCTCGATCTGCTCGCCTTTGCCGTAGCTGCGCGGGTGACGGGCGATGATCTGCCCGGCGTCGGCAATGCGGACCTCGCGCGGATCGGCGAGCACCGTCAGCCATCGCCGCACCTGGGTATGGGGGATGGAATAGTCGTTG
>JBBRTF010000093.1:0-2121 GCA_038244725.1 Burkholderiales bacterium
ATTGCTCGCGCATGAGAGCACGCTCGACAGTGCAGACGAGCGTGCCACCGCCGCCAGCCGCGTCTACGACAGGCTGCACACGCACCTGGCTCCGCGGGTGGGCGAGGCCGGCGTCAACTTGCTCTTCGTGCGGAGCGCGAAGCTTTCGCAATGCGAATTCGCCTGGCTCGTCGGCGTCTCCACCCTCGAAGGCTCGCCGAAGCTGCGCGAGCGTTTGCAGGCGCACGACCCCGTCCTCGCGACGGAGTCGGCCGCGACTTTGTTTGGAACCTTCTTCGCTCTCCTCACTGCGTTCATTGGAGAGCGGCTCACGACTCAGGTGCTGCGCCGCGCCTGGCCGACGATCGAACAGACGTACGTGTTTAGCGGTTTAGTTGCCCACTGCCGGCGACATGAGGGATCTGCGCGTGCGTGACCGACGCGGAGATTATCGAGGCGCAACGGCTCCAGATCGAGGCGCAGCGGCTGGAGATCGCGGAGCTGCGGCGCCGCCTGGATGAGGCGCTTGGTATCATCGAGGAGTGGAAGCGCGGTCATCGCGAGCGGCCGAAGCGTCGGTCGTCTCGTACGGAAGGCGCTCGGGCGCGGAGCGGGCGCGGACCGGGGCGTCCGATGGGCCACGCGGGGAGCAATCGGCCGGTGCCCGATCGAATCGATCGCGAGGTCGAGCACCCGCTGCCGCCGGTGTGTGGGTGCGGCGGCGGCGTCGATGCAACGGGCGAGACGCAGTCGACGATCGTGCAGGACCTCCCGAAGATCGAGGTCGAGAACGTGCGTCACGTCGCGCCGATCGGCAAGTGCCGCACGTGCGGCGCACGTGTGACGGCGAAGCTGCCGGGCGCGTCGGGTCTCGGCGACGCTGCGACGCAAGTGCAGGTCGGTCCGGGCGTGGTGGCGTTGGGACTCTCGCTTCGTTTCGAGCATCACGTCCCGCTGCGCGGAATCAGTGCGGTCCTCTCGACGTGGTTCGGCGTGTCGATCTCACCGGGCGGGCTCTCGCATCTCTTCGCGCGGCAGGCCGAGCGCACTGCACCGGCCTACGCCGCCATCGAGGAGAGCGTGCGCACATCGGGCGTCGTCGGCGCCGACGAGACGGGCCTACGCGAGAATGGCGTCTCGGGCTACACGTGGATCCTGCGCACCGAAACGGCATCGCTCTTTCGGGTCGAGCGCTCGCGCGGCGCGTGGGTCATCGACGACATGCTCGGCGCCGGCTTTAAGGGTGTCGTTTGCAGCGACTTCTATGGCGCTTACACGCGACGCGGCGACCTGCCGCACGGCTACTGCGGCGCGCACATGATCCGCGAGGCGAAGAAGATCGCCGAGCTCTCGCCGTCGACCTTGACGGCGCGCTTCTCGAAGCGCCTCCGCGCGCTCTATCGCGACGGCGTTGTCGCCCAGCAGAGTGGCGAGCGGCTGGCCCGCGACGAGATCCGCTATGGCTTCACCAAGCTCGCGAACAACGCCTCCTTCGCCGAGCATTCCGACCTCGCGCGTCTCCAGACCCGCATGCGCGATCACCACGAAGGGATCGTCCTCTTCCTCGATCGTCCCGACGTGCCTTTCACGAACAACGGCAGCGAGCGCGACATCCGCCCGATCGCCGTCCACCGGAAGATCACCGGCGGCACTCGCTCCCCGCGCGGCAGCGACACGCTCGAACACTGGATGAGCGTCACGCAGACGCTGCGGAAGAACGACATGGCGCTCCGCAACTGGGTTTTCGCCGCGACGGCCGCCCGCGCTGCCGGGCTTCCCATCCCGCCGCCGCTGCGAGCTCGAGCTCACGCTCCCAACTGACGCTCGGACACGACGCGATGGGGGCGCGCGGGGGTTGCGGCGTAACCGCTAAACACGTACTTCTCGACTGCCCTGCGACAGCCTGCCGACCGGTCCCATGTGACATTCGCGACCAATCGAGCAAGCCACCGCGCGATGATTGCATCATGATTCACTCCGCAAGTTCGCTGCGAAAGAGCGCTAGATACCCCAGAATGCCGTGACCATCCAGGCGCGCATTCGCGTTCACCGTGTCGCCTTCCGCTTGAACGATGCAGGCGGCGAGGCGCGAACACGTGGGGCGATGAGCGAGTCGCTTCGCAACTGCTGATCGAGGAGAGG
>JBBRTF010000094.1:0-2119 GCA_038244725.1 Burkholderiales bacterium
CGGGGGTATCACCGCCAACCTCTACAACCTGTTGTGTGAAATTTAATTGTGGTCTCTGTCACTACTTTCGGGTGCCTACCCAACTGCCCGCAAAGTCTAACGTCACACCACTTTTGCGTCGTTTCGTCGGGTCGGTCCGGCGATCCGGTGCGATCCGGTACTCTTCTCCATGGTCGAAAAATCTCCGGGTCGGATCGCCGCGTGGTGGAAGCGCACCCAGGCAGACGAATGCGCCGACGCGAGGGCGCTCGACGCGGGCCTCAAGCGCAACTGGAAATGGTGGCTCGCGGCGTTCGTGGTGGTCGCGGCATCCGGCACGGTGGCGCTCGAGATGTCCCTGCCGAAGATCGGGTGGGCGCGCTCCTTCATCGTGATGGGACTGCTCTGCGCGGGCTTCGTCGGCGTGATCGGCTCCGCGTGGTACAGCCACGGCAAGTACACGGGGCCGCGGGCGCGCAGCGCCTATGGCGTCTTCCTCGTCACGCTGTTCGCGGGCGGGCTGGTGGGCGCGATCGTGGCGTCCTTCGACATCGGCAGCCCGATCACGCGAATAAGCGCCGAGAAGCTCGGCGCCGTCTTCGGCGTGGTCGTGGTGGTCGGCGCGGTGCTGGTGGCGATGATCGCGGTGATCGCCTATGCGAGGAGCCGCCAGGCCGCGCAGCGCATGGCGTTGCTGCAGGCCGAGGCCGATCGCGAGCGCCTCACGCGCCAGGGCGTGCAGGCGGAGCTGAAGCTGCTCCAGGCGCAGGTCGAGCCGCACTTCCTCTTCAACACGCTCGCCAACCTGCGCTTCCTGGTGCAGACCCAGTCGCCGAACGCGCTCGCCATGCTCGACCATTTGATCCATTACCTTCGCACCGCGCTTCCCGAGATCCGCGCAGAGAGCTCCACGCTGGGACGCGAGATCGAGCTCGCGCGCGCGTACCTCGAGATCCTGCGCATCCGCATGGGCGGCGCGCTCGAGATCTCCGCCGGCGTCGCGCCGGAGCTCGCGGCGGTGAGCTTTCCGCCGCTCGTCGTCCTCACGCTCGTCGAGAACGCAATCAAGCACGGCGTGGCGCCGATGGGCCGCGGACGCGTGAGCGTGCACGCGAGCGCCGGCGGCGCGGGCCTACGCGTCGCCGTGGAGGATGACGGGCGCGGCCTGGTCGAGCCCATCGGCCAGGGCGTGGGGCTGGGCAACGTGCGCGAACGGCTGCGCGCGATCTACGGTGAGGCCGCGCGCGTCGACCTGGTGAGCCGCGCGGGGGGCGGCACGGTCGCCACCGTCGAGGTGCCGCTGTGAGCGCCCTTTCCGCCGTCATCGCCGATGACGAGCCTTTGCTGCGCGCGGGATTGAAAGCGGCGCTCGCCGAGACCTGGCCCGGGCTCGAGATCGTCGCCGAGGCCGCGAACGGGCTGGAAGCGGTGCACGCGGTGCGCGAGCATCGGCCCGCCTTCACCTTCCTCGACATCGAGATGCCGCTCATGAACGGCCTGGAGGCGGCCCGCGAGGTGCGCGATCTCACGCAGGTCGTGTTCGTCACCGCCTACGACCGTTACGCGGTCGAGGCCTTCGAGCGCGGCGCCGTCGACTACGTGCTGAAACCCGCCGCGCCCGCGCGCCTCGCCGAGACGGTGCGCCGGCTCCAGGCGCGCGTGGCCGCGCCGGCGCCGGCCATGGAGGCGCTGGTGGACGAGCTCGCGCGGCGCATCGCTCCCGGCGCCGGTCGCCTGCAGTGGCTCCAGGCAACGCTCGGCAACACGCTGAAGCTCATCAACGTCGAGGACGTGATCTACTTCCGCGCCGACACCAAGTACACGCGCGTCGTCACCGCCGAGGGCGAGGCGCTGGTGCGAAAGACCCTGCGCGAGCTCGTCTCCGAGCTCGATCCGCGCAACTTTTGGCAGGTGCATCGCGGCACCATCGTCAACATCCGCGCCATCGCCTCGGTCACCGCCGACGGCGACGGCAAGCGCGACATCGCGCTGCGCGGGCGCCCCGAGACGCTCGAGGTGAGCCGCACCTTCGCCCACCTCTTCAAGTCCTCCTGATAAAAAGTGGTGTAAGGTACGAAATTGCGCAGGTTATACCGTACGGAGTACCAGCCCCCACTTTTTTAGTCGTACCAGCCACCAC
>JBBRTF010000095.1:0-2083 GCA_038244725.1 Burkholderiales bacterium
AGGCACCTGTGCTGGTGGGTACAATGTTCTCGGCCGCACGAACGGAGATCGGCTGCTTTCCGTGATCTTTACTGTGCGTCGCGGTCTGGTGCGACCGATCTCGGCGCGCCCCATGAGCCGCAAGGAGCGAAACGCGTATGCCCAAGTCCCGCCCGAAAGCCCTTAAGTCCATTCCGTCGTTCCGCTCGGAAGAGGCGGAGCGGGAGTTCTGGGCAACCGCCGACTCGACCGAGTACTTCGATTGGTCGACCGCGCGCCACGCGGTCTTTCCGAATCTGAAGCCCTCGACAGCGACGATCTCGCTGCGGTTGCCGCAAGGGATGCTCGATGATCTCAAGGTCCTCGCTAATCAACGCGATGTTCCTTATCAGTCGCTGTTGAAGGTATTTTTGGCCGAGCGGATTTCGGTGGAGCGGCGGCCCCCGCGTCGCAAGCTGCGGCGCGCCAGTGCATAACGTGCGCTGCTTTAGACGAGGGCGCTATTGAGTGCTCGCTTCGCTCGCTTTTGTTGATGCCCTCGCAGCAGAGCTGGGGCGTTGATATGACTGGGCTGGTGTCTAGGACGAGTTTGTTTACACGAGTGACATGTGGATGATCGTGGTCCGACGTGGGGCTGCGGCAGCATCGACGATGAATCCTGCTGATATACGCCGATTACCACGGAGTGGCAGCGCGGCAAGAATTGGATTCGTCGGGAGCTGGCCCATTCTATAGTGGCGGATCCTGGTCCTGCGTCTGACCCAGGCCGCATAACGCCGTCGGGAGTGCTCGCACATCGAGCCGCAGCACACCACGCCGGCCACGATCATCCTTCTTACACCGCCGCCGGGGGAACCGGCACGTTTTGCATCACCGCCCACAAAAACCCGACGAGCTCCCGCGCAACCGCGACCACCGCAATCTGGGGCCGCTTCTTGTGGGAGAGGTACTGGTAGCGCTGATGCAGCCGCTGCTGCGCTTTCATCGCGTGCGTGATCACCGCCGGCGCTTGGCCCTGCTGGCGGCGTTTCAGGTCGACACTCGTCTGCGGCCGATGCCGATAACTCCACGCCGCCTGGATGAGGACGTGCCGACAGTGGCTGTTGCCCGCTTTCGTGATCGAGCCTAAGCGAACGCGGTTCCCACTCGAGTCTTCTCGCGGGACGAGGCCCAGATAGCAGGCGAGTTGTCGCGGATGCGCAAAGCGACGCCAGTCGACGAGCTCCGTCGCAAGCACCATCGCCGACTGCAGCGCGATCCCGCGGAAGCACTGCAGCGTCTGCACCACCGGCGCGAGGTGCGGCAACAACGCCAGCTGTTCGATCTGCCGATCGAGCTCGGCGCGGCGCTGGAGCTTGTACTCCAGCAAGGCGTGATACTCTCGGAACACCAGGCGATCGTCGGCCGCGAGCGGGGACGCGTCCGTGGTGAGGTGCTGCAGCCACTTCAGATGCGGCGTGCACCAGTTGGTCCCCTCGCGATACACAAACCCGCGCCGGGCTAAGAACTTCAGGATATAGTGGCGCGACTTGAGGATCTCGCGTTGAAACACCTCGCGGCAGCGGACCACATCGCGAACCCGTTCGTCCGCTTCGCTCGGGATCCGCACCACAACGAGCTCGCCGGCGCGATAGTACCGCGCGAGATCGGTCGCGTCCCGCTTGTCATGCTTGCGCTGCACGCCGGGCCGGGTGGGAATGAGCGAGGGCGCAATCACCTCACACGCGTAGCCCCACTCGCGCATCGCGCGGTGCAGCACATAGCCCGCGCCGCTCGCTTCGTAACAGGCGCGAATCTCGCCACGCTTGGGCCACACGGTCGATCCACTTCTTCAGCTTGGGGAGGTCATTCGCCAACCGCTCGAGCTGGGTCGGCGTCTTGGCTGCCCCCGGCAGCACCGCGATGGTGATCGAGTCCTTGTGCACATCCATGCCGAGATAGATGATTGTGCGGGCGGGCGTCGCGACTGCATTCTCGGGCTCTGGCGTCCTTACAGCAAGTGATGCCATGGGTTGGTCTCCGCAAAGGTGCGACACGTTCGATCGTCGCAGGTGGCTCTGGTGACTCCGCTTCCACCTGAGGAACTAATCCACGCGAAAGTCGG
>JBBRTF010000096.1:0-2073 GCA_038244725.1 Burkholderiales bacterium
AGAGGTGATCTCCCAGCTGGCGAGATGCAGTGCCAGTCGCTGCACGAACGAGTCGATGCCCATCGACGTGCGGCTGGACTCCAAGTTCCCTTTGAGGAGTGTGCTGATCGAGTCGAGCACGATAAGCCCTGGCTTGAGCCGCTCGATCTCGGAAACGATTCGCTCGAGGACGAGCTGGAGCTGCCCCGCGAGAGCCTCCTCGCTCAGGTTGACGTAGTGGATCGCCTTGCCGACGAGGGACGCGTCGAAGAACTCGAATTCGCGCTGATAGCGAAGCATTTTGAGCGTCGGCTCGCCTAGCACCGTGAAGTACAGCGCGGGCCGATTCGGTGTGGCGTTCGCGAACATGATCTGTTGCACGAGGGTCGTCTTGCCGACGCCGGGACTGCCCGCAACGAGGTTGAACGAGCCTTCCGGCAGTCCGCCGCCCAGAATCGCGTCGAAACCCGGGACACCTGTGGCCATTCCCCTGATCACGGGAATCGGCAGCGGCAGGATCGATTTTCCCTTGGTGCGCAGTGCTTTCACGTGGCGTCCTCGTCGTCTGGTTTCTCACTCGAAATATTCTGCGTCACGAGTTGGTGCACGATGTCGGGCCCCACGAGGCGCTCGAGTAGTTCGAACGCGTGCTCGAGCATCGACTGGAGCGCCGCGCTCACCTGGGGAGCACCACGCAACTGAATCACCTCGGCAATTCCCGTGAGCGCATGATCGGACTCCCGGTCGATCACGATCTGATCGAGAATCGGAGATTCACTCTGCGTTTGCAGGAGCGCGCGCGACATGATCGCATGCGTACTGCTTCGACCGATGCTTCTGGTGAGGGCGCGGTAGCAGTGCTCGCAGGCGACAACTGCGGCAAGCAGCCCGTGGTCGCCATTGCGCGGGCGTGACGCGGAAGCTACTTGTGCTGCCGCCAGCGCTCGCGCGTGAGACACAGCATCGGTGGCGTGCGCGCTGGGCGTTGCGGCAGAGTCGAGAGCACCCTGCGGCGACGTTGCGGCGAGCAAAGGCGTGCCCTTTGAGTTCAAGGTGGATCCGTATGCAAAGTGGCCTCAGCCGCGCGCAATGCGATCGCGACTACTTGCGGAGCGAGGCCTGGCAGTCTGAGAGGCAAGCGCGGCGGGAAAGACAGCGCATGTCCCCACTAAAGCAACTTTCGGTCCGAAAGTGTACAGACCCCTTCTTGTAACTACCCGCGTGGAAAACGGAGCGCAAGGACCAATGTGGCGCGCGAACTAGACGTTGAACCGAAAGAGCATCACGTCCCCATCCGCCACCACATACTCCTTCCCTTCGCTCCGCACTGCGCCCTTTTCCTTGCCGCCCTTCCACCCGCCCATCGACACGAACTCCTCGTAGCCCATCGTCTCCGCGCGAATGAAGCCGCGCTCGAAGTCCGTGTGGATCACGCCGGCCGCCTTCGGCGCCGTGTCGCCCGTGTGGATCGTCCACGCGCGCACTTCCTGCTCGCCCGCGGTGAAGTACGTACGCAGCCCGAGCAGCTCGTAGCCCGCGAGAATCAGCCGGTCGAGCCCCGCGCTCGTGAGCCCCAGCGACTCGAGGAAATCGCCGCGCTCCTCGCTCGGCAGCTCCGCGAGCTCCGCCTCGATCTTCGCGGAGAAGGGCACCACCTGCGCGCGCTCTCCACTCTTCTTCACGGCCTCGCGCAACGCCGTCAACGGCGCGCCCTCCTCGCCCGTGAGCTCCGCATCGCTGACGTTCGCCGCGTACAGCACCGGCTTCGCCGTGAGCAGCGTCAGCGGCGCGAGCACCGCGCGTTGCTCGTCGCTCAGCTTCGCCTCCCACAATCCTCTTCCCGCCGCGAGCGTCTCGTACGCCGCCTCGATTGCCGGCAGCTCCGCGAGCGCCTCCTTGTCGTGCGACTTCGCCGCGCGTCGCACCTTGTCGAGTCGCTTCTCCACCGTCGCGAGATCGGCGAGCGCGAGCTCGATCTCGATCACCTCGCGGTCGCGCACGGGGTCGATCGCGCCCATCACGTGCAGCACGTCGGGATCCTCGAAGCAGCGCACCACGTGGATGATCGCGTCGGTCTCGCGGATGTTCGCGAGA
>JBBRTF010000097.1:0-2063 GCA_038244725.1 Burkholderiales bacterium
CGACTGGCGCGCGAGCGCGCGGTGCACGGCCTCGACGCCCATGATCTCGGCCGCGTACACGGCGTACTCGGGCTTGTGCAGCTGCGCGAAGCGCTTCGTCGCGATCAGGTACGCATTGACGAAGATCTGATCGCCGACCTGCAGGGTGTTGAGCAGCCCGCTTGCGTCCTTGAAGACCGCATCCGGCACCCAGATCTTCTTCGTCAGCGGCACGCCGCCGAGGCCCACCAGCGTGTTGTAGTGGATCAACTCCTCACGCGCCGCCGTGCCCACGTTGCGCTTCGTGACGTCGTCGAGCTTAACGCTCTGGAAGCCGATCGTGTTCACGATCGTCGCCAGCACCTCAGCCGTCGCAGCGATATTCAGGATCATCTGCGGATCATCACCCCTGTGATGCTTGTCATGCCCCCACCAAGCGGCCTTCGAGCTCTTGGCCTCGGCGACCCCGCCGAGCGCGCCGAGCACACCTACACCCGCCGCGAGGCCAGCCGCGCCCTTGATCATCGCCAGCCGAGTCGCCACCGGCTGATTGGCATGCGCCTTCTCCACCGCGTCGAAAACTGGCGTCAGGTCGTCGGACATACCCGCTCCTCTTCGTAGGCGCCGCAGCGCCTCGGTGGCGACTGCCGGCAACGAAACGTTCGACAGGCAATACCCGCAAAGCTCCACAATCCACCAGGCAGAGCCGATCTCTACCCAGCGGTCGTTTCGTGGAGTGCCGCGTACCACCAGCGAGGGGCTCGATCAGCGCGCGAGTTCGGATTCGAGGCGGCGCCGGCCTCGCATGAAAGCACCGCGTAGGCGCTTAGGCCGAGGTTGCGCATGCTGCCACCGTCGATGACGTCGCTTGAGCCTGTGACGTAGTCGGCGTCGCTGCAGGCGATGAGGACGGCGAGTCTGGCGATCTCGGCTGGCATGGCGGCGCGCTCGAGAGGGATGCTCGCGGTCTGTGGTCGCGGAATTTGGGGTCGTCGATCGCCTGTTGGTTGAATGGAGTGAGCACCATTCCGAGTGCGAGGTTCTTGACGTTTGTCCAGGGCGCTCTAATGCGAGTAGCGGTGCCAGTCGGGCACGGGGCCGGTTGGTTTTGCCTTGTCCGGTAGGAGCGCTCGCGCGTCGAGAACTGCCTGCGCGACATCGATCAGTTTGCGGCTGGACTTGTGTCCTTGATCGCGGAGCATCAGGAAAGCGGCGTGTTCATCGATTGCATGGCGTTCCATGAGCACGCCTTTCGCGCGCTCGGTGAGCGCGCGGCGCCCGAATGCGCCTTGAAGGTCGTGGAACTCGGAGTAGCGGGCCAGGACGATGTCGATGGCGCTCTCGAGCTGGTCGTCTTGTGAGGTGCTGGTGGTGAGGTAGGCGAAGACGCCGCGTTTGGCGGCCTGGTTGATGAAGGCGGGGTCTTCGGCGTTGAGGATGGCGATCACCGGGCAGTTGGCCTCGCGCACGGTGCGGCCGATGAGGTCGAGGGCGTGCTCGGCATTTTCGCTCACGCCGACGATCGCGAGATCGAAGACGGCTTCCTCGGTGAGTGCGGCGACGGCCTCCGTGTCGGTCTCGCGTGCGGTCACAGCGTGCCCGAGCCGCGTTACCACCTGGGCGATGCCCTCAAGGTGCTCCGGGCTCTCGTTCGCCAGCAGCACGCGCAGCTTGGATGGTTGCGTTTCGATGGTTGAGAGCCGGCGGATATGGCCGAGCGCGCGGTGCAGTCGTGAGATGATGACGTGGTCGGCGACGCGCTCAATCATGGCCAGTTCGGAGCATTTGCAGGAACCGTAGAGGCAGAGTACGAGAGCCTTGCGCTGCTCTTCTGGGAGTGAAGCGAGCAGACCCGCCCGGGAGTGGCTTGGCGGCCTCGGGCCTTGAGCTGCGGACTCGTTGGCGGCGTGGTAGGCGTGGTGAAGAAGCAACGCTCCTCGCGAAGAGCGGACGCCAGGAGATTCCAAAGTACGCGCCAGCCGCCCGAATGCAACCTCCACTGCGCGTTCGGCAGCCGCCGGCCGGGTCAGCAGCGAGATCGCAACGGCATAGGCTCCGCGGCCGTGACGCTCGTAGATCTCGCG
>JBBRTF010000098.1:0-2047 GCA_038244725.1 Burkholderiales bacterium
ACCGCCTCGGGCCTCACGGTCTCGCTGCGAAACCTGGTGATCGTTCCGTTCCCTGCGTCTGGCGGCACCGACGGGGTCAACATGACGGGGGCGTCCACGCTCACGATCGAGAACAGCCTGGTCGCGAACCTGCCCGGCAACGGGGTATACGTTATCGGAGCCGGAAAGCTGATGATCGCCAACACGATCATCAGGAACAACGGCCAGTACGCCGTGCGGTTGTTTGATGGCGCAGCCGCCGAGATTTCCGGGACGCAAATGCTGATGAATCGAGCCGGAGGAGTCCTCGCCTATAGCGGCACCGCGACGACCACGACGGCGAGCGTGAGCGACTCGGTCATTTCCGGCACGACGGGCGATCAGGCGGGCGTCTTTGCGTGGACCACCTTCGCCGGTGCCGTTGCGCGCGTCTTCGTGACGCGCTGCACGATCGAGGGCACCTTCTATGGGCTCGTCAGCGAAACCGTTGGCGCGGGTTCGGCCTCGGCCGCCGTCAGCTACAGCATGATCGCCAACAACAGCTACGCGTGGTATCAATTCGGTGCCGGTTCGGTCATCCGCACGCTGGGCAACAACCACATCACCGACAACATCAACTCCTTCGGCGTCCTCACGGCGACGGCCTTGCAATAACGGTCGGGAACGATTCGAATGGGACGGGCGCCGCGAGGGGCCCTCTCATTCGGAAGCAGCGAGTTAAGTGTCATGATCTCCTCGGCTTGCCCTCCGGCAAGCCATCCATCTTTCCGGGGAGATCCCATGCAACTTCGCACCGCTTCGCGCAGCACCCTCGCGCTTCTCGCCATGCTGTCCTGCTCCGCCGTCCAGGCTCTGTCGTTTCGCGCCTACTTGTCGGTCGACGGCTCCGACAGCAATCCGTGCTCGGTCCAGCTTCCTTGCCGCCTGCTGCCCGCGGCGCTCAACGCGATCGTGGACGGCGGGGAAGTCTGGATCCTGGACTCGGCCAACTACAACATAGGGCCCGTGACCGTCGGCAAGTCCGCGTCGATCCTGGCCGTTCCCGGCGCCGTCGGCAGCGTCGTGGCCCTCGGGGGGCCGGCTTTGAGCATCACCGCCTCGGGCCTCACGGTCTCGCTGCGCAACCTGGTGATCGTTCCGTTCCCTGGGGGCGGTGGCACGAACGGAGTCGAGATGACGGGAGCATCCGCGCTCACGATCGAGGGGAGCCTGATCGCGAACCTGCCCCAATCCGCGGTCACCGTGGACGGAGCGGGAAAGTTGAAGATCGCCAACTCGATCATCAGGAACAATGCCTATTTCGCCGTGCAATTGCACAATGGCGCGATGGGAACGATTTCAGGCACGCAAATGCTGGCAAACGGAAACGGGGGAGTCGATACCCAGAGCCTTTCCGCGGCGACGACTACGATGGCCATTGTGACCGACTCGCTCATTTCCGGCGGCAATGGTGGTGTCAATTCCTGGGCCAGCGCCGATAACGCGGTCGCGAAAGTCTTCGTAACGCGCTGCACGATCGAAGGCGTCGTGTCCGCGCTCGATAGCCAGGCCGCGACCCTGCTCTCCACGGCCGTGATCGCCGTCAGCAACAGCACGATCGTCGGCAACAACTACGCATGGCGTCAAATCGGGGCCGGTGCGGTCATCCGGTCGCTGGGCAACAACCACATCACCGACAACACCACTTCGCAGGGCGTCCTCACGGCGACCGCCCTGCAATAACGGTCGGGAGCGATTCGAATGGACGGGCGCCGCGAGGCGCCCTCTCATTGGGAAGGCGCGGTTTCAGTGTCATGATCTCCTCGGCTTGCCCTCCGGCAAGCCATCCATCTTTTCGGGGAGATCCCATGCAACTTCACACCGCTTCGCGCAGCATCCTCGCGCTTCTCGCCATGCTGTCGTGCTCCGCCGTCCAGGCTCTGTCGTTTCGCGCCTACCTCTCGGTCGACGGCTCCGACAGCAATCCGTGCACGGTCCAGTTGCCTTGCCGCCTGCTGCCCGCGGCGCTCAACGCGATCGTCGACGGCGGGGAAGTCTGGATCCTCGACTCCGCCAACTACAACACGGG
>JBBRTF010000099.1:0-1973 GCA_038244725.1 Burkholderiales bacterium
CGCTGCGTGGTCGAGCTGGGCGAGGGTGGCGTATTCGACGGACGTCTGCGCGCCCACGCCATTAGAGATGGGTGCGGCTCCATTGCGGCGGCGTGAAATCGGGTGATACCGCGCAGTTCGCGGAATTTTCGCGACCCGCGTGACGTTCTTCCCGCGAGGCGCGTTCTCCGCGCCGGAAGAGGAGCCCGTTCGATGAGCGCCCAGCCTGCAGTCCCGGTGCCCGTTGTCGATGTGCCGTTCGCGCGGTCGCGTACGCACGCGACGGCGGTTGAAGGTAGCCTGTCGAGCAACGAGATGATTCGGAAGCGACACTCCGACGTAGAGGAATTCCTCGACGAGAAGGGCCGCGAGTGGGCCCGCATGATGTACGAGGAGCACGTGGCGCTCCGCGCCTCGGTGGAGAAGCCCGTGGAGGTGATGGGCGCCGATGGCGTGAAGCGCGTGAGCGCGCGAGATAGCGAGCGGCACCTCGAGACGATCTTCGGTCGAGTCCTCGTGCCGCGTCTCTCGTACCAGGCGCCGGGCAGCGTGGATCTGCACCCGATGGACGCGGCGCTCAACCTGCCGCGTGAGATGTTCTCGCACGGCATCCGCCGGATGGTCGCCAAGGAAGCGGCACGTGCGTCCTTCGACGAGGTGGTGGAGATCGTGCGCGACTACACGGGCTCCTCGATCGGCAAGCGGCAGGTCGAAGAGCTCGCGGTGCGCGCGGCTGTGGACTTCGACGCGTTCTACGAGCACCGCGCCGCCTCGCGCGACGGTGGGGACGACCTGCTCGTGATCAGCACCGACGGCAAGGGTGTCGTGATGCGCCACGAGGACCTCCGCGAGGGCACGCGCAAGGCCGCCGAAAAGTCCGTGCGCAAGCTCGAGACGCGGCTGACGCCGGGTGAGAAGAGCAACCGCAAGCGGATGGCGCAGGTCGCGACGACGTACTCGATCGCCCACTTCCCGAGGACCCCCGCCGACATCCTGCACACGCTTCGCGACGCCGACGAGGTCTCTGCCAAAAGGCCGCGCCCGACGGACAAGCGTGTCTGGGCGAGCGTGGAGAAGTCGTCGCGGGCTGTCATCCGCGAGGCCTTCGCCGAGGCGCTGCGGCGCGATCCCGACAAGCGCCGTCGCTGGATCGTGCTCGTCGATGGCGACCCGAAGCAACTCCGCGCCGTCAAGGCAGAGGCACGACGCGCCGGCGCCACGGTCACCATCCTCCTCGATATCATCCACGTGCTCGAATACGTCTGGGACGCGGCCCGAGCGCTCTTCGGCAAGAGCAACGCGAAGGCCGAGCGGTGGGTGGCCGATCGCCTGCTCGCGCTTTTGACCGGCAAGAGCGGCGGCGATGTCGCGCGCACCATCCGGTGGTGGGCGGCGCGCCGAAAAAACGACGACGACAGCGAGCAGGCACTTCGAGCGATCGACACCACTTGCGACTACCTCGCAGACCGAACGCGAACCCGCTTGATGCACTACAAGGAGGCGCTCCGCGACGGCCTGCCCATCGCCACCGGCGTCATCGAGGGAGCGTGTCGCTACCTCGTGAAGGACCGCATGGATCGCACCGGCGCACGCTGGTCGCTCACCGGCGCCGAAGCCGTGCTGCGCCTCCGCGCGGTGCGAGCATCGGGCGACTTCGACGCGTACTGGCAGTTCCACCTCGCTCGCGATCACGAGCGAAACCACGCCTCACACTACGAAGGCGGCAACGTTCCAGACCCGCTTCCCGCACCGAAGCCGCGCCTCAGGAGGGTCAAGTGATCGATCTTGCGAGCATCGAAGCCGCCGGAGAGGAGCCGCACCCAATTCGATCTGCATGGGCGCCACGATGACCCCCCAAACGGCCATGAGAAACACGCCCACCACCAGCAGGCCGATCGCGCCCCAGCGGCGCGAGCGTGCTTCGCTTGCGCGATCGCGCTCGGGAGCCTGGCCGAGGATCTGGCAGCGAGCTGCGACGCTCAGCGCTGCGATGA
>JBBRTF010000100.1:0-1884 GCA_038244725.1 Burkholderiales bacterium
CTACCTCAGTCTCGTGGCGCGATAGAGCCACCTGCGCGGCCCTGTACTCGTCGAAAACCGCGCTCTGTCGTGCCCCGCGGGAGTCGACCCAACGGATTCTCCATTTGCCTCTGTGCTTGATCGGTATTGCCACGTCCTCGAGCCTTTCTCAGGCAAGGTCTGTGGTCTCGGTGTTGATCCCATTCTGACGTGCGATTCGTGGGAATTTCCGGAGAACTCGCGCGTTGCCGCGGGATGACCAAGTCCGCTGCCGTAGAATCGCTTCGTCCCGAAGTCCGTCGCCGTCTGAGCGCCTCCGAGGCGCAGCGCTCGTTCCATGACAGAGTGCTCGACGGCGTGCGCCGGTTCCTCGAAGATCATGCGATGACTGGCAAGACTGGCGCGCGCGAATTCTACGACTTCGAGAAGGAGTTGCATGCGCGCCTGATGGAAGCCGAGCGCGAGATCGTGGGCGGGGTGATGTCGGCGTCGGACGTTGATGCCGACGCGATCGAGATCGAGGGCCGCGTGCATCGTCGCGTTCTGCGCAGCGCACAGATCTACATGACCGCCGCGGGCCCAGTGAATGTCGAGCGTTGGCTGTACAAGGACCGGCGCGATCCGACGGCGCATGCGTTGGCGGCGCTCGATCTGAAGCTCGGCATTGTGGAAGGGTTTTGGACGACGCGAGCTGCGGAGCAGGCGTCGTGGGTGGTCACGCAGATGACGCCGCAGAAGGCCGAAGATCTGTTTGTCCGCGTCGGCAACATGGATCCGTCCAAGAGCAGCCTCGATCGATTGCCCAAGGCGCTCGGCGAGCGGTGGGAGGCGAAGCGCGAGATATACGAACAGGTGCTGCGCGAAGCGATCGTCGTACCCGCGGAAACGCACTCGATCGCCGTATCGATCGACGGAGTGCTTGCTCCGATTGACGGCGGGGCGAGGCCGACCGAAGTGCGCGCGAATGCCGCGTCCGAAGGGTGGAGGAGCAAGGGCCCTGCGGGATATCGCGAGATGGGCTGCGCGACACTCGCTTTCTGCGACGCGAAGGGCGATTTGATCTCCGCGATTCGCTTCGGTCGTGGACCCGAGTCGAAGAAGCTCACGCTGAAAGAGACGCTGCGGAAGGATCTGGCGCACGTGCTCGAGCAACACCCGGCGCTGAAGCTGGCGAAGATCACCGACGCTGGTGGCGATAATTGGGAGTACACGGCGACGCTGCCACCAGGGCCGGAGATCCTCGACTTCTTCCACGCGACCGAGCACCTCGCTGCGGCGATCGCAGCCGTCCACGGAGACGGCACGACCGCGACGAGGCACAAATTCGAGGTCTTGCGCGAGCGACTGCTCATGGAAGATCGCGGCGTCGAAGCGGTGATCAATGCGCTGGCGTACTTGCAGCGCACGCACAAACAGCTCGTGAAGCCGAAGAAGGTGCTCGCGTACTTTCGTAAGAACAAGCATCGAATGCGGTATGCGAAGTGGAAGCGCGAGGGCTTCATGATCGGCAGTGGAGTCGTCGAGGCCGCGTGCAAAACGCTCGTCGCGCAAAGACTCAAGCTCAGTGGGATGCGATGGGGCACTCGCGGCGCGCAAGCAATCCTCACGATGCGCGGCTGGGATCAGAGCGACCGATTCGACGATGCGTGGGCGCTCGTCGCCGCCACCTACCATTGCGACATTCACGTTCTTGCGAACGTCGTCGACATCACACCGAAGCCGCCGCGCAAGCCTCGGCGAGCGTCACGATGAGAACTACACCCTGACGTCAGGCACCACGCAGTATGAAGACCAGCCGCTGAAGACGGACGACGGTCTCTCTGACCACCCGCGCGCCATCCCCGTGCACCCCGAACTCGCGGCGTGGCTGACGTGGTGGTGGAACGAAGGCTTCGAACTCATTTA
>JBBRTF010000101.1:0-1750 GCA_038244725.1 Burkholderiales bacterium
GCTGTCCGTTGACCTCATTTGTTCTGCCGTTTCCGCTTCGCAGGAGCCGGTGGCGCTCGGTCTGCACGGCCACGCATCGCGCTCGCGACGATCAGCACCCTCTCAAGTCCCCGCGCGAGCACGATTGCGCCCGGCAACTCACCGGCGGCGCGGTGCGAGCCAGCGATGTTCGCGAGGACCATTGCGAGCTGCAAGACGGTGGGCTCGTCTGCGAAGGTTCTCTTCTGCGCTGCGTACAGATCGCGCGCGGCTTCGATCTCGTCGTCGCTGAACTCCTTCCGCGCGGGAGTCTCAGGTTCGGTCCGAATGAGTCGAGCGAGGCGTTGTATCCGCATGGCGTTTGCCGACTGTATCGCGAGCCACTTCTCGATCGCAGTCACGCTGTGAAGTCGAGTGGACTCGATGTCGATGACACCTCCCTTGAGCACCTTGAAGAAGTCTTCGATGCGCCAGCGCTGCGTGTAGGCATCGATGACGTAGCGTGCCTGGGACAGCGTCATGGACTCGAGGTCCGTCAGGAGCGTCCACTCAACGCGGCTTTGGCCGCGCGGCACGCGGCCAACCTCCCGAGCGTGGACGACCCACAGCTGCACCTGCTCGTGCCGCTTCAACGTCGTGATCAGGTCAATCGTGATGGGCGCCGAACGCACCTCGATCTTCGCATCACGTTCGGATCGCGTCCGCGTTGTGGAGAGCTGGAGTTTGTACTTCCCGCGCAGCGGTGCGCGACGAGTGATTTGATCCAATCGCGTGCAAGGAACCGCCTGCAGTTCTTTGTGGCCGTTGACCGCGCGTCGATCGTGCGCAGCGCGGATGATCGAGTGCTCTCGCGTCGGCCGATCGTTGAAACAATCGGTCAGCACGGCCCAGGCATCGCCGCCGCGATCTTCGATGAAAACGTATTCGGTGTCTGGCGCGTGTTCGCCAAAGTTCGCGCGAACCCGCGCCCGAATATCCAGTTGATGCTGCGTCTCGCGCTCTGCCACCGGGCGTTGCTTGTGGGTGCGCCGCGACGCCTTCTCGGATCGAGTCCAACAGATCATTCCGGCGAGACCGAGCGCGACACCTCGCTCCGTATAGCCTCCAGCGACAATCATCTTGAGGCCCCGCCCCTTCGAGGTCCTCCTTCCGATTGGCCCCGTTCCACGAGTGTGATGGGGATCGCGAAGCGACAAACTGCTGCCGTCGATCGGGATCAACACCCGCGAGTGCTCCGCGCTGCGAAGGGCGCAGGCGCGACTACTCGCGCGGATGATCGGCTCGGCCAGGACCCGCTTGTGCTCCAAGAAGTCGTACGCGCCGTGGAGTTCGCCACGATCCGGAAAGGCGTGTGCGATCGTCGAAACGTTTACCGACTCCGCCACCGCCGCGCCGATGCGTACCAACCGCGCGCGATTGCGAACATCGAGTCCGGCGTCGCCGAACTCGCTCTCACTCCACTCGCGTGCTGTCGTCGATGCTGCCAACCACTGGCTTAGAGCTCGAAACACGCGAACCTGCAACGAGAAATGGGGTCAACGGACAGCTGCTTGCTGCCGGGGAGCGTCTATTCACCCCG
This sequence comes from Burkholderiales bacterium, assembly GCA_038244725.1. Classification (GTDB taxonomy): domain Bacteria; phylum Pseudomonadota; class Gammaproteobacteria; order Burkholderiales; family Usitatibacteraceae; genus Usitatibacter. The sequence goes on from JBBRTF010000101.1 coordinate 1,559, forward strand.
CCGGCGCAGGCGCCACGGTTCCGCCGCCCTCGCCGACCTTCACCAGCTCGATGCCGAGTCTCTTGGCGAAGTCGAAGATGCGCTGGTCCCGGTAGAACTCGCCGAACACGATCTTCGTGAGTCCTGCGTTCGCGATCATGCGGAAGCACGCCCAGCACGGGCTCGCCGTCACGTAGATCGCCGCGCCGTCGA
>JBBRTF010000102.1:0-1684 GCA_038244725.1 Burkholderiales bacterium
ACTCCGTCGATGTATCCGGTCCGCCCGGATCGCGCGCGATCAGGTAGATCAGTCCGATGGCCAGCGCCACGATCAACCCGCCTCCGATCGCGACCCCCTTCCAGAGTCCCGAACCCGCAGGCGGTGCCGGTGCCGGTGCCGGTGGCGATGCCGGCGGCGGTGCAGCAGGCGGACTCACGAACTGCTGCGGTGCAGCCGCGGCCGGTGGCGCCGCCGGTGGTGTCCCCCCCGGGCCCGGCGCCGTGCGATAGGTCCCGGTCGCCTTGAGCTCCGAGGTGGTCGGACCATCGATGGTGAAGAGTACGCCGTCGGGCGAGCGCATATGCAGCACCGGCGTTCCCCACTCGACCGAATGGCGCGCCGAGACGGAGATCGCCTTGCGTGCCTCACCCACCGACGCATCGATCGGCATCCCGTCGGCGATCGCCTCGTAGAGCGAGCGCGAGAACTCGATGGCGGCGGAGTCGCTGATCTCGTACTGCATCGCGACGACGGCCGGTACCCCGCGGCGCACCAGCGTGGCCGACGTGCTCGAGAAGATGTCGGTGGTGTTCCCCTTGGCGCCGAGACAGGAATTGAGCACCACGAGCCGAAGAGTGCGCTCGTCGCCCAGGAGGCGGCCGACTTCGGTGGCGCTGAGCAGCTGCGAATTCCCCGCTTCGTCGGTGAAGGCGAGTACACCCTCGCCCGCGGCCGGGTCGAAGCCGCCGTGGCCCACGAAATGGAAGATGTGATAGTCCTTGCGGCGCAACGTCGTCTGCAGGTCGCGCCAGGTGGAACCCTCGAGCCACTCGATGCGGAGCAACCCCGCCGCCTGGAGCCCGGCCGTGGCCTGCTGCATTCGGTCCTTCTCGCGCGCGGCATCGAGCGTCGGGCGATCCTTGGGGCTCGCCACCATCGCGAGAATGGTGATCGGCGGCTTGACCGTGAGCTCTTCCGGCGCGCGATCGAACTGGAGATAGCGCACCAGCGGCGTTTCCGACGAGAGACAGATGTAGTCGCCGGTCGACGGGTCGTACATGAACTCCCACGGCAATGTCGAAAGATCGGGCGCGTCGATCCGGAGCCGCACGCGGAGCCCCTTTTTTTGCGCGCGCGCCGAATCCTGGCTGCGACGGAACGCCGTCTGCACCTGGTCGGTGAAAAGCGCGTTGAAGAGCTTCTTGCCGAAATCGCTCACCGACTCTGACTCGTCTGATGCGATCACGATGTCGCGGCGGCCCGATCCCGACTTCAGCACCGCGATCTCGACCCCCTTGAGATGGTTCTCGAGTCCCGGCGCGTCGAAGGGAAGGTGGAAGGTGCCACTCGCCTCTCCCGCCGGCGACTTGACGACGAGAACGGGATAGTCCTGGCCGGTGCCCGGCGCGATGTGGATCTCGAAATCAAGGAAGTCCATGCACTCGCTCCGATGAGATGTGCACGCGCGGGCCGGGCATCACGCCCCCAGCCAGTCGAGGATCTGCTTCCGTGCAGTGGGATCGGCGAAAAACTTCGTGTGCGAGACCGCTTCGTCGCCTTCGAGTATCAGCTTGTCGGCAATCGGGAAGAAGCCCGAGCCGTTCTCGCCCCAGACCCCGGCGGTCGGCACCACGAAATCGTTGTTGCCGTTCATGAGCTTGTTCAATCCGCGCGACATCACGAAATGCCGGCGCCCGGGATCGACCGGGGTGACATTCGAGGC
>JBBRTF010000103.1:0-1563 GCA_038244725.1 Burkholderiales bacterium
CGTTCGCGAGATCGCCGAGTTCTATCGCATTCCGTCGGGACCCGCTGCCGCATCGAACGCGCTGACTCAGCTCGCCGTGTTCGCGGACATGGAGCGCATTCGCGAGGCCACGCCGGAGCGCTCGCGCGTGATGTGGTACACGCCCGCCTACGTGGCGCTCCTGGCGCAGCGCGCGGGCGTGGCACTCGAGCGCCCGAAGGATCCGACGGACCTGGAGGTCCAGGTGCGCGACAGCGGCGCCGATTACGTCTACCTGAGCGTCGTGCATCCGCGCGACAGCGCGCATCGCCTCGGCAATCCGTTGATGCCGGCCCTGTTCCTGCGGCCCTACACGGAGGAGGTCTGGCATCGCGCCAACGGCGCGGGCGACCTGCAGGCGATCCTCCTCAAGGTGCGACGCGACAAGCTCGCGCCCAGGCCCGCCCCATGAAGCTTTCGATCGTCATACCGTGCTACAACGAGGCCGGCACCATCGAGAGGATCGTCGATGCCGTGCGCGCGGCGCCCTGGCCGGACAAGGAGATCATCGTCGTCGACGACGGCTCGGGCGACGGCACGCGCGCCATCCTGGAAGGGCCGCTCCGGCAGCGCATCGAGCGGCTCGTCATGCACGAGCGCAACCGCGGCAAGGGCGCGGCGCTTCGAAGCGGCATCCAGGCGGCCACCGGCGACTTCGTCATCATCCAGGATGCCGATCTCGAGTACGACCCGCGCGAGTACGGGACGATCCTCGCGCCGCTGGTCGACGGGCGCGCGGACGTGGTGTACGGCTCGCGCTTCCTCGGCGGCGCCCCGCACCGCGTGCTCTACTTCTGGCACTCGGTGGGCAACGGCTTCCTCACCCTCCTGTCGAACATGTTCACGAACCTCAACCTCACGGACATGGAGACCTGCTACAAGGCCTTCCGCCGCGAGGTGATCCAGGCGATCGAGATCGAGGAGGACCGCTTCGGCTTCGAGCCGGAGGTGACCGCGAAGGTGGCGAAGGCGGGATGCCGCATCTACGAGGTGGGCATCTCGTACAGCGGGCGCACGTACGCGGAAGGCAAGAAAATCGGCTACAAGGACGGGCTGCGTGCGATCTACTGCATCCTCAAGTACAACCTTTTCCGCTGAGGGCAAGCGCCTCGCGCGCTACTTTTTCGTCGGCGGCGTCGCGGCCGTCGTGGACATCGGGCTGTTCATGCTCTTCGCGGGTTACCTCGGATTGCCGTATTTGCGCGTCGCGGTGGCGAGCTTCGTCGTGGCGACGCTGGTGAATTACCTTCTCAGCGTGCGGCTCGTGTTCGTGAGCGGGCAGCGCTTCAGCCGGCGCTGGGAGATCGTGCTCGTGTACGCCGTGAGCGGCGTGGGCCTCGCCATCAACCAGGCGATGCTCTATCTCGGCGTGGATGTGCTTCGCGCGAGCCTGCTGCTGGCGAAGCTCGCGGCCACCGGGACGGTGTTCTTCTGGAATTACATTGCCCGGCGGGTTTTTGTCTTTGGCGCCATGCGCGATTGAGCTTGACGCTGCGCTGCCGTTAAAGCGGTTTAAGCACGGATTAACCAACGGAGTTAAAGGGA
>JBBRTF010000104.1:0-1538 GCA_038244725.1 Burkholderiales bacterium
CTAGAAGTTATGACTGGGCTGGCCTCCGAACTTCGCGTGGGTTAATTCCTCGCGGGTGAACGGAGCAACCAGAGCCACATGCGACGGTCCCACTGTCGCATCAACCGGAGACCAACCCATGTCATCCCTCACTCTTAGGACGGCAGCGCCCACGCCCGCGACCCTGACGCCCGCGCGCACAATCATCTATCTCGGCATGGATGTGCCCAAGGACTCGATCACGGTCGCGGTCCTCCCCAGCACGGCGAAAGCGCCGACGCGGGTGGAGCGGTTGCCCAACGAGCTGCCCAAGCTCAAGAAGTGGCTGGATCGCATCGCGCGTGAGGGCGAGCTGCAGGCGTGCTACGAAGCGAGCGGCGCGGGGTACGTGCTCCATCGCGCGCTGCGCGACTGGGGCTACGCGTGCGCGGTGATCGCGCCCTCGCTCATCCCGCAGCGCGCGGGCGTGCACCGCAAGCATGACAAGCGCGACGCCGCCGATCTCGCGCGGCTGTATCGCGCGGGCGAACTCGTCCCCGTGCGCATCCCGAGCGAAGCAGACGAGCGCGTGCGCGACGTCGTGCGGTGTCGGGAGACCTTTCAGCGCGAGATCCTCAAGTCGCGGCACTACATCCTGAAGTTCCTGGCGACGCGCGGCTTCGTGTTTCGCGAAGGGACCAACTGGTGCACGCCGCATCTCCGCTGGCTCCAGCAGCTGACGACGGAGGGCTCGCCGCTCGCGCCCGAGGATCGCCTGGTCTATCGCGAGTACCACGCGCTCTTGATGTACAAGTTGCAGCGCCGCGAGGAGCTCGACCGGCAGATCGAACAGCTGGCTGAGCTCCCAACGCTCAGGCCCATGGTGCAGACACTCCAATGCTTCCGCGGGATCTCGCTCCACTCGGCGATGGTGCTGGCGACGGAGCTCGTGGATTGGCGGCGCTTCGAACGGCCCGGTCAGCTCGCGTGCTACCTAGGGCTCGTCTCGCGCGAAGACTCGAGCGGCAACCGGCAGCGCCTCGGGTCGATCACCAAGGCGGGGAACAGCCACTGCCGCCATGTACTCGTGCAAGCCGCGTGGAGTTACCGGCATCGCCCGCAAATCAGCGTCGATTTCAAGCGCCGGCAGCAGGGGCAACCGCCGGCGGTGATCACACACGCGTGGAAGGCGCAACAGCGGCTGCATGCACGCTTCAACCATCTCTCCTATCGGAAGCGGCCACAGATCGCGGTCGTGGCCGTCGCCCGTGAGCTGGTCGGGTTCCTCTGGGCCGTCGCGCGCGAGGTGGAACCGGTGAGTGCGACCTAACGTGATGGCGATGGTCCGACGTGTGGCGCCGCGGTGCGATGTGTGAGCACGCTCGACGGCGTTATGCGGGCCGGGCAGGACGCAGCACCGGCATCCCCGATCCTAGAATGAGCCAGCTCCCGACGCATCTGCTTCTTGCCGCGCTGCTCCTGCGAGGGAGTAATCGGCGTATATCAGCAGGATCAACCGTCGATGCTGCCTCGGGCCCACGTCGTACCACGCCACACACGCAACAATGCCTGTAAACTGA
>JBBRTF010000105.1:0-1527 GCA_038244725.1 Burkholderiales bacterium
ACTTAGGCGGCCGATCGAAATTACGTGATCAACTTCCACGGGGGTGAAGCTCGTAGTTCCATTCCCCGTGAAAGGCGTGTCTATGGAGCGAGAGAGCCTTCATCTGCGCGGGCTTGATCACTACGCCGGTGGGATAGCTCGCCGTGTCGAGCTTGGCCTTCACGCGCAATCCGGCGGCAGTGCGCGTGTGACCGATAAGCTCCACTACCGTCTCGAACGTTCGCAGGGGCTTGCCGCGCCAGTTCTGCGTGATGTGGCAAAAGAGTCGATGCTCGATCTTGTTCCATTTGCTGGTTCCGGGCGGGAAGTGAGAGACGGATACGCGAATGCCAAACTCGTCGGCGAGGGACTGGAGCGACAACTTCCACGCACGAGCTCGATACCCGTTGCTGCCGCCCGCGTCGGCCGTAATTAAGAGTTCGCCAGCCTCGGGGTACGCGCGCCGCCCCATCGTCATCCACCAACGTCGGATCGATGCGACCGCGAATGCCGGTGTGTCGTGGTCGCACCCGATGCTCACGTACGCCTCGTTGCGCGCCATGTCGTAGACGCCGTACGGAACCGCCTTCCCGATCGCATCGGTGGGGAAGTCGTGCACGAGCGCCTTCTCCGGCGCCCCCGAGGGCTGCCACTCTACGCCCGCGTTTTTGAAGTCTCCGACCAGTTCCTTCTTCTTCGTGTCGACGGAGATCGCCGGGAGGCCGCGCGCCAAGAAGTCCGAGGCGGCCGCGTTGATGTGCTCGAACTGCGCGTTCCTATCAGGATGGGCCGCGCCCTCGGTGGTCTTGCGGACAGACTTCAGGCTGTAGCCAAGTTCGTGCAGCAAGCGGCCCACCATCGTGGCGCTCACCTTCCATCCGTTCTTCGCCATCGCCGTCGCGAGCTTCGCCTTGCTTTTACATGTCCATCGCAGGGGCGACATGGGGTCGCCGCGCGTCAGTGGATCGACCAGTTGCTCAAGAGCCTCCTTGATCCCTGGCTGGACCTGATTGAGCGGCGGGCGACCCGCACCGGGTCTGCGAACTCGGCCTGTCGGCTCGACGGCAGACTCGACTTCAAGGCGCCCGGCGCGGATCGTCGCACGCGCCAAACCCGTCGCCGCCGACACCAGGGCGTCGCCGCCATACCCGATCGCCCGAGATTCCGTAGCAGCCCAGAGTCGCCGCGCGCGCTCGTCGAGCACGCCACCGATCGCCGCGTACTTCTCGACGATCAACGCTTCCACCGATATGTCGCGCCGCACATCCACCCGTAGATCATGCCCAAATCGAGATGGCAACATTATTCCGACCGGTCGCCTAAGGCCGCACCGAAAGCGCCTGGACGCTCGCGTGCTGCTCGAGCGCCGACAGCTCACATTCGCCGCACCGCCGAGGACATTGACGGGATGGTCGAGCGCATCATCTCGGCGCTCAAAGCTGCACCGGAAGGGCTGCGGGCTGAGCAGATCCGCGAGCGGCTCAAGGTCGCAAGAAGCGAGCTGCCGAGGCCGATCGTGGCCGCTCTTGCTTCAAAGCGAATCACGAA
>JBBRTF010000106.1:0-1503 GCA_038244725.1 Burkholderiales bacterium
CATCCATGAGCGACGTCTTGCCGGCGGCCGACGCACTCTGGATGATGATCGCCAGCGGCTCGGGCAGCTTCCGCGACACGGCCGCGAGATAGCCCATCAACTTGTTCGTCTCTTCGCCCACGACGCCCGCGCGCTCGAAGTCGGCGAGGATGCGGTCCAGCAGCTGCGGGTCACGGAGCAGCGCGAGCGCCGCCTCGCGTTCAGCGTCGCTCATGCTCGACGCCGACGCCGCCGGCGTGGCGGGGGCCAGGGCCGCGCTCGTTTGGTCGGCCACGAGCGCTTCCAGCGCGAGGATCACCGCGCCGACGTCGCGCTTGATCGTCTCCTCGCTCACGCCCAGTTCCTTCGCCGCCTGCACCACAAAGAGCCCGCGCCCTCGCGCGACGTAGAGATCGAGGGTGTCGACGTGGACGTCCTCCCCGCGCTTCACCAGGAGATTCACGCGGAGCGCATCGGGACTGAGGTTCTTCGCGAGTCCGCGCACGCGATAGCTGCGATCAGCAATCGTGACCGTGACATCATCACCCGTACGCTCGAGTGTAAACGGGCTTGGTGGCGCCGCCGTGATGCCCGGTGAGACGACAGCGGCTACCGTGGGAGCAGCGGCTAAAGAAGAGGCAGGGACCGCCGGTGCCACGGCGACGAGCGGCTCACCACGCCCGAGCCAGGTGGCGCCGCGCAGCAGCGCGCCCAGGCTCTCCGGGGCGGGCGCGTTCGCGAGCGCGTACGCGTTCGCATCCATGCCGCGCGGGAAGTGGACCCGATAGCACTCGATCCCCATGCGCATGAGCTCCTCGGCGACATGCTCCGCGCCCTGGTCGCCCGCGGCGTCGGCATCATAGGCGATCAGCACGCGCTCGGTGCCATACCGGCGCAGTGCCACGCGGTGCGCCTCGGTGAAACCGCTCACGCCGTAACTCGTGATGACGTTCCGAAAGCCGGCGACCCAAAAGGTCATCGCGTCGAGTAGCGCTTCACAGAGGATGATTTCCTTCGACGTCGCGAGCGCGTCGACGTTCCACACCGCGGCGTGCGGCCCGGGCAGATAGAGATGGAGCGGCGTCCCTTCGCGGAGATCATCGCGCAGCTTCCGCCCGTAGCACTGCACGAGCTGCCCGCGCTCGCCCAGGATCGGGACCACGAGGCTCCCGCGGAAGTGCTCATGCCCGCTCGCGCGAAGGAGCCCGAGTCGCTCAAGCCGGCCGCGCAGATCCGCCCCCGCCTTCCGGGACTTGGCCGGCAGCCGGTACGCGAGCGTGCGGTTCGCATAGCCCAGGCGGAAGTGATCGATCAAGGCGACGGAGTTGAGTCCACGCGATTCGAGGTACGCGATCGCCTCGGGGCTCGTCTTGAGCGTCTCGTGATAGAAGTCGAGTACCTCCCGCACGAGCGCGGGATCCTCGAGCGCCGCCGCATCGGCCGCCTTCACCGCGAGCGGTGCGAGCGAGACCGCCGGCGCCGTCCCGGTGCCCAGGCGCACGCGCAGCAGTTCCACCGCATGGC